>NZ_WMKA01000067.1 GCF_009711085.1 Cellulosimicrobium composti
GCCGCTCCCGGACGTCGACGGCCGACCTCGCGACGGCGCGCGCCCGGCTCCTGCTCGACACCGTCGTCGACGCCGCGGCGGGCCTGCGCCGCGAGCTCGCGCTCGGGCCGTCGACGACGACCCCGGCCGACGAGGTCGCGGCGGCCCTGCCGGACGCGGCGGGCAGGGCACGCCCCGGCTCGCGCGGCCGCGCGGGGGACGACCCGGCGCTGCTCGACGACCTGCTGTCGGTCCCGCGGACGCACCTCGTCGTCGACGGGTACAACGTCACGAAGACGGGTTTCGGCGACCTCACGCTCGCGGAGCAGCGCGACCGGCTCCTCGCCGGGCTCCTGCGCGTCGCGGCCGGAGGGACGGAGGTCACGGTGTGCTTCGACGGCGCGGACGCGGCCGCGCGGGCCGTGCGTGCCCCGCGCGGCGTGCGCGTGCTGTTCTCCTCGGGCGAGATCGCCGACGACCTCATCCGGCGCCTCGTCGCGGCGGAGCCCCCGGGGCGGCCCGTCGTCGTCGTGACGAGCGACCGGGCGGTGTCCGACGACGTGCAGCGCATGGGTGCGGCGTGCGTCCCGGCGCGGGCGCTCCTCGCGCGCCTCGCGCGCCGCTGACCGAGCGCCCGCCGGGCGCTCCGCCCTCGACGGCCGGCCGGCCGACGCTCGGTCCGACCTCAGGAGGAGGGACGCGGGACGGCCCTCCCCGGCGGCTGCCGAGGAGGGCCGTCGCCGCGTCGACCGCGGGGTCAGCGGACGGGCGCGGGCCCGTCCGCGTAGATGGCCTCCACGTCGGTGGCGAAGTCCTTGAGCACCTCGCTGCGCTTCACCTTGAGCGACGGCGTGAGGTACCCGTTCTCGACCGTGAAGTCCGTGGTGAGCACGGTGAACTTGCGGATCGACTCGGCACGCGACACGGCCTCGTTGGCGCGCGTCACGGCTGCGTCGAGGGCCGCGAGCACGTCGGGGTCCTTGGCGGCCTCCTCGACCGTCATCGGCTCCTTGCCGTGCATGGCCGCCCAGCCGGGGATGCCCTCCGGGTCGAGCGTGATCAGGGCCCCGATGAACGGCTTCTGGTCGCCCACCACGACGCACTGCGAGACGAGCGCGTGGGCGCGGATGCGGTCCTCGAGGACGGCAGGGGCGACGTTCTTGCCGCCCGCGGTGACGATGATCTCCTTCTTGCGCCCGGTGATGCGCAGGAAGCCGTCGTCGTCGAGCGAGCCGAGGTCGCCCGTGCGGAACCAGCCGTCGACGAACGCCTCCGCCGTGGCCTGCTCGTTGTTGTGGTACCCGCGGAACACGTGGTGGCCCTGGAGCAGGATCTCGCCGTCCTCGGCGATGCGGACCGCGCAGCCGGGCAGCTGCGTCCCGACGGTCCCGATCCTGGTGGTCGCGGGCCGGTTGACGCACGTGGGCGCCGTGGTCTCGGTGAGGCCGTAGCCCTCGAGGATGCGGATGCCGATGCCGCGGTAGAAGTGCCCGAGGCGCTCGCCGAGCGGCGCGCCGCCGGACACGGCGAACTTGGCGCGGCCGCCGAGCGCGTGGCGCAGCTTCTTGAACACGAGCGCGTCGGCGACCTTGTGCTGCAGGCGCAGGCCGAAGCCGGGGCCCGACGGCTCGTCGAGCGCGCGCGAGTAGGCGATCGCCGTCGCGGCCGCCCAGTGGAAGATCTTCAGCTTGCCGCCCGCTGCGGCCTTCTGCTCGGAGGAGTTGTAGACCTTCTCGAACACGCGGGGGACCGAGAGGATGTACGTGGGCTTGAACGTCCCGAGGTCCTCGAGCAGCGTCTTGGTGTCGGGCGTGTGCCCGAGCACCGTGCCGCCCGCCACGACGAGCACGCCGATGAAGCGCGCGAACACGTGCGCGAGCGGCATGAACAGCAGCGTGCGCCCGCCGGGCTCGCCGAAGACCTCGGGCACGGCCTCGACCGCGTTGACGGTGAGCGAGTAGAAGTTCTCGTGCGTGAGCTCGGCGCCCTTGGGGCGCCCCGTCGTGCCCGACGTGTAGATGATCGTCGCGACGTCGGCCAGGTCCGCGAGCCCGCGGCGGCGCTCGATCTCCGCGTCCTCGACGCCCGCGCCCTCGGCGCTGAGGGTCGCGATCGCGCCCGAGTCGACGACGAGCACGTCGCCGAGGGCCGGCACCTGGTCGCGCACCTCGCCGACGGTCGCCGCGTGCGCCTCGGTCTCGACCACGAGCAGCCGGACGTCCGCGTCCGACAGGATCCACTGCACCTGCTCCGGGCTCGACGTCTCGTAGAGCGGCACGGGCACGGCGCCCGCGGCCCACGTCGCCCAGTCGAGGAGCGTCCACTCGTACCGCGTGCGCGACATGATGCCGACGTGGTCGCCCGGCTGGATCCCGCGCGCCACGAGGCCCTTGGCGACGGCGACGACCTCGGCGTCGAACTCGCGCGCGCTGAGGGCCTGCCACGCCCCGTCGGCGCCGGTGCGGCGCTCGACGAGAGGCGCCGACGGGTCGGCCGCGACCCGGCTCGCGAGGAGGTCGTTGAGGTTCTTCGAGGGATCGACTTCGACGATCCGTGGGGCGCTGATCTCGTCCATTCTGGCTCCAGTGGCAGTAGTCGACGGTGGGAGAACCCTACCCAGTGGCGGCGTGTGCCGGGGACCTGTCGATGTCGGTAGGCTTCAGGGGCTGTGCGCTGCTTGCGCAACGATTTGCGGGGGCGCGGAGTTCCGGCGGGCCGACCCGGGGCGCGGGGTCACCGGCCCGTCGTCGTGCGTCGCCCCGGGGCGGGCAGCACCCGCAGCCAGGCTTCCAGTCAGCGGTACCGAGCGAGTGAGGACGGGACATGCACGCCATCGGTGTGGACATCGGCGGGACGAAGATCGCGGCCGGGGTCGTGGACGAGAAGGGCGAGATCCTGGCCCAGACGCGCCGTGACACCGAGCCCGACGACGTCGCGAGCATCGACCGCGCCATCGCCGACGTGTACGCCGAGCTCACCGCCGAGCACGAGGTCGGCGCCATGGGCCTCGCCGCGGCGGGCTTCGTCAGCCCGGACCGCACCTCCGTCCTCTTCGCCCCGAACATCGCGTGGCGCGAGTACCCCCTGGCGCGCAACGTGCGCGCCCTCATCGGCGACACGTCCGTGCCGATCGTCGTCGAGAACGACGCGAACGCCGCCGGCTGGGCCGAGTTCCAGTTCGGCGTGGGGCGCGACGCGACGGACATGCTCATGCTCACGGTCGGGACCGGCCTCGGCGGCGCGATCGTCGTCGACCGCGAGCTCGTGCGCGGCAAGTGGGGCGTCGCCGCCGAGGTGGGTCACATGCGCGTGGTCCCCGGCGGGCACTACTGCGGCTGCGGCCACGAGGGCTGCTGGGAGCAGTACGCCTCCGGGCGCGCGCTCGTACGCGACGGTCAGAACGCGCTCATCGCGCAGCCCGACCGCGCGGCGCGCCTGCTCGAGATCTGCGGCGGCGACCCCGAGAAGCTCACCGGGCCCCAGATCACGCAGGCCGCGCAGGAGGGCGACGCCCTCGCGGTCGAGCTCTTCGCGACGCTCGGCCGCTGGATCGGCGAGGGCGCGGCGTCGGTGACCGCGCTGCTCGACCCCGAGCTCATCGTCATCGGCGGCGGCGTGGGCGCGGCGGGCGACCTGCTGCTCCAGCCCGTGCGCCGCGCGTTCGCCGACCAGCTCTCCGCGCGCGGGCACCGCCCCGAGGCGCGCATCGAGCTCGCCGAGCACGGCAACGAGGCGGGCATCGTCGGCGCGGCGGACCTCGCCCGCCGCTGACGGGGCGCGCCACGTGCACGCGCGGGTGGGCCGTCAGACGACGGCGCCCGGGCCGTCGTCGTCGTCCTCGCGCCGGTGCGGCATGCGCCAGAGCAGGATCGCGAGCCCGACGAGGAACGCCCCGCCGCCCACCTGCGCGACGACCACGGGGTACGGGCGCGCGACGACGAGCACGACGAGCAGCAGGATCGGCACGGCCACGACGAGCGCCCAGGCCATCGTCAGGAGCGGGTCCCGCCCCAGCACGAGCGGCGGGTCCGGCGGCACGAAGTGGCTCTCGGCCTCCTCGAGGTCCTCGACCTCCGGCGTCGTCGGCCAGTCGCGGGGACCGCTCGCGCGCACCCACGGCGCGACGGGCACGGAGCCGAGCACGTCCGCCGGCCCCCGGCCGGGCGCGCCCGGGCTCGCGGTGTCCCCGGCCACCGGCCCGCGTCGCGCGTCGTCACCGGTCCCGCCGGGACGCGGGGCGTCGTCGAGGTCGGACAGGTCGGCGAGCTCGGCCACGATCCCGGCCCACTGCGCGTCGACGTCCAGCCCCGGCTCGCGCGGGGGTTCGCCCGGCGTCGGGTCCTCGGGCGTCGCGGGGCCCTCGGGAGCCTCCTGCCCGTCGTCGGGCGTGGGGTCGGGTGCGTCGTCGGGCTGCGGGGAGTCCGGCTGGGCGTTCGGTGCGGCCATGGGAATCACTCTAGAGTCGTGTGCACGTCCCGTGCCGGGACCCCGCGAGGAGGAACGTTGTTCTACTGGTTCATGAAGCAGGTGATGGTCGGCCCGATCCTGCGGCTGCTGTACCGTCCCTGGACGCGGGGCGTCGAGCACGTGCCGGACGAGGGCGGCGCGATCCTCGCGAGCAACCACCTCGCGGTCATCGACTCCTTCATCCTGCCGCTCGTGCTGGACCGCAAGGTCCAGTTCCTCGGCAAGTCCGACTACTTCACGGGCACCGGGGTCAAGGGACGCCTGACGGCCGGGTTCATGCGCGGCGTCGGCACCATCCCCGTCGACCGCTCGGGCGGCAAGGCCAGCGAGGCGGCGCTCGAGACCGGCCTGCGCGTGCTGCGCGACGGCGACCTCTTCGGCATCTACCCCGAGGGCACGCGCAGCCCCGACGGCCGCCTGTACCGGGCCAAGACGGGCGTCGCGCGCCTCGCGCTCGAGTCGGGGGCGCCGGTGATCCCCGTCGCCATGGTCGGGACCAACATCGCGCAGCCCATCGGCAAGGTGATCCCCACCCCGATGCCGATCGGCGTCGTCATCGGCGAGCCGCTCGACTTCTCGCGCTACCGCGGCATGGAGAACGACCGCTTCATCCTGCGCGCCGTGGCGGACGAGATCCAGTACGCGATCATGCGGCTGTCGGGCCAGGAGTACGTCGACATCTACGCCGCGACGGCCAAGGCCCGCCTCGCCGCCGGCCACACCGAGTCCGAGCAGGCCGGCGGCGCCCCCGGCGGGCGTCCGGCTCCCGACGTCCAGGTCCCGGAACCGCCGTCGGGACCCGGTGCGGCGTCAGTAGACTGAGCGACGGCCGGTCGCGCAGTGCGCACGGTGCCCCTCGCGGGCACCCGCCCGTCGCCGTCGCCGCCACCCCCGCCGGACCGCGTCCGTCCGGCCAGGATCCGTCCTACGAGAGGTTCTGAGTTCACATGTCGGTTCGTCGCGTCGCCCTCCTCACCGCGGGCGGTTTCGCCCCGTGCCTGTCCTCCGCCGTCGGGGGTCTCATCGAGCGGTACACGGAGCTCGACCCTCAGATCGAGATCATCGCCTACCAGTACGGCTACCACGGCCTGCTGACGGGCACGAAGATCGTCGTGGACGACGAGGGCCGCAAGCAGGCGGGCGTCCTGCACCGGTTCGGCGGCTCGCCGATCGGCAACTCGCGCGTCAAGCTCACCAACGCGGCCGACTGCGTCAAGCGCGGCCTCGTCCAGGAGGGGCAGGACCCGCTGCACGTCGCGGCGGAGCAGCTCAAGGCGGACGGCGTCGACGTGCTGCACACGATCGGCGGCGACGACACGAACACGACGGCGGCCGACCTCGCCGCGTACCTGCACGACAACGGCTACGAGCTCACGGTCGTGGGCCTGCCCAAGACGATCGACAACGACGTGATCCCGATCCGCCAGTCGCTCGGCGCGTGGACCGCCGCCGAGGAGGCCGCCGGGTTCGCGGCGAACATCATCGGCGAGCACCGCTCGGGCCCGCGCATGCTCATCGTGCACGAGGTCATGGGCCGCCACTGCGGCTGGCTCACCGCGGCGGCCGCGGCCGAGTACCGCAAGTGGCTCGACGCGCAGGAGTGGGCCCCGGCCCTCGGCCTGACGCGCGAGCGCTGGGACGTGCACGCCGTGTTCCTGCCGGAGCTCGCGATCGACATCGACGCCGAGGCCGAGCGCCTCAAGGCGGTCATGGACACCCAGGGCAACGTCAACATCTTCCTGTCCGAGGGCGCGGGCATGCACGAGATCGTCGCGCAGCTCGAGGCGGCGGGCGAGGAGGTCCAGCGCGACCCCTTCGGCCACGTCAAGCTCGACACGGTCAACCCCGGCCAGTGGTTCGCGAAGCAGTTCGCCGAGAAGCTCGGTGCCGAGAAGGTCATGGTCCAGAAGTCCGGCTACTTCTCGCGCGCCGCGGCCGCGAACGCCGAGGACCTGCGCCTCATCAAGTCGATGACCGACCTCGCGGTCGAGTGCGCGCTGCGCGGCGAGTCCGGCGTCATCGGCCACGACGAGGAGAACGGCGACCGCCTGCGCGCGATCGAGTTCCCGCGCATCGCCGGCGGCAAGGCGTTCGACGTGACGCAGCAGTGGTTCGGCGAGCTGCTCGAGGGCATCGGCCAGCCGCTGGTGCCCGCGGCGCCCGCCGCGCACTGATCCGAGGCGCGGGATGACCACCACGAGCGAGCCGGGGACCGACGCCGGGCTCGACCACTTCCGCACGCTCGTCGCGCTCCAGCAGCCGACGTGGCCGGACGAGGCGGCGCTCGGCGCCGTCCGGGACCGGCTCGCGGCCTCCGCGCCGCTCGTGGTGCCCGCCGCGGCCGACACGCTGCGCTCCCGCCTGGCCGCGGCCGGGCGGGGCGAGGCGTTCCTCCTGCAGGGAGGGGACTGCGCCGAGACGTTCGCCGAGGCGAACGCCGACCGCATCCGCAACAAGATCCGCACCATCCTGCAGATGGCGGTCATCCTCACGCACGGCGCGAGCATGCCCGTCGTGAAGATGGGCCGCATGGCCGGGCAGTACGCCAAGCCGCGCAGCTCCGACTCGGAGACGCGCGACGGCGTGACCCTGCCCGCGTACCGGGGCGACATGATCAACGGGCACGCCTTCACGCCCGAGGCGCGCGTCCCGGACCCGGAGCGCCTCGTCCAGGCGTACCAGATCTCGGCGGCCACCTGGAACGTCGTGCGCGCGTTCACGACGGGCGGGTTCGCCGACCTGCGCCAGGTCCACGAGTGGAACCGCGGCTTCATGCGCAACCCCGCGTACGCGCGCTACGAGCGCACCGCGTCCGAGATCGACCGGGCGATCCGCTTCATGGACGCGTGCGGCGCCGACTTCGACGCGCTGCGCACGGTCGAGTTCTTCGTCAGCCACGAGGCGCTCGTGCTCGACTACGAGCGTGCGCTCACGCGCCGCGACACGCGCACGGGCGACGCGTACGACACGTCGGCCCACTTCCTGTGGATCGGCGAGCGCACGCGCCAGCTCGACGGCGCGCACGTCGACTTCCTCTCGCGTGTCGCCAACCCGATCGGCGTCAAGCTCGGCCCCACGACGACGCCCGACGTCGCGCTGGAGCTCGCCCGCCGGCTCAACCCGGACGGCGTCGAGGGCCGCCTGACGTTCATCACGCGCATGGGTGCGGGCAACGTCCGCGACGCGCTCCCGCCGCTCGTCGAGGCCGTGGCGCGCGCCGGGGTGCCCGTCACGTGGGTCACGGACCCGATGCACGGGAACACGATCACGTCCGCGAGCGGCTACAAGACGCGCCGCTTCGACGACGTGCTCGACGAGGTGCGCGGCTTCTTCGAGGTGCACCGCGCCGCGGGCACCGTGCCCGGCGGCCTCCACGTGGAGCTCACCGGCGACGACGTCACCGAGGTCCTCGGGGGCAGCGAGGAGATCGACGACGCAGGCCTCGCCCTGCGCTACGAGACCCTCGTGGACCCGCGGCTCAACCACCAGCAGTCGCTCGAGATGGCGTTCCAGGTCGCGGAGATGCTGCGGCGCTGACCGTCGCAGCGGCGGCGCGGCGCGTCAGGCGGGGGACGGCGCGTCGTCGCCGGTGAGCGACCAGCTCGCGAGCAGGCTCAGCGACCGCGCCGACGGCGACCCGGGCTCGGCCGAGTACACGTAGAGCGTCGTGCTCGGGTCCCCCGAGAGCGTGAGCGTCTCGTACTCCACGGTGAGGTCGCCGACCACGGGGTGGCGCAGCCGCTTCGACCCGTACGTGCGCTGGTTCACGCGGTGCTCGTCCCACCAGCGCGCGAAGTCGTCGCTGGTCTCGCGCAGCTCGGCGACGAGATCGGCCGTCGCCCGGTCGGCGGGGTCGTTGCCCGCCTCGAGGCGAAGGCTCTCCACGGCGACGCGCGCCTGCTCCTCCCAGTCGACGAACAGCGACCGCGCCTCGTCGTCGAGCAGCATCCAGCGCGCGTAGTTGCGCCGGGGCGCGGGGAACCGCTCGAAGTCGGTGAAGAGGGCCCTGCCCAGACGGTTCTGCGCGAGCACGTCGGCGCGGCGGCCGAGCACGAGGACCGGGACGTCGGCGAGGGCGTCGAGCAGCTGGTACAGCCCGGGCCGCAGCCGCTGCACGGGCCGTGCCCGTCGCTGCGGCGTCGCCGTGCCCAGCCCGACGAGGTCGGCGAGGTGGGCCCGGCCCGCGGCGTCGAGCGCGAGCGCCCGGCCGATCGCGTCGACGACCGCCGGCGACGGCGTGATGCGACGACCCTGCTCGAGCCGCGCGTAGTAGTCGGTCGACACCCCGGCGAGGAACGCGACCTCCTCGCGGCGCAGCCCCGGCACGCGGCGCGCCCGGCCGTCGGCGGGCAGGCCCGCACGGGTCGGGTCGCACTCGCTCCGTGCGCGGCGCAGGAAGTCCGCCAGCTCCGTGTTCCTCTGCGGCATCCCCCCATTCTGGACGCCCGCCCCGCCGAGCGCGCCGTCGAGGGGAGGACGCGCAGTCCTCGGTCGCGCCGACCCAGGACCGGCAGGGCATGGTGCGGCCCCCCACGAGGGTCCCTCGGACAGGAGTCTGGACACGTCGGCACGCCGTGCCGGCCCCGACCCACCGAAGGAGTCCTCATGACCTACCCCACCGACCGTCCCGCCACCTGGTTCGTCACCGGCACCTCGCGCGGCCTCGGCCTCGAGCTCGTCCGCCAGCTCCTCGACCGCGGCGAGAACGTCGCGGCGACCACCCGCTCGACCGAGCGTCTCCTCGGCGCCCTCGCGGGCACCGACACGTCACGCCTGCTCGCCCTGCCCGTCGACCTCGCCGACGAGGCGCAGGTGACGCAGGCCGTCGCCGCCGCCACCGACCGCTTCGGCGGGATCGACGTCGTCGTGAACAACGCCGGGTACGGCTTCCTCGCCGCCGTCGAGGAGGTGTCCGACGCGGAGGCACGCGCCATGTTCGACGTCCAGGTGTTCGGCGTCTGGAACGTGCTGCGCGCCGTCCTGCCCGGCCTGCGGGCCCGCCGCAGCGGCCACGTCATCAACGTCTCGTCCGTGCTCGGCCTGCTCTCGTTCCCGGGCTGGAGCCTGTACACGGCGGGCAAGTTCGCCGTGGAGGCGATCACGGAGGCGCTCGCGGGCGAGGTCGCGGAGCACGGCATCTCCGTGACGAGCGTCGAGCCCGGGTACATGCGCACGGACTTCCTGCGCCCGGTGTCCGTCGGGCTCCCGGCGGCCACGACCGACGCGTACCCGGCCGTGCGCACGATGGTCGCCCAGCACCTCGACGAGATCCCCGGCACCCAGCTCGGCGACCCCGCGAAGGCCGCCGCCGCGATCATCGCCGTCGCGACGACGGGCGGCGCCCCGCTGCACCAGCTGCTCGGCTCGGACTCGCTCGCGCTCGCGGAGGGCAAGAATCCGCAGCCTCGCCGACGACCTCGAGGCGTCCCGCGCCCTGGCCGTCACGACCGACGTCCAGGCCGCCGAGGTCGCGTGAGCTCGGGCCGGCGGGGTCGCCCACGCTCCGTGGGCGACCCCGCCGCGCGTGCGTCAGAAGACGTTGATGACGACGGTCGAGCCCTTGGGCGCGGTCCGGCCGTCGCCGCCCGCCGGGTCCTGGGAGTAGACGATGTTCAGCGGGCTGATGCCCTGCGGGTGGCGGACCTCGACCTGGAACCCCGCGTCCGTGAGCGACTTCTCGGCCGCCTTGACGTTCATCGAGTAGGTGTTGGGCACCTCGACGAGCGGGGGGCCGAGCGAGACGACGACGTTCACGGTGTCCGTGCGGTGCGCGTCCGACCCCTGCTCCGGGTCCTGGCGGATCACCAGGCCCGTGCCGACGGACTCGGAGTACTCCTCGGTCACCGCGGCGACGAGCCCCTGGTCCTCGAGCGCCTGCACGGCGGCGGCCTTTTCCGACCCCGTGACCTGAGGGACGACGACGGGTGCGGGGCCGGACGACACCGTGAGCACGATCGGCAGGTCGTGGCGGACGGTGGCGCCCTCCTCGACCGCGTTGCCCTCGGCGTCGGTCACGGCCATGACCTGGCCGGACGGGATCTCGTCGTGGGACTGCGGGACGGGGTCGCCGACCGTGAGGTCCGCGCCCTCGAGCGCGGCCGTGGCCTCGTCCTCCGTCGCGCCGACGAGGCCCGTCGGCACGGTGAGCATGCGCACGCCCTTCGAGACGACGAGGAGCACGCTCCCGTCCTTGCGCACGGGCTCGCCGGACGCGGGGTCCGTCGCGACGACCGCGCCCTCGGGGACGGCGTCGTCGTAGCGCTCCTCGATCGTGTGCCGCAGCCCGGCGTCGTCGAGGACCGTGGTTGCCTCGGTCCGGGACGCCTCGACGAGGCCGCCCGGGACCTCGGTGTACGCGCCGGGCCCGGACGAGAACCACCACGCGGCGCCGGCGCCGGCGCCGGCGAGGAGGAGCAGCACGACGAGCGACCACACGACGACGCGGCCGCGCGCCCGGCGCCGGGACGCCGTCGGGGGAGCGGGGGGCGGCTGGGGACCGGGGCGGGTCGTCGGCGCGACGACGTGCCCGACCGCGAGCGGCTCCGTGAGGCCCGCGGCCTCGCGGTCCTGGAGGCTGAGGGTCGCGAGCGACGCCGTCGCCGCGGTCGAGCGGTGCTCGTCGTCGGCCGGCCCGGCACCCTGGGCGACGGCGGCGGCCTCCGGCGCGCCCGCGGGCGGGTCGACGCGCCGCTCGAGGTCGGCGGGGTCGAGCGCGGCACGCACCGAGCGCACGAGCGCGAGGGCCGCGCCGGCGTCCGCGGGGCGGTCGTCGGGGTCGCGCGCCGCGAGCGCGCACAGGAGGTCGTCGACCTCCGGCGGGATCCACGGCGCCACGTCCGACGGCGGGGGCACGTCGTTGTTGACGTGCTGGAACGCGACCTGGATCGGGGTGGTGCCGGTGTGCGGGACGGTGCCGAGCAGCATCTCGTACGCGAGGATGCCGACGGCGTAGACGTCCGTGCGCGCGTCGCACGCGCCGGTCGCGATGAGCTCGGGGGACAGGTACGCGACCGTGCCGAGGATGGTGCCCGTCGTCGTGGCGGTGACCTCGTTGACCGCGCGGGCCAGGCCGAAGTCGGTGACCTTGAGCCGCCCGTCGGTGTCGAGGAGCACGTTCTCCGGCTTGATGTCGCGGTGCACGAGGCCCGCGCGGTGCGCGGCGGCCAGCGCGTCGAGCACGTCCTCCAGCACGTCGAGCGTGCGACCCAGCGGCAGGGTGCGCTCCGTGAGCATCGTGCGCCGCAGGTTGGTGCCCGCGACGTACTCCATCGTCAGGTAGCTCGTGTCGCCGTCGAGACCCTGGTCGTAGACGGCGACGAGGCCGGGGTGCGTGAGCCGCGCGGCGGCGCGCGCCTCGCGGCGGAAGCGGGAGACGAAGTCGGCCCCCGACGCGCCCTCGGCGAGGTGGGCGTGCATGACCTTGAGGGCGACCTCGCGCTCGAGCCGGCGGTCCACCGCCAGGTACACCGTCGCCATGCCGCCTCGCGCGATGCGCGAGACGACCTCGTACCGCCCGTCGACCAGGCGGCCGACGAGGGGATCGGTCGTCACGGTGGCCACGAGGAGAGTCTAGGTGGACGGGTGTCACGATCCGGTGAGCACGGCGCGCACGGCGTGGGTGTCGTGTGGAGGCACGCCGTAGGCTTGCCCGGTGACCGATCACGACCCGAGCCCCCGCCCCGCCCTCGACGACCTGGTCGGCGAGTGGCTGACCCTCCCGGACGTCGCGGAGGCGCTGGGCACCGACGTCGGCAAGGTGCGCCGCCTCGTGCAGGAGCGCCGCGTCGTCGGCGTGAAGCGCGGCGAGCGCACGACCTTCCAGGTCCCCGCGCGGTTCCTCGTTCCGCTGCACCTCGTCGACCCGGCCAACGCGGGCCGCCCCGACGACAGCGGGCGCGTCGGCGTCCTGTCGAGCCTGCAGGGCACGATCGTCGTGCTCTCCGACGCCGGGTTCGAGGACGCGGAGATCATCGAGTGGCTCTTCACGCCGCACGACGAGCTCGGCGAGGCCCCGCTCGACACGCTCCTCAGCGGCCACAAGGCGCGCGTGCGGCGCGTCGCGCAGTCCGAGCTCTGACCCCGGGCCCCTACCTCGGCCGGACGGAGGCGCCCTGCCTCCGTCGGGCGGAGGGGCCCTCCGCCCGACCGCCCGGTCGCGTCAGGCCGTGCGCTCGACGGCCGCCCGTGCGAGCAGGCCGAGCATCGTGGCCCCGGGCTCGGCGAGGCCGGCGAGGTCGAGCGCGTCCGCGGCCTGCTCGGTGAGCTCGGCGATGAGCGTCTCCACGGCGTCGCGCGCGCCCGTCTCGACGAGCACCGCGCGCAGGTCCTCGACCGTGCTCGCGTCGAGCTCCGGGTCGCCCAGGTGCGCGAGCAGGAGCGCGCGCTGCGCCGGCGTCGCGGCGGCGAGCGCCCGGATGACGAGCACCGTGCGCTTGCCCTCGCGCAGGTCGTCGCCCGCGGGCTTGCCCGTGACCCGCGCGTCGCCGAACACGCCGAGCACGTCGTCGCGCAGCTGGAACGCCTCGCCCACGGGGAGGCCGAACGCGCTCGTCGCGGCGACCGCGGCGTCGTCCGCGCCTGCGAGCGCGGCGCCGAGCGCGATGGGGTGCTCCACGCTGTAGCGGGCCGACTTCGAGCGGATCACGGCCCGGGCGCGCTCCTCGTCCGCCGCGGGGTCGTCGCCCCAGGGCAGGACCTGGGCCTGCACGTCGAGGTACTGGCCCACGATGACCTCGGTCTGCATGCGGCCGAAGACGCCGCGCGCGCTCGACGCGACGGGCGCGGGCACGCCGTCGAGCGCGTCGCCCATCTCGCGGTGGCTCGCGATGAGCGCGAGGTCGCCGAGCAGGATCGCGGTGTTCTCGCCGTAGCGGTCCGCGTCGCCCGACCACCCGAGGCCGCGGTGCCGCGCGCCGAACGCGCGGTGCGCCGTCGGGTGCCCGCGACGCGTGTCGGACGCGTCCATGACGTCGTCGTGGAAGAGCGCCGCGGCCTGGAAGAGCTCGAGCGCGGCGCCGCCGCGCAGCACCACGCCGCGGTGCGGGCCGTGCGGGTCGCCGCCGTGCGCGCGCCAGGCCCAGTAGCAGAACGCGGCGCGCAGCCGCTTGCCGCCCGTGAGCAGCTCGTCCGTCGCGTCCGCGAGCTCGTCCGCGTCCGGGTGCGTGGCGACGAGCTCGTCGCGCAGCCCCGCGGACGCGGCGCGCAGCGCCTCGTCGACGCCCGCGCGGACGCCCTCGCGGTCCACGAGGGCGGTCGGGCTCGCGCCGGCGGCACCCGCGGCGGGATCGGGCACGGACGGGGCGGGCGGCATGGCCGGCAGCGACGGGTTCGGCACGGGGGCAGCCTATGCGGTCGGCCCGCCTCGCGGGCACCGGGACCGCGCGTCAGCCCGCGGCGACCTGCCCGCTGATCGTCACGAGACGCTCGGTCTCGTCGTCGAAGACGCCCACCGCGAGCGACTCCGTCGGACCTTCGGAACCGGACGCGCGCACGAACGTCGTGAGCGACGTCAGGGCGCTCGGGACGGTCGACGGCGAGACCTCGAACCCCGCGGCGCCGAGCGCGTCGGTGTAGAACGCCGTGAGCGTCTCGACCGGGTCCTCGGACCGCAGGTTGAGCGTGACGTCGACGAGCGCGCCGTCCGCGGACGGCCGCGCCGAGCTCGCGAGCACCCGCGCCCCCGGCGGGATCGTCACGAGGTCGCTCGGGAACCCGTCGACGAGGTCGCCGACCGCCGACGCGGCGTCGTAGTCGGGCAGCGGCGTGCCGGCGGAGCCGCCGGCGTCCGGGGCGTCCGCGGTTCGCTCCGCGTGCGCGTCGCGAGCCGCGGCGGCGCCCTGGACGTCGTCGAGGTCCGCCTGGCAGCCGGCGAGCGCCGCGCCCAGGACCCCCACGGCGAGGACGACGGCGGCACGGCCGGCGGGCAGGACGGCGCCGCGCGAGCGCGCTCGGGTTCGGGGGAGCACGCGCACACGGTAGCCACCCGCGCGCCCGCGAGCCACCACCGGCCCCGACGGTCGACCACAGGCTCGCGCCCCGTCCACAGCCGCGCCCGGCAGCCCCGCGCGACTCCGCGCCCGGCTGGGATGGGTGCCATGACCACCGTGATCCGGGCCCAGGGCCCGCGCGAGCTGCTCGCCTACGTCCCCTACCGCCTCGGCTACCGGCCCCGGGACAGCGTCGTCCTCGTGGGGCTGCGACCCCCGCGCGGCCGCGTCGGGCTCGTCGTGCGCGTCGACGTGGCCGACCTCGCGGACCTCGAGCACGGGCCGCAGGTCGCGCGGTCCGTCGTGGGGCACCTCGCGGCCGACGGCGCGCAACGGGTCGTCCTCGTCGCCTACACCGACGCCCCGCTGCGCACCGGCGGCGACGGCGTCGCGCGCGCCCGGGCCGCCGTCGAGCACTGCCGCGAGGCCGTCGAGCCGCACGTCGGGCCGGTCGAGGCGTGGGTCGTGTCGTCGACCGGGTGGTACGCGCTCGACTGCGCCGAGGACGACTGCTGCCCGCCGGCGGGGCGCCCGCTGCGCGACCTCGAGTCCAGCGAGGTGGGCGCGCACATGGTGCTCGCCGGCACGGCGCTCGCGGACTCGCGCGAGGACGCGCTGCGCCTCCCGCGGGCGGGCGCCGAGGCGCGGCGGCGCGCTGCCCGAGCGGCGCGGCGTGCGCACGAAC
>NZ_WMKA01000068.1 GCF_009711085.1 Cellulosimicrobium composti
GCCGTCGACCTCGGTGCCGTCGACCTCGGTGCCGTCCGCCTCGACGGTCAGGGGCGCCTCGGCCTCGGTGCCCGTGGTGTCGTCGATACCGACGACCGTGTAGGTACCGGGCTCGGTGCCCGCCGGGATCGTCACGGGCGTCGTGAAGGCGCCGGTCGCGTCGGTCGGGACGTCCTCGACGGTCGCGACGACCGTCCCGGACGCGTCCCGGACCTCGACCGTGACGGTCGAGCTGAGCGTGTAGCCCTCGCCGGTGACGTCGGTGGCCTCTCCGGCCACGACCGTGCTCGGGTCGACCGTCACGCTCGGGTCGATGGCCGCGGCCTCGACGGTGAGCGGCGTCTCCGCCTCGGTGCCCGTCGTGTCGTCGATGCCGACGACGACGTACTCGCCCGGAACCGTGCCGACGGGGACGGTGATCGGCGTCGTGAAGCCGCCCTCGCCGTCCGTCTCGACGCCGGTCACGGTCTCGACGACCGTGCCGCTGCCGTCGCGGATCTCGACGGTGACGGTGGAGTCGGGCGTGTAGCCCTCGCCGGTGACGTCGGTCGAGTCGCCGACGACCACGGTGGTCGGGTCGACCGTGAGGCTCGGCTCGATGGCCGCGGCCTCGACGGTGAGCGGGGTCTCGGCCTCGGTGCCGGTCGTGTCGTCGATGCCGACGACGACGTACTCGCCCGGCGCGGTCTCGACCGGGACGGTGATCGGCGTCGTGAATCCGCCCTCGTCGTCGGTCTCGACGCCGGTGAGGGAGGCGACGACCGTGCCCTCGCCGTCGCGGATCTCCACCGTGACGGTCGACGACGGCGTGTAACCGGTGCCGGTGACGTCGGTGGGCGTGCCCGCCGGGACCGTCGTGGGGTCGACCGTCAGGCCCGGGTCGATCGCCGCGGCCTCGACCGTGAGCGGCGTCACGGCCTCGGTGCCCGTCGTGTCGTCGATGCCGACGACGACGTACTCACCCGGAGCCGTGCCGGCCGGGACGGTGATCGGCGTCGTGAAGCCGCCCTCGCCGTCCGTCTCGACGCCGGTCACGGTCTCGACGACCGTGCCCTCGGCGTCGCGGATCTCGACGGTGACGGTCGAGTCGGGCGTGTAGCCCTCGCCGGTGACATCGGTCGAGTCGCCCACGGCGACGGTGGTCGGGTCGACGGTGAGGCTCGGCTCGATCGCCGCGGTGCCGCGCACGCTCGCCGACGCCAGGTGGACCTGGGCGAGCGGCGTCCCACCCCCGAGGGAGAGGAGCGTGAGCGTCGCGGCCCGCTGCGTGAAGGTCTCGTCCACGACCGCCGGCGACGGCTCCTGGACGTTGACGACGAGGCTGACCACGTCGTCGAGGACCTGGAACACGGGCGAGAGCGCCGCGACCACGGGGGTCACGACCGCCGTGTTCAGGGTCCCCGTGAGGGTGCTCACGATCCCGGAGTCGCCGAACAGCACCGCGTTGAGCGGCGCGGCCAGGGCTCCCACGAGCGTCCCGATCGGGAGGGTGATGCCGCCCCCGAGGAGCGAGGCGGTGACCGCGGCGTCGACCTCGTCGGTGTTGCCCGCCACGATGTCGCCGAGCGTACCCACGACGGAGATGTCGAGTGCCGTGAGTCCACCGAGGATCGACGCGTCGACGACGAACGTGAGCTCCGCCGACTGCAGCGCGGTCTCGACCGTCTCGGTCAGCGCGAGCGTGAGGTCGTCGAGTGCGGACGAGAGTCCGGCGAGGATCGCCGTGATCGCCGCGTCGTCCAGGACCTCGGTGTTGGGGTCGAACCCGTTGAGCGAGCCCTCGCCCCCGAGGATCGTGTCGAGGTCGACGGTGACGGTACCGGCCCCGACGTTGACGACGACGCCCTCGCTGCCGAAGTCCTCGTCGAGGACGGGTGCGAGCGCGGCCTCGAGGTCGAGGTCGATCGCAACCTCCGGCTGGACGCTCGAACCGAGCGCCGCGAGCACCGGCGAGAGGACGCCGATCGTGTCGAGCGCACCCGCGAGCAGGCCGTCGCTGCCCACGAGCGAGCCGACCGCGCCGTCGACCGCGGGCACCACGGTCTCGTCGACGGTCGTCGCGATGCCGGAGACCGCGGGGCTGTCGAGCTCGAGCGTCGCCCCGGCGATCTGGTAGTCACCGGTCGGCGCCGTGCCGCCCGTCGCCTCCGCCGTGGCCGAGAGCGCCCCGAGCGTGAGGTCGAGGTCGGCGACGACCGACTCGAAGCCGGGGCCGAGGAGCTGGGTCAGCTCGAGGCGGGCGTCGGAGGGGAACTCCGCGCTGCCGCCCACCGAGATCGTGCCCTGGTCGGACAGGGCACCCGACGCGGCCCGCGCGGAGCCGTCCGGGTTCGCCTCGGCGTACTGGTTCACGGCGCCGAGCGCGAGGACGCCGTTCGGTCCGAGGAGCTGGAGCGCCCCGGTGAGGTCGATCTCCAGCGCGCTGAGCACCTCGGCACTCAGGGGGTGGGTGTCCAGCGGCGTGCCGGACGGGGTCTCGGCGAGCGCCCCTTCGAGGGCGGCGACGGTGTCCAGGTCGAGGCCGGCGACGGTGCCCGAGAGGAACCGTCCCTCGGCCTCGGACAGGTCACCGGGTGCGGCGTTCGCGCCGGCACCGGAGAGCACCAGCGCGCCGACGAGACCGGTGGCCGCAGCGATCGCGACGCTGCGTGTGCGGCCTCTCCGTCCTGGTGGAGTGTGTACATGGCGTGGTCGGGTCATGGCCCCCGCTTTCCTTCCGTGGTCCAGCGCGTTCCGGCACGGACGTGCCGAGCGAACCGTAGGAAGGGGGATACGGGCCCACCACCGCTCGGGAGAGCGCTCGCGGGTGAAATTGCCCCGGGCACCGTCGTGACGGCGTCCATCCGCAGGATCCCGCGGGCGAGGGCCGTCGGACGGACGGGGCGAAACCCGCCATCTGGGCGGACGTCCATCTCAGATCGTGGCGGGGATGCGCGGGCGGCGAGAGCGGGGAGCCGCTCCGTCGCCCGCGGCGTCAGACGCTCGCGACGGCGAGGGCGACGTTGTGGCCGCCGAACCCGAATGAGTTGTTGATCGCGACGACGTCGCCGGAGGGCAGCTCGGCCGGGGTGTCGCGCACGAGCGGCACCTGGAGCTCCGGGTCGGGGTTCGCCACGTTGATCGTCGGCGGGGCGAGACGCTCCGAGACGGCCTTGATGGTGAAGATCGACTCCAGCGCCCCGGCGCCGCCGAGGAGGTGACCGGTCATCGACTTGGTCGCCGAGAGCAGCACGTGGTCGGCGTCGTCGCCCAGGAGCGAGCGGATGGACCGGGTCTCGGTGAGGTCGCCCACCTTGGTCGACGTGGCGTGCGCGTTGACGTGCACGACGTCGCGGCCCGTGACCCCGGCCTCCTCGAGCGCGCGGCGCATCGCCGCGACCTGCCCGCGGCCGTCCGGGTCCGGAGAGGTGATGTGGTAGGCGTCGGACGACAGCCCGACGCCGGCGAGGCGCGCGTACACGCGGGCACCGCGCGCGGCGGCGTGCTCGGCGCTCTCCAGGACGACGACGCCCGAGCCCTCGCCGATGACGAACCCGTCGCGGTCGACGTCGTAGGGGCGCGACGCTCCCTGCGGGTCGTCGTTGCGCAGCGAGAGCGTGCGCGACGCGGCGAAGGCCGCGATCGGCATGGGGTGGATCGTCGCCTCGGTGCCGCCCGCGACGACGACGTCCGCGCGGCCCGCGCGGATCATGTCGACGCCGTAGCCGATCGCCTCGGCGCCCGACGCGCAGGCCGAGACGAGCGCGTGCGCACCGGCGCGCGCGCCGAGCTCGAGCGACACGTACGCGGTGGGGGAGTTCGGCATGAGCATCGGGACCGTCATCGGCAGCATGCGACGCGCCCCGCGCTCGCGCAGCGTGTCCCAGCCGTCGAGCGTGGTCCAGATGCCGCCGATGCCGGACGACACGACCGTGCCGAGCCGGTCGCCGTCGACCTCGGGGCTGCCCGCGTCCGCCCACGCCTCGCGCGCCGCGATGATCGCGTACTGCGTGGACGGGTCCATGCGCTTGATCTCGGGGCGCGCGAGCACCTCGGCGGGGTCCACCTTGATGGTCGCGGCGAACGTCACCGGGATCTCGTAGCGCTCCGCCCAGTCGTTCTCGAGCGTGCGGGCGCCGGACTCGCCGGCGAGCGCCGCGGCCCACGTCGAGGGCACGTCGCCGCCCAGCGGCGTGGTGGCGCCGAGACCGGTGACGACGACTTCAGTGGCGGCGGACATGGTGCTCCTCGGGTGGGTCGGGGGGAAGGAGGACGGGCGGGTCGGCGCGGGTGACGCCGACCCGCCCGCAGGCCTGCGGGGCAGGCGGGGAGTGCTCAGGCCTGGGCGCCCGTGATGAAGGACACGGCGTCGCCGACCGTGGTGAGGTTCTTGACCTCGTCGTCCGGGATGCGCACCCCGAACTTGTCCTCGGCGTGCGTGACGATCGTCATCATCGACAGCGAGTCGATGTCGAGGTCGTCGGTGAAGGACTTCTCGAGCGCGACGGCGTCGGTCGGCAGACCCGTCTCCTCGGCGACGATCTCCGCGAGGCCGGCGAGGACTTCCTGCTCGGTGTAGGCCATGGTTTCTCCTTGTCGTGGGGCCGGCGGCGACCGGTCCCGGTGGCGGTGCCCGGTGGTGTGTCCCGGGCGGTACAGCGTGTGACGGTGCGTGCGACGGACGGGTCCGCCGACGTGTCGGTCCTCCCGCGGGGGCGGGGCGGCCGACCGTCCAGGGTGATTCTCCCCTACGGCAGGACGACCACCTGCGCCGCGTAGACGAGGCCGGCGCCGAAGCCGATCTGGAGGGCGAGGTCGCCGGAGCGCACCTGGCCCTCGTCGAGCAGGCGCCGCGTCGCGAGGGGGATCGAGGCGGCCGACGTGTTGCCGGTCTCCGCGATGTCCCGGGCGACCGCGACGGTGTCGGGGAGCTCGAGCTGCTTGATCATCTGGTCGATGATGCGCATGTTCGCCTGGTGCGGCACGAACGCCCCGATGTCGGCGGGCGTGACGCCCGCCTCGGCCATGGCCTTCGCGGCGACCGGCGCCATCTGGAACGCGGCCCACTTGAACACGCTCGGTCCGTCCTGGCGCAGCGTCGGCCAGCCGAGGGACGGGTCCTCGCGCAGGTCCGACCACGCGTGCGTCTGGCGGATCGCCTGCGCCTTGCCGCCGTCGGAGCCCCAGACGGTCGGGCCGATCCCCGGGGTGTCGGACGGGCCGACGATCGCGGCGCCCGCGCCGTCGCCCAGGAGGAACGAGATGGAGCGGTCCGTCGGGTCGATGAAGTCGCTCATCTTCTCGGCGCCCACCACGAGCACGTGGGTCGCGGCGCCCGCGCGCACGAGCGCGTCCGCCTGGGCGATCGCGTAGGCGTAGCCCGCACACGCGGCGGAGACGTCGAACGCGGCGGCGGGCGTTGCGCCGAGCCGCTCCGCGAGCACGGCGGCGGCCGCGGGAGTCTGGTGGAAGTACGTGACGGTCGAGACGATGACGGCGTCGACGTCGGCCCCCTGGAGACCCGCGCGGGCGAGCGCGTCGCGCGCGGCCGCCTCGGACAGGTCGAGGACGTCGACGTCCGCCCCCGCGCGTCGGCGCGTGACGATGCCGGTGCGCTGGCGGATCCACTCGTCCGACGAGTCGATCGGCCCGGCGATGTCGTCGTTCGTCACGACGTTCTCGCCGCGCACGCCGCCGATCGCGAGGATGCGCGAGTACGCCGGGCCCGTGGCCTGGCGCAGCGTCGCGCTCACGCGTCGGCCCCGGCGGGGGACGCGCCGCCCACGACGGAGTGGCGCGCGACGAGGTCCCGGGCCGCCTCGACGTCGTCGGGCGACTTCACGGCCACCGACTCGACGCCCTTGAGCGCGCGGCGGGCGAGCCCGGTGAGCACGCCGCCGGGCGCGAGCTCGAGGATCGCGGTGACGCCGAGGTCGGCGAGCGTCTCCTGGCACAGGTCCCAGCGCACGGGTGCGGCGATCTGCGCGGTGAGGCGGCGCACGACGTCGCGCGCCTTGCCGTACGTGCTGCCCTCGATGTCGATCGTCGCGTACGACTCGCCGTCGGCGTTCGAGAGGAACGGCACGCGCGGGTCGCTCACGTCCCACGACGCGGCGACGGGCTCGAACTCCTCGAGCGCGGGCTGCATGAACGGGGTGTGGAACGCCCCGGCGACCTGGAGCGGGATGACGCGCGCCTTGGCGGGCGGGTTCTCGGCGAGGGCCGCGAGGTGGTCGAGCGCGCCGGCGGCGACGACCTGCCCGCCGCCGTTGACGTTCGCCGGCCACAGGTGGGCCGCCTCGATCGCGGCGAGCACCTCTTGCGGGTCGCCGCCCACGACGGCGCTCATCCCGGTCGGCGTCTGCGCGGCGGCGGCGGCCATGGCGCGCGCCCGGTGCGAGACGAGGCCCACGGCGCCCGTGTCGGTGAGCGCCCCGGCGACCGCGGCGGCGGCGAGCTCGCCGACCGAGTGGCCCGCGGTCACGTCGACGACGTCGGTCGTCTGGCGGCCGTCGAGGATCACGCGGAGCGCGACGAGCGAGGACGCGACGATGAGCGGCTGGGCCACCGCCGTGTCGCGGATCGCGTCGGCGTCCGACTCGGTGCCGTGCGCGCGCAGGTCGAGGCCCGCGGCCTCGCCGAACGCGGCGACCTGGTCGGCGACGCCGGGCAGGTCGAGCCAGGGGGCGAGCATTCCGGGGGACTGGGAGCCCTGTCCAGGGCACAAGACGGCGAGCACCCGTCAACTGTGCCAACGCGGGGCTCTCCCGCCACGTCACGACCCGCACCAACCTTCGGAAGGGGGATTGTGCCGAACCTACAAGGGTCCGGGCGAGCCGGTCCCACGGCCCGGTGCACGGGTCAGCGCGAGCCCGCGAGCTGGCCGAGGGCGAGCGCGACCTGCAGGACGAACGACTCGCGCGCGTCGAGCGGGTCCCACCCCGTGATCTCGGAGACCTTGCGCAGGCGGTAGCGCACGGTGTTCGGGTGCACGTAGAGCGATCGTGCGGCCGCCTCGAGCGAGCGGCCCGTGCCGAGGTAGGCCGACAGCGTCTCCAGCACCGACCCCGTCGCCTCGGCCAACGGGCGGTACGCCTGGGCGACGAGCGTGCGGCGCGCGGTCGTGTCACCCGTGAGGACGCGCTCGGGCAGCAGGTCGTCGGCGAGCACCGGGCGGGGCGCCTGCGGCCACGCGGGCGCGGCCCGCAGGCCGGCGAGCGCCGCCTGCGCCGAGCGCGCCGCCTCCTCGAGGCCGGGGACCGTCGGGCCGATGACGACCGGTCCCGGCCCGAAGCGCGGCAGGAGCGACGCCGCGGCGGCCTGGAGGTCGCCCTCGCCGCCGAGCACGAGCACGAGACGGTCGCCGTGGATGCCGACGAGCGCGTCGCCCGCCGCGCGCCGCGTCGCGCGCCGGAGCTCGGCCGTGCGCACCTCGTCGAGCGTCGCGGCGATCGTCCCGGCCATGACCAGGGTCGACCCGTGCCCGCTCCACCCGAGCGCCGACACGCGCGAGCGCAGCGAGTCGTCGCCGTCGCCGCGGATGAGGGCGTCGACGACGAGGGCCTCCAGGCGCGCGTCCCACGCGCCGCGCACCTCGGCGGCGCGCGCGTAGACCTCGGCCGCCGAGAACGCGACCTCGCGCGAGTACCGCAGCACGGCCTCGCGCAGGTCGCGCTCGCCGCCCGGGGCGGCGAGCTGGTCGGAGTACGCCTCGACGACCTCGACGACGATGCGCACGAGCTGGAGCGTGTTCTGCAGCGAGATCGAGCGCGTGAGCTCGGGCGGGGCCGCCGCGAAGATCTCGCTCACGCCGTGCGGCGGGGCCTGCGGGTCGGCGTACCAGGTGACGAACGCGGTGATGCCCGACTGGGCGACGAGGCCCACGTACGAGCGGTCCTCCGCCGGGAGCTCGCGGTACCACGGGATCTCGTCGTCGAGCCGCCGCAGCGCGGCCGACATGAGCAGGCCGCTGCCGTCGCGCAGACGCTGGAGGTTGTCCGCGTTGCCCGCCGGTCCGCTCGGTGCGGTCGCGCTCGCCGGGGTCCTGGGGGAGGCCGTCACGCGCCGAGCATACGGGCCCGCGTTGTGGACAGTCCACAAACGCGGGCGCCCGGTGGCGCCCTCGTCGCCCGACGCCCGGCCGGTGGGTGAGCGTCCGGACGACCCGCTAGGGTCGGGACATGGCACTCATGCCCCGACTCCGACAGCTCATGCGCCGGCCGACGTCCGCGTCGACCGTCGGCACGCGCCGCCCACGGTCCGGGGAGAAGCGGGGGGACACGGTCCACGAGGACGCGCTGCGCGCGATGCTCGTGGACGACCCGAACGACGAGCGGGCGTTCCGCGCGCTCGCGGAGCTGGTCCGACGGCGCGCCGCGGAGGGCCCCGCCACCGACGACCCGCTCGCCGCGCCCGTCGACGAGACGGAGAAGCAGCGCGCGGCCGACCTCGCGGTCTGGGCGCTCGCCGAGGAGCTCGCCGGGCACCCCAAGGGCTGGTACCCGCTCGTCGAGCTCGGGCGGCTCTCGCTCGACGACGACCAGGAGTCCGCGCTGCGCCGGTTCGCGACCGCCGCGGAGCGCGACCCGTCCGGGCGCGCGCTCGCGCAGTCGATGGAGGTCCTGCGCGCGGCCGGCCTGCCGGCCGAGGCGCTGGGCCTCGGCGTCGGGCACTGGCGCGCGCGGGACCACGACCCCGAGGTCGGCCGTCAGCTCGTCCTCGCCGCGATCGAGTCCGACCGCCCGCTCGAGGCGCGCCACCACCTCGCGTCGCTCGTCGAGCACGGCGACCCGCAGGGCGTCGCGACCCTGCGCACGGACCTGGAGCGCGCCGTCGCGCAGGCCGAGCAGCACCGCGCCGGCACCTGAGGCCCGTTCCGGCGACGCCACCCGGCGCGCGTCGTCGACCCGCCCGAGACCGTACGACGACGGCCGGTCGCCTCCCCGCGGAGGCGACCGGCCGTCGTCGTGCTACCGGGCGGCGGGCGTCAGGACTCACCGCCCGCGTTGCCGGACGTGCCGGCGGTGACGTCCATGAGGCGGTACTTCTCGATCGCCTTGGCCGACGCGTCCGCGGGGACCTTGCCCTGCTTGGCGAGCGCCTGCAGCGTGCGCACCACGACCGACGGGCCGTCGATCTTGAAGTGGCGGCGCGCCGCCGCACGGGTGTCGGAGAACCCGAACCCGTCGGCGCCGAGCACCTCGTAGTCGCCCGGGACCCACTTGCGGATCTGGTCGGGGACCAGGTGGTCGTAGTCGCTCGTCGCGACGAACGGGCCCTCGGCGCCCGAGAGCCTCGCCGTGACGAACGGGACGCGCGGCTCCGAGGCCGGGTCGAGGAACGCGGCCTGGTCGGCGGCGAGCGCGTCGCGTCGCAGCTCGTTCCAGCTCGTCACGCTCCACACGTCGGCCGCGACGCCCCAGTCCTCCTTGAGGAGCTGCTGCGCCTCGAGCGCCCACGGCACGCCCACGCCGGACGCGAGGAGCTGGGCGCGCGGCCCGTCGCCCTCGCCGACGGCGATGCGGTGGATGCCCTTGAGGATGCCCTCGACGTCCACGTCCTCCGGCTCGGCCGGCTGGACCATCGGCTCGTTGTACACCGTGAGGTAGTACATGACGTTCTGGTCGCGCCCGTCCGACCCGTCGCCGAACATGCGCTCGATGCCGTCGCGCACGATGTGGCGGATCTCGTACCCGTAGGCCGGGTCGTACTGGACGACCGCCGTGTTCGTGCCCGCGATGAGCGGCGAGTGGCCGTCGGCGTGCTGCAGGCCCTCGCCCGTGAGCGTCGTGCGACCCGCGGTCGCACCGACGATGAAGCCGCGCGTGAGCTGGTCGCCCGCCGCCCAGAACTGGTCGCCGGTGCGCTGGAAGCCGAACATCGAGTAGAAGATGTAGAACGGCACCATGATCTCGCCCTGCGTGGCGTAGGACGTGCCGACCGCCTGGAACGCGGCCGCGGAGCCGGCCTCGTTGATGCCGGTGTGCATGATCTGCCCGGCCTCGGACTCCTTGTAGCTCAGCATGAGCTCGCGGTCCACGGCGAGGTAGTGCTGGCCCTGGGTGTTGAAGATCTTCGCCGACGGGAAGATCGAGTCCAGGCCGAACGTGCGCGCCTCGTCCGGGATGATCGGGACGATGCGCCTGCCGAACTCCTTGTCCTTGATGAGGTCCTTGAGGAGGCGGACGAAGGCCATCGTGGAGGCGATCTCCTGCTGGCCCGAGCCCTTCTTGAGGATCTCGTAGGACTTCTCGCCCGGCAGGGTGACCGGCTTGGGCGTCGAGCGGCGCTCGGGCACGAACCCGCCGAGCTGGCGGCGGCGCTCCAGGAGGTACTGGATCTCCGGCGCGTCGGGGCCCGGGTGGTAGTACGGGGGCTCGTACGGGTTGGCGTCGAGCTCCTCGTCGGTGATCGGGATGCGCAGCGAGTCGCGCAGCGCCTTGAGGTCGGCGAGGCCGACCTTCTTCATCTGGTGCGTCGCGTTGCGGCCCGCGAACGTCGGCCCGAGCGCGTAGCCCTTGACCGTGTGCGCGAGGATCACCGTGGGCTGGCCCGTGTGGGCGCGCGCCGCGGAGTACGCCGCGTACAGCTTGCGGTAGTCGTGGCCGCCGCGCTTGAGGTTCCAGATGTCCTCGTCCGTCATGTTCTCGACGAGCGCCTTGGTCCGCGGGTCGCGGCCGAAGAAGTGCTCGCGGATGAACGCGCCGGACTCGGCGCGGTACGTCTGGTAGTCGCCGTCGGGCGTGACGTTCATGAGGTTGACCAGGGCGCGGTCCTTGTCCGCGTTGAGCAGGACGTCCCACTCGCGGCCCCAGATGACCTTGATGACGTTCCAGCCCGCGCCGCGGAACTGCGCCTCGAGCTCCTGGATGATCTTGCCGTTGCCTCGCACCGGGCCGTCGAGGCGCTGCAGGTTGCAGTTCACGACGAACGTGAGGTTGTCGAGCTGCTGCTGCGCCGCGAGCTGGAGCATGCCGCGCGACTCGGGCTCGTCCATCTCGCCGTCGCCGAGGAACGCCCACACGTCCTGCTGGGACGTGTCGCGGATCCCGCGGTTGTGGAGGTACTTGTCCGTCCACGCCTGGTAGATCGCGCTCGCCGGGCCGAGGCCCATGGAGACCGTGGGGTACTCCCAGAAGTCCGGCATGAGGCGCGGGTGCGGGTACGACGGCAGGCCGCCGCCCGCGTGCGACTTCTCCTGGCGGAACCCGTCGAGCTGGTCCGCCGAGAGGCGGCCCTCGAGGAACGCGCGCGCGTAGACGCCGGGGGAGGCGTGGCCCTGGAAGTAGACCTGGTCGCCGCCGCCGGGGTGGTCCTTGCCGCGGAAGAAGTGGTTGAGCCCCACCTCGTAGAGCGTCGCGACGGACGCGTAGGAGGAGATGTGGCCGCCGACGCCGATGCCCGGGCGCTGGGCGCGCGTCACCATGACGGCGGCGTTCCAGCGGATCCACGAGCGGTAGCGGCGCTCCAGCGCCTCGTCGCCGGGGAAGTAGGGCTCCTCGTGCACACCGATGGTGTTCACGTAGGGAGTGGTCAGGGAGGTCGGGACGGCGACGTTGCGCTCCCGGGCCCTCTTGAGCAGGTTCAGCAGGACGTAGCGGGCGCGCGGGCCCCCGCGGTCGTCGATCAGGCCGTCGAGGGCCTCGACCCACTCGCCGGTCTCGGCGGGGTCGAAGTCCGGAACCTGGCTGAGCAGACCGTTGATCAGCGGTCCGGTCTCGTCGTACGAAGCCACCAGCAACCTCATATCTCGTCGGATGCCGGACGCACGGCCGCGCGGTACACGGCCGACGCCCGTCTTGGGCCCACTCCGGGCACGCGGCCGCGGCCGCTGGTGGCGACCGCGCCTCTTCACGAGACCAGGGTGGTCCACCCATTGTGTTCACAACGAGCGCGTAAGTCACACCATCGAGTGGTCAAGAGGGCGTGATTTCGGCGACACGTCGCGGCGCGGCGCGACGCGCGCGGACGCCGTCCGTGGCGGGCACCTTGCCAAGCACGGCACCCTCCGGTGGGCTACCTTTGCCAGACACGGCAGGTCGTCGTGCGTGTGGGCGTCCGCCCGGGCGCGCGTGCGGACCCCGTGCGGACGACAGGACGAGGAAAGGAACGACACGACAGTGACCGACACCGCAGGGCCCAGCGGGGTGGACCGCCTCGGCTTCGCGCCCGGCAACGTGGTGCAGGAGTTCGGCTGGTCGGAGGACGTCGACGACGACCTGCGCGGCGAGCTCGAGGAGCTCGTCGGCGGCGAGCTCGTCGACGAGGACTACGACGACGTCACCGACGGCGTGATCGTGTGGTTCCGCGAGGACGACGGCGACCTCACCGACCTGCTCGTGGACGTGCAGACCGTGCTCGACGACGGCGGCCTCATCTGGGTCCTCACGCCGAAGCCCGGCCGCACGGGGCACGTGGGCCACAACGACATCCAGGAGGCGGCGACGACGGCCGGGCTGCACGCGACGAGCACGTTCGCGATCGCCCCCGACTGGTCGGCGACGAAGCTCGGGACGCGTGGTCGTGGCCGCTGAGGCGGCGACCACCGGCGCCGTGGTCCGCCCGGGCGACCCCGCCCCCGACTTCACGCTCCCCGACACCCACGGCACGCCGGTCCACCTCGCGGACCTGCGCGGCGGGCCCGTCCTGCTCGTGTTCTACCCGTTCGCGTTCTCGGGCATCTGCACGGGCGAGCTGTGCGAGCTGCGGGACAACCTCGAGGAGTTCGAGGCGGCGGGGGTGACCCTGCTCGGCATCTCGTGCGACTCGGTCTTCACGCAGAAGGCGTGGGCGGCGCAGGAGGGCTTTGAGTTCGACCTCCTCTCCGACTTCTGGCCCCACGGCGACGTGGCCCGGGCCTACGGCGTGCTCGACGAGGACAACGGTCTCGCGCTGCGCGGGTCGTTCCTCCTCGACGCGGACGGGATCGTGCGCTGGTCGGTCGTCAACCCGCGCGGGCAGCGCCGCGACATCGACGGCTACCGGCGGGCGCTCGAGCAGCTCTGACGCGGCGCGCCGCTCCCGCGAGGAGCGGGGCGGCGGGGGAGGGCCGACGGCGGTCCTCGCGCCGGGTCGGCGCGCCCCCTGGTGGCCGGTGGCGGGGTGCCGACCCGGTAGGCTGTGCTCCGCTGTTCCAGGGCCTGTAGCTCAGCTGGTCAGAGCGCCACGCTTACACCGTGGATGTCGGGGGTTCGAGTCCCTCCGGGCCCACCCAAGACGACGTACTAGAACACCTGACATCGGTTGACGTCGGTTCTGGTGTCAGGGCGGCGAACGGCTCAGCGAGTCGGATCGTCGCCCTTTCGTCTTCGCTGATGTCGATGCGGTCGTAGAAGGTCTGGTTCGCGAGGCGCCGGCCGTGGTCGTCGGTGCGGGCATACATCTGCCCGCAGTCCACCAGGAGCCGCAGCGCTGTGCCGAGGTGTTTGCGGGGGCCTTCGTGGTGGCCGTGCTCGGTGGTGAGGCGCCGGTCGATGTCGGTTAGGCCAATGCGGATGCGGTCTTGGTGGCGCTTGAGTGTGTCGAGGTCGAGGTCGAGGTCGAGGTCGAGGTCGAGGTCGAGGTCGAGGTCGAGGTCGATGGCGTCGGCGAAGTGCGCGGCGAGTAGCTTGTCGCTCTCGGCCTCCAACCTCTTGCGGTTGGCGGTCAGCTCAGCCAGGGCCTGGGAGCGGGAGGCGAGGGGGCTGCTGCACGATTCCGTGACAGTTGGTTAGGCAGCTTGGTCGGCGGCCTGGCTCATGATGATCTCGAACTCGATCGGGGTCAATCGTGCGAGTCTGGCCTGGCGTCGGCGACGGTGGTAGGTCCGTTCGATCCAGGTCACGATCGCGATCCGCAGCTCCTCTCGGGTGGTCCATCTCTGCCGGTCCAGGACGTTGTGCTGAAGCAGGCTGAAGAAGCTCTCCATGGCGGCGTTGTCACCGGCTGATCCGACCTGGCCCATGGATCCGCGCATCTGGTGGCGCCAGAGGGACTGCTGCAGCTTTCGGCTTCGAAGCTGGCCGCCGCGGTCCGAGTGCAGGGTGCAGCCGGCCACGCGCACCCCGCGGCGCGAAACCGCCGATTCCAGGGCGTCGACGGCCAGCTGGGACGTCATGCGGTCTGCGATGGAGTACCCCACGATCCGGTTCGACCACACGTCCTTGACCGCACACAGGTAGACCTTGCCTTCGCTGGTGGGATGCTCGGTGATGTCCGTCAACCACAACCGGTTCGGGCCAGGAGCGGTGAATTCGCGACGCACCAGGTCATCGTGCGCGGGCGCGCCGGGCCGCCCATTCTTCCCGCGGCGCTTCTTTCCGAACACGCACCACCACTGGTTCGCCGAGCAGATCTTCCACACCGTGCGCTCACTGACCTTGTGCCCGGCCGCGTTCACCTCGTCGAACAGCAGCCGGTAGCCGAACTCGGGGTCCTCACGGTGGGCATCGAAGACCGCGTTCGCGAGATACGCCTCCTCGAGCTCGCCGCCGGTGACCGGCTGGGCGAGCCAGGCGTAGTAGTAGTGCTGGCGGTGGAGCTTGAGCACCCGGCACGCCACCGCGACCGGCACCCTGATCGGGGCACCGGCCGCGGCGAGCTCTCTCTCACGAGCGGGTAGAGCCTTTTCCCGGCAGCTGAGCCTGGGACAGGTACGCCGCCGCCCGCCGCAGGACCTCGTTCTCCTGCTCCAGCAACCGAATCCGACGTCGAGCCTCACGCAACTCCCGTGCGTGCTCCGAGGCGACGCCGGGCTTCACGCCGTCCTCGACATCGGCGGCACGCAACCACTTCGTGATCGTCATCTCATGGACCCCGAAGTCCTGGGCGATCTGTGCCAGCGTCACACCGGGACCACGGTTCCGGGCGACCCGCACGACGTCCTCACGAAACTCACGGGGATAGGGCCTGGGCACAGCAACATCCTTCCAGCCTGCTCGGCGAGCAAGCGATCTGAGATGTCACAGATCCGTGCAGCAGCCCC
>NZ_WMKA01000069.1 GCF_009711085.1 Cellulosimicrobium composti
AGGTGGCTCGCGCGACCCTGCGTCGCGCCGAGCTGCGCACAGGCGTGCGCGCGTCGACGCCGGGCGTGGTCGACCTCGACGACGCTCCGCGCCCGCTCGGCGCGATCCTCGACGACGGGTGCCTGCCGCGCGGCGCGGCCAGCGTCGTGACGGGTTCGACGTCGCTCTTGCTCGCGCTGCTCGCGACGTCGCAGGGCACCTCGGACTGGCTCGCCGTGGTGGGGGCGCCCGACCTCGGGATGCTCGCGGCTGCGGACGCCGGCGTGGCGCTCGAGCGCGTCGCGCTCGTGCCGCGCGCCGGGGACGATCCCGCCGGCGTCGTCGCGGCGCTGCTGGACGGCATGACGTACGTCGTCGTCGGGCCGGACGCCCGGCTCACGACGTCCGAGCGCCGGCGGCTGCTCGCCCGCGCGCGTGAGCGCGGCTCCGGGCTCGTGAGCGTGGGCCCGTGGGAGCAGGCCGCGGTGCGCCTCGACGTCGTCGCGCACCGGTGGTCCGGCACGGACGCCGGCGGCGGCTACCTCCGGCGGTGCGAGCTCGACGTCGCCCGGACGGCACGCGGCGCCACGGACCGGTGGACGCTCACGCTCCCGACCCCGGGCGGGCTCCTCGTCGATCCCATTGAGGGGCAGGCGCGGCCCGCTGCCCGGGCGCGGGGCGCATCACTGCGCCTGGTCGGGTGAGCCGCCCCGAGTGCGCCGTCAGCGCTTCCCGAGGGCCGCGAACGGTGACGCAGGTGACGCCGGCACGCTGGGCGAACTGGGTCTCGGGGCCGCCCGTAGCGATGAGAGCGCCGGTCATCGCGGCGTGGCAAGAGAACGTGCCCCATATTTGCCCCAACGCTGGGGCAGTTTTGGTACGATGGGGTTATGACCGAATCTCCTGACCTCGAAGCAGCCGCTACTCGTGCCGTCGCGCAGGCTCGCCTCCTCGCTCACCGCGCAACCCTGGAGGCGGAAGTGGCCGTCTCCCAGGCAGCCGCGCTCCTGCTGCGCTCCGGCATGTCGCAGCGGACCGTCGCTCAGCTCACAGGGCTAAGCAAGTCCGATGTTGCCCGGCGAGCCAAGACGCCTCCGCCGCTCGGCGTTGCCTCGAGCCAAGGCTCGGACACGCGCGTTCGCGACTTCGCGCACGAGTGGATCTGGGGGGACAAGACGACCGCCGACGCCGTCGTCGCAGAACTCCTGCGCGACGAATGAGGGCCGCACGCACCACCCATGGCGCGCCGTATCAGAACGGGCATAACAGGCATATATGACATAACGAACGTTATCGGCATCTCTAATCGGAGATTTCACCCGACCGATGGCCCCACCGACACGGCTTCTCGGCCATCCTCGTGATGGCGCCCGAAGGCGGGCTAACTACTTGCCTGCCTCGCTCGACTACGTGCTGAAGGGAAGGTGAAGTGTGGAGCGGACTGGCGAAGCGGAGGTGGAAGACGAGCCTTCCGTCGCGCATGCGTGTCGCGGCGCCGCTCCGGACTTGGCGGCCCTCTACGCGCAACACCGCGGCGCGATGTACCGCGTCGCATACTCAACGCTTCGCCCGTCAGGAATGGTGGCCTCCGCTGAGGATGCTGTGAGCGCAGCAGTCGTATCGCTCATGAAGAGCGGCCTCCCGACGAACGTCGTCAACTGGGAGGCCTTCCTCGTCAAGGCCGTCAAGCGCAAGGCGCAGGACATCGTGAAGTCGGCGGCCGTTCGGCGCGCCGGGCCGTCGCTCGACGACCTGCATGGCCGAACGGCCGACAGCGACGTCGGCGAGGAGGTGGCAGAACGAGTCGACCTCGAGCAGCAGATCTCGCGTATGCGTGCGAGCCTCGACGTTCTCAACGAGAGGCAGCGGCTCGTGGCCGTCGAACACATCGGACTGGAGCGGCCTCGGGCTGAGATCGCGGCACAACTGGGCGTGACACCGGCAAGGGTCAGCCAGATGAAGCTCGAGGTGCTGAAGTTGCTTCGCGACGCAATGGACGGAAGGAGGACCAACGATGAACGATGAAGAGCGAGAGCGCGTTGTTGACGCGCTCTCAAAGCGCAAGCACCGAACTGGAGAGGTCCTCCGCGGCTCCGGCATCGGAGCGGACGAGCTCGCAGAGTTGAGCGCGCTGGCTGACACGAGCGAGTTGCTGTGGCTTTCGCAGCATGAAGCGCCTCCCCTCGAAGCGGACCCCGTCGCAGCGATGCTGGGGCTGGTCCCTGATCAGCAATGCACCTTGGATTCCAAGGCGTTCGCCCGTGCAAGGAAGAAGGCGGGTCTCAAGCCGAGCGGGATCGCATCGCGCCTCCGTCAGCGAGGCTGGCAGACCTCAGACGCTGACGTCTTCCGATGGGAAACCAGAACGGCGCACGACGTTCCGCCGGCGCTCATCCAGGCGCTGGCGGAGATCCTTGGAAGAACGGTCGAGCAGCTTTCGCTCGGGACGAGCGACACACCAGAACCAGGCTTGCTTGAGGAACTTCGTCGCAGTCCGAAGTTTAAGGAGCTCGTCGCCCGTTGGGCTCGTGCGCGGCACGTATCGCTACCCGTCGCGTCCGCCACCCTGCAGGGGCGTCTTGTCGCGACGGTTCATCGGGGAAACGCTCCAGACACGGCTCAAATGCTGGATTCGTTGGATGCTCTCGTCGCCGCAGTCGAACCGCCTCCGGAGTGATCGGTGAACATCGATGCGGTCGTCGCCCGCGCGGTCGCGACCTTGCCCAGTGCCGCTGCAGACCGTTTCGCTTACGAGCCGCTCGAGGTGATGCGAGCAGACCTCAGCCTGACCGTCACTGCCGTCGAGCGGCTCGCGGGCTCACGAGACGACGGCGGCGCCTGCGACGGGGTGTCGTTCCTCGAAGACGGGGTGGTGCTCTACGCGCCCACGGAGAGCAGCCGGCGAGAGAACTTCACGCTTGCGCATGAACTCGGGCATTGGCTTGTCGAACACACACCAGGTCTCTACGACTGGATCATTGACCAGCCTGATCCGGGTCCCCTGCTCGAAACCGTTTGCGACCGCATCGCGCAGAGGCTCCTGCTTCCGAGTTCACTTCTGGACTCCACCCTCCCCCCCAGGACGACACTGCGAGCTCATCACCTGGTCGATCTGTACAACGCCACACAAGCAAGTCGCCCTGTCTGTGCGATCGCGTTGGCGCAGAAGCTCCCCAACTTGGGGGCAGTCGTCCTGATCAACCGCTACACGCGATCCGTCAGCCACTCGAGCATCCGGCCCGACCCCGATGAAGGGTGGCCCAGGGTGTACCCCTGGCGCGGCCAGACGCTCTCGCCTACGCACCCGATGCTGACCCTCGCTGCGGGCGCGACTACGAGCAAGCGAGTCCGGTGGACAACTCCATGGGGCATGTACGCCGATTTCTACGCCGACCTGTTCGGCGAGACGAACCGAGTCATCGCGATCCTCTCCGCCATAGACCTCTGGGGCGTCGATGCGTTCCACGCGCAGCAACAGCGCGAGTTCGACACCCGGCCGCTCCTCACCGGCTACTGCTGCGACGCCGACTTCGAGATTCGCCAGTACCCCTGCTCAGGATGTCAGGGCCCAACCTGTCCGCGCTGCGGCCGATGCCGCTGCGATCGCCAAGCCGAGCGCGAGGCGCGGTGTGCCGGCTGCTTCATGATGTTCGCCAGCTACCTGCTCGAGGACGGGCGCTGCGAGGACTGCCGCTAACTCTCCTGCCCCCTGCCTCGACTACCTGTTGAGAGCCCCCGTGCAAAGACGGGATGGGCTGTCAGGACGGAGGTGAGAGGTATGGCGAAGAACACCGGCAAGGGACACCGCGTCGGCGCGGTCCGAGGCCGCAGCGAGTTCAAGCGCGGTAGCACCTGGTTCAAGCGCGACACCACGACCGGTCGCATCCTCAACGGCAGCCCGAACCAGCACAAGGGCGTCCGCAACGAGAAGTAGCAGAGGGCCGGTGGCGCAAGCGCGCCACCGGCCAGCACATTCGACGACCCGGAGGTCAGCATGAAGCGCAGCTCGCGCGGCTACACCGTCACCTGCCCCCACTGCCGCACCAAGTTCGTGATCGGTGGCTACAGCCCCGGTCTGATTCGATGCGGCAGGTGCGGCAAGGCCTTCAACCTTCGGTAGCCCTGCTCCCCTGTGAGCAGGCGCCGCCTGCGGAAACTAGAGCTCGGACCAAGGAGATCAGATGTCGACAAGAAACGTCTGGCCGCGTAACCGGTACGCCGGCCCCGGAGGCGGCCTGCATGCGGGACCCGGCGGCGGGCTCTACGCCGGGCCGCGCGGCGGGCTCTACACCGGACCCGGCGGCGGTCTGTACGCGGGACCTGGCGGCGGTCTGTACGCCGGGCCCGGAGGCGGGCTCTACACCGGCGCCCACGGGGCACGGTCCTACCGCTCAAATTGGCCACCACTGAACTGCCTGATCCCCGTGCTCCGTGACCGTGGCCTGGACTACGCCGCAGACCTTCTGGCGCGCGCACACAACCTGGCGCTCTAACTCGGCAGCGGCTACGACTGCACAAGCGGATCGATAGGCCGGACCTCTCAGTTCACTCCCGCTCGTGCTGCGGTCCCCGAGTGGATCGAGCGGGGCCACGTCGGGCCTGAAGAGCGAAGCTCGCGGCCGCCCGGGCGCGGCTTCTGATGAGGCTGGAATCGACGAGGTCACCCCCGCGCTGGAACCGGCCGAGGTCGGCCTCTACCTGCATGGGTACGCCGTTGTTGGGAGTCCAGAAGCGTCGGTAGCGCAGCACGGCCGGGCATGCCTTCGCGAGTGCTGCGGCCGATTCTTGGGATCGTGCGCGTCCGCCGGGGCCGTTGAAGACGTCGCGGGCGTAGACGCTGGGGACCCAGCGGCCGCCGAGCCCCTCCCCCGTGATGACGGCGCCCTCGTAGGACTCGCGCCAGCGCTGGGCGATGCGGGCTTGGGAGAGCTCGTAGGGCACCTCGACGTCGACGACCTCGACCTCGTACCCGGCCTCGGCGAGCCGGTCGCCGAGCGCGATCGCCGCGTCGGGCTTGGACAGCACGGAGTCGATGACGACGTTCGTGCCCTCGCGCAGCGCCTCGTCGCGCAGCAGGCGCGCGAGGTAGGAGGACTCCTCGTGGACCAGGGCGGCGAGCTCGAGAGGGAAGAACGGCTCGCCGCCCGCCTCGCGCTCGCGCACGGCGTCGGGCTTGAGGAACGTCTCGTAGCTGCCGTCGGCCAGGGCCTCGCGCAGCAGCTTCTCCTTGAACTTGTCGGCGTCGACGACGAGCCAGGCGTCTTTGTCGAGCCCGAGCACGTTGCCCTGGACGTGGCCCTTGCCGGCCCCGGGCGGTCCGGCCAGCACGATCGCCTTGCCGTCCTGGCGAACGCCGGGCGCCTCGGCGCGCGCCTCGTCGCGGAGCCGTCGCCACAGCGCACGCCGGCGGGCCGTGGGCTGATCGACCTGACCGTCGATGAACCACGCGGGATTGTTCAGCGTGGAGTGGGGTCCGTCCTTGTCGAGCGGCCCCCCGGCGCGGGAGAACTCTCGGACGGTCTCGCGGTGGGCCGCGTGGAGGTCATGGTCGTCAGGCACGCCGCAAGTGAAGACTGTCGGCCCGGTTACCGTCCACTCTTGCGGGTGAGCACGGCGTCGTAGGTGTCATCGTCGAGCAGCCCGTCGTCGAGCGCGCGCCCGACCTCCTCGAACGTCCCGGGGGCGTCCTTGACGAGCCAGTCGAAGCCGTCGGTCTTGGGTGTGCGCGCGTAGGGCCAGCGGGCGAGCTCGTCGATGACGCGAGGTCGGTCGATCTGGCCGGCGGCGTACCGCTCGGCGATCTCGTACGGGCTGGCGCCGCTGAATCCCTCAGCCACGTCCGGCACACGCTCGGCGGCCTTGAGAGCCTTGTGCACCGCGGGCTGGCTGATCGCGAGCACCTTCGCGATCTCCGTCTGCGACATGCTGGCTGCGAGCTTGCGCACCAGGCGCAGTTCGTCGAGCCGGTCGACGACCTGCCGGTGCCGCAGACGCACCACGGCCTCGACGTCCGCTGTCGGAGCTGTCGTCATGGGGTACCACCTTTCTCTATAACCCAGGATATAACGCTGTTCTGGCCAGTCGCTCGTCAGGGAGCGCCCCGCGTCACCTCGTCGCCGACGTCGACGCCTGACAGGGCTCCCGCCGGCACCTCGAGCAAGGCGGTTGCTGGGGCAGGCGGGGCCCATCGTGGGCAGGTCGTCTGGTCGGGCTCGGTGCACGGGTCGAGGGTCGCAACGCCAATCACGCGGTCATCGTCGATCCAGGCGACGTCGATCGGGACCTGCATGCCAGCCATCCACATCTGGTGCTCGGCGCGTTCTCCGAACTGGAACAGCATCCCGGTGTCGGCAGGGATCTCCTCGCGGCCGGCCAGGCCTTCCTTCTGCTCGTTGGCACTGTCCGCGAGCTCGACGGCGAACACCTCTCCCCCGACCTCGACCGTGGCCTCGGCCCGCGGCGAGCTGCACGCGGCGACGACGGCGACGGCCAGGACTGCGAGGCCGCGGCGCGGGTTCATCTCCCGTAGTCCCTGCCGGGTGCTCCCGGTGCGGGACGGTTGACGCGCGCGACGGCCGGCGCGGTGGCGGACGGGCGGGCGGTGGACGGCGGTCGGGAGGCGGCGACCAGGCGCAGGGCGTCGTTCACGTGGTCGTCGATCGCGCCAGCCTTGGTGGTGATGCGCGCGAACATGGCGCGCAGCGGGCCGCGGTCTCCCGTGCGGGCCAGGCGGGAGGCCTGGTCGTTCTCGGACTCGTAGCCGGGCCTGCCGAGCGTCACCCTGGTCCAGTCCAGGCGGTGGCCGGACTCGCGAGCCAGGGCGGTGATGAACTCGCGCTGGACGCGCCCGTTGCCCTCCCGGAAGGGGTGGGTCTGGTTGACGACGTCGTAGACGCTGGCGAGCGCGCCCGGCACAGCGCTCGGGTCGAGGGTGCGCAGGTTGTCGGTGTCGCGCAGGTAGGTCGCCACGGCGTCCATCGCGTCCTCGATCCGGTCCAGCGGCGCGAACCAGCCGTCTCGGCTCTTGCGGATCGACACCGTGCGCACGTCCCCGGCCCAGTCGTACACGTCTTGGAACAGGTGTCGGTGGATCGCTCGCAGCCCGGCAAGGTCGTACGTCGCCGGTAGCCCGTGCTCGCGCAGGGTCAGCGCCCGGGCCTCCACGCGCCGGTCCTCGCGCTCGCGCAGCATCTCAGGTGTGGTGGCGCCGACGCGGTTGCGCAAGGTTCGCCCGTCGGCGAGCAGATACCCGTCCCAACGGGCCTGCTCGTCGCCGCTCTCCCAGGGGCGTTCGGTCAAGGGCTGGCTCCGTCCTGGTCGCTGTCGAGCGCGATCGTCTGTCGCATCAGTTCCTCGGCGTCGATCTCGCCGCGGACGTACTTGTCCTGAATCACGCGAGCGGCGTCGCTGGTGCGTCCGCCCTCGAGCTGGGTGCTGTGTCGGATGCGCTGGGCATCGTCGGCGCGCTGGGCGCGCTCCTCGTCGCTGATCGGCATGCTCTTCCTCCCGGTCCTGGCGCATGCCAACCTAGCCGGGCCCAGATACCGGCTCAGGTGGTGCCGCGCGCGGCGGCCGCGGCGATCGCGAGCTCGCCGGCGATCACCCCAAGGTCGGTGTGCGGGGCCAGGCGGGCGTGCAGCTGCGTCCCGACGCGCGACAGCGGCACGTCCGCGATGCGCGCGACGAGGGCGGCCGCGGCTCGGAGCGAGTTGATGCGCCCCTCGACGGTCGTCAGGTCGTGACGAGCCAGGACGACGTCGACGACGACGGACACCAGGCTCTGGGGCTGGGCCAGGCGCTCGGCGAGGGCCTGGCCGTGGCCGTCCTGGATGAGCTGGGCGGGGTCGGTCCCGTCGGGCAGGACCAGGGCACCGGCGGTGCCGGCTTCGTCATCGGTGAGCAGGTCCCATGCGCGCACCGCGGCCGCCTGGCCGGCAGGGTCGGCGTCGAACGCGAACACCGCTAGGGCGACTGCGTCGGCGTGGATCGCGCGCACGCGCTCGAGGTGGGTCGCGGTGAGCGCGGTGCCGCAACCGGACAGCGGCACGACGGGTGACCCGGTGCGGCGGATGGCCTCGACGTCCAGGGCTCCCTCGACGACCACGACCCGCGCGCCGGCCTGGATGCGGCGGACCGCGGCCGGGTCGATCCCGTACAGGTCCCGAGACTTGTCGAACGCGAGCGTCGTCGTGGTGTTCAGATACTTCGCGGGGGCGTCGTCGACGTCGTCGGCCGCGGGGTTGCGTCGAGCGGTGAAACCGATGATCGCGCCAGTCTCGTCGCGGTAGGGCAGGACCATGCGGTCACGGAAAACGTCCCCCACTCCCCCAGCCTCGGTGCGGAACGCGAGGCCGGCGGCCACGAGCTCGTCGGGGCTGTACCCGCGGCCGCGCATGCGTCCCACGAGCCGGGCCCATCCCTCGGGCGCGTACCCGGCCTGCAGGCCGCGCAGACCGCGCCGGGCGAGGTAGCCCCGGGTCCAGTCCTCGGCCTGGTTCGCGTTCCAGCGCCAGTACTCCCACGCGGCGGCGTTGATCGCCACGACCCGCTCACGGGTGAGCTTGACGGTCATTTCAGGCCTCCCGGCGGACGACTGGCAGAGTGTCGATATCTGAGGGTGCGCTATTCATCGCAACCGCCCCTGTCGCCGGTCGTTGTGGTCCGCGCCGCGAGGTAGTCGGCCCAGCCGGTCTGGGAGTGGACTGCCCATTTCGCGGCGGTGCTCTGGCTCAGGCCGAGGAGCTCGGCGAGAACTGGTGCTGGCAGCCGCTCAGCGAGGCGAATGAGCGCAAGGTGGCGGCTGGCTCGCACGGGGATCCCGGCCTTGTGCAGGTTGACCGCGATTTGGCGCGTGCACAGGTGAGTTCCCGGGAGCGAGGGCGAGGGCAGCAGCCATCTGTTGTCGCTCGCGCCCGGGACGAGAGCGTAAGGCTTGTACCGCGCGATCTGCGCAAGTCTGGAGATGCGTTCGGCGAGCACGGGCGGGAGCGGGACCGGGCGGTCGGCGAGGACGAGTCGGACGACACCGTCCCGGGTGTAGACGTCGCTGGTGGTGAGTCGCTGGATCCGGGTGAGGGGTAGGGCGAGAATCATGACGAGCAGCCCGGCGACTTGTGTCTCGAGCGACACGTCGGGATCGGCGAGGAGGGTCTTGATGCGAGCGTCGTGCTCCTGGACGTCAGCGAGCACGATGGGTTCGTCGGGCTGTCGGAGGGGGACGACGAGGCGGGCATCGACGAGTCTGCGGTGGCGGGCCCATGTGATGAAGCCGGTCAGTTGTGCTGCCCGGTTGCGATCGCCGCGCAGGTGGCGGTCGAGGTCTGCTTGGGTCAGGTCAGTGAGGGATCGCCCTCGCCGGTAGAGCCAGCGCAGCAACCGGATCGCCTCGCTGATGCGCCGGCGGTCGCCGTGGCCGGCGGAGAAGCTGTAGTGACGGCGGGCTGCTCGCCGCCGCGCGCGTCGCAGGACGCTCCATCTGGCATAGGGGCCGATCACCGCTGCGTGTCCGGGCGGGAGGCCTTCGAGCTGGTGCTCGAGCCACGCTTCGAGACGGCCGAGTGCTTCCTGACGCGGCGGCAGGACTCCGCAGTGCACGAGCACCGCTCGCAGGTGGTCGAGCGCGAGCGTCGCTGGCCTGGCGTCGAGGTCGGCGTGGGTGACAGGCCGGGGAAGCCGTGCGATCTCGTGGAGTAGATCGGTCGACGTGCTGCGCTGCAGCCAACGCATGGTGGAGTCTGGGCGCGGGCTGTTCGTGATCATCGTGAGCAGGGGGTTCAGCCACGGGGGGACGGTGCCGTCGTCGCCCGCGAGCAGGAACGTCGCCATCTCGCGTCTGGAGCAGGACAGACAGGTGCGTGAGTAGTAGAACTCTCCCGAGGCCGCGCACCGGTGGCACCTGTAGTCGTACTCGGGTGCCCCTGTGCAGGGCCCGCACGCCTCGCCGTCCGCAATGCGGCCGACCAGTACAGCGGTCTGGTGACACCTCGCGCAAAGGCGGGGCGTGCGAATCGCTCGCCGGGAGCATGCGCGGCAGACCGGGCCGATCGGCCAGTGCACGTGCGCCGGTCGGTCCTTCCCGCAGAGTCGGCAGGTGTGTGTCGGCTCGGGGGCGCAGCGTCTGCACAGGTCGGGCCTGCCGTCCCGTGCCCTGAGCACGACGGGTTCGAGTTGCCCGCACCCGCCGCAGAGTCGCGGGTCTCGCTGGTGGCAGACCTGGCACAGTGGGCCGGCCTCCGTGACGCGCTTGACGTGCTGGAGTCGTCCGCAACTCGCGCAGACGCGCCGCGGGCGGGCGCAGTTCTCGCACCGCGGCCGGCCGTCGTCGTCGCGCGTGTACGGCGCGGAGTACTTGCCGCAGTCTGCGCAGGGAACCGCTCGCTCGGGTTCGGTGGCGTAGCAGCGCCGGCAGATCAGACCCTCGGGTCGGCGAGCGGTCGGGTGCCCGAGCGCCCCGCAGCGGGCGCAGACTTGGCGGCGGCTCTTGCTGCGACACCAGTCACAGCACCGTCCTTCGTCGACGCGGCCCGAGAGACGGCGGTTGGTCCTGCCGCACACGACACAGCGCGGCAGGTCGACGTCGTAGCTGGCGTCGTGCAGGGCGAAGGCCAGTCGCACGAGCGCGGGCGGGCAGTGCGGGTCGTAGACGGCCAGAGCATCGGGCCTGCTGGCGAGATGGCGGTCCAGAGTGCGAAGACTGCGCGCACTGCTCCACACACCTGCAGCCCGAAGAACATCAACCGCCGCCGCCCGGGCCTCGTCGACGCCGATGTGGGCAGCAACGACGCGGACGATCCGCTCACGCACCACAGCCTCAGACTCGACCGGCCAACGAACGCGGTCGCCACCCGTCACGGCGCCGAGTCGTGCCGAGGTCGGCGGATCTGTGTCCGACGCGCCTGCGGCTTCAACGGGGTCACGGGTGCCCCGGTGGTCGCGTCCTTGCGGATCTCCTCGTTGACGACCTTGGGCGTGATGAGATCGTTCGGCGTGCACGCGAGGATGTCGCAGAGCGCGACCAAAGTGTCCAGACTCAGACGCTGCGGGGCCTGGGTCACAAGGCGATAGACCTGCTCACGCGAGAGCACAATCCCGCGTTCGGCGAGCAGCGGCTGCAGCTCGCTCGTCGCGTACAGGCCGTGCTCAGCCATTCGCAGCCGCAGGTGCCACTCGTAGCCCATCTTCTTGATCATGCTTGCTCCAAGTGCTCGCCATAGATCGTGTCCAGTGCCCGTGCCAGCAGCTGGTTGCGGTAGGACGCCGACACACCGGTGTAGATCGACGTCGTCGAAGCGTGGGCATGCCCCACCTGCTCCTGCACGAACCGCACCGGGTAGTCGAACTCGATCAGGTGCGTCACGTACGAGTGCCGAAGACAGTGCAGATCCAAACCGCCGTCAAGTCCCGCAGCGTCGCGCGCCGTAGTGAAGGCCTCGTTGATCGCCCTGCGCGACAACCGCGTGCCGCGCTCGCTCACCCACAACGCCGGCGACGCGTCCTTCCCCAGCGGCCCCCGCACCTCCTGCAAGTAGTGCGCCAACACGTCCACCACCCAGTCCATCTCCGGCACGAGCAGCACAGTGCGCCGCTTCGAAGGACCGCCGCGCGACGCCTTGCCATGCCGGACCGCAAAAGTCCCGACACGCCCAAACCGCGGGGCTTTCGCGTTCCCGCGCAGATCGACCAGGTCGGCACCGAAGAGCTCGCCGCGACGCAGCCCGAACGCGTAACAGGTCTTGAGCAACGCCGAGTCCCGCAGCGCGGACAGCGAACCCTTCCGACCCCTGCGCCGGATCTCATCGACCGACCCGTCAGCAGCGTCGAACAGCGCCTGGACCTCGTCGAACGTCAGCGGCCGACGCCTCGGCTCACCCTCGTACTCATCCTTGTGCAGCACCGAGTTGTCCTCGTGAAACACCTCCCGCGGCGCGGCCCCGAACCTTCGAACACACTCGGCGCCCCACTCGTACCGGGGATCACGCACATAGGCGCAGAACATCCGGATGGAGATCTCGTAGTTGCGGAGGGTAGACAAGGCCCGCGGGGCGGGCCCCGACCGCAGCGAGCTGATCCACGCCTCACCTTCGGCCGGCCCCCACTGCCACGGGTACAGCCCGCTGAACTGGACGAAGCGCCGCACCATGCGCAGCCGCGCCGTGATCGTCGCATCCCGAAGGAAGCGAGCACGTTGCTGCCTCCCCCACCCCTCCAACATCGCCTCCAGCACTGCCTGCGCCGGATCCAGCGCCACCACGTTGCGTTCAAGCACCGAGGGAGCCGAAGCACGGAGATCGTCCATGAGATCGTTGTATCAGATGCAAGAATCTGATATCCAGTGCACGCGGGGATGGAGATCGTGGCGACGCCTGAGCAGTGATCCGGAGATCACTCTCACCTCGCCCGACACCCGAGAGGCCGACACCAGTTCAGGCGTAACTGCTTGATATCGTCGCGCACGGTAGACCGGTCGCGACCGGACATGTTGCGGAGAGGATCGACATGCGGCGTCGGGCAATGTGGTGGTGCATCGGAGCGGTCGCCATCGTTGGGCTCGCACTTGGTGTCGGCCTGGTCGCGCCGGTTGTCTCCGTCGAGATTGACGACACGTCCACGCCAACGATTAGCCAGGCGCACCTACCACCGGGTGTGGAGCCGACGAGCCAGAGCATTGAGTGCGCATCGGGAGGGTGCTGGCTTCGACTGCAGTTCGACTCGGAGCGTCTCCCTACTGCGGCCGGCGACGACCTCCTCCAGATGCACGGGAACTGCGAGACAGTCGCACTATTCGACCGCCGGCAGGTTTGCGCATCGGTCGAGATCGAAGATTCAATACTGATCGTCGATCTGTCGTTCAAGCGATCGCTACGCCTGTAGCCTCGAGGCCCACGCTGGGCGTTCGCGCCGAGCGTGGGCCTCGGAGTGAGCTACAGCGCTGCGGCTCTTGCGGGACCGTTCAGGCGGCTTTCGAGGAACGAGTAGAGCCCGAAGCTCCGCTCGCCGTAGGCGATCGCGTCCTGGTTGGTCCCGTTGTATCGGGCCAGCGTGTCCTTGATCTCTTGGTCCGTGAAGAACGTGGGCTGGGAGATGTCGATGCCTCGGTCCGCGGCGGACCAAAGCAGGACGAGCGCGCACATCCGGATGTTGAAGGCGTCGTCCTCGTTGAGCCGCATCCAGAGATCACGCTGCTGGTGCCAGTCGTCGACGTCGTAGCTGGGCTCGTCGGTCAGACCAAGAGCCCGCGCCCAGTCGATGACTTCGGCAGCGACCCAGGCGAAGATCTGACTGACCCCCGTAGAAGCGTCTCGCCTCTGCACAGGAGGCGGCACGGGAGCCGGTGTGACCGCCTGCTCCGCTGCGCTGAGCCCGTCCCACCACTCCTTCTGCTCGAGATACGCGTACGTTGCCCGGACGATCGCGTCCGTGCCCACGTCAAGGATGTTCTCTACTGAGCTTTCCCAGAGAACAGCGGTCTCGATGAGAGACTTGCGCATCCCGTAGCCCCGCGCCAGGGACGTGAGGAGGTCATCGTGCTGCCCGAGGATTGCCTCGAAGACGTCCTGGGGAGGATGCAAGACGACGGCCTGCTGGATCGGGGTCGTGGCCTGCTCGAACCACCAGAAGTAGTCCTGGATGAAGGTGCTGTAGTTGGGAATCGAGGCGAGCGGCGTCGGAACGTCAAGAACGGGGGCGTCCACGTCGACCACGCTCTGGCCGATGTCGCGGCCTGACGCGATGTTGTTGTCGATGTTGATCAGCCCGGTGCCCGTGCCGATCGTCTTGGTAGCGATCTGATCGAAGGCCCAGTTGGACGGCAGCAGGTAGCCCAGGTTGCCGCTGAAGCCTGTCGACATCCCCGACACGAAGCTGAGCTTGGCGTAGCCTCGCGCCGAGACGCGTGCGCAGACATTGCGTGAACCGTACACGCCCACTCGGTACTTACTGCCCAGTTCGGCCATCGCAGCAGCGATGGCGCGGAAGTGCGGGAGGATGTTCGCGTCGATCTCCGCGTCCTGGGCGTCGTAGTCGACTGCGAAGTAGACGACCGTGCCTCGCTTGAAGCCGTGGGCGAGCGCGGCGTTGAACGCGTCCCGTGCGTCGGCTCGACCCTGCGTAGCGTTGAAGTACGAGGCTTCTCCTCCGTAGGTCTGGTAGATGGGGAAGACCCTCAGAGGTGTTCTCACCAGGACGGATGAGGTGACCAGCG
>NZ_WMKA01000007.1 GCF_009711085.1 Cellulosimicrobium composti
CGCACCCGCACCCCCCGCGAGAAGTCCGCCTGACCCGCGTCACCGGGTGAATCCTGCGGCCCCGGCGAGCCGTTTCTCTGCCCTGTGCCGATCATCGAAGGATGAGCACACCTGGGGGGACCCCGGCACCGGGGTGGTACGACGACGGCACCGGGACCGGGACGCAGCGGTACTGGGACGGCGCCGGCTGGACCGAGCAGACCGCACCCACGTCGAGCACGCCGCCGGGCGCCGCCGCACAGGCACCGCGTGCCACACCGCCGGGGGGCCAGTGGGGTCCTGGCTCGTCCGAGCCGCCGACGAAGCCTCACCCGCTCGGCTGGGTGGCGCTGGCCGTCGCCGTCCTCGGCTTCGTGTTCGCGTGCATCCCGGGCGCGCTGATCGTCGGCTGGGTCCTGCTGCCGATCGCCTTCATCCTCGCGATCGTCGGCCTGTTCCTCCGGGGCAAGAAGTGGCCGGCGATCACCGCGCTCATCCTCGCCGTCGTCGGCACCGTGGTGGGCGTGATCGTGTTCCTGACGGTGGTGAGCGACTCCGTGGAGGAGGCGTTCGGCGGGACCGACGTCACCGTCTCGCCTCCCGCCGAGGACGAGTCCACCGACGGCGGCGGGGAGGTGACCGAGGAGGCGACCGAGCCCGAGGGGGACGCCGCCGACGCACCGGGGAGCCGGGAGAACCCGGTGCCGCTCGGCACGGTGATCAGCGGCAGCGACTTCGACGTCACGATCAACTCGGTCGAGCTGGACGCGACGGACGCCGTCATGGCCGCGAACGAGTTCAACGAGGCGCCGCCCGAGGGGTACACCTACGCGCTGATCAACGCGACCGTCACCTACACCGGTGAGGAGTCCGGGTTCGCCCTGGAGGTCGAGATCGACTACGTCACGAGCACCGGCGAGGTGCTCGCGTCCTACGACACCTTCGCGGTTCCGCCGGAGCCCGAGCTCGGGCTCGACGAGCTGTACAACGGCGGCTCCACGACCGGTAACACGGTGATCGCCGTGCCCGCGGGCGACGCCGGGCTCGTGCGCGTGACCCCCGGCGTCTTCGCCGACGAGGTGTTCGTCGCGACCCAGTAGGAGCGACGGGGGCCGGTCGCGGGTGCGGGTCGGGTGACCAGGACGACCTCAGCCGACGAACACGCAGAACGGGTGGCCCGCCGGGTCGGCGTAGACGCGCAATGGCTCCTCCGGGTCGTCCGAGCGGTCGTGCAGGAGCCGCGCACCGAGCGCGAGAGCGCGGTCGTGCTGCCGGTCGAGCTCGGCGACGTCCGGCACGGTGCAGTCGAGGTGGAGCTGTTGCGGCACGCCCTCGTCCGGCCATGTCGACGGCGGGAGGGACCCGACCTGCTGGAACGCGAGCTGGACCCCACCCGGCCCACCGCGCAGCACGAGCCAGTCCTGGCCCGCCGGGTCGGGGTCGCCGGGCGACGGGGGTTCGTCGCCCGCGCGGTACTCGAGGCCGAGCAGCGCGCGGTAGAACTCGGCGAGGGCGCGCGCGTCCGTCGTGTCGAGCACGACCTGGGCGACCCGGGGGAACACGTCGGGCACGGTGACCACCTCCGCCGCCACGCTCGCGCGACGCGACGCGACTCGCAACCAGCCCGCCGCGCCTGCCGTGCATGTGCGCGCGTCGGCCACGACGCGCGAGGATGGGTCGGTGCGACGCCCGACCACCACCGCGCTGGAGACCTCGTGAGCGACCCGGACGGGCGGCTCGCGCGCCACGTCGCGGAGGCCGCGGACGCGTGGCTGCGCGACCCGCTCGACGCCGGGGTGTACCGGCGCCTCGTCGACGCGACGCTCGCGTGGCGCGCGGGTGGCGGCCGCGTCGTGCCCGGCGTCGCGGACCCGGGTGGGAGGGCAGCCGCCGGACCCGCGTCGACCCCGGTGGACGTCGTCGCCCACGACGTCGCTCCCGAGGACGACGACGCGCGCTACCTGCGCCCCGAGCGCGCGCCGCGCGCGGTCGGGAGCACGCTCGCGGACGTCGCGAGCATGCTGCGGGCCCGGGCGGCGGGCGCCGCGCACGAGGACCGCGTGGCGGGCCGAGCCGATGCCGACCCTGCGCGCCCGGACGCTGACGCTGCGCCGGGCGGCGCGCCCGGACCCGGCGGCGCGGCGTAGCGAGCGGCGAGCGGCGACGAGGGGACGCTCAGCCCGCGGCGCACGTCGGGGTCGGCGGCTCCCCCGCGAACCGGGCCTCGGTCCAGCGGACGAGGTCGGGCGCGAGCGGCGAGTCGGCGCGCACGAGCCCCACGTGGTCGCGCCCCTCGTACGTGCGGTAGTCGACCGGCTGCCCGGCCGTGCACAGCGTCCCCACGTACGCGTCCTGCGCGGTCGGGAGGATGAGCGTGTCCGACGCCCCCTGGGCGACGAGGAGCGGCGCAGCCACGGGCCCGGTCGGCACGTTCTCGGCGAGCCGCTCCCCGAGCGCGCCGCTCGTCGGCTCCGTCGTCCACAGGGGCTGGTCCATCGACAGCGCCTCGGCGACGGACACGAGCACGCTCGGCTCGGACAGGCAGCGCGACGCCATCTCCCGGACGACGAGGCGCGCGCCCGGGCGGACGTACGCGGCGGCGTCGGTCTCGGGGTAGGCCGCGTCGTACGCCTCGACGACGTAGGACGCGAAGACGCTCCCGCCCGCGACGCGCTCCAGGTGCGAGACGAGCCCCGTGAGGTCGCTCGCCGGGGCGAGCGCTGCGACGCCGGCGAGCGGGACGTCCGGCGCGTACTCCGGCGCGACCGACCCCGTCCACAGGGCGGCGTGGCCACCCTGGGAATGACCCCAGACGACGGTCTGCTCGCCGAGCGCCGTGCCGTCGAGCTCGCGCGCGGCGCGGACCGCGTCGAGGACGGAGCGTGCCTCGCCCTGCCCCACGAGGTACGGGTGGGGCCCGGGCGTGCCGAGGCCCGCGTAGTCCGTCGCGACGATCGCCCAGCCACGGGTGAGCACGTCGTCGAGCAGGTAGAACGCGCCGGACCCGAACGGCTCGTCGAGCACCGACGGCGCGCAGCCGCGCGCGGCGCCCGTCGTCCCGTGCGCCCACGCGACGACAGGCGGTGCGGCGTCGTCCTCGACGACGTCGGGCACGACGACGAGCCCGCTCGCGACGGCGGGCTCGGCCTCGTCGAGGGTCGTGGTGTAGAGGATGCGCCAGGCCGTCGCGCCGTCCGGGACGTCGCGCGTGAACGCCTCGGCACGCACGAGCCGGCCCGGCTCGGCGGGGACCGACTCCGGCGGGTCGTAGAACGCGTCGACCTGCGGTGCCGCACGCTGCAGCCCGACGCTCACCGTGGCGAGCGCGCCTGCGGCGACGAACGCGAGGACCGCTCCCGCGAGCGCCGCGCGACCGTGCCGCCGCGGAGCGGGCGGGCCCGCGGGGGCCGCTCCCGGGGTGTCGAGCGCGACGGGCCCCTCCCCCGGCGTCGCGCGGGCCCGGCGTCGGCGCACCCCCGCGAGGACGAGCCGCACGCCGAGGACGACGAGGCGCACGCCGAACACCACCGCGACGACGAGCACCGTGACGTCCGGCCACGCGAGGGCCAGCACGCCGAGGACGACGGACGCCGCCCCGAGCGCGAGCCGGGCCCAGCGGTCGACCCCGCTCGACCGGACGCCCTCGACGCCGTCCAGGACGCCCGCGACGACGAGCCCGACGCCGACGAGGACGGCGACGACGACGATCGTCGGCGCGGGCCACACGAGGACGGCGACGGCGAGCGCGAGGAACAGCCCGCCGCGCGCGGCCCGGGTCCAGCGGGGCCGTCCGACGGCGTGGGCGGCGCGGCGCGTACGGCCGGCACCCGGGTCGCGCGCGGCGGAGCCGGTGGCCGCCGGGTCGTCGTCGCCCACGAGCTCGGCGACGCCCAGGACGACGGCACCGGCGACGATCGCCACGACGAGCAGCGCGAGCGACGCGAACGGGCGCAGCACGACGGCCGCCCCGAGGAGCGCGCAGACGACGCCGACCGTGATCGTGGCGGCCGGGGGCAGGCGGGTACCGGCGTCGGCGACCGACGCGCGGATCCTGGCTCCGAGACGGTTCACGCGGCGAACGTACCCGGCACGGTTCCGGAGCGCGCGTCGACCGTCGGGCCTCTCCCCCGGCGTGGGGGACGACAGCGCCGCACTCTCGCGATCGTGCAAGAAGTGGACGAAGGGCCGCAAGATTCCTACAAGACTCTTGTGCAGCGGGAGCACCGGCCCTAGTGTTCGGCACGAGAGACCGTGCGCGGGGGTGCGACCGTGCCGCGGGCCGGAGGGTCAGCACGCCCACCGGTTGAGCACCGGAGGCGCGCGCGCCTCCCGAGGGAAGACGGGTCAACGATGATTCGCAGCACGAACCACCACCCGGCCGGGCCGCGCAAAGCCCGGGCCGCCGTCGCGGCAGCCGTCGCGCTCGCGCTCGTGGCGGGCACCGCGTCGTCGGCGCTCGCCCACGGAAAGCCCCAGCCGCCCGCGCCCGCCGTCGTGACGCGCGCCGCGATCGACCCCGCGCTCGTCGAAGGGCGCGGCGCGGCGGTCCCGTTCCACGAGCAGGAGGCCGAGAACGCGGTGACCACCGGGACCGTGATCGGCCCCGGCCGCGACGCGTACACGATCGAGGCGGAGGCGTCGGGCCGCTCGGCCGTGCGCCTGACGCCCGGGCAGCACGTCGAGTTCACGCTCCCCGCGGACGCCAACGCGATCACGGTGCGCTACTCGATCCCCGACGCCCCCACAGGCGGTGGCATCACGTCCCCGCTCGACGTGTCCGTCCTGCGCAAGGGCGCGAAGGTCGGCATCGACCGGCGCATGACGCTCACGTCAGCCTACTCCTACCTGTACAACCAGTACCCGTTCACGAACGACCCCACGGCCGACCTCCTCCAGCCCGGCTGGTGGGTCACCGAGTGCGGGTGCGTCCCCGCGGAGACGACGCCGGCCCCGTCGTTCGAGAAGCCGTTCCGGCCCATGAAGTTCTACGACGAGCAGCGGCTCCTGCTCGGCAGGACGTACACGAAGGGCGACGTCGTGCGCCTCACCGTGCCGACCCGCGGCGCCGCGGAGTGGACCGTGATCGACCTGCTCGACTCGGAGAAGGTCGCACCCCCGAAGGTCCGGCTGCTCGCCGCGAACGCGCTGCTCTTCGGGGCCGACCCGACGGGCCGCCGCGACTCCGCGGACGCGCTCGACCGGGCGATCGCGTTCGCGAGAAAGCACCGGCTCGAGGTGTACGTCCCGCCGGGCGTGTACCAGGTGAACCGGCACGTCGTCGTGGACGACGTGACGATCCAGGGCGCCGGGAGCTGGTACACGGTCTTCCGGGGCTCCGAGGTCGCCCTCGACAAGCCCTCGCCCGACGGATCCGTGCACACCGGCGTCGGCTTCTACGGGAAGTACGCGCACGAGGGCGGCAGCACGAACGTGCACCTGCGCGACTTCGCGATCGTCGGCGACGTGCGCGAGCGCATCGACACGGACCAGGTGAACGGCGTCGGCGGCGCGCTCAGCCGCTCGTCGATCACGGGCCTGCACATCCAGCACACCAAGGTCGGGCTGTGGTTCGACGGGCCGATGGACGACCTGCGCGTCGAGAGCACCGTCGTCGTCGACCAGATCGCGGACGCGCTGAACTTCCACGGGGGCGTGACGAACTCGGTCGTGCGGAACGTCTTCGTGCGGAACACCGGCGACGACGGCCTCGCCCTGTGGTCGGAGAAGCTGGCGAACTCGGGCAACGTGGTCGAGAACAACACGGTCCAGTCCAACACCCTCGCCAACGGCATCGCGGTCTACGGCGGCACGGACAACACGGTGCGCGCGAACCTCGTCGCGGACCCGGTGCGCGAGGGCAGCGGCCTGCACGTCGGGTCGCGGTTCGGCGCCGAGCCGTTCGCCGGCAGGCTCGACCTCACCGACAACACCACGGTCCGCGCGGGCACGTACGAGCTCAACTGGAACATCGGGCTCGGCGCGATCTGGTTCTACGCCCTCGACCGCGACATCGACGCCGACGTCCGCGTCACCGGCGACCACTACCTCGACAGCACGTACAACGCGATCATGCTCGTCTCCGACTGGGGCGTGAAGGACGAGGTCGCGATCGAGGGCGTCGCGTTCACCGACGTCCGGGTCGACGGGACCGGCACGTCGGTCGTCAGCGCGCGCGTGCGCGGCGGCGCGTCGTTCGAGAACGTCGACGCCCGCAACGTCGGCTGGGCGGGCGTCAACAACTGCGGCGCCTTCACCTTCCCCGAGGGCGGCACGGAGTTCACGCTCACCGACCTTGGTGGCAACGACGGCACGTCGCTCAGCCCCTGGGAGCCCGGGACCGTGAACTGGCTCGGGCGGTTCGTGCCCAACGCGCCGAGCTGCCTCGACCGCCCGCCGGTCGTCGCTCCCCCGGCGCCCTCCCCCTGGGTCCAGCCGGTCGGCTGACGTCCCGTCGGGGAGGCGAGGCGGTCGCGGCCCGGACCCGTCCGGGCCGCGACCGAACTCGCCTTCTCACGGCACCACCACCTCGGTACGGTCGTGCGGTGCTCTGCCTCGGACCGGACGACGACGTCGTCGCGCGCCTCGGGCACGTGCCGCGGCGGATCGCCGTGGCCGGGGTCTCGGGCTCGGGCAAGACGACCCTCGCGCGCCGGCTCGGCGCGCGCCTGGGGCTGCCGTACACCGAGCTCGACGCGCTCCACCACGGCCCCGGCTGGACGCCCCGGCCGGAGTTCCTCGACGACGTCCGCGCGCTCGTCGCGCAGGACGCGTTCGTCACCGAGTGGCAGTACCGGGCGGCGCGACCGCTCGTCCTCGCGCGGGCGGAGGTCCTCGTCTGGCTCGACCTGCCGACGCGCGTGACGATGCGCCAGGTCGTCGTGCGGACCGTGCGTCGGTCGGTCCGGCACGAGGTGCTGTGGAACGGCAACGTCGAGCCGCCTCTGTGGCGCACGTGGTACCGGGCACCGGACGAGAACATCGTCCGGTGGGCCTGGACGACCCGGCACGCGTACCGCGACCTGCCCGCGCAGGTGGCCCACACCGCGCCGCACGTCACCGTGGTCAGGCTCCGGTCGCGCCGCGAGACCGCGCGCTGGCTCGCCGCCCTCCCGGCGGCCGACAGCGCCTGACGGGACGACGCGGCGTCAGACGGCCTCGGCCGCGACCTGCCGCGCGAGCTCCTCGACGATCCGGACGTCGGCGTCGAGCCAGTCCACGTCGAGCCAGGACCCGGCGTCGAGCCAGGTCAGCTCGTCGTGCTCGACGAGCGGCAGCGGCTCCCCGGCCGTGATCCGGGCGAACCACAGCCGCATGACGTGCCGGTCCGTGATGATCCACGTCCCGTGGTCGGGCCCCACGAGCTCGTCCCCGAGCTCGACGGTCACGCCCAGCTCCTCGCGCAGCTCCCGGTGCAGCGCCTGCGTCGGGGTCTCGCCGGGGTCGACCTTGCCCCCGGGGAACTCCCAGCGTCCGGCGAGGTGCGCCGGGCGCGACCTGCGCGCGCTCAGCAGGAACCGCGGAGCGACGAGGTCGTCGACGATCGCCGCGGCCACCACCAGTCTGCGCAGAGTCATACGCGGAGTGTCGCACGGCGACGTGACCCGCGGGTGACGGCGGCAGACCGTGGAACCGGCCGGGACGGCCGGCCCGGCGCGTCAGCGCAGGCCGGCGGCCCGTGCCCAGGCGACGGCCTCGGCACGCGTCGAGACGCCGAGCTTGCGGTACAGACTGCGGACCTGCGACTTGACCGTGTTGCGCGTGACGAAGAGCTTGGTGGCGATCTGCTCGAGCGTGACGTCCTCAGACAGGTTGGACAGGACGACCCGCTCACGACGGGTCAGCGGAGCGATCGGTGCGGCGATCGCGTCCGACGGGGCCGCAGCAGGGCGGACCAGCTCGATGGTGCTCATGTTCTCCTCCAGGTGCTCTCCGGTCACGTCATCCCCACGTGGCGAGTTCCGGTGTGTTGCTACAAGAAGAGACGGACCAAGGTCCCGTTCATGACGCGAGTTTTCACCCGAGGTTCAGGAGCACTTCAGCGGGCGCGTTCCGGCGGCGTGCGGTATGGCATCGTCGCAGGTCAGAGGCGTACACCGCACGAGAACGACCGGCGCCGGACGGCGTCGAGCGGGTGCCCGACACGCCGTCCGGCGCCGGTCGTTGAGTGTGATCTAGGTCACACTTTGACGGTCAGATCAGCTGGCGACGTGCGCCGCGTACTCCTCGGCGGAGAGCAGGTCGCCCGTGTCCGCGACGTCGACCTTGAAGAGCCAGCCGTCCGTGTAGGGGTCGGAGTTGACGACCGCCGGGTCGTCGATCGCGGCCTGGTTCACCTCGACGACCGTCCCCGTGACCGGCGAGAAGAGCTCGGACACCGACTTGGTCGACTCGACCTCGCCGACGACGCTCCCGGCCGTCACCTCCGTGCCGACCTCGGGCAGCTCCAGGTACACGATGTCCCCGAGCGCCTCGGCGGCCGTCGCGGTGATGCCGACGACGGCCGGGCTCGACCCGTCGATCCACTCGTGTTCCGCCGTGTACTGCAGGTGGGCCGGGAACTGGGCCTCGGTCATTGGGTTCTCCTTCGGGTCTTCGGGACGACTGCGCGGGTCAGGACTGCTGGGGACGACGGTAGAACGGGAGGGGCACGACCACCACGGGCTCGGCGCGGCCACGCACGTCGACCGCGAGGCGCGTGCCCTCGGCCGAGAGCTCGGGCGTCACGTACGCGAGCGCGATCGGGTGCCCGAGCGTGGGCGACGGCGCACCCGACGTCACGGTGCCCACGCGGCGCGCGGACTCCCCCACCGCTCCCCCGGGCTCGGCGTCGGGCAGCACGACGGCGTAACCCGCCCGGGCGGGACGGCGCCCCAGGCCCTGAAGGCCGACGAGCACGCGCGCGGGCTCCGACGTGCGTCGCGCCGCGAGCGCGGCGCGGCCGACGAACTCGAGCGGCGAGCCGTCGGCCTCGACCTTGTCGAGCTTCACGACGCGGCCGAGCCCCGCCTCGTACGGCGTCGTCGTCGTGTCGAGCTCGTGCCCGTACAGCGGCATGCCCGCCTCGAGGCGCAGCGAGTCGCGCGCGGACAGGCCCGCCGGGACGAGGCCGAGCGGCGCACCGGCGGCGAGCGTCGTGCGCCACAGGTCGGCGGCACGGTCCGCGGGCACGAACAGCTCGAAGCCGTCCTCCCCCGTGTACCCCGTGCGCGCGACGAGCGCGTCCACCGGGCCGGTGTCCGTCCGCAGCGCGAGCGGCACCGCCGCGTAGTACCTGAGGTCCCGGACCGCCTGCGCGGCCGCAGGGTCCGCCGGGTCCGTCAGACCCGCGACGATCTCCTCCGCCCGCGGGCCCTGCACCGCGACGAGCGCCGTCTCGGCGCCCTGGTCCGTCACCGTCGCGTCGAAGCCCTCCGCGCGCGCGACGAGCTCGCGCGCCACGAGGTCCGCGTTGCCCGCGTTCGCGACCACGAGGAACCGCTCCTGCGCGAGCCGGTACACGACGAGGTCGTCGAGGACCGCACCGTCCTCCTGGCAGATCATCGTGTAGCGCGCCCGGCCCGGCGCGACCGCCGAGAGGTTCCCGACGAGCGCGTGGTCCAGCGCCGCCGCCGCCTGCGGCCCCGCGACCTCGATCTCCCCCATGTGGGACAGGTCGAACAGCCCCGCGGCCTCGCGCACCGCGCGGTGCTCCGCGAGGTCCGACGTGTACCGCAGCGGCATGAGCCAGCCGCCGAACGTCGTGAGGTTCGCGCCGAGCGCGACGTGCTCGTCGTGCAGCGGGCTGCGGCGCCCGGCGTCGTCGCCGGCCGCGGCGCCGGTCTGCTGGTCGGTCATGCGAGGTCTCCTGTCACGTAGGACTCCAGGGGCGGGCACGAGCACACGAGGTTGCGGTCCCCGCGCGCTCCGTCGATGCGGCGCACCGGCGGCCAGTACTTGCCCGAGCGCAGGCTCGCGACCGGGTAGGCCGCGAGCTCGCGCGAGTACGGCTTGTCCCAGGTCTCCGCGACGAGCGCCGCCGCGGTGTGCGGCGCGCCGCGCAGCGGCGACTCCTCGACCGACCAGCGCCCCGAGGCGACCGCGTCGATCTCGCCGCGGATCGCGACGAGCGCGTCGACGAACCGGTCGAGCTCCGCGAGGTCCTCGCTCTCGGTCGGCTCCACCATGAGCGTGCCCGCGACGGGGAAGGACAGCGTCGGCGCGTGGAACCCGTAGTCCATGAGGCGCTTCGCCACGTCCTCGGCCGTCACGCCCGTCTCCGCGGTGATGCCCCGCAGGTCGAGGATGCACTCGTGCGCGACGAGCCCGTTCGGCCCCGTGTACAGGACCGGGTAGTGGTCGGCCAGGCGGCTCGCGACGTAGTTCGCCGTGAGGACCGCCGTCTTCGTCGCCTCCGTCAGCCCGTCCGGGCCCATGAGCGCGACGTACGCGTACGAGATGGGCAGGATCCCGGCCGACCCGTACCGCGTCGCCGACACGGGGGTGCCGCCGGTGGGGGTGGTCCCGGCCCCCGCGCCGGCCGCTTGCGCCGCTGCGCCCAGGGGGTCGCCCGGGAGGAACGGCACGAGGTGCTCGGCGACGGCGACGGGGCCGACGCCGGGCCCTCCCCCGCCGTGCGGGATGCAGAAGGTCTTGTGCAGGTTGAGGTGCGAGACGTCGCCCCCGAACTCGCCCGGCCGCGCGAGGCCGACGAGCGCGTTGAGGTTCGCCCCGTCGATGTACACCTGACCACCAGCCTCATGTACGAGGTCGCACACCTCGCGCACGTGCTCCTCGTAGACACCGTGCGTCGACGGGTACGTGATCATGATCGCCGCGACGCGCGCGCCGTGGTCGGCGAGCTTCGCGCGCAGGTCGTCGAGGTCCACCTCGCCGCTCTCGGCCGTCTTCACGACGTCGACCCTGAGCCCGGCGAGCGCCGCCGACGCGGCGTTCGTGCCGTGCGCCGACGCCGGGATGAGGCACACGTCGCGCTCCGTGTCCCCGCGCGACACGTGGTAGTCGCGGATCGCCAGGAGGCCCGCGAACTCGCCCTGCGAGCCCGCGTTCGGCTGGACCGAGACTCCCGCGTACCCGGTGATCTCCGCCAGCGCCGACTCCAGCCCGCCGATGAGCTCCTCGTATCCCCGGGCCTGGTCAGCGGGGACGAACGGGTGGACGTCCGCGAACTGCGGCCACGAGATCGCCTCCATCTCCGCCGTCGCGTTGAGCTTCATCGTGCACGAGCCCAGCGGGATCATCGTGCGGTCCAGCGCGAGGTCCTTGTCCGCGAGGCGGCGCAGGTAGCGCAGCATCGAGGTCTCGGAGCGGTGCAGGTGGAAGATCGGGTGCTGGAGGTACGGCGTCGTGCGGGTCGCCCACGTCGGAAGCCCGTGGTCGGGTCCGGCGGTGGAGGCACCCTCGGTGCTCGGGCTGGCCGCGCCGTCGTCCTCCCCGGTCGGCCGTCCGTCCGCGAGCGCGGCTCCTACGCCCTTCGCATCCGACGCTGCCTCCCCCGCCTCTGCGTGCGGCTTGCGGTCCGCCGCGGGCGTCGGGACGCCGAAGGCCTGCAGCACCGTGGCGACGGTCATCGGGGTCGTGGTCTCGTCGCAGGCGATCTGTACATGGTCCGTGTCCGGGTTGTACAGGTTGATGCCGGCGTCGGCGGCGGCCGCGACGACCGCGGCGGCGCGGCCCGGGACGACGGTGCGCACGGTGTCGAAGAAAGTGTCGTGCTCGACGGTGACGCCGCCCGCGCGGAGCCCCGCCGCGAGCGTGCTCGCGTGGGCGTGGACGCGCTCGGCGATCGCGCGCAGGCCGTCCGGGCCGTGGTACACCGCGTACATCGACGCGACGATCGCGAGGAGCGCCTGCGCGGTGCAGATGTTGCTCGTCGCCTTCTCGCGGCGGATGTGCTGCTCGCGCGTCTGGAGGGCGAGGCGGTAGGCGACGTCGCCGTCCGCGTCGACCGAGACGCCCACGAGGCGGCCCGGGAGCGACCGCTCGAGGCCCTTGCGGACCGCCATGAACGCGGCGTGCGGACCGCCGTAGAACAGCGGGACGCCGAACCGCTGGGCCGAGCCCACGGACACGTCCGCGCCGAGCTCGCCGGGGGAGACGAGCAGGGTCAGCGCGAGCAGGTCGCTCGCGACCGTGACCAGCGCGCCCGCGTCCTTCGCCTCCGCGACGACCGGACGCCAGTCCACGACGCGCCCCGACGCCCCGGACTGCTGGACGACGACGCCCACGAGCTGCGCGTCGTCGTCCAACCCGGCGGGGAAGGCCCCAGCGGCGCGGGCCGCCGCGAGCCCCGCGTCCAGGCCGCCCGACAGGTCGGCCACCACCACGGGCAGGCCGACGGCGTGCGCGCGACCGAGCGTCACCGCGAGCGTCTGGGGGAAGAGGTCGGCGTCGAGGGCCACGTAGCCGCTCTTCGCGCGCGACGCCCGCCACATGAGGGCGACGGCCTCGGCCACCGCGGTCGCCTCGTCGAGGAGCGACGCGTTCGCGACGTCCAGGCCCGTGAGGTCCTCGACGACCTGCTGGAAGTTGAGGAGCGCCTCCAGACGACCCTGCGAGATCTCCGGCTGGTACGGCGTGTACGCGGTGTACCAGGCGGGGGACTCGAGGACGTTGCGGCGGATCACCGGGGGAGTGACGGTCCCGTAGTAGCCGAGGCCGATCATCTGCGTCTTGACGACGTTCTTCGCGGCGATCGCGCGCAGGTGGTCGAGCACCTCGGCCTCGGTGCGGGCGGCCGGCAGGTCGAGCGGGCGGTCCGTGCGGATGGACGCCGGGACGGCGGCGTCGACGAGCGCGTCGAGCGAGTCGTACCCGAGCTGGTCGAGCATGGCGCCGACCTCGCGGCCGCGCGGGCCGAGGTGACGGGGCGCGAACGCGCCGGTCGCGGCGTTGTGCCGTGAGCTGGGGTCGAAGGACGGCTGGGTCACGAGGGACTCCCGGTGGAGGGGACGACGGCGGGTCCCTCCCCGCTCTGTCATCGGACGCACGCGTCGACCTGAGAGTTTTGCCGGTCCGCCATGCCGTGAACGGCCGGGGCGCGCCGACTTGCACCGTCGGTGGGCCGCCCGGCCGACGCCCGCGAGGGCAGCCGACCGCACGGCCGCTTTCCAGAGTTGCCTCGCCCCGACGGTACGTGAGCCTGAGAGATTCCCGGGGAGGAGTTGCTCCTTCGGCGCCGGCGTCCGGTCCGGGGACCGTGCTGCCGAGCTCTCCCGTCGAGGTTCGGGCGGCAGAACTGCAGTTGTGAGCACGATCCTACCGGGGGCGCGGCGCCCGGGCGGACGCGCCCGCACCCGGGCGGCCGGGGTCGTCGTCGGGACGCGCGCCGTACGGCGCGGCGCAGACGCGAGCCGCTGACCCGGCCGCGTGTCAGGCGGGCTCGGAGACGAGCTCGCGCTCCGCCGTCGGCTCGCCCGCAGGGGCCGCGGGCCGGGCGTCCCGGCGCGCCGCGGGGCGACCGTGCGTGAGGTAGAGGGGGAGGCCGGTGAGCAGCAGGCCGCCCACGAGGTTGCCGAGGACGGTGGGGATCTCGTTCCAGACCAGGTAGTCGAGGATCGTGAACTCGCCGCCGAGCAGCAGGCCGGACGGGAAGAGGAACATGTTGACGATCGAGTGCTCGAACGCCATGAAGAAGAACAGCATGACGGGCATCCACATGGCGATCGCCTTGCCGGGCACGTCCTTCGCGACCATCGCGCCGATGACGCCCAGCGACACCATCCAGTTGCACAGCATCCCGCGCACGAACAGCGTGAGCATGCCCGACGCCCCGTGCTCCGCGTACCCGACGGTGCGCCCCTCGCCGATGTGCCCGATCGCCTGACCCACCTCGTTGGGCGCCGTGTCGAACCCGTACGTCACGACGACCGCCATCATCACCGCGACGGCGAACGCGCCGAGGAAGTTGCCCACGAACACGAGGCCCCAGTTGCGCAGGACGCCGCGCACCGTGATGCCGGGCCGCCGGGCGAGCCACGCGAGCGGGCCCAGCACGAACATGCCGGTGAGGAGGTCGTACCCGAGGAGGTACAGCAGGATGAACCCGACCGGGAAGAGGACGGCCCCGAGGATCGCGTGGCCCGTCGTGACGGTCACCGTGACGGCGAACGCCGCGGCGATCGCGAGGATCGCGCCGCCCATGGTCGAGCGCACGAGCGTGTCGCGCGTGGACAGCAGGACCTTGCTCGCGCCGGCGTCGACGATCGTCGGGACGAGCTCGGCGGGCTTGACGTAGGACATGGCGGGCTCCGGTCTCTCGGCGTCGCCGGTCGTGGCAGGGGAGTGCCCGACGGCGCGTCCCACGCTAGGAACGAGCGGTTTCGCCCACGTTCCCGCGCGGGAGCGGCCTCGTTACCGGGGTCGCTCAGCGCGCCGGGCGGTCCTGTGAGAACTCGGGCGACGGCGTCGGCTCGACCACGACCGACCGCACGGTCGCGAGCCGCCGGACGGCGCGTTCGAGCGCGCGCGTGCGACGCGGCGTCGCGCGGAACGTCACGACGATGCGGCCCGCGCGGCCGTCACCGTCCACGGGACCGGTCGCGAGCGAGTCGAAGCTCACGCCGCGCGTGGAGAACACGCCCGTGAGCGCGGTGAGCGTGCCCGGCTGGTCGAGCCCGTGCACGGTCGCGACCCACGACGTCTCCGCCCCGCGCGCCTCGCCCGACGTCGCCCGGTCGCCCCGGTCCGTCCTGTCGAGCTTCCCGTCCCCGTCCGGTGGGCCGCCCGCCGCGGCGCCGGGCCGTGCGTCGGGCACGGCGGCCCGCGTCGACCCGGACGCGGCGACCGTCGCGGCGATCCCCTCCGCAGCCTGCGCGAGGCGGCGCGCCTCGTCGTCGGGCAGCTCGTCGAGGAGGACGCGCGTCCAGCCACCGGGGCCGAGCACGACGGGCACGCCGAGCACGCCGTGGTGCGGCGCACCGTGGGACGTGCCGCCGAGGGGCAGCCGGCCGTCGAGCTCGCCGTCGAGGGCGACCTGGCCCGCGACGACGATCTCGCGCCCGTCGAGGATCACCTCCAGGAGGTCGACGGTCGCGCTCGCGGTCCCGGCGGGCGTCTTGGCGCCCGACTGGTGGGTCATCCAGGGCCGGGTGACCAGCCGCAGGTCGGCGGGCCACGTGTCGATGAGGTCGAACGCCGCGCCCATGTCCGCGCTCGCGACGCGCGCGAGCTCGTCCTTCGCGGCGGCGATCTCGCCGGGCAGGGCGTCGAGCGTGCGGCCGCGGCGCAGCGTCGCGAGGGCGCGGTCACGCTCGTCGGCGTCGAGGCCGCTCACGCGCACCGTCGACCAGAGCGGCACGGCGTCCTCGCCGTGCTGGCCGCCCACGAACCCGCCGACGCGGTGCCGGCGCACGCCGAGCTCGACGGCGAGCTCGCGCCGGAACCGCAGCGTGTCGAGCCACGCGCCCATGCCGAGCACGCGGTGCCGTCCGAGTCGTTCCGCCATGACCGCGACCCCGAGCTCCACGGGGTTCGTCACGACGATCACGACCTCGTGCCCCGAGCCGTGCCGCGCGATCGCGTCGGCGTACTCGGCGAGGACGGCGCCGTTCGTCGCGGCGAGCACGCGGCGGTCGGGGTCGGCTCCCGTCCGGGCCGGGGGCGTGAGGCCCGCGGCGACGACGATCACGTCGGCCGTGACGTCCTCGGGGGAGTGCGCGACGTCGAGCAGGGGCGCGTGCTCGTCGTACGCGTCGACGAGGTCGGCGCGCAGCCCGTGCACGGCCCGTCCGGACGCCCCGCCCGCGCGTCCCACGAGCTGGAGCCGCGCCGTCGGCGGGAGCACCCGTCGCTCGACGATCTGCGTGCACACCTGCCGGCCGACGTCTCCCGTCGCCCCCACCACCGCTACGTCCACCCCGGCAGGCTACGTCCGGACCGACGAGCCCGGGAGATCTTCCTGTGCTCGGGCGAGGGCGCGCGCAAGAACCGCAACCTCGGCGTCAGGTGAAGGCGATGTCCGCCGCGGCGGCGACCATCTCGTCGAGGACCGCGGAGACGACCGGACGGGGCTCGTGGCGGGTCGCGCGGTGGCGCGCGACGAGGCGACGTGATCCGAGGCCGGGCAGGCCGACGACCGTGACGCCGGCGGGCACGTCGTCGGACGCGCCGCCCTCGACCGCGAGCGCCGGGAGCATCGCGACCCCGAGGCCCGCCGCGACGAGCGAGAGCGCGACGTCGAAGTCGTAGTAGTTGTGCCGCGTGCGCAGCGACCCGCCGAGGCCGCGCGCGAGCCGGCGCAGGGCGCGCGCCGCGGCGGTGCCGGGCTCGGGTCCCAGCCAGACGGCGTCGCGCACGTCGTCGAGCCGGGCGGGCGTCGGCATGCTCGCGGGGACGACGAGGCGCCACGGCTCGTCGAGCAGCACGATCTCGCGCGTGCCGCGGGGGGCGGGGGAGTCGGCCTCGTAGTCGCGCTCGAGGAGCACGACGTCGAGCTCGCCCGCGCGCAGGAGGCGCAGGGCCTCGGTGGGCTCGCGCTCCTGCACGTCGAGCTCGATCCCGGGCGCGGTCTCGGCGAGCCTGCCCGCGACGGGCGCGACGACGGCGCGGATCGCCGTCTGGAACGACCCCACCGCGACGCGCCCGCTCACCTCGTCGCCGAGGGCCGCGAGCGCCTTGCGCGCCTCGACGAGCTCGGCCTCGATGCGCTCGGCCGTCTCCGCGAGGACGCGGCCCGCGGGCGTGAGGGTCACGCCGCGCGGTCCGCGGTCGAGCACGGCCACGCCCTCCTCGGCCTCCAGCCTCTGGATCTGCTGGGAGACCGCGGACGGGGTGACGTGCAGAAGGTCCGCTGCCGCGAGAATGCCCCCGCCGCGGTGCACGGCAAGGAGGAAACCAAGCCTGCGTGGGTCCGTCGCCATGTAGGGATACTAAACGGCCGATGCAGAATCCTTCGATTGTGCTGAACCTCGAAAGGCCTCACACTTGTCGAGGCGCCGGTCGGTTCACCTCCTCCTCCTGACGGGTCGGCGCCCGAGCTTCGCACCACCCGCGCCACCAGCCATCGGCCCGGAGCGCACAGCCACCGCAGCGTCGCGGTACCCCCCTCCACCCCTTCTTCGTCACCGGAGTACCGCTGTGCCCGTCACCCTCGACGCGATCGTCATGTTCCTCGGATGGATCGGCGCCGCCGCCGGCGTCGTCGCCTACGCCATGGTCAGCCGCGGCCGCTGGGCCGCGTCGTCCGCGCCGTTCCAGCTCACCAACCTCACCGCCGCCGGCCTCATGGGCATGGTCGCCGCCGCGAACGGCGTCTGGCCGTCGGTGGCCGCCAACCTCGTGTGGATCGTCATCGGCACCCAGGCGATCGTCGTGCTCGTGCGGGCGCGAGCGCGCCGCCGCACCGCGGCCGAGGCGGTCGCGGCCGTGACGCCGACGGTCGCCGCGGTGGCGCCCGCGGTCGCGGTGGGCACGGTCACCGCGCCGGCACCCGCCCCCGAGGCCGTCCTGGCCGACGCCGACACGTCGCCGCGCGAGGTCGGGCTCGCCGCCTGACGCCGGGACGCCCCCGGGGTGAGGTCGGTGGGCGTCGCCGTCAGACGCCGGCGGGCGTGATGAGGCCGATCAGCAGGCCCATGACGACAAGGGTCACCAGCTCGTGCACCACGTTGAGCACGGTGAGGCCGGCGGGCCGGCCCTCGAACGCGTCGTGCGTGACGAAGCGGGCCGCGGTGAACCCCGCCCACAGCACGAGGGCCGTCAGGAGCGCGTTGCTCAGGTAGCCGCCGCCGTAGAACGACCAGGACAGGTACGTCGCGCCGGCGAGCACCCACGCGGTGACGAAGCTGACCACGAGCGTGAGCACGATCGGGCGGACGGCGTCGCGCGCCTCGCCGGACGGGTCGACCTTCGCGACGCGCATCCAGTACGTCCCGAACACCTTCGGGGTGTACCAGACCGAGCCCACGACCATGCTCGACACGGTGGCCGCGAGCACCGCCCAGTAGTTGATCTCCGGAACCATCGGACCGCTCCTTCGCGTCGACGCCGTTGCTCGGAGCGTAGCGCTCAGGCGCCCCGGACCGTCGGAGGGTCGACGACGACGTCCACGACGACCGCGCGGTGGTCCGACAGGCCCGTGTCGACGGCGGTCGCCGGGCCGAGCGCACGCACCCGCGCACCGCCCGGCCGTGCGTCGGCGAGGACGTGGTCGATCTGCCGCACGGGCCGGTCGGACGGGTGCGTGAGCACGTCGGCGAGGGACGCGAAGCCGGTGATCTCCGCGGGCTCGGGCGCGCGCAGGTTGAGGTCGCCGAGCAGCACGAGCGGCCGGGGGAGCCCCGCGCACGACCGCACGAAGGACCGGAGCTGGTCGGCGGTGAACTCGGGGCGCGACGTCGTATGGGTCGTCACGACCGTGAGGGGCCCCCAGGGCGTGGTCACGGCCGCGGCGAGCGCCGCGCGCGGCTCGTCGGGCACCACGCGCAGCGGGACGAGGCGCGCCGCGCCCGTCGCCGCACCCGGCTCCCGCCGCCGCACGCGCGACCGCCACGGCATGCGGTCGAGCTCGAGCCGCGACCAGCGCGTGACGGGGAGCCTGCTGACGAGCCCGATCCCGTAGGACGCGACGCCACGCACGCGGCGCACGCCGGAGCCCGGCCGGGCCGCGCGGACCCACGCGCCCCCGACGCCGCGCAGCGTGGGGGACAGGTGCCGGTGCTCGGCGCGCAGCGCCTCCGCCGCGACGGCGACGAGGTCGGCGCGACCCGAGCGTGGCGAGTCGCGCTCGACCTCCTGGAGCGCGAGCACGTCCGCGTCGAGGTGCGCGACGGCGCGCGCGAACCGCTCGACGTCGACCGTCCCGTCGAGCGCGGCGCCGTGCAGCGTGTTGAACGTCGCGAGGCGCAGCGCGCCCTCGGGCCGTGGCGGGGAGGGGGAGGGGGAGGGGGCGGGGTCGGTCGGCACCGCACGATCCTCGCGCGGCCTGCTCGGCGTCGCGACCAGGGACGCCGTCCGTCGGGCCGACCGGTGCCTGCGCGACCGGCGGCCGGCGCGACCGACACCCGAGCGCGCGGCGTCAGGGCCGGCCGCGTCAGAGCGTGCGGCGCCAGGCGACGATCCGCTCGACCGCCTCCGCGACGGTCGCGGGCGCGGCCGCGAACGACAGGCGCACCCAGTCGCCGCCGTGCACCCCGTCGAAGTCCGTGCCCGGGGTGAGCGCGACGCCCGCCTCGGCGAGCAGCCGCTCGCACCACGTGACCGAGTCGAGGCCGTCCGCGGAGACGTCGGCGTAGACGTAGAACGCGCCGTCGGCGGGGGCCACGCGCGACCACCCGAGGTCGTCGAGGCGGGACAGCACGAGCTCGCGCGACGCGGCGTACCGCGCCACGTTCTCGGCGGCCGCGGCGTACCCCTCGGGCGAGAACGCCGCGACGCCCGCGTGCTGCGCGAGCGCGGGCGGCGAGAGCGCGACGTTCCCGGCGAGCGCGTCGACGGGGCCGACGAGCTCGTCGGGCAGCACGAGCCACCCCAGGCGCCAGCCCGTCATGGCCCAGTACTTGGAGAACGAGTTCACGACGACGGCCCCGTCGCCGACGTGCCGCGCCGCCGTCGGCAGGGGCGCGGGCGTACCGTCCGCCGGGTCGCCGTAGACGATGCCGTGGTAGATCTCGTCGCTGACGAGACGCACGTCGTGGTCCGCGCACCACGTCGCGACGGCGTCGAGCTCGGACGGGAGGATCATCGTCCCGGTGGGGTTGGCGGGGCTCGCGACGACGAGCCCGTCGAGGCCGCCGTCGTAGTACGCCTCCATGAGCTGGGAGACCGTGGGCTGGTAGCGGGTCTCGGGCCCGCAGTCGAGCTCGACGACCTCGCACCCCAGCGCGCGCAGGATGTTCTTGTACGCCGGGTAGCCGGGCCGGGCGAGCGCGACGCGGTCGCCCACGTCGAACGCGGCGAGGAACGCGAGCACGAACCCGCCCGACGACCCCGTCGTCACGGCGACGCGCGCCGGGTCGAGCTCGACGCCGTACCAGCGGTCGTAGTGCTCCGCGATCGCGCGGCGCAGGGCCGGGACGCCGAGGGACTCGGTGTAGCCGAGGTCGCCGTGCTCGAGCAGCTCGATCGCGCGGCGCCGCACGACGTCGGACGCGCCGGTGGACGGCTCGCCCGCGCACAGGTTGAGCACGGACGCGCCCGCGTCGCGCAGGCGGTTCGCCTCCGCGAGGACCTCCATCACCGCGAACGGCGGCACGTGCGAGCGGCGCGAGACCTTCATCGAGCCAGACATGGGGCCATCATGCCGGGTCGGGCACGGGCCGGGTCATCCGTTCGAGGGACGTCCACCTCGCACGCGGCGCAGCGTCGGTCGTCCGGCCGACGCGCGGGTCGCGCGACCCGGGGTGCGATGGGGTCATGACCGACGACGTGTGGGACGAGGGGGCCGACCGGAGCGCGGGGGACGGCCGCGCGGGCGACGGCCGGGCGGACGGCGCCGCGTTCCGGCCCGTGCGGGGCTGGGACGTGCTGTGGCGCAGCGCGTTCGTGCTGCACCACGGCGGGCACGAGTACGTCGTGGGCGTCGACTTCCTCGACTGGGACGAGCGCATCCGCCTCTACCGCGACCGCCGCCTCGTCGACGAGCAGCGGTCCCGGGCCCGCTTCGACCTCGGCGGCGCTGTCCTGGAGGCGCGCATGAGCCTCTACGGGATGCGCTACGTGCGCGTCGTCGACGCCGTGGGCGACGTCCGGGACGTCCCGCCGATGCGCGGGACGGCCGAGGCGTGGCGCGACCGCATGGACCGCGAGCACCCGACGGCCAGCCGCGTCGTCGGCGTCGCCGCGTGGGTCGTGCTCGCGGTCGCGCTCGTCACGCAGGTGCCGCAGCTCCTCGACCTCGTCTCCGGGCTCACGGGCTGGTCGCCGCCGTTCGTGCCCGACCTCCCCGCGCCCGTCAACACCGTGCTGTCCGTCGCGGGCGGCCTGGCCGCCCTCGACCGCGCGCTGCGCCGGCGCTACCACCCGCTCCTCGACGGCTGACGGCCGACCGCTCGATCCGCCGCGTCCCGTCTGCCTAGGGTGGACGGACCGGCGACGAAGGAGGCACTCGTGTTCCGACGACGTTCGCGCACCCCGGACGACGACCCCGTCCGCCGTGCCGCGCAGTACCGGGTCGACCGCGAGATCGCGCGCGAGGAGGCGGAGCGCCAGGACGCCGAGCGCGGCGACGGGCCCGACGCGAGCCGGGCGGACCTGCCGGGCGTCGGGGACGAGGCCCGCGCGGACGGGCGCCGGTCGGACGAGCGCGAGCCGGACGAGGGCGACGCGCTGCGGGGCCCGCGCCGTGTACGACAGGAGGACCGCGCGATGTACGTCGACACGGTGATCGACCAGGCCATCCGGCGCGGCGAGTTCGACGACCTCCCGCTCGCGGGCAAGCCCATCCCCGGCCTGACGGGCACGCACGACCCGGACTGGTGGCTCAAGTCCGTCATCGAGCGCGAACGGCTCACCGGCCTCGGCCCTCCCGCGATGCTGCTCAAGCAGGAGGACCGCGAGCTCGACGACCGCCTCGACCGGGAGCTCGACGAGCAGGCCGTGCGCGAGATCCTCGCCGACTTCAACGCGCGCGTCGTCGACGCCCGACGCCAGCTCCTCGGCGGGCCGCCCGTCGTCACCCCGACGCGCGACGTCGAGCGCGAGGTCGCACGCTGGCGGGCGCGCCGCGTTGCCCGTTGACACCCCGCTCGGGACGCACCCCGCCCGCGCCGTGCGCGGCGCCGCCCGCGCGCACCCGGCGCCGCGCGCCTATCGTCGCGGCATGGCCGCGTGGGAGCCCGACGTGCTCGGGGACGACTACGAGCAGCTGACGCTGCCCCTCGCGCCCGACGCCGAGGGCGACGTCGTCGCGACGCTCGTGCGCCGCCGTCGGGCCGGCGAGGACCCGTACCTCGACGTGCTCTACGTCCACGGCTGGTCCGACTACTTCTTCCAGACCGACCTGGCGGACTTCTGGGAGGCGCACGGCGCGCGGTTCCACGCGCTCGACCTGCGCAAGTACGGTCGCAGCCTGCGCCCCGGGCAGACGCCGGGCTACGTCACGGACCTGTCCACGTACGACGAGGACATCGAGGCCGCGCTCGCCGCGATGGGGCACGACGGCGCCGAGGGCTCCGGACGCGCGCTCGTCCTCATGGGGCACTCCACGGGCGGGCTCACGCTGAGCCTGTGGCTCGCGCGGCACCCGGGGCGGGCCGCGGCGCTCGTGCTCAACAGCCCCTGGCTGGAGTTCCAGACGCGCGAGGTCGGGCGGCTCCTGCTCGAACCCGTCATCGGGGCCCGCGCCCGCCTCACGCCGACCCGCCGGCTGCCGAGCGTCGACCTCGGCTTCTACACGCGCTCCGTGAGCAAGGACTTCGGCGGCGAGTGGACCTACGACCTCGCGTGGCGACCGCAGCACGGCTTCCCGACGACGCCCGCGTGGCTCGCCGCGATCTTCCGCGGGCAGCAGACCGTGGCCCTCGGCCTGTCGCTCGGCGCCCCCGTGCTCGTGCTGCTCTCCGCGCGGAGCACGCTCCTGCCCCGGTGGTCGCCCGAGATGCTGCGCACGGACACGGCGATCGACGTCGACGGCGTCGCGCGACGGTGCGTCCAGCTCGGCGACCTCGTCACCCTCGCGCGCCTCGACGGCGCGCTCCACGACGTGCTGCTCTCCGCACGGCCCGTCCGCGCGCTCGCGTACGGGCGGATCGCGCAGTGGGCCGCGGCGTACCTGCCCCGCCCCGCACCCGCCGTCGAGCCGGACCCGCGGGCGCGCCGCTGAGCCGGCTCAGCCGCCGAGCTCGGCGCGCACGACGTCGACGATCCCGTCGGCCGCGGCCTCGACCTCCGCGAGGCACTCCTCGAAGTCCTGCCGGCCCCCGTACCAGGGGTCGGCGATGTCGAGCACGTGCTCGGACCCGCCTGCCTCGACGCGCGGCGCCGCCGGGTCGAACGACCGGTACATCCGCACGGGCGCCTCCGGGTCGAGGCGCCGCAGGGCGCGCGCGTGCTGGGCCGTCATCGCGAGCACGAGGTCGCGCGCGGCGAGGTCGCGCGCCGTGACCTGGCGAGCCCGGTGCGTCCCGTCGACGACGTACCCGTGCTCCGCGAGCACGGCGCCCGCCCGGCGGTCGATCGGGTTGCCGCGCTCCTCGTCGCTCACGCCGGTCGAGTCCACGACGACGCGGTCGCCGAGGCCCGCGGCCTCGAAGCGGTCGCGCAGCACGATCTCGGCCATGGGGGAGCGGCAGATGTTGCCGGTGCAGACGGTCATGACGCGGTAGGGGCCCGGGCGGGTCTCGGCACTGGTCATGGGCCCATTCTCGCCGGATCCGCAGCGCGGAGCGGACGTCGTCCGCCGCCGGGCGGCGCGTGGTCGGCGCGTCTACCGTGAGGACATGATGATCGGGGCGAGGTCGGGGCGCGTCGCCGTGACGGGCGCGAGCGGTCTGCTGGGGTCGAAGCTCGCGTTCCGCCTCGCCGCCGAGGGCGCTCCGCAGCGCCTCGTCGTGCGCGACGCCGCGCGCGCCCCCCGCCTCGGCGACGACCCGCTCCCGGAGTCGGACGTCGCCGTCGTCGGCGGGTACACGGACACGCGCGGCATGGTCGAGGCCTTCACGGGGGTCGACACCGTCGTGCTCGTCTCGGCGCGCGAGAGCGCCGACCGCGTCGCGCAGCACCGCGCCGCGGTGGACGCCGCGATCGCGGCGGGCGTCGGGCACCTCGTCTACGTCTCGTTCGTCGGCGCCGCTCCGGACGCCACGTTCACGTTCGCGCGCGACCACTGGCGCACCGAGGAGTACATCCGCGCGACGGGCGTGCGCCACACGTTCCTGCGCGACAACCTCTACCACCGGGGCCTCGCGCTCATGGTCGGGGAGGACGGCGTGATCCGCGGGCCGGCGGGCGACGGGCGGGTCGCGTCCGTGTCGCACGACGACATCGCCGACGTCGCGAGCGTCGTCCTGCTCGACACCGACCCGGGCCGGCACGACGGCGTGACGTACGACGTCACGGGCCCCGAGGCCCTCACGCTCGCCGAGGTCGCGGACGCGCTGTCCGCGGTCACGGGCCGCGAGATCGCGTACCACCCCGAGACGCTCGAGGAGGCGTACGCCTCGCGCGAGCGCTTCAGGGCGCCGCGGTTCGAGGTCGACGGCTGGGTGTCGTCGTACACGGCGATCGCCGCGGGCGAGCTCGCGCGCGTGAGCGACACCGTGCCCCGGCTCGTCGAGCGCCCCGCGCAGTCGTTCGCCGCGTGGCTCGACGACTACCCCGAGGAGTGGGCGCACCTGCGCCCCGCGTGAAGACCCGCCCCCGGCGCCACGCCGTGGGCGAAAAGCCCTGGCGCCGTGGCCGTGGGCGGACGTACCGTCGTCGTACACGCGAAAGGAGGTGGTCCTGGAAGTGAATACTCTTCGGACTCGTGAGGTGGCTGCGCGCTAGTCGTCGCGCAACCGATCCAGCAACGGACCGGATGCGGTGAGCCCGTTCATCGGGCGGGGTCTCCCGAGGGGAGGCGCCCGACGACGAGCGAGTACCACGCAGCCACCGGAGCCCGCGGGTGTCGTGCCCTCGTCTAGCACGACAGGAGGAGATCTCCAGCCCGCGGGCTTCTCGCTGCCCGCCCTCAGGCGTCGAGCGTCGCGGGGGCCGGCGCCGGCTCGGCCCGCGGGGTCGTGGCGGCCTCGGCCGGCGGGGCCGTGGCGGCCTCGGGAGCCGTCGGGCCCGACGACGACGCCCGGCCCGGGCGCTGCGCCCCCATCGCCACCGCGGCGAGGGCGAACGCCGCGACCGGCACCCACAGCGCCGTGTGGAACGCGCGCAGCCCCGCCTCCGGGCCGGTCGCGTCCCCGAGCGCCAGGACGCTCACCGCCGTCGCCGCGGAGATGCCCAGCGCCGCCCCGAGCTGGAACCCCGTGTTGAGCACCCCGCCCGCCACGCCCTGCTCCGCGTCGCCCACGCCCGTCGTGGCGGCGATCGCGAGCGGGCCGTAGACCAGCGCGAACGCGACCCCGACCAGCGCGAGACCCGGCACCATGAGCGCGTACGTCCAGCCGAGCCCCGACGCGAGGAACCACCCGGCCGCCGCGGTCGCCGCGACGAGACCGCCGACGATGACGCGCGGCACCCCGAAGCGCTCGACGAGGCGGGGCGTGAGCGCGGGCGCGAGCACCACGTCGATCGCCATGACGAGCATCGCGAGACCCGTCTGCCACGGCGTCCACCCCAGCAGCTCCTGCAGGTAGAGCGTGAGCAGCACCTGGAAGCCGTAGAACCCGCCCGCGAACAGCACCGCCGAGACGTTCGCGCGCACGAGCGCACGCGAGCGGAAGAGGCGCAGCGGCAGGAGCGGGTGGGCCACGCGACGCTGCCGCGCGACGAACGCCACGAGCAGGACGGCGCCGCCCACGAGCGCGGCGACCGTCCACACGGTCCCGACGCCCGGGTGCTCGAGGCGCACGACGCCCGTCGCGAGCAGCACCATCGCGGACGTCGCGAGCACGGCGCCCACGACGTCGAGCGCGCCGCGGACGCGCGTCGTCACGTCGCGCGGGATCGTCGAGAGCGCGAGGACGAGGAGCACGACGGCGAGCATGACGGGCGCGAAGAAGACCCACCGCCAGCCGATCGCGGCGAGCAGGCCGCCGACGACGAGCCCGAGCGAGAAGCCGGCCGCTCCCGCGGCGCCGTAGACGACGAGCGCGCGGTTGCGCCGCGGCCCCTCGGCGAACGACGTCGTGATGAGCGACATCCCGGCCGGCGTGAGGAACCCGGCGGCCACGCCGGTGACGAACCGCGAGACGAGGAGCATCCAGCCCTCCGTCGCGAACCCGCCGAGACCCGAGAAGAGGAGGAAGACGAGGAGCCAGACGACGAACATCCGGCGCCGCCCGTACAGGTCGGCGGCCCGACCGCCGAGCAGCATGAACCCGCCGTACCCGACGACGTACGCCGTCACGACCCCGCCGAGCTCGCCCGTGGCGAGCCCGAGGTCGGCCCGGATGCCGGGGAGCGCGACCGAGAGCATCGCGATGTCGCTGCCCTCGAGGAAGATCGCGCCGCACAGCACGAGCAGCAGCGCCGCGTCACGGAGCGTCAGGCGCCCCTCCCGGGCGGCACTCCCGCCGCCCTTCCTGGTCCCGTCGGTCATCGCGTCCCCTTCCCTCCTGCGCACCCACCGGTACTCGGTTACCTCTTGATACCGAGCCCATCGTGGGTCAGGATCGGGAGGCATGGAAGACGGCACATCCGACGTACCTGGTATCACCGCGGATACCACGACGGCGCAGGCCCCGGGCCCCGAGGCGCAGGACTGCGACACGCGGTCACGGTGGGAGTGCGACGCCGAGGTCTGGCAGTGGGACGCGCGCGAGGACTGCGAGGTGCGCCAGATCCTCGACCGAATCGCGGACAAGTGGTCGCTGCTCGCCATCGCGCTGCTCGACCGGCGCGTCATGCGCTTCACCGAGCTCAAGCGCGAGATCGACGGGATCAGCCAGCGCATGCTGTCCCGCACGCTGCGCCAGCTCGAGCGCGACGGCATCGTCGAGCGCACCGTCCACCCGACCGTGCCCCCGCGCGTCGACTACGCGCTCACCGAGATGGGGCGGTCGCTGCACGCGACGACCAAGGCGCTCGTCGTGTGGACCGAGGCGCACCAGGAGCGCATCGCCGCCGCGCGCAGCGCGTACGACGAGCGCGAGGCGGCGCTCCGGGAGCTCTGAGAGGTCGGCCCCGGGGTCAGGCGACCGCGGTCGCGAGCACCGCGAACGTCGGGTCGGGCGTGATCGGCGACGGCGCGGGCTCCTCGCCCGCGGGACCGCTCGTCATCTCCCACGTCCCGTCGCCCTCGACGCGCACGGCCGCGGTCCGGGCGCCCGACGCGTCGACGACCTTGATGCTGCCGCCGAACGGGCGGCCGGGGAGCTGCGCGAACGCCGCCCGGACGAACCGCGAGGCCGCGTCCGCGAGCGGGTCGCCCATCTGGAGCGGTCGCACGTGCCAGATGCCGAACGGCCGGGGCTCGAGCACGACCGCGCCGCCCTGCGCGCCCACGAGCAGCGCCGCGTTGGTGCGCTCGTCCGCGATCGCGGCGGCCTCGACCCACTCCGTCGCGGTCGTGAGGACGCGCGTCAGCGGGACGACGTTCCCGACCGGCGCGAGGTTCTCCCCCTCGACGGCCGCGAGCCGGCGCACGACGAGCGAGCTCACGCCCGCCGCGAGGAGCGGCGAGTCGGCGGGGAGGTCGGGCAGGCGCAGGCTCTCGCGCGTGCGCGTCGCCGCGGGGCCCTCGTTGAGGGAGAGGAGCACGAGCAGCTCCGGCCCCGTGAGCTCGATGAGCCCGTCGTCCGGACGGTTCGCCGTCTCGGTCTGCGTGGTCATCGGTCGTCCCTCTCCTCGTGCGGCGTGCTGCCGCGGTCGTGCGTGCGCGCCGTGATCACCACGGCCAGGCCTTCTTCAGCGTCTCGGTCGCCCCGTCGAGGAAGTCCCCGCCCGCGTCCCAGACGTCGCTCGCGACGCTGGCGGCGCCGGACGCGAGGTCGCCCCCACGATCCCACAGCCAGCCCGCGCCGTCGGCGATGCGCTTGGTCACCGGGACGTCGCCGGACAGGAGGGTCGCGATGCCCCACACGGCACCCGCGCCCGCGATCGCCCAGCCCACGGGGTTGCTCGCGAGGAAGATCGCCGCGCCGATGCCCGCGGCGCCGAGACCGGCCGTGATGACGCCGTCGGTGCCCTTGAAGCCGTCACCCTCCGCGAAGCCCTCCCAGGCCTGCATCGTGCCGCTGTACACCGAGTAGCCGTCGAAGATGAACCCGGCGCCCTTGAGCACCTTCCCGGCGGAGGCCAGGTTGTCGGCGAGCCCGAGCGCGTTGAGCGGGTCGTCGAGCTTGTTCATCGTGGCCCAGGCGTCGAGGCCCTCGGACGCGATCCAGTTGAGCACGCCGCCCTGCGTCATGTCGGTCGACAGCCACGACGGCGGGACGAGCCAGTCCGGGGGACCGCCGTCGCCCGACTGGCTCGTCGGGTCGCCGGGGCCACCGGGAGAACCGGGGCCGCCGGGGGAGCCCGGACCACCGGGACCCCCGGGGCCGCCGGGACCTCCCGGTCCGCCGTCGCGGCTCGCGGAGTCCTGCTGGTCGGCGTTGCCGCGCAGGAGGTCGGCCGCGTCGGTGAGGAGCGCGGCGGTGCCGGTCAGGCTCGGCCGGAGGGTCGACGTCCACGCGGAGCGGAACTCCGCGGCGTCCGACCCCTCCCAGCGCGCCCCGCCGACCGCCGTCTCGATCGCGGACGCGGCCAGCTCGAGCGCCTGCGCGCCATCCGCCACCCTGCCCGCGAGCGAGCGCAGGGCCTCGACGTCGGCCCCGTACATCCCGCTGCTCATGTGTCGCCTCTCCGCGTCCTCGCCCACGTCCGCCCGGTCGGGACGGCTCGGCGGCCCCACCCGCCCGGCGCCGCCCAGAGCGTACGGACCCGGCCCGGGGGCCGTCGATGGTGACCGCTCCCCATCCCCCTCAGGACGGTCGCACGCCGCGACGGCGGTCGTCGGCGACGAGCTCGCGGTACCGGCGCCACTGCCGGACGGCGAAGCGGGCGAGGAACGCGCAGCCGAGCACGCCCACGGCGACCCACCCCCACGGGAACGGGTCCCCCACGTGGTAGCTGCGCAGGCTGTCCGTCCAGCCGTACACCTGGGCGCGGTACCAGCCGAGCACGAACACCGCGACGACGGCCGGCGGCACGGCGGCCGCGAACGTGAGGAACCACGCGTACGTGCGCGCCTGCTGGGTGTCGCCCGCGAACCGCGTGCGCGGTGCCCCGCTCATCCTGCCCACCTCCGTGCTCCGAGCCTCCGGGGCACCCTACCCGGCGCCGGCGCGCCGCCCCGCGCGCCGGCGACCGGTGGTCAGGGCGCCAGGTAGGGCTCGACGAGCTCGACGTAGCGGCGTGCGAGGGTCGCGACGACGTCGGCGCCGGGCGCGGCCCACACGTCGGCGTGGAAGATCTCGACCTCGACGTCGCCCGTGTAGCCCGCCGCGGCGACGGACCGCGTGAACGCCGGGAAGTCGACGTGCCCGTCGCCCATCATCCCGCGCCCGAGCAGGGTGTCCTCAGGGAGCGGCGTGATCCAGTCGCACACCTGGTAGCTGACGATGCGGCCCGCGGCGCCCGCGCGCGCGATCTGCTCGTGCACCTTGGGTTCCCACCACAGGTGGTACGTGTCGACGACGACGCCCACCTCCGCGGGCGCGAACGGCTCGGCGAGGTCGAGGGCCTGCTCGAGCGTCGAGACCACGCCGCGGTCGGCCGCGAAGATCGGGTTCATGGGCTCGATCCCGAGCGTCACGCCCGCGTCGCGCGCCGCCGGCACGAGCGCCGCGATCGCCTCCGCCGCGCGCTCGCGCGCCCCGACGAGGTCGCGGTCGCCGTCCGGCAGCCCGCCCGGGACGAGCACGAGCGTCGGCGCGCCGAGCGCGGCGGTCTCCGCGATCGCCGCGAGGTTGCTCGCGTGGGCTGCCGCGCGTGCGTCCGGGTCGCTCGCGGTGAAGAAGCCGCCGCGGCACACGGACGAGACGCGCAGCCCGGCGTCGCGCACCCAGCGCACCGCCGTGTCGAGCCCGACCTCGGCCACGGGCTCGCGCCACACGCCGATCGCCGGGAGCCCCGCGGCGACGCACCCGTCGACCGCCTCGCGCAGCGACCAGCCCGCCGTCGTGCGCTGGTTGAGCGAGAGGCGAGCGAGCCGCGGGTCCCCGGGCTGCGGCGTCCGGACTCGCGCGGGGAGCCCGCTCGGCACGTCCACCTCCCCGCCGACCATGCGGTCGTCGCCCGTCCCGAGCCCCGAACGGGCTACAACCGCATGCTCGGCTGGCCCCGGGCTCGACGGGAACTCCGAGATCTCGGTGCTCATGCGACCCCCTGCCCGACGGCGACCGGAACGTCCGCGCCGGCGCCCGCCTCGAACCCCGCCGCCGCGAGCACGAGCCCGAGGCGGTGCGCCGCGAGGTCCGGGTCGGGCAGGAGCCGCGCCTCGTTGGCGAGCTCGAACGCGCGCGCGAGGTGCACGACGCTCCGGGCGGACTGCAGCCCGCCGACCATCGTGAACCCGGGCTGGTGGCCCGAGAGCCACGCGAGGAACGCGATGCCGGTCTTGTAGTAGTACGTCGGCGCCTCGAACACGTGCCGCGACAGCGCGAGCGTCGGCGCCATCTCGGCGTCGTACCGGTCGAGGTCGCCGTCGTCGAGCGCGGCGAGGGCTACGGAGGCGGCGGGCGCGACGGCCGCGAACGCGCCGAGCAGCGCGTCCGAGTGCCGTTCGCCGTCGCCCCGGATCAGCTCGGGGTAGTGGAAGTCATCGCCCGTGTACAACCGAACACCCTCGGGAAGTACAGCGCGCAGGCCGACCTCGTGCGACGCCGACAGCAGCGACACCTTGACCCCGTCGACCTTCGCCGCGTGCGCGCGCACGAGGTCGACGAACGTCGCCGTCGCCGCGGCGACGTCCGTCGAGCCCCAGTACCCGCGCAGGTTCGGGTCGAACGCCTCGCCGAGCCAGTGCAGGACCACCGGCTCGCGCACCTGGGACAGGATCGCGTCGTACACGCGCAGGTAGTCGTCGGCGGACGTCGCGACGCGCGCGAGGTGCCGCGACGCCATGAGGATCACCTGCGACCCGGTGCCCTCGACGAACGCGACCTGCTCCGCGTACGCGGCGACCACGTCGTCCACGGTCCGCAGCTCGTCCGGGCCGCGGTGGTCGGTCCCGGCACCCGACGCGATGCGCGCGCCGACCTCGCGGGCCTGCGCGGCGCTGCGCGACACGAGCTCCTGCACCGCGGGCCAGTCGAGGCCCATGTTGCGCTGCGCGGTGTCCATGGCCTCCGCGACGCCGAGCCCGTACCGGAACAGGTGCCGCCGGAACGCGAGCGTCGAGTCCCAGTCGACGACGGCCGGCGCGCCCGGCACGTTCTCGCCCCGCGGGTCGGCCACGACGTGCGCCGCGGCGAACGCGACGCGCGACGCGTACGGCCCGGGGTGGTCCGCCCACTCGCGGGGCGGGTGGAGCTCGACGAGCCGGGTCCCGCCGTCGGCGAGCGGGATCCGCACCCCGCGCGCGCCGCTCACGCGCCCGCCCCGTCGGCCGGCCGGCCGGTCAGCTCCACGCGGCGCCCCTCGCGCGACGACGCGTAGCCTGCGTCCACGAGCCGCAGCCCGCGCACCCCGGCGTCGAAGTCGTACGGGTGCGGGCGGCCGGCGTGCACGTCGCGCAGGAACTCCTCCCACTGCGCGCGGAAGCCGTTGACGAACTCCTGGTTGTCCGGCACCTGCTCCCACTGGGCGCGGAAGTCCTGGTCCGTCGGCAGGTCCGGGTTCCACACCGGCTTGGGCGTGCGGGCGCGCGGCTGGATGCGGCACCCGAACAGCCCCGCGACCGCCGAGCCGTGCGTCCCGTCGACCTGGAACTCGACGAGCTCGCCCCGGTCCACGCGCACCGCCCACGAGGAGTTGATCTGCGCGAGGACCGGGCCGTCCGCGCCGGCGAGCTCGAAGATCCCGTAGGCGGCGTCGTCGGCCGTCGCGGTGTACGGCCGGCCGTGCTCGTCCCACCGCCGGGGGATGTGGGTCACGGCCTTCGCCATGACCGCCTCGACCGGGCCGAACAGGTTCTCGAGCACGTAGTTCCAGTGGCAGAACATGTCGAGCACCATCCCGCCGCCGTCCTCGGCGCGGTAGTTCCAGCTCGGCCGCTGCGCCGGCTGCCAGTCGCCCTCGAACACCCAGTACCCGAACTCGCCGCGCACCGACAGGATGCGGCCGAAGAAGCCGCCGTCGATCAGCCGCTTGAGCTTGAGCAGGCCCGGGAGGTAGAGCTTGTCGTGCACGACGCCGTGGATCACCCCCGCGGCGCGCGCCGCGTCCGCGAGCTCCTCGCCGTCCGCGACGGACTCCGCGATCGGCTTCTCCGTGTACACGTGCTTGCCCGCCGCGATCGCCTTGAGGATCGCCTTGGTGCGCTCCGACGTCACCTGGGCGTCGAAGTAGACCGTGGCGGTCGGGTCCGCGAGCGCCGCGTCGAGGTCGGTCGTGAACTCGGCGACGTCGTGGCGCGCGGCGAGCTCGGCGAGCTTCGCACGGTTGCGGCCCACGAGCACGGGCTCCACCTGGAGGCGTGTGCCGTCGTCGAGCTCCACCCCGCCGGCGTCCCGGATGGCGAGGATCGAGCGCACGAGGTGCTGGCGGTACCCCATGCGTCCGGTGACGCCGTTCATGACGATGCGGACGGTGTGGTCGGGCGCGAGCGCGCCGGTGGTCTGGCTGGTCATGCTGCGGGTCATCCGTTCTGCGAGAGCGAGCGCTCGGCGGGGCGGCCGCCGAGGTAGAGCTCGGAGAGCTGGGGGTCGGCGAGGAGCTCGGGCGCGGGCCCGGTGATGTGCACGCGCCCGAGGTCGAGCACGCAGCCGATGTCGGCCGTCTCGAGCGCGCGGCGCGCGTTCTGCTCGACGAGCAGGACCGCGACGCCCGCGTCGCGCATGCGCACGACCTGCTCGAACACGGTCGACGTCGTCTTGGGGTCGAGGCCCATCGACGGCTCGTCGAGCAGCACGACGTCCGGGCTCACCATGAGCGAGCGCGCGAACTCGACCTGCTTCTGCTGCCCGCCGGACAGCAGGCCCGCGAGCTGCTTCCACCGCTCGCCCACGATGGGGAAGAGGTTCTGCACGAACGCGACGCGCTCCGCGATCTTCTGCTTGTCGCGCAGGGTGTACGCGCCGAGGAGCACGTTCTCCGCGACGGTCATCTCGCGGAACACGCTGTGGCCCTGGAGCACGTGCGCGAGGCCGGACTGCAGCATCTCCTGCGGCCCCTGGCCCGTGACGTCGCGCCCGCCGACGAGGATGCGGCCCGAGCGCGGCTTGAGCAGCCCGCTCGCGACCTTGAGCACCGTCGACTTGCCGGCGCCGTTCGGCCCGACGAGGCACACGACCGTCGCGGCCGGCACGCGGATCGTCAGGCCGCGCAGCACCATCGCCGCGCGTCCGTACCCGGCCTGGACGTCGTCCAGCTCGAGGAGGTACTCCTGCGTCGCCCCCGCTCCGGGGGTCGGGTCAGACACCAAGGTAAGCCTCCAGGACTCGCGGGTCGGACTGCACGACGGCGGGGGTCCCCTCGGCGATCGGCCGGCCCCGGTCGAACACGATGACGTGGTGGGACAGGCTCATGACCATGTCCATGTTGTGCTCGACGACGAGGAACGTGCGCCCCTCCGCGTTGAGCTCCTGCACGAGCGTCCCGATGCGCCCGATGAGGGCGGGGTTCACGCCGCCCGCGGGCTCGTCGAGCATGATCGTGTCCGGGTCGCCCATGAGCACGCCCGCGAGCTCGAGCAGCTTCTGCTGCCCGTAGGACAGGTTGCGCGCCTCGACGTTCTCGAGGTGGTCGATGCCGACGCGCACGAGCAGCGCGCGCGCCTTGTCGATCTCCTCCGGGTTGCGCGCCCCGGCGAGCAGCTCGCGCACCTTCGTGCGCCGGACCGCGACGAGCATGTTCTCGAGCACGGTCATGCGGGGGAACACGCGGCAGAGCTGGAAGCTCCGCCCGATCCCGGCGCGCGCGATCTTGTGGGGCGCCCGGCGCGTGATGTCCTCGCCGCGGAACGTGACCGTGCCGGAGTCCGGCTTGATCATGCCCGTCACACAGTTGAAGAAGGTCGTCTTGCCCGAGCCGTTCGGCCCGATGAGCGCGTTGATCTTGCCGTGCTGGAACGTGACCGTCGCGTCGCGGACGGCGTGGACGCCGCCGAACGACTTGGTGAGGCCGACCGTCTCCAGGTTGCGCGTCGTCTGGTGCATGGTCGTGGTCATCGGTCCTCCTCCGGGCCCGTCCGAGGACGAGGGGCCGCGTCTTCCATCCGCTCGCTCGTTCCTCGCGAGCTCCCGCCAGGCCCGCCACGACGCGGCCCCTCGCCCTCTCCCGGGCCCTCGGTGGTCGTCTCGCCCTCGGCGTGCCGTCCCTCCTGCCCGACGGCGGTCGTCGGCTCCGCGGTCGGGTCGCCCTCCGTCGTGGCGGGGGCGGCGGCGCGGTTGCGCTCGAGGAGCTCGGCCGCCGTCATCTCGCGGATCGAGGAGTCCTGCGGGCCGAAGCGCTTCACGAGCGCCTGGGCCGCGGGGATGATGCCGTCGGGCATGAAGAGGACCACGACGCCGAGCAGCAGGGCGGTGGCGACGAGGTGGAACTGGGTGTCGCCGAACTCGAGCTTGAAGTACTCGAGACCGGTGCCGACGATGACGGCGCCGAGAAGCGGGCCGAACAGGTGCCGGACGCCGCCGAGCAGCGCCATGAGCACCATGTAGGCGCCGAGCATGATGGAGAACTGGAAGATCGGGTCCAGGTCGCCGAACCACAGCGCGTACATGCCGCCCGCGAGGCCGGTGAAGGTCGCGGAGACGACGTAGGCGACGAGCTTGTAGTTGCGCGTCGGGACGCCGAGCGCCTGGGCCTTGTCCTCGTCCTCGCGCACGGCCTTGAGGCCGGTGCCGAACCGCGAGCGGTCGATCGCCCACCACGCGACGAGCATGACCGCGAGCAGCGCCGCGAACAGGTAGAAGAACGTGCGGTGGTGCTCGGGCCGCAGCATGTCCGGGAACGGGCGCGGCACGACGAGGCCGTCGGAGCCGCCCGTGAACGTGCCCCACGCCTGGAACACGAGCAGCAGGATGAGGACGAACGAGATCGACACGATGACGAACGACGCGCCGCGCACGCGCAGCGCGGCGATCCCGACGGGGATCGTCACGAGCAGCACGATCGCGCCGGCCGCGAGCCACGCGACGAAGCTCGGGAGCCCGAGGTCGCGGATGAGCAGGCCCGTCCCGTAGGCGCCGAGCCCGAAGAACGCGGCGTGGCCGAGCGAGACGTAGCCGGTGAACCCGCCCATGAAGTTCCAGGCGGTCGCGGTGCACGCGTAGCTGAGCACGACGATGCCGGCGGACAGGATGTAGGCGTTGGGAGCCGCGGTCGGGAAGGCCAGGACCACGACGGCCAGGACGACGAGCGCCGCGAGGCGGGCCACGCGGCCCCACGGGCGCCGTGCGGGAGGTGCGGCGGGAGCGGCGGCCGTGCCTGCGCCGTCGGGCACCGGGCGGGCGGCCGCGCGGCGGCTCGCGGGTCGGGTGTCAGAAGCGTTGGGCAAGGCGACCTCCGAAGAATCCCTGGGGCCGCAGCATCAGCGTCGCGAACAGCGCGACGTAGAAGATGGTCTGCGCCCACGTGGTGCCGAGCGGCACCTGGAGCAGGCTCTGGCCGATGCCGAGCACCATGGCGGCGATCGCGGCGCCCGGGATGGACCCCAGGCCGCCGACCACGATGATCGCCATGAGCGGGCCGATCCAGTGCCAGTGCAGCGACGGGTAGATCGTCGCGTCGAGCGACAGCGCGGTCCCGCCGATCGCGGCGGTCGCGAGGCCGAGGCCGAACCCGTACCCGGCGACGCGGTCGGTCTTGATGCCGACGAGCTGCGCGGCCTCGCGGTGCTGGATCGTGGCGCGCAGCGCCTGCCCGAACCGGCTGTGCTTCATGAGCAGGTAGAGCAGCGCGAGCGAGAGCGCCGCGAGGCCGAACGCGACGAGCTTGACGACGGCGATCCGCGCCCCGAAGAACTCGATGCTCGCGCCCGAGTACGGGAGCTGGATGCGCCGCTGCGTGCCGCTCCAGACGAAGCCGATCATGCCCTCGATGAAGAGCGCGACGGCGAACGTCAGCAGGACGGACATCATCGTCAGGGTCGCCGCCCGCAGGCGCGTGATGAGCAGGCGCTGCATGCCCACGCCGACGAGGAAGAACAGCGGCACGGTGATGACGAGCGACAGCAGCGGGTCCATCCCGGTCTGCTGGTTGAAGAACCAGGCGAGGTACGCGGCGAGGATGAGGAACGCCGAGTGGGCGATCATCACGACGCGCATCACGCCGAAGTACAGGGTGAGGCCCGCTGCCAGGAGGGCGTAGAGCCCTCCCAGCAGCACGCCGAGCACGAGGCTCTGGAAGAGGAGCGTTCCCGTCACGAGGCGATCACCAGGCCGGCTTGGGGAAGACGAAATCGGCCTCCTGGGCGTCCTCCGGCAGGACGATCTGGATCTCGCCGTCCACGTACTGCTGGATGAGGTGGGCGCCCTGGGGCTTGCCCGTCTCGTCCCAGGTCAGCGGGCCGACGACGGTCTCGACCTCGTTGGAGCGCAGCCAGTCGACGAGCTCCTGCTGGCACTCGCCCTGCTCGGCGCAGCCCACGGCCTCGACGGCGGCGGCGACGACCTGGCCGGTCGTGTACGCGTTGGCCTCGTCCTCGCCGGGCGGGTTGCCGTGGAGCTCGGTGTAACGCTCGACGAACTCGACGTTCGACGGCCAGCTCGCGGTCTCGGTGTACCCGGTGGGCGACAGGATGCCCTCGGTCTTCGAGCCGATCGCCGCGGCGAACTCGGGGTTGGTCGGTGCGGTCGAGAACGCGGCGAGCGTGGGCTGGTAGTCGAGCTGCTGCAGCGCCACGATGAGGTTGACCGCGTCCTGGTACTGCGTGCCGCCGATGACCATGTCCGCGCCGGAGTCGCTGATCTTCGCGGCGATGGACGAGAAGTCGGTCGTGTTGGGCGGGTAGACCTCGTCGACGACGACGTCGAGCCCTGCGTCGGCGAGCTTGTCGCGCAGGCCGTAGGCGGTGCCCTGGGCGAACGGGTCGTCCATCGCGGCGACGGCGACCGTCTGCGGGCGCTCGCCCTCGGGCATCGCGAGGATGTGGTCGGCGAGGTAGTTGTAGTGGTCGTCCGCGACCGCGGGGGCCGCGTAGAAGAGGTTGTCGAAGCCCTGCTCGAACACCTCGGCGGCGGCGCCGGCCGGCTCGACGAAGAGCATCCCGTACTCCTGCGCGACGCGGGCGCTGGGCACGACGAGGCGCGTGGAGAACGGCCCGAACACGAGGTCGACCTCGTCCTGGGCGATGAGCGCCTCGTAGTCCTGCACGACGCGGTCGGCGTTGGACTGGTCGTCGAGGATCTTGAGCTCGACCTGCCGTCCGAGGAGGCCGCCGTCCTCGTTGACGAACTGCGCCCAGGCCTCGTAGCCGCGCTGGACGCCCTTGCCGGGCTCGGAGAAGTCGCCGGTGAGCGGGAGGGAGATGCCGATGACGATCGGGTCGTCGGACCCGCCGCCCCCGCCCTCGCCGTCGGACCCTCCGGAGCACGCCGTGAGGACGAGCGCGGTCGCGGTCGCCCCGGCCGCGAGCGCGAGCGCACGCCGGGACGGGGTGCGGGTGGACATCCGTGGAGTCGACCGAGAATGCATGGACGTGACTCTCCCTACTTCGTCGTAGTGAAGACCTGAGGTCGTACTGCGCCGTACGAGACCGCTGCTTTGCGAAAGCGCTTTCGTAAGCGCTTCCGCTAGAGTACGGTGCGGGCAGCGGATGTGGCAAGCGTCACGTCGGGGAGGGCTCTCGGGCCGCCGACCGGGCGACGCACGAAGGAGTGGAGCACGGGTGCGTCGAGAGGGCCGGACCACGAGGGGACGCAGCGCGCTGCGCCTGGTCGACGTCGCCGAGCGGGCCGGCGTCTCGCTCGCCACCGCGTCGCGCGCGCTGTCGGGCAGCGACGGCGTCTCGGAGGTGCTCGCCGAGCACGTGCGCGAGGTCGCGGCCGAGATGGGCTACATCGCCAACCCGCATGCGCGCACGCTCGCCGGCGGCACCACGTCCGTCGCGGGCCTGCTCGTCTACGAGATCGGCGACCCGTACTTCTCCGAGATCGCGAGCGGCGTCGTGCGCGTCGCGACCGAGCACGGGTGGAGCGTGCAGATCAGCCACACCGAGCGCGAGCCCAGCGCCGAGGTCACGCAGATCCGCCTCATGCGCGCGCACCGCGTCGGCGCGATCCTCGTCGCCGGGTCCGGGTACGTCGAGCCCGCGATGGAGTCAGACGCCGCGCGCGAGCTCGAGGCGTTCCAGGAGTCCGGCGGGCGCGTCGCCGTCATCGGACGCCACCACCTGCACAGCGACGCCGTGCTCCCCGACAACGAGGCCGCCGCCGCGAGCATCACCGCGCACGTCCTGGCGCTCGGGCACCGCCGTCTCGCCGTCGCGGCGGGCCCCGAGCGCCTGACGACCGTCGCCGACCGCACGGCGGGCGTGCGCAGCGCCGTCGCCGCGCACGGGCTCGACCCCGACGACCTCCTCGTGGTGCACGCGCCGTTCACGCGCGAGGGAGGTCGCGACGCCACCGCGCGCATCCTCGCGGAGCGCCCCGAGACGACGGCGATCCTCGCGCTCAACGACGCGATGGCCACGGGCGTGCTGTCGCTGCTGCGCGAGCGCGGCATCGTCGTCCCGCGCGACCTGTCCGTCACGGGGTTCGACGACATCCAGGTCGCGCAGGACCTCGCGCCGGCCCTCACCACGGTGCGGCTGCCCATGAGCGAGATGGGTGCCGCGGCGTTCGAGATGGCGCTGCGGCCGCCGTCGGCGCGTCCGCGGCGCCGGCGCACCGACCACGAGCTCGTGGTCCGCGACTCGACCGCGCCGCCCCGCGCCTGATTCCGCCCGCCCCGCCCGGCGCCGACACGACGCCGGCGCGACCGGGTCGCCCCGCCGAGCGGGCGGCCCGGTCAGAAGGGCTTGCGCGCCACGACGAGGAAGCGCGGCGCCTCGTCGACGAACTCGTGGCCCGCCGCGAGGTGCAGGTGCAGCGCGCGCAGCGGCGCCTCGTACCGCGCGACCGCCTCGGGGGACAGGGACGCGAGGTCGGGCACCTGCCACGCGACGAGCCTGAGGTACCAGAGCACGGAGGACAGGTCCCGGAAGCGGCGCAGCCCCTCGTGCTCGCGCGCGACGTCGACGACGAACCCGGCGTCGCGCAGCACCTCGACGGCGGCGCCGAGCGTCACGGAGTCCGGGTCCCACGGCAGCGGGGCGCCGAGCGCCGTGCTGAGGCGCACCCCGTCGCGCGAGTCGGCCTGCTCGGTGAGGAACACCCCGCCCGGCTCGAGCACGCGCAGGACCTCGTCCGGGTCGAACTCCTCGTGCCGGTCGAGCACGACCGCGAACTGCCCGTCGAAGAACGGCAGGAGCTGCTCGTCGTCGTCGCTCTCGACCGGGCGCACGTCCACGCCCAGGGGCTCGAGCCGACGCCGGGCCACCGGCAGGTTGGACGGGCGCCCCTCGGTCGCGGCCGAGCCCGCCGGGAACGGCGCGAGGGTCGACAGGAGCTCGCCGCCGCCCGTCCCCAGGTCGAGCACCGGACCGCGCCCGCTCGCGACGAGCTCGCGCGCGAGCGCGGCGTAGTCCCACGGCAGCGGGTCCTCGACGACGCGGCCCTCGACGGGCGCCAGGTCGAGACCCACGACGGGCACCGAGCGCGCCCACGCCACGTGCTCCTCGAACGGCGCGTCCCGCGCGGGGACGGGCACGGCGGCCGTCCGGTCGGACGTGGCGGGGGTGTCGGGTACCGCGGCAGGCATGCGTCGATTGTCACCCGCCGGGGCGCCGACCTCGACCGCGCGCGCCGCGACCGCCGGGACGGGACGGGGAGTGCTCCCCATCGCTCGCGCGACGGCCCGCGCGGTAGCCTCCCGGATGCCCGAACCGTGCGTCGTCGACGACGCCGGCCGGGGCAGGGGACTTCGAGGGACGAGGGGACGGCACACGGCGTGAGCGGTATGTGGGGCGCGGACGTCACCGAGCTGAGGAGGCTGGCGCGGTCGCTGCAGTCCGCGTCGGACCAGCTCGTGAGCACGACGTCCGAGGTGAGCGGGCTCGTGGAGGCGGCAGGGCGCTGGCAGGGCGGCGACGCCGACCAGTTCCGCAGCGAGTGGACGGGCACGTCGGTCGCGCTGCTGCGCGGGGTGAGCCAGACGCTCTCCCAGGCGTCCGAGGCGGTGCTGCGCAACGCCGACGAGCAGTTCATGACGAGCACCGAGGGCGGCAGCATCCCGTCACCCGGCGTGCCCGGCCCGGGCGTGCCCACGGGTCCCGGGGGCGGACCGCTCGGCCGCGACGACCCGCTCGACGGCTCGATCTGGGACGTCGGCGAGACCGCGTGGGGCGCGATCTCGTTCGGCCTCGCCGGGTGGAAGACGTGGAAGGTGGGCCAGTCGCTCACCGCGTTCCTCCAGGCCAGCCGCCTCGCCGACCTGTCCGACGCCGCGGCGAGCGCGTCGGTCTTCGCGCGTGGCATGGTGCTCGACGACGCGATGGGACTGCTCGGGGGCCTCGGCACCGCGGGACGCATCGCGGGCGGCGTCGGCGGGCTGTTCGGCGTCATCGGCGGCGTCAACCAGATGTTCAACACCCAGTACGACGGCTGGCGCGGGGGCGTCGACCGCGTCATGGGCGGCCTGTCGGTCGTCGGCGGCGCGGGGACGATGCTCATGATGGCCGGCATGCTGACCAACCCCGTGGGCATCGGCGTCGTCGTCGGCGCGGGCGTCGTCGCGGGCGCGTGGGCGCTCGGGAACCTCGTCGTCGACAACTGGGACTCGATCACGGGCTTCGTCTCGAACCCGGGTCCGTACCTCGCGGACGGCTGGGGGCACGTCACCGACTTCGCGAGCAGCGCGGCCGATACGATCGGGAACGCCGTGTCCGACGTCGGGGACGCGATCGGCGACGGGCTCTCCGCCGCCGGTGACTTCATCGGAGGGCTCTTCTCGTGACCCAGGAGACCATGCGCTGGTCCGCGTCCGACATCGCCGCGGCGGAGCGCACGCTGGAGCGCGCGACCGCGGGGGAGGTCACCCACGTCGTGACGCTCACGGACGAGGAGATCGTCATCCTCGACGGGCTCCAGAACCCGCAGATCGTCGCCGTGCCGTGGCTCGACGCGCAGGAGGGCGCCGACCGCGCGCTCGTGGGCCGCGTCGCGCTCCGCTCGCTGCTCGCGCGCGGCCTCGTCGTGCCCGCCGAGAACACGGGCGGCGAGCCCGCGGCCGCCGGCTCCGGCGACGAGCGCCCGGCCGTCGGCATCGAGGCGGTCCCCGAGATCACCGGACCGCTCGTGCTGCGTCGCACCGCGACCGCCATCCTCTCCGCGGAGCGCACCACGGCCCTCGGCCGGCACTGGGTCTACGTCTACCTCCACGAGGACGACCGCGTGCTCGAGGAGGAGGTCGCGCCGAGCGGCCACCACGCCTTCAGCGTCTACCCGCTCGCCGAGCTCGCCGGGCGGCTCGCGGTGTTCCTCGACCCGGGCGGCAAGGCGCTCCTGGACGGCCGCACGCAGACGTTCACGACCGAGGAGTTCTCCGCCCGGGCGCCCGAGCTGCCCGAGCTCGCCGGGGCCCTCGCCGTGACGACGCTCGGCGCGGTGCACGCCGGTTCCGACGTGCTCGTGCAGGTCAGCGTGTACGCGACGCCCGACGGCGTCTACGTGGTCCGGGGCGGCGAGCACGGTGCCGACGGCGCCCCGACGACGCTCACGCTCTCCGAGGTCGGGGCGGCCACCGTGCGCCGGCTCCCGGTCGAGCTCCTGGGTCGATGAGCGGCGCGGCGGCTCCCGCGGCGCCGACGGGCGCGCGCGCCACGCGCAAGGTGCGTCACCACGCGGCGGCGTCGGGCCTCGGGGCGGTGCGCCACGTGTCGGCCTCGACGCCCAACGCGCCCGCGTGGACGGTCGTCGTCGTCCTCGTGCTCGTGTTCTCGGTGGGCCCCGCGCTCGTGGGCAACGCCGGCGTCGGCGCGATCGGGTACCTGCTGCCGTCGTTCGTGGCGATCGCCGCCGTGATCCTGTGGTTCCTCGCGTCGGAGAAGCTCGTCGTGCTGGACCACGGGATCCTCGTCGGGTCGTTCGCCCCGTTCCAGCGCCCGGTGGCGGTGCCGTTCGCCGCGCTCGACGTGACGTCGGTGCGGGCCGTCGTCGCGAGCCAGCGCACCCTCGGCCTCCTGCTCGCGGACCGCGGCGTCTCCACGGCGTCGCGCACCGTGCTGTGGTCGCGGCGCGCGGTGACGTTCGTCGGCGTGGCGCCGCGAGCCCTGCGCCAGGCCCGGGCGCGGGGCGAGCACGTCGACCTCGGGACGGCGTCGGCCGTGGACCTCTGGGTGTTCTCCGCGCGCGACCCGCGCCGTCAGGAGCAGGTCGTCCGCGCGCTCGGCGACGCGGCGCGTGCGGCCGGGGTGCCCGGGGCGGAGCACGTCGAGGCGCGCGCGCTGCCCGCGCAGCCCGTGCCGGTCTCGCCGCAGGGGGCGGACCGCCTCGCGATCCCCGAGCGCTTCCGCAGCGCGCGAGCCCGGCAGCCGGCGCGCTGACCCGCCCTGCGGGTCCGCGGGGGACGACGGCGCCGGGTCGCCCCCGCGTCAGACCGTCGCGGTCCCGAACGCCGCGGCCAGGCGGGCCGTCGCGCCGCCACCGGTCGGCGTGGCGACCGCGAGGGCCCCGACCTGCAGCACCATCCACGGGCTGAACGCCCACGGGGTCGCGGCGACCGCGCGCGCGACGTCCTGCGGGTCGGCCCACGCGACCTCGACGACCTCGTCGGGGTTCGGCTCGACCGGCCCCGCGGCGCGCGCGGTGTACACGGGGCAGATCTCGTTCTCGACGACGCCCGACGCGTCGACCGCGCGGTAGCGGAACCCGGGCACGGCGACCTCGAGGTCGGCGATCTCCAGGCCGAGCTCGTGGCGCCCGTGCCGGACGATCGACTCCTCGGTCGTCTCCGTCCACCGCGGGTGCCCGCAGAACGAGTTGGTCCAGACACCCGGCCACGTGCGCTTGACGAGCGCGCGCCGCGTGAGGAGCAGGCGCCCGGCGTCGTCGAGCACGTAGCAGGAGAAGGCGAGGTGCAGCGGCGTCTCGGTCGTGTGGACCGCGGCGCGCTCGAAGGTGCCGGTCCGGCGTCCCTCGTCGTCGACGGTGACGACGTGGTCGGGGGCCACGGGAACGTGCGAGGTCATGCGGCCACTCTCGCACACGGCGGTCCCGGACGGGCAACCCCCCGCGGGCGCCGCGTATAAGGTGAGGGTTGCCTCACCACGCCCTCCGGGCGACCGCCCCTCGACCAGATCCGAGCACCATGACCCCGTCCGCGACCGCCGACGCACCGGCCGGTGCCGCTGACGGCGTGACCGGCCGCGACGACCGCCCGGCAGGGGTCGCGCGCACGAACGCGCGGCGCGGCCTCGGGCTCGTCGTCGCCCTCGTGGCCCTCGTCCTCGCGGTCGTGCTGAGCCTCGTGGTCGGGTCGAAGCCGGTCCCGCTCGGCACGGTGTGGGACGCCCTCACCGCGTACGACGGGTCGAGCGACCACGTGGTCGTGCGCGACCTGCGCGTGCCGCGCACGCTCGTCGGTCTGCTCGTCGGGACCGCGCTCGGCGTCGCCGGTGCGCTCATCCAGGCGATGACGCGCAACCCGCTCGCGGACCCGGGCATCCTCGGCGTCAACGCCGGCGCCGCGTTCGCCGTCGTGCTCGCCGTCGCGCTGCTCGGGCTCACCGACGTCGGGTCGTTCGTCTGGTTCGCGTTCCTGGGCGCAGTCGTCGCGACGGTCGCGGTGTACGCGATCGGGTCGCAGGGGCGCGGGGGAGCGACGCCCGTGCGCCTCACGCTCGCCGGCGTCGCGCTCGGCGCCGTGCTCACCGGGCTGTCGCAGGGCGTCACCCTGCTCGACCCGGCCGCGTTCGACCGCCTGCGCTTCTGGACCGCCGGCTCGCTCGCGGGACGCACCACGGAGACGGCCGCGACGATCGCGCCGTTCGTCCTCGCCGGGCTCGTCCTCGCCGTGGTCGTCGCGCGCCCCCTCAACAGCGTCGCGCTCGGCGACGACCTCGCGCGCTCGCTCGGGGCCCACGTGGGGCGCACGCGCGTGCTCGTCGGGGTCGCCGTGATGCTCCTGTGCGGCGCGGCGACCGCGGCGGCGGGGCCGATCGCGTTCGTCGGCCTCATGGTTCCGCACGTCGCGCGGTGGGCCGTCGGGCCCGACCAGCGCTGGATCCTGCCGTACGCGGCGGTGCTCGCGCCCGTCCTGCTGCTCGTGTCCGACGTCGTCGGGCGGGTGGTCGTCTCGCCGGGCGAGCTGCAGGTCGGCATCGTCACGGCGTTCGTCGGCGCCCCCGTGCTCGTCGCGCTCGTGCGCCGCTCCTCGGCGAGCGGGCTGTGAGCGCGCCCGTCCGGGACCCGGTGCCCACGAGCCCGGGCGTGCCCGACGGCGGAGGGCGCCGCCGCGGCTTCGGCCGCCCCACGCGCGTCGTCCGGGCGCTCGGCGGGCGCGTGAGCCTCCGGCTCGACGTGCGGACGCTCGCGGTGTGCGCGGCGCTCGCGCTCGTCGGGCTCGCGCTCGGCGTCGTCGCGCTGACGACGGGCGACTACCCGCTCAGCGTGCCGCAGGTGCTCGACGCGCTCGTGGGCGCCGCGGACGGACCGGTGCGCCTCGTCGTCGTGGAGTGGCGCCTGCCGCGCGCCCTCCTCGCTCTCGTGCTCGGCGCGGCGCTCGGCACGAGCGGCGCGATCTTCCAGTCGATCACCCGCAACCCGCTCGGCAGCCCCGACGTCATCGGGTTCAGCACCGGCGCCTACACGGGCGCGCTCGTCGTGATCCTCGTGGTCGGCGGCGGGTACGCGGGCGTCGCGGCGGGCGCGCTCGTCGGGGGCGTCCTCACCGCCGCCGCCGTGTACCTGCTCGCGTACCGGCGCGGGGTCCAGGGGTTCCGCCTCGTCGTCGTGGGCATCGCCGTGTCCGCGATGCTCGCGTCCGTCAACCAGTGGCTCGTCGTCACGGCCGACCTCGAGACCGCGATGGCGGCCGCGGTGTGGGGCGCCGGGTCGCTCCACGGCGCGACGTGGGCGCAGGCGGCGCCCGCGAGCGTGCTCGCCGTCCTCCTCGTGCTCCCGCTCGCGTGGCTCGCGCCGCGCATGGGGCTGCTCGAGCTCGGGGACGACGCCGCGACCGCCCTCGGCCTGCGCACCGAGCGGGTGCGGCTCGCGCTCGTCGTCGTCGGCGTCGCGCTCACGGCCCTCGCCACGGCCGCGGCCGGACCCATCGCGTTCGTCGCGCTCGCCGCGCCGCAGCTCGCGCGACGCCTCACGGGCGCGCCGGGCGTGCGCCTCCTCCCCGCCGCCGCCATGGGAGCCGTGCTGCTCGCCGCGAGCGACCTCGTCGCGCAGCGCGCGTTCGCGCCCACCCAGCTCCCCGTGGGCGTCGTGACCGTGAGCCTCGGCGGCGTCTACCTCGTGTGGCTCCTCGTGCGCGAGGCCCGGAAGTGACCACGAACCCGCAGACCGGAAGGACCCCGGTGCCACCCAGCTCCCTCGCGGGGACGCCCGCCGACGCTCCCGTCACCGACGCCGCCCCGCGCGCCGACCGCCTGCACGCGGACGGCATCACCGTCGGCTACGACGACCGCGTCATCGCGCGCGGCCTCGACGTGAGCATCCCCGACGGCTCGTTCACCGTGATCGTCGGGCCGAACGCGTGCGGCAAGTCGACGCTCCTGCGCGCGCTGTCGCGCCTGCTCAAGCCGTCGCGCGGCCAGGTCGTGCTCGACGGCCGCTCGATCTCGTCGATCCCCGCGAAGGAGGTCGCGCGGCGCCTGGGGCTCCTGCCGCAGTCGTCGATCGCGCCCGAGGGCATCACCGTCGCGGACCTCGTCGCGCGCGGGCGCTACCCGCACCAGACGCTGCTGCGGCAGTGGTCGCGCGAGGACGAGGCCGCCGTGCTCGGCGCGCTCGCGGCGACCGGGACGACCGGGCTCGCGGACCGCCTCGTCGACGAGCTGTCCGGCGGGCAGCGCCAGCGCGTGTGGGTCGCGATGGTGCTCGCTCAGGAGACGCCGATCCTCCTGCTCGACGAGCCGACGACGTTCCTCGACATCGCGCACCAGATCGAGCTGCTCGAGCTGTGCACGGACCTCAACCGCGACCGCGGGCACACGCTCGTCGCCGTGCTGCACGACCTCAACCACGCGTGCCGGTACGCGACGCACCTCATCGCGATGAAGGACGGCGCGATCGTCGCCGAGGGCGCGCCGGGCGACGTCGTGACGGCCGCGCTCGTCGAGGACGTGTTCGGGCTCCCGTGCCGGATCATCCCCGACCCGGTGACGGGCACGCCGCTCGTCGTGCCCGAGGGGCGGCCGCGCCGCGCCTGACGACGCGGCCGCGGCACGCGCTTCTCAGACGAAGCCGAACACGGGCGGGAAGACGACGGCGACGAGGACCGCCCACCCGGCGTAGGCGGGCAGGAACCGGGTCTGCCACGCGACGAGGTCGGCGAGCGGGCGCCGTCCGCGCAGGAACGCCGTCGCGAGGACGGCCGACCACGCGAGGTGGACGAGCAGGAGCAGGTTGAGCCCGAGCGCCGCGGTCTTGTTGGGGCTCAGCCCGAACTCCGCGATGCGCGTGAGCATCGCCGTGAGCGCGACCGCGTCGACCGCGAGCGCCGCGACGACGAGCAGCACCTGGAGGCCGTCGAAGAACGACGGCGGCGCGAGCGGGTCGCGCGCCGACACCGAGTACAGGAGCAGGCACAGGACGAGCACGAGGATCGCGTCCATGAGGATGAGCAGCTCGCGGTCGACGTCCGCGAGGTCGCCCGCGGTCGCGAGGACGACGAACGCGGCGAGCAGCATGACGAGCGTCAGCGGGGTGAACACGCGCGTGAGGACGGGCGCGATGTTCTCGACGACGTTCTGCTTGGCCTCGACGAGCCACGCGGCCACGATGAGCGCGGCCGGGACGCACAGGGGCAGGATCCAGGTGTCCAGGTAGGGCTCGAGGTCGACGCCGGCGAGCGAGAAGGTCACGGTCGTCAGGCCGAGCAGGACGCCGCCCCCGATCGCGATGAGCGTGTAGTACACGGGCGAGCTCGCCCGTGAACCGCACGAAGTCCATGCGTCGCGCGTCCGAGCGCCACCGCCCGCCCACGTACGCGACACCGACGACGGCCCACACCACGGCGGGCGCCGCGAGGACCGCGAGGACGAGGGTCGAGCCCGTGGGCTCGAACGGGTAGAGGTTGAGGACGAGGCCCAGCGCGACGAACGGCGCGACGAGCGCCCCGACCACGCGCGCCGTGACCTGGCGCTTCCACGCGAGGTAGGCCGTGAGGAACGGCAGCACGAGGAGCGCCGCGTTGAGCGCCACGACGTCCTCGTCGAGGACGCTCGTCGCGATCTTCGTCGCGACGCCGGCGCCCGCGGCGAGGCCGAGCACGACGGCGAGCTCGCGCCACGAGCGCGTGCGGCCCGCGGGCTGCTCGCCCACGAGCACGAGCTGCTTCCACAGCCGCTCGGAGTGCTCCTGCGCGAACTCGCGCGACAGGTCGTCGAGCGTGCCCATGCGCTTCACGGCGACGAGGAACGCCTCGTCGTCGTCGAGGCCCGTCGCGCGCAGGTCCTCGACGCGCTCGCGCAGGTGGTCCTCCATCTCGTCGACGTCCGCCGTGGAGATCGCCTCACGGCGGCGGACGTACCCGCGCCACTGGTCGATCTGCGCCTCGAGCGCGGCGTGCGGGCCGGGGCTCGCGGCGTCGGGTGCCGTCGTGCCGGGTGCCATCAGGCCCACCCCTTCGCGACGCGCGGCGGGCTCTGCAGCCCGTCCTGGGCGGAGCGCCACACCTGCTGGAGCGCGTGCGCGACGACGTCCCACTGGGCCTGGCGCTCGACGAGCGCCTCGCGCCCCGCAGCGGTGATGGCGTAGTGCTTGCGGCGTCGGCCGACGTCGGACGTGCCCCACGACGCCTCGACGAGCCCGAGCCGCTCCAGGCGGTGCAGCAGCGGGTAGAGCATGCCGTCGGTCCACTGCATGCGGCCGCCCGAGAGCTCGTCCACGCGCTTGAGGATCGCGTAGCCGTACGACTCGCCGTCCGCGAGGATCCCGAGCACGAGCGGCGTGGCCGACGCGGCCACGAGGTCCTTGTCGATACGCATGGCACTCCTATGCCTAGTTGTTCTAGGGGTACCGACCCTAGCAGATCTAGGGTTGGATGCGAACGACGACGAGGCGGGCCATGGGACGACGACGGGCTTACAAGCGGGACTGGGGACGACGGTCGTCTCCGTCCTCGCCGCGCTGCTCGGGGCCGCCGCGCTGGTCACCCCGCAGATCCTGCGGCTCCATGACCGCGCCGCGCTCACCGTCGCGAGCCTCCTGTGGACCGGCGCCGCGGTCGTCGCCACGGTCATCGTCGTAGGGGTCGTCGTGCGGTCACGGATCCGACGCGAGCTCGGCCGGGCCGTCGCCGCCAACCCCGGAGCGACGGTCGCCCGCGTCCTCCCGGTCCGTCGCTCCAGGGCTCTGCTCGAACAGATCCCGCCGAAGCAGCGCGAGCGGCACATGCCGTGCCTACTCGTCGTCCGCCGTGACGAGGTGGATCTCTGGAGCACCGCGGACCCACCGACCCTTCTCCTCCGGATGGAGCGCGAGGACCTCGCCGTCGAGCTCGTGGCCCTCGACCTCCACGACGTGGAGGAGCTGTTGACGCTCCGGCTCACGCGCGGTGACGCCCACCTCGAAGTCGCCGTCCAGGGGCTCGTGGGCTCACGCGCGTGGGGTCACCGCGGTGCTCTCGAAGGGCTCGACGAGGTGCTCCGCAGCCTCGGCTACGCGATCCGGCCCGCGACCGACGCGAATCCGGGTCGTCCGGGCCGCGTCGCGGAGCAGGCTCAGGGCTAGCGTGGTCCACGGACGGGCTTCGCCCGATCGGCCCGCGGAACGACGGGGAGGGCTCGGCTCATGCCTCGCACGTACCTCTTCGCCCTGACCGACGGCGGAGGGACGGTCCCGCCGGAGGTGGGGGCCGCCCGTCGGCTCGTGGAGCGGGGCCACCGCGCCCGGGTGCTCGCCGAGGACTCGATGGCTCCCGAGGTGCGCGCCACGGGCGCGACGTTCGTGCCGTGGCACACCGCGCCGAACCGGCCCGACCGCGACCCCGCGAACGACCCCCTGCGGGACTGGGAGGCGCCGAGCCTGCTCGCGCAGGCACGCGACCTGGGCGACCGCCTGATCGCCGGGCCCGCACCCCGCTACGCCCGCGACGTGCTCGCGGCCGTCGACGACGAGCGGCCCGACCTCGTCGTCACGTCGGTCTTCGCGTTCGGCGCCATGGCCGCGGCGCAGTCGCGCGGCATCCCGTTCGACGTGCTCGTCCCCAACGTCTACGCGCTGCCCGCACCGGGCCGGACGCCGTTCGGGGCCGGGCTGAAGCCCGCCCGCGGACCCCTCGGCCGTGTGCGCGACCGGGCGGTCACCGCGCTGTCGACGCGCGTGTTCGACCGGTACACGCGCGACGGTCTCAACGCCCTCCGCGCCGACCTCGGGCTCGCGCCCCTCGACCGGTCGTGGGAGCAGCTCGGCGCCGCGCGCCGCCAGCTCGTCATGACGAGCCCCGCGTTCGACCTCCCCGGCCCGCTCCCGCCGAACGCACGCTACGTGGGGCCGGTGCTCGACGACCCCGCCTGGGCCGACGACGCCCCGTGGAGCGCGCCCCCGGGCGACGACCCGCTCGTCCTCGTCGCGCTGTCGTCCACGTTCCAGGACCAGGCCGCGCTCCTGCGGCGCGCCGTCGCCGCGCTCGCGACGCTCCCCGTCCGCGGCGTCGTCACGACCGGGCCGAGCCTCGACCCCGGCGCCGTGCCGGGCGCGCCGAACGTCTCCGTCGTCGCGTCCGCGCCGCACCGCGCCGTGCTGCGCGAGGCGGCGCTCGTCGTCACGCACGGCGGGCACGGGACGCTCCTCAAGGCCCTCGCCGCGGACATGCCCGTCGTCGTGCTGCCGCACGGGCGCGACCAGGGCGACAACGCCGTGCGCGTCACCCTGCGCGGCGCGGGCGTCGCGCTCCGGCGCACGGCCTCGACCGACCAGGTCGCACGCGCGGTCCGCCGCGTGCTCGAGGACCCCGCCTACGCGCGACGCGCCGCGGTGCTCGGCGCCGCCGTCCGGCACGACGCCGAGCACAGCACGCTCGTCGCGGAGCTCGAGGCGGTCGAGGGCTGACCCGGGCGACGCCGCGCCCGACCGCCCCGACGACGCCGGGCACCGCGTCAGGCGACCGCGGTCGCCTCGAGCTCGACCATCTGCCCGGCGATCGCCAGGCGCGTCACGCCCAGCATCGTCGTCGGCGGGGCCGCGCCCGCCCCTCCCAGCCGCGCCGCGAGCACCCCGTAGTGCCGGAGCAGCTCGTCAACGTCGGTGGTGTAGACGGTGAGCCGGACGACGTCCGCCCACGTCGTGCCCGCCTCGCCGAGCACGGCCTCCACGTTGTCGAGGCTCAGCGCGAGCTGCGCCGCCATGTCACCGTCGTGCCGAGGTGCTCCGTCGGGTCCCGTCGCCGTCTGCCCCGAGCACCACACGGTCCGGGTGTGCCCGGACACGACCACCCCCTGGTGGAAGCCCAGGTCCAGGGACCAGGTCACCGGGTCGACCGCCGTTCGTCCGACCGCCACGTCGTCTCCTTCGTGTCGTCCTTCCCGCGCGCCCGTCGGCTCGTCCGCCGACGTCCTCGACGCCCGTGCCGACGAGCCTGGCGACGAATCACGACACCGAGTGTCATGTATCCGATACGTTCCTCCTGTGCGCGCCGACCGCCTCGTCTCGCTCGTCCTGCTGCTGCGCCAGCGCGGCCGGACGTCCGCCGCGACGCTCGCCCGCGAGCTCGAGGTCTCCACGCGCACCGTGCTGCGCGACGTCGAGGCCCTGTCCGCCGCCGGCGTCCCGGTCTACGCGGAACGCGGGCGTCACGGCGGGTTCGCGCTGCTCCCCGGGTTCCGGACGGAGCTCACCGGCCTCACCCACGACGAGGCGCTGGCCGTGCTGACCGCCGCGGCCGCGCGCGACGCCCGGGCGTTCGGCCTCGGGCCCGCCCTCGCGTCCGCCGTGCGCAAGGTGGCCGACGCCCTGCCCGAGACCCACCGCACCGCCGCGAGCGACGCCGCCCGGCGCATCCTCGTCGAACCGGACTCCGACCTGCTCTCGCGCCGCGAGGTCGTGGAGGAGGTCCCCGCGGACGTCATGGCGGAGGTCCGGCGCGCGGTCCTCGACGGGCGCCGCCTGCGGCTGCGTTACGCCGCGGCCGGGCGCGACCCGTCGTGGCGCACGGTCGACCCCCTCGGCCTCGTCACGGTGCGCGGCACGGGCTACCTCCTCGCCACCGCGTCGGGCGCGGACCGCACCTACCGGCTCTCGCGCGTCCTCGCCGCCGAGGCGCTGCCCGACCCCGCCGAGCGGCCGGACGGCGTCGACCTCGAGCACCTCTGGCGCGAGCGCAGCGCCCAGTTCCGGGCCAGCGGCGACCAGGTGACCGCGCGGGTCGTGGTGCGCGCGGACCGCCGCGAGGAGCTCGTCAGCACCGCGCTCGCCGTCCCCGCCGAGGAGGCGGCCGACGACGGCCGGATCCTCGTCGAGGCGACCTTCCAGGACCTGCGGCACGCCGTGTGGGCGGTCTGGCAGCACGGCACGGACGCCGAGGCCCTCGCACCGCCGGAGCTGCGCGACGCGCTGCGCGAGCGTGCCGTCGCACTCGCGTCCCGCTACGGGGCCAGCCCGCCCGCCGTCGAGTCGAGAGAGCGCGGCTCGGCCGCGACGGTAGCGGCCACGACGTGACCGCTACCGGTGCGACCGTGGCCGGCGACCCATCGACCGACCTCGGGAGGGCATCATGCCGCCGACCCCGAGCACTCCCGCAGTCCCGCCCGCGCCCGCCGGCTCGAACTCCGTCAATCCGTTCGTCTGCACCCACGACGCCGTCGGGCTCCTGGCGTTCCTCGTCGACGTGCTCGACGCGCACGAGGTGCACGAGGCGCGCACGCTCGACGCCGACGGCCTCGTCCTGCACTCCGAGCTGCTCGTCGGTGACTCGACGCTCACCGTCGCGGACCGCAAGCCCGGGTGGCCGTGGACGCCGGCGCTCACCCGCGTCTACGTGCACGACGCCGCGGCGACGATCGCCCGCGCCCGCGCCTGCGGCGCCCGGGTCGTCACGGAGCCCACCGACTTCTTCGGCGACATCCTCGCGCGCTTCGCCGACCCGTTCGGGAATCTGTGGTGGGTGTACCAGCACGACCCGGCGCGCACGGGGTGGGGCGACGTCGACGACACCGGCTCAGCCGACCACGACACCGGCGGGACGACGGCGGAGGAGTCGTGGGAGACGTTCACGACCCCCGCGCTCGAGTACGTCCACGCGACCCTCGTCGCCGCGATGGAAGGGCTGCGCGACCCGCGCGCGTGACCTCGGACGCGCGAGAGCCCCGGTCAGGATCACCTGACCGGGGCTCTCTTCACGTGCGCGAGGGGGGAGTTGAACCCCCACGCCCTTTCGGGCACACGGACCTGAACCGTGCGCGTCTGCCTATTCCGCCACTCGCGCGTGCCGCAGAAGACTAGCACGGCGCCCGGCGCCCCCTGGAATCGCAGGAGCCCGGCACCACGGCGCCGGACGCCCGACGTTCACACGCTCCGCGCGGAACGCGCCACATCCGTCCGGAGATCGTGCGACGAATCGGGCCTGCTGCGCAGACGTGGTCGATACGATCTAGGTAGTCTGCCCGGACGCGCCCGTGTCCGAGGAGGTCGCCGGGGAGCACGGCCCGGCGAGGCGGACGAGACCAGCACGGCACGAGCCGGCACGAGCGAGCACGAGGGAGGAGGTGGCATGGGAGTCCTGGACCGCTTCGAGAAGGGCGTCGAGCGCGTCGTGAACAACGCCTTCGCCAAGGTGGGACGCAGCGAGGTCAAGCCCGTCGAGCTCGCGAGCGCGCTGCGGCGCGAGGTCGACGACCGCGCCGCCGTCGTCGACCGCGAGCGCACGGTCGTGCCGAACGAGTTCACCATCGAGCTGTCGGTGGACGACTTCGGCCAGGTCGAGGGGTGGGGCGCCGAGACGCTCGCCGACGAGCTGGCGTCGAACGTCACCCAGTACGCGGCGTCGCAGCACTACGCGTTCGTCGGTCCTGTGAGCGTGAGCTTCGAGCAGAACGACGCGCTCGACGTGGGCCGCTTCCAGCTGCGCTCGGCGAGCGTGCGCGGCAACGTCGCGCCCGCGACGTCCGCGTCCCCGAGCACGCGCCACCCGCTCGTCGACATCGACGGCCAGCGCTACCTGCTCACCGGCCCGGTCACCGTCATCGGCCGCGGCTCGGAGGCCGACATCGTCGTCGACGACCCGGGCGTCTCCCGCCGCCACCTGGAGATCCGCGTGACCCCGGAGGGCGTCATCGCGACCGACCTCGGCTCGACCAACGGCCTGTTCGTCGAGGGGCACCAGGTGCCCGCCGCGACGCTGCTCGACGGCAACTCCCTGACGATCGGTCGTACCCGCATCATGTTCTGGACCGGCGCGTCCGACAACGAGGAGTGGTGATCCGGCCCGCATGACCGACCTCACGTTCACCCTGCTGCGGCTGGGCTACCTGGTGCTGCTCTGGGTGTTCGTGCTCTCCGCGATCGGGGTGCTGCGTCGGGACCTGTACGGCACCAAGATCACGCCCCGCAAGGGTCGCAAGGGCGCGAGCACGCCGGCTGCGCGCCCGTCCGCCGGCGCCGCCGCTCCCGCGCCCGAGCCGGCCCGGCCGGCCGCCCCCGCGGGGCCGTCGCGGCTCGTCGTGACGGCGGGCCCGCTCACGGGCACGACGATCCCGCTCACGACGTCGTCGATCCTCATCGGCCGCGCGCCGAGCTGCACCCTCGTCCTCGACGACGACTACTCGTCGTCGCGGCACGCGCGCATCTTCCCGCAGCACGGGACGTGGTTCGTCGAGGACCTCGGCTCCACGAACGGCACCTACGTCGAGGACCAGCGCATCGGCCAGGTGACGCCGCTGAGCATCGGGACGCGGGTGCGGATCGGTCAGTCCGTCGTCGAGCTGCAGAGGTAGCCCGCAGTGAACATCGCCCTGCGCTACGCCGCGCGCTCCGACGTGGGCCTCGTGCGCTCCAACAACCAGGACTCCGGCTACGCGGGCCCGCACCTGCTCGTCGTCGCCGACGGCATGGGCGGCCACGCGGGCGGTGACGTCGCCTCGTCGATCGCGATCGCCGCGCTCGCGCCGCTCGACGGCGAGTCGCACGGCCCGGACGACGCGCTGGCCGAGCTCGAGCGCTCGATCGACCACGCGCGCCAGGACCTCGTGGACCGCAGCGTGTCCGACCCCGAGCTCGTCGGCATGGGCACGACGGTCACGGCGATCCTGCGCGCGGGCAACAAGCTCGCGATGGCGCACCTCGGCGACTCGCGCGCGTACCTGCTGCGCGACGGCGAGCTCACCCAGGTCACGACGGACCACACGTTCGTCCAGCACCTCGTCGACACGGGTCGCATCTCGGCGGACGAGGCGGAGACGCACCCGCAGCGCAACGTCGTCATGCGCGTGCTCGGCGACTTCGACATCGACCTCACGCCGGACATGTCGGTGCGCGAGGCGAAGCCGGGGGACCGCTGGCTCCTGTGCTCGGACGGCCTGTCCGGGTTCGTCAGCCCCGAGACGATCGCGCAGACGCTCCTGGAGACCCCGGACGTCGACGAGTGCGCCGACCACCTGCTCCAGCTCGCGCTGCGCGCGGGCAGCACCGACAACGTCACGGTCGTCGTGGCGGACGTCGTCGACGTCGACGCGCTGCCCGACGGCGCCGCGCCCGCCACGGGCGCCCAGGTCGTGGGCTCGGCTGCGATCGACCGCGACGCGCCGACCTCGGCCGCGGACGGGCCCGCCGCGCGCGCTGCGGCGCTCGTGGCCAGCGCCAACGCGGCGTCGGGGACCGAGGGGGACGCCGCCGACGTCGCCGCCGACGCGGAGGGCGAGCCGGGCGAGGGGTCCGGCGACGACGAGGACGTGCGCCCCGGGCGCAGGCCGCGCCGCTGGGTCACGGTCGTCGCGGTCCTGCTCGTCGTCGCGGGGCTCGGCGTGGCGGCGTGGGCCGGCTACCGCTGGACGCAGACGCAGTACTACGTTGGTGTGGCCGACGGCCAGGTCGCCGTGTTCCGCGGCATCCCGGAGAAGGCCGGCCCGGTCACGCTGTCCACGCCGATCGAGCTCACGGGGACGCGCGTCGCGGACCTGCCGGGCTACGTCGTCGACCGCCTCGAGACGACGATCCCCGCGCAGTCGCTCGACGACGCGCGCGCCCGCGCCGAGCGCCTCGTCGCCGACGCGGCGGACGAGACGACCACGGACGCGCCGGTGACGGACGAGACCGAGGCGCCCACCGAGGGGACGGCGGGGACCCCGGAGGCCGGGGCTCCCGACGTGACCCCGGCGCCGCCCACCGACGGCGCCGGCTCGGGGGCCTGATGGCCACGGTGGAGACCACCGAGGTGCGTCCCGGCCGGGGCGCGGAGCTCGGTCTGCTCGTCCTCGCGCTCGCGCTCGGCATCGGCGCGTACGCGCTCGTCGGCCTGCAGCTCACGGGAGAGCTCCCGGGCCGCTTCTACGTGTACAGCATCGGCACGGTCGTGCTCGCGGCCGTCGCGCACGTGCTGCTGCGCCTGCGCGCGCCGTACGCCGACCCGGTGATCCTGCCGGTCGCCGTCGCGCTCAACGGCATCGGGCTCGCGATGATCTTCCGCCTCGACCTCGGGTCGCAGGTGACGGGCGGCACGCAGGACCTGGCCCCGCGCCAGCTCCAGTGGACGGCGCTGGGCATCCTCTGCGCGTTTGCGCTGGTCTGGTTCCTGCGCGACCACCGCACGCTGCGCCGCTACACGTACACGGCGATGATCGCGGGCATCGTGCTCGTCGCGCTCCCGCTCGTGCCCGGTCTGGGCGCGCGCATCAACGGCGCGCAGATCTGGATCAACCTGTTCGGCTTCTCGCTCCAGCCGGCGGAGTTCGCGAAGATTGCGTTCGCGATCTTCTTCGCGGGCTACCTCGTCACCAATCGCGACACGCTCGCCCTCGCCGGGCCCAAGGTGCTCGGCCTCCAGCTCCCACGCCTGCGCGACCTCGGCCCGATCATCATCGTCTGGCTCGTCTCGCTCGCGATCCTCGTGTTCGAGCGCGACCTCGGGACGTCGCTGCTGTTCTTCGGGCTGTTCGTCGCGATGCTCTACATCGCGACCGAGCGCGTGAGCTGGGTCGTCATCGGTCTGCTGCTCATCGCGGTCGGCGCAGTCCTCGCCGCGTCGACGTTCGGGCACGTCCAGGCGCGCGTCGACGTGTGGCTGCACCCGTTCGACCCGGAGATCTACGGGCGCAACCCCGGCGGGTCCGGGCAGATCGTGGGCGGCCTCTTCTCGCTCGGGAACGGCGGGCTGTTCGGCACGGGCTGGGGAGCGGGCTACCCGCGCACGGTCCCGTACGCGTTCTCCGACTTCATCTACGCCTCGCTCGGCGAGGAGCTCGGCCTCACGGGACTCATCGGCATCCTGCTGCTGTACCTCGTGCTCGCCGAGCGCGGCCTGCGCACCGCGATCGGCGTGCGCGACGGGTTCGGCAAGCTGCTCGCGGGCGGCCTCGCGTTCGTCATGGCGTGGCAGCTCTTCGTCGTCGTCGGCGGCATCACGCGGATCATCCCGCTCACCGGCCTGACCATGCCGTTCGTCGCGCAGGGCGGCTCGTCGCTCCTCGCGAACTGGCTCGTCGTCGGTCTGCTCCTGCGCATCTCCGACGACGCACGACGGCCGTCGTCGCTGCCCGTGCGCGGCCAGGTCGCGCCCGGCGGCGCGCGGACCCGCACCGACTCCGACCCGGTCGAGGTCGTCGGCGGCGGGTCGCCCGCCGTCGGCGCAGCGCCCGACGACGCCCCCACCACCATCGGCGCGCCCGCCGTCGGCGGCCCGCCCACCGGGCCCACGCGCGCGACGACGGGCGTGCAGCAGGCGGTCGGGCGCGACGGCGAGGTCCCCGGTCACCCGGACGAGCTGCGGACCGAGGTCGTGCGCCGCCCGGGTCCCGACGCGCCGCCCCGCCCTGAGCACGACCCCTGGGGAGGAGCCCGGTGAACGTCCCCCTGCGTCGCGTCGCGACGGTCGTCCTCGTCATGTTCCTCGCGCTCATGGTGTCGACGACGTACATCCAGTTCGTCCAGGCGGACTCGCTCAACGACGACCCGCGCAACGCCCGCACGATCTACCGCGAGTACAACAAGTTCCGCGGGCCGATCGTCGTCGCGGGCGACGTGATCGCGTCGTCGACCCCCGTGGACGACGCGTTCGGCTTCCAGCGCCAGTACGCGAGCGGCCCGCTGTACGCCCCGGTCTCGGGCTTCCTGTCCCTCACGAACGGTCGCACGGAGATCGAGGACAAGGAGAACGACTACCTCAACGGCCAGGCGAGCTCGCTGTGGCTCGACCGGCTCAGCGCGCTGTTCACGGGCAAGCAGCCGCAGGGCGCGTCCGTCGAGCTGACGATCGACCCGGCCGCGCAGCAGGCCGCGTGGGACGCGCTCGGCGACCAGCGGGGCGCGGTCGTCGCGATCGAGCCGAAGACCGGTCGCGTCCTCGCGCTCGTGTCCAAGCCGAGCTACGACCCGAACGAGCTCGCGACGCACGACACGGCCGCGGCGCGCGACCGCTACCAGGAGCTGCTCAACGCGGACGGCAACCCGATGTCGAACCGCGCCATCCGCGGCAACACGTACCCGCCGGGCTCCACGTTCAAGATCGTCACGTCGGCCGCCGCGATCGAGAGCGGGCAGTACACGGCCGAGAGCGTCGTCCCCGCGCCGGACGAGTACCAGTACCCGCAGTCCGACCGCACGATGAAGAACTTCGGCGGGTCGCGCTGCTCCCCGACGGGCGAGATGACGCTCGCCGACGCGCTGCGCATCTCCTGCAACACCGCGTTCGCCGACCTCGGGGTCACGCTCGGCGACGACGTGCTGCGCGACCAGGCGGAGGCGTTCGGGTTCGACGAGCCGCTCGCGATCCCGCTCGACGTCACCGCGAGCCACTTCCCGGACGACGAGGAGGCGACGCCGGACGCCACGGCCCGCGCCGCGATCGGCCAGGGAGACGTGCGCGTCACGCCGCTCCAGATGGCGATGGTCGCCGCCGCGATCGCGAACGACGGCGTGCAGATGGCCCCGTACACCGTGGAGACGGTGCGCAACCCGGATCTCGACGTGGTGCGGCAGTCCGAGCCGCGCCGCCTGCGCACCTCGGTGTCGCCCGCCACGGCGGAGCAGCTCACGCAGATGATGCTCGGCGTCGTGCAGAACGGCTCCGGCGAGGCCGCGCGGATCCCGGGCGTGCAGGTGGCCGGCAAGACGGGCACCGCGGAGACCGGCGGGGACGCCGCGCCGCACGCGTGGTTCACGAGCTTCGCGCCCGCGGACGACCCGCAGGTCGCGGTCGCGGTCATCGTCGAGAACGGCGGCTCGCTCGGCAGCGAGGCGACCGGCGGCGCGATCGCCGCGCCGATCGCACGCGCCGTCATGGAGGCGGTGGTGAACGGATGAAGCCCGTGCGGGGCCTGACGCTCGGCAACCGCTACCGCCTCGTGCGACGCATCGCCGTCGGCGGCATGGGCGAGGTGTGGGTCGCGGCCGACGACGCCCTGGGCCGCGAGGTCGCCGTCAAGGTGCTGCGCAGCGAGTACGCCGGGAACGAGGACTTCCTCAACCGGCTGCGCACCGAGGCGCGCAACAGCGCCGCGCTCTCGCACCCCAACATCGCCCAGATGTACGACTACGGGGAGGCGAACGGCTCCGGGTACCTCGTCATGGAGCTCGTCGTGGGCGAGCCGATGGCGGACCTCCTCGAGCGCGAGCCGGTGCTCCCGGCTGCGCGGCTCCTGCCGATCCTCGCCCAGACGGCGCGCGGCCTGCACGCCGCGCACCTGTCCGGCGTCGTGCACCGCGACGTGAAGCCGGGCAACATCCTCATCGACCGCGCCGGGACGGTGAAGATCACCGACTTCGGGGTGTCGCTCGCCGCGAACCAGGTGCCGATGACCGCCACGGGCATGGTCATGGGCACGGCCCAGTACCTGTCGCCCGAGCAGGCCGTCGGGCAGGCCGCGACGGGTGCGTCGGACATCTACGCGCTCGGCATCGTCGCGTACGAGTCGATCGCGGGCAACCGTCCCTTCACGGGGTCCACGCCCGTCGACATCGCCGTCGCGCACGTCAACGAGCCCGTGCCGCCGCTGCCGTCGTCGGTCGACCCCGAGCTCGCCGAGCTCGTCATGGTCATGCTCGCCAAGGACCCGCTCGCGCGGCCGCACCCCGCCGACGCCCTCGCGCGCGTCTTCGAGGAGATCGGCGCGCGCCTCGCGAGCGACCCGTGGTCCGCACGCTCCACGACCCCCGCGCCCACGACGCGCCGGGCCCGCCGCGCGCGCACGGCGGAGGAGGCCCCCGCGCCCGAGCCGGACCCCGCGCCCGTCATCACCCCGCTCGTCATCCCTGCGGCGGTGCGGGACCCGCACGCCACCGACCCGGCGACGCCGTGGGTCGCGCCCGAGCCCCGCCCGGCCGCGCACGCCGCCCAGCCCACCGAGGTACCCGCCGACGCGCCCGCGCCGGAGACGTCCGCCGGTCCGGTCGTCGGCCGGCACGGCGTGCCCCCGACGCCCGACGACCCGGCACCGGCGGCACCGGACGAGGTGGCGGCCACCGGGCCCGCGCTGCCGTGGGAGCGACCCGTGCCCGCGGGCGCCACGGCGGCCGGCGAGAGCGCACCCCGGTCGTACCCGCCGCGGCGCGAGATGCACGGCGGCACCCGCTCCTCGCGCCGCCCGCAGCCTGCACGCGGCGGGGCGCGCGCCGTCGCGGCGGCGGGACGACCGTCGGGAGCCGCGGTCTCCGAGCGCAGCGCGACGGCGTCGTCCGCCGCGCCGGCGACGCGCGCCGAGGCCCGGCGCCGGTCCCAGGCGACGCCGTCGCGCGCCTCGTCGTCCGGACGTCGCACCTCCACGACCACGGGACGGCGCCTCGGCGGCCTGCCGAACGGGCTGACGTGGCCCCTCGTGGCGCTGCTCGGCCTCCTCCTCGTGCTGGTCGTCGCGACGCTCGCGTCCCTCGGAGACCGCGGCGCGCGCGACGACGCCGCGGCCTCGTCGCCCGGACCCGCGGCCGCCGTCGTGGTCGTCGACGGCGTCCCCGGAACCCCGCACGAGCGGGTGACATCGTGACGACATCGTTGTGTTCCCCGCTCTCCCGCAGGCCCCCGAGTGGGATGATTGCGCCAGATGTGCCGCGTGCGGACGCGCCCGCGGCCCCGACGACACCGAAGGACGAATGAGTGGTGGACAACGCTCCCCGAGTGCTTGCCGGGCGCTACCAGGTCGGTGAGCTCATCGGCCGTGGCGGCATGGCCGAGGTGCACATCGGGCACGACAACCGCCTCGGTCGTACCGTCGCGATCAAGATCCTGCGCTCCGACCTCGCGCGCGACCCGTCCTTCCTCGCCCGCTTCCGGCGCGAGGCGCAGGCCGCGGCCTCGCTGAACCACCCGGCGATCGTCGCGGTGTACGACACGGGCGAGGACGTGCACACGGACGCCACGGGCAACTCCGTGCACGTGCCGTTCATCGTCATGGAGTACGTCGAGGGCCACACCGTCCGCGACATCCTGCGCGACGGCCAGGCCGTCCCGATCGACGAGGCGGTCGAGATCACCGCGGGCGTGCTCGCGGCCCTCGAGTACTCGCACCACGCGGGGATCGTCCACCGCGACATCAAGCCCGCGAACGTCATGATCACGCCCACGGGCGCGGTCAAGGTCATGGACTTCGGCATCGCGCGCGCGGTCGCCGACTCGGCGGCCACGATGACGCAGACGCAGGCCGTCATCGGCACCGCGCAGTACCTCTCCCCGGAGCAGGCGCGCGGCGAGACGGTCGACGCGCGCTCCGACCTCTACTCCACGGGCTGCCTCCTCTACGAGCTGCTCACGGGCCGCCCGCCGTTCATCGGCGACTCGCCCGTCGCCGTCGCCTACCAGCACGTGCGCGAGGCCCCGGCGACGCCGAGCGCCGTCGCCCCCGACGTGCCCGAGGTCCTCGACCGCATCACGCTCAAGGCCCTCGCCAAGGACCGCACCGCGCGCTACTCCAGCGCGGCCGAGTTCCGCGCCGACCTCGAGAACGCCGTGCGCGGCGGGGCGATCACGGCCCCGGCGCTCGGCGTCGCGGCCGCGGCCGCCGGGCTCGGCGCGGGTGCCGCCGCGGCCGACCTCCAGCCGACGATGGTGGAGTCCGCGACGCAGGTCATGGCCCCCGCCGGCGCGGGCGCCCCGAACCCCTGGGCGACGAGCACGGCGCCCGCCGTCCCGCCCGGCGAGGAGCCGCCCGGGGAGGACGACGAGGAGCCGAAGAGCCGCAAGGGCCTCATGTGGACCCTCATCGCGGTCGGCGTGCTCGCCCTCGCCGCGATCATCACGATGATCGTCATCTCCAACCAGGGTGAGGACGAGCCCACCACCGGCACGGTCCCCACGCTCTCCGCGCCCATCACGCCCGAGGAGGCGGAGAAGGCGATCACCGACGCCGGGTTCGAGTACGCCCAGGCCCTCGACCAGGAGTCGACGGAGCCCGAGGGGACGTTCACCAGGACGGACCCCGCGGGCGGCACCGAGGCGGAGCTCGGCTCGACCGTCACGGCCTTCTTCTCGGCCGGGCCCGACGCCGTCGTGATCCAGGACGTCAAGGGCAAGACCCAGGACGAGGCGCGGCAGATCCTCGAGGGCCAGGGCCTCACCGTCACGTCCGGCGGCTCCGAGGACTCGAAGGACGTCCCGAAGGACGCGGTCACGCGCACCGACCCCGCGGCCGGCCAGTCCGTCGCCGCCGGGTCGACCGTCACGCTCTACACGTCGTCCGGCCTCGTCGCGCTCCCCGACCTCGTGGGCGGTCAGCGCGCGGCGGCCGAGCAGGCGATCACCGACCTCGGCCTCAAGCCGGTCGTCAACGAGGTCGAGTCGGACGAGCCCGAGGGCCAGGTCGTCGCGCAGCGGCCCAACGCCGGGAGCGTGCCGCAGGGCTCGGAGGTCACCATCGACGTCGCGATCCCGCGCTCGGCCGAGACGACCACCGTCCCGTCGAACCTCGTCGGCATGACCCTGGAGCAGGCGCAGGAGGCGCTCGGCGGTGCCGGGCTCAACCCCGGTCGCCAGCAGAACCAGGAGTCGGACCAGTGGCCCGCCGGGACCGTCATCGGCTCCGACCCACGCGGCGGTGCCGAGGTCGAGGTCGGCACCGAGGTGTCGCTCATCGTCTCGACGGGCCCCGGCCCGTCGGGCGGCGAGGGCCCCGGTGGCGGTGGCGGCCCAGGTGGCGGCGGCGGCGGGGGCGACGACGACGGCGACGGCTGACCGCACCTCGCCGGCCCACCCCCGGCGGGTTGCCGCCCGGAGCACAGGCGCATGACGACGGGCCCTCACCTCGGAGGAGGTGAGGGCCCGTCGTCGTGCGCAGGTCGGGGCTGTGGGCGGCTACTGGCGCACGAGGGGCGCCATGCCCGCCGAGCGCTCGACGGCGCCGTCGAGACCGCACGCCTCGAGCCAGTTCGCGAGCAGCCGGTGCCCTCCCTCGGTGAGCACGGACTCGGGGTGGAACTGGACGCCGTGCAGGGGCAGGTCGCGGTGCTGCAGCCCCATGATCACGCCGCCCGCGGTGGCTGCCGTGACCTCGAGCTCCGCGGGCACCGTGTCGTGGACGACCGCGAGCGAGTGGTAGCGCGTCGCGGTGAACGGGACGGGGAGGCCCGCGAGCACGCCCACGCCCTCGTGCTCGACGAGGCTCGTCTTGCCGTGCATGAGCTCGGGCGCGTGCGTGACCGTCGCGCCGTACACCTCGGCGAGCGCCTGGTGGCCGAGGCACACGCCGAGCATCGGCGTGCGCGACGCGGCGCACGCCCGGATGACCTGCTCGCTCTGACCCGCCTCCTTGGGCGTGCCGGGGCCGGGGGAGACGAGGACGCCGTCGAAGGCGGTGCCGTCGGCGTCGTGGTAGCGGCCCTCGGCGTCGGGCTCGGGCACGGCGTCGTTGCGCACGACGACGGTCTGCGCGCCGAGCTGGTCGAGGTACCCGACGATCGTGTAGACGAACGAGTCGTAGTTGTCCACGACGAGGATGCGGGTCTGGTGGGTCATCGTGGGGCCTCCCCGGGCACCGCGCCGGCGGCGTCGGTCTGGATGTTGGGGTCGTTGAACGGCATGTACTCGGAGACGAGCGGGAACAGCCACTCGAAGCACGCGAGCACGACGGCGGCCGCGAGGACGAGCAGGAGGAGGGCCCGGACCCACGCGGGGCCGGGCAGCGCACGCCACAGCGCCCCGTACATCACGCGCTCCCTTCGGCCGGCGGTGCGGTCTGCCCGACGAGGTCCGGCGGCGTGCCGTCCTCGACCGGCATCCAGTAGTCGAACTTCGCGTTGACGATGAACCGCGCCACGAGCGAGTTGAGCCCGATCGGGTGGCACGTCGTCAGGGTGAGGTACCGCTCGGTGGGCTCGACGCCCGGCTGCCAGGGCACCGGGGCGATCGCCTCGACCTGGTCGGGCCGGACCGCCTGCATGTGGTCCACGCGGTAGACGTACCAGGTCCCGCCGGCCTCGACGACGATGGGGTCGCCGACCTGCAGCTCCTCGACGTCGTGGAAGATCTTGCCGTACGTCTGCCGGTGGCCGGCGAGCGAGAAGTTGCCGACCGCGCCCGGCATGACGGTCTCCGGGTAGTGCCCGGCCATCGCCTGGTCGAGGATCGCGCGCTTGTCCGTGCCCTCGGCGATCGGCATCATCTTGCCGTCCCAGCGCGGGACGTAGAGCGTGCCCCACACCTCGCCGGGCCCGGGCGCCGCCATGACGGGCGGCTCGTCGCGGCGGACGGTCGTGCCGACGTCCTCGGCGTCGGGCACGGGCGCGGCGATCTCCTCGAGCACCTCGGCCTGGACGCGGTCCGCCTGGACGTCGGTCCACCAGAGCTGCCACACGACGTAGAGGCCGAGCAACACGCCGAGCGTGATGAGCAGCTCGCCGAGGACTCCGACGACCGCCGAGACCGCGCCGCGCCCGGAGCCGCGACGCCCGGCGTGGCGCACCGGGGCGGGTGCCGTGGCCGTCACGACGCCACCGCCCCGGCCGGGCGCGCGTAGCGCAGCTCGAGCGCGCCCTGGTAGCCGGGCATCTCGATCTCGGGCTCGTCCTCGACGGACCAGCCGAGGTTCACCGCGTCGACGTACTCCTTGTACACCTGGACGCCGGGGGAGCGGTCGAGCGCGTCGCGCAGCGCCTCGGGGTCACCCACGGCCTCGACGACGTAGGGCGGGGAGTACACACGCCCGTGCAGCAGGAGGATGTTGCCCGCGCAGCGGAACGCGGACGTCGCGGTCACGCGCTGGCCCTGCAGGGTCATCGCCTCGGCGCCACCCGCCCACAGGGCGTTGACGACGGACTGGATGTCCTGCTGGTGCACCACGAGGTCGTCGGGGCGGATCTGCGGCGGGTAGTTCCCCTCGGGGGGAGCGTCGTCGAGCGTCACGGACACCCCGCGCCCGGTGACCGGCGTCGTGCCGGCCGCGACCGCGGTCCGCGCCGCGAGGTCGGGGTCCACGCCCGCAGGCGCGTCGCCCGTGCTCGACAGCCGCGCGACCTCCGCGGTGAGCGCGTCGACCTGCTCGGCGAGGTCCGCGACGCGGTCCGACTCGCGGTCGACGAGCTGGACGAGGTTCTCGGGGTGGCGCGAGTCGTCGCCGCGCGCGAGGCGCGCGTTCGCGGTGAACATGAGGCCGGACAGCGCGAGGACGAGCGCGACCGTCACCGCGGAGCGGAGGCGGCGCGAGCGCGGCGCGGGGGGCTGCGCCGGGGCGGCGACGGGCTGGTCGCCGGACGTCACGGAGGCGGGGGTGGCGTCGTCCACGCGACCGTCTCCTTCCTGGCGGCGAGGTCCGTCGACCGTGCCGGTGCCGTCTTCCGCGGTGCGCGGCGGGCGTTGCCCGCGCGCGGTGTCCGCGCCTATTGTGTGCGCCCACTACGCTAGTCGACGAACGTCGTCCACGATCGTGACGGACCCGTGCTCTCGCGGAGCCCTTGCGGCGCGTCGACGACCTTCGCCCGAGCCATGCACGGTTCCTGCACGACGACGGCAGGCGTCCGCACCCGCGGCGCGCCCCGGCGCCGTCGGCAGCGGACCCCACCAGGACAGGAGCCTTCCCTCGTGCCCGAGTCGAAGTCGCGCAAGAAGCCCAAGCCGCAGCGTCAGCCGAGCGTGCCCAAGCCCGAGGCGGGCAACCCGCGCTGGCTCGTGCCCACGATGCTCGGGCTCATGCTCCTCGGCCTCGCCTGGATCGTGCTCTTCTACCTCAGCGGCCCCAAGCAGCTCCCGGTCCCGCCGCTCGGCGCGTGGAACCTCGCCGTCGGCTTCGCCTTCATCATCGCGGGCTTCGCCCTCACGACGCGCTGGAAGTGACCCGGGCGGAGGGAAGCACACAGGTGTAGTTCCACACCTGTGAGTAACCCTGGGGATAACTCCTCGGGGTCATCCGACGAGGTGGCCGAACTGGTCCGCCTGGGCGTACGTGAGCCACGCGGCCGCGACGAGCGCGACGGCCACGAGCACCGTCGCGCCCACGGACACCGCCGTGCGGCGCTCCCGGGGCGCGTAGGCGTACGCGGCGCCCAGCGCGAGGCCCACGACGAGCCCGCCGAGGTGCGCCTGCCAGGCGATGTTCGCGAAGAAGAGGCCGATCGCGAAGTTGATGCCGATGAGCACGACGATCTGCATCGCGTTGCGGCCCGTGCGACGCAGGACGAGCAGGATCGCGCCGAAGAGCCCGAACACCGCACCGGAGGCGCCCACGACCGGGGTCACCCACGCGTCCGACGTCGGGCCGCCCGCGAGGACGAGGTACCCGACCGAGCCGCCGAGCGCGGACAGCAGGTACAGCGCCGCGAACCGCAGGCGCCCGAGCTGCTGTTCGAGGAACGGGCCCGTGACCCACAGGGCGTACATGTTGAACAGGATGTGGACGGGGCTCGTCGAGTGCAGGAACGCGGCCGTGAGGAACCGGTAGGGCTGGAGCTCCCCGATCCACGGCGCGAACGCGAGCATGCTCGTCCACGTGCCGCCCGTGACGAGCTGGAGGATCCAGCTCGCGACGCACAGCCCGATGATCGTGAACGTCACGACGGGCGGGCCGCCGCGTGCCCTCCCGCCGAACGCGGTGCGCTGCGCAGGCGCCTGCCGGGCCGCCTCGCGCACGCAGTCGACGCACTGGACGCCGACCGCGGCCGGGCGCTGGCACTCCGGGCACGCGGGACGGCCGCAGCGCTGGCACCGCACGTACGACACCCGGTCCGGGTGCCGCGGGCACACGGGCGGGACGGCGGGGCCGTCGTGCGGCCCGGCCGTCCCGTACGCGGGCGGACCAGGAGGCCCGGGAGGCGTCGTCGAGATGGTCAGTCCTCGATCGTCACGGACGTGATGACGATGTCCTCCTGCGGGCGGTCGCCCGGGCGCGTCGGCGTCGCGTTGATCGCGTCGACGACGGCACGGGACTCGTCGTCCGCGACCTCGCCGAAGATCGTGTGCTTGCCGTTGAGCCACGGCGTCGGGACCGTCGAGATGAAGAACTGCGACCCGTTCGTGCCCTCGGCCTCGCCCGTGACGGGGTTGCGGCGCAGGCCCGCGTTCGCCATGGCGAGGAGGTACGGGCGGTCGAACTGGAGCTCGGGGTGGATCTCGTCGTCGAACGTGTAGCCGGGGCCGCCGGTGCCGGTGCCCAGCGGGCAGCCGCCCTGGATCATGAAGTCCTGGATGACCCGGTGGAAGATCAGGCCGTCGTAGAACGGCTCGGTGCGCTCAGCGCCCGTGCGCGGGTCGGACCACGTCGTGGTGCCCTTCGCCAGCCCGACGAAGTTCGCCACCGTCTTCGGGGCGTGGTTCGGCAGGAGCTCGATCCGGATGTCACCTGCGGTCGTGTGGAGGGTTGCGAACATGGGCACTATCCTCCCACGAGACCCGCTCGCGACCCGTCCGACGGGATGTCTCGCGGGGCGGGCGGGGTGGTGGCAGAGTGGTCGGAAACGCCCACGCATCCGCCATATCGTCCCGTCGGACGACGACCCCGGGGAGCACGCATGACCCGTACCCGCTCAGCGAGCGACTCCGTCAAGGACACGCTCGAGTCGATCGACACCGAGAAGCTCAAGGAACAGGCCGCGCAGGCCGCCGCGACCGCCCAGCACGCGGCGACCCAGCTCGCGGACCAGGCCAAGGACGCGGCGGTGCAGGCCAAGGAGTGGGGCACGCCCAAGGTCGAGGCCTTCCTGGAGTGGCTCCAGCCGCGCGTCGAGAAGGCGTGGCAGGACAGCATCCAGGCGGCCGCGCCGCGCGTCGAGAAGGCCGCCGTCAAGGCCGCTCCGGCGATCGACACCGCGCACGACAAGCTCGTCGACGAGGTTCTGCCGAAGATCGTCGCGAGCTTCAACGCGGCAGCGGCGAGCGCGGCGGAGTCCGCCACGCGCGCGGCCGACGACGCGGCGAAGGCGACGGCGGCCGCGTCCGTCGCCGCCGCCGCGGCGACCGGCAAGAAGGCGCGCAAGCTCGCGAAGCAGGCCGAGAAGGCCGCGACCGAGGCGGCCAAGCACGCGAAGAAGTCGGCGGACAAGGCCGGCAAGAAGGCCGCGAAGCACGCCGACAAGGCGGCGGAGAAGGCGGCGGCTCGCCTCGCGGCCGCCGCGGACAAGGCCGCCGCGAAGGCCGCCGAGGCCGACGCCTCGAAGGGCAAGGGCCGCACGATGTGGTGGATCGCCGGAGGGATGACCGCCGCCGGCGTCGGCTACGTGCTCTACCGCCGCGCGCAGCCCGCGACGGACCCGTGGGCCGAGCCCTGGGAGCAGGAGCAGCAGCAGGTGCACTTCGACGACGTCGTCGGCGAGGCGCGGCACGCCGTCGGCGACGCCGCCGAGACCCTCGGAGAGGCCGCCGGCGCCGCCGTCGCGAAGGGCCGTGAGGCCACGGACAAGCTCGCCGAGCGCGCCGCCGAGGTGCGCGAGGACGTCAGCGACCGCGTGAGCGAGGCGGTCTCCGAGGCGAAGGACGCGGCGAAGAAGGCGTCGAGCCGCTCCCGCGGGTCCGCGCGGGGCGGGTCGTCCGCGGCGTCGAAGGACGCCGCTGCGGCGAAGGACGCGGCCAAGGACGCGGCCGACGACCTCGGCGACGCCGGCCGCAAGGCCCGGGACGCCGCCGAGGAGGCCGCGCAGGAGGCCGTCGAGAAGTCGAAGGACGCGGGCGGCGAGTGAGCGGTCCGCGCTGACGCGTCAGAGCGTCCGGGTCACGGCCCGGGTGACGGGCACGAGCCGGTCACCCGGGCCGACCCGTGTCCCCGTGCCGACGGCGCGCAGGAACGGCAGGTCGGACGCGTGGTCGCCGAACCCGGCGCAGCGCTCCAGGGGTATCCCGTGCGTCGCCGCGTGGGCGCGCACCGCCCGGGCCTTCGCCTCGCCGACGAGCGGCTCGACGACGTCGCCCGTGTAGCGGCCGTCCCGCACGACGGCCCGGGTCGCCAGGACGTCCGCCTCGACCCACCGCTCCCGGACGCCGACGAGCGCGGGCTCGAACGCGGCGGACACCGCGACCACGCGCGCGCCCGCACGCCGGTACCGCTCGACCGCGGCGAGCACCGGCGGCACCGGCTGCTCGGCCCACGGCCCCCCGGCGGCCGCCCAGTCCCGCGCGACCCGGACGACGTCGTCGACGGCACGACCGCGCCACCACGCGAAGTACCGCCGGTTCGTCACCTCGCGCGGCGTCCCGGCGGCCGCGGCCTCGCGCAGCGACCGCAGGAACCGCTCGCCCTCCGCGACGCGCCCGGACCGGTCCGCGTCGTACCGCAGGAGGTCGAAGATCGTGCTCCCGCGGCGCAGCGTGCCGTCGACGTCCGTGTAGACCGCGACGGCCGTCACGTGAGCCGTCCCACGACGCCCGCGACACGCTCCTCGACGTCGCCCGTGACCGTGACCGCCCGGACGCCGGAGAGCCGGAGAGCAGCGCGCGTGCGGCGGTCGAGCGCCGCCTGGAACGTGGCGTCGATCGGCGCGTCCGGCGGCAGCGGCACCTCGGGCGCCACGTGCACCACGAGGTCGTACCGTCTGCCGAGGCCCCGCGCGAGCTCACACGTCGCGCGGCGCGCGAGCGGCCCGAGGTCGGCACCCTCCCGGCGCGCCGCCGCGACGCCCGCGAGGTAGACCCACTCGTGGAGCACGGAGCCGTCGGAGAGGAGCCCGTCCCCGAGGGCGGTCTCGCCCCGCACGCGCTCGTCGAAGCGCCGCAGCACGAGCTGGAAGACCTCCTCCGGGGAGCAGTCCTCCAGCGCCCGGGGCACTCCCGGCACGGGGTCGCGCATCGCGGTCGTCGCCGCGACCGGGAGACCGAGCCGCGCGGACAGCGCCCGGACGAGCGTCGTCTTCCCCGCGCCGTAGGCACCGACGACCGCGACACGCGACCCGCGGCTCACCGCCCGGCCCGGTGCGCGGCGACGCGCTCGCGCACCACGTCCGCCACGCCCTGCAGCGTCCCGGCGTCGCGGAGCTCCCACTCGTGGACCTCGACGCCGTAGAGGCGCGTCACGACGACCGCCGCCTCGGCGAGCACCAGCGAGTCGACGTCGTGGTCGTCGAAGCGCGCGTCGTGCGGGAGGTCCGCCGGGATCTCGAGCACGACGTCCGTGATGGAGCGGACGATCTCAGGCGTGCCGAGGTCGGCCGGCGGGAGCCGGGGTGACGAGGTCGGCATGGTGGTCTCCTCTCGCGGGGCCCGCCGTCGGCGAGCCGTGGTGGTGGCGTGCGGGCACGTGCCGGTCGCGGGTCGCGCGGGCGTGCGTCGTGCGGGCGGCCGGGTCGCCCGGCCAGGTCAGGGTCGTGGCGCCCCACGTCGTGCCCCCGCCGAACGCGGCGACGACGATCCGGTCCCCGCGGTCGAACCGGTCGGCGTGGTGGGCGAGCGCGAGCGGCACGGACGCGGCCGACGTGTTCCCGAACCGCCCGAGGTCGTCGACCACCTTGGCGTCGGGCAGGCCGAGCGCTCGGGCCACCGCCGTGAGGATGCGGCGGTTCGCCTGGTGCGCGACGAGCCAGTCGCAGTCGTCCGCGGACCACCCCGCGTGCGCGAGCGCGCTCGCCGCGACCTCGGCGAGCCGCGAGACCGCCGCGGTGAACACCTCGCCGCCGCGCATCGTGAAGTAGCGGTCAGCCGTCGGCGTCGCGGCGTCGACGGGGAGCCGGGACCCGCCGGCGCGCACCACGATGTGGTCGGCGCACGACCCGTCCGACCCCAGGAGCACCCGGTCGACCGTCCCGGGCGCGCCGGGCGTCCCCGCGACGAGCACGACCGCGCCCGCGCCGTCTCCGAAGATCACGGCCGTCGTGCGGTCGGACGGGTCGACGATGCCGCTGAAGCGGTCCGCGCCGACGACGAGCACCGACTCCGCGGACCCCGCGAGGATCGCGTCGCGCGCGCTCGCGAGGGCGTACACGAAGCCCGAGCAGACGGCGCCCACGTCGTGCGCCGGGACGGTCCCGAGGCCGAGGCGGTGCGCGACCCACGGGGCCGTCGCCGGGCACGGGTGGTCCGGCGTCGTCGTCGCGAGGACCACGCGGTCCACCCGGTCGAGACCCGCGGTGCGCAGCGCGGCGCGGCCGGCGTGCACCGCCATGTCCCCGGTGGACGTCCCCGGGTCGGCCCAGCGGCGCTCCCGGATGCCGGTCCGGGTCGTGATCCACTCGTCGGTCGTGACGAGCGCGCGCTCGAGGTCCGCGTTGGTGACGACCCGCTCGGGGACGTACGCGCCCCAGCCCGCGACCAGCGCGGCGCGCTCAGACACCGACGGGCTCGCGCTCGAGCTCGGACCGCGTGTCGATCGCGGCGTAGTCGGCCTCGGCCCGGCGCAGCGCCTCGTCGAGCGGGATCACGCGCGGGAGGTCGAAGTGCGCGGTGATGGTCCGGAGCCGCTCCGCGACGGTCCCGCCCGCGGTGAGCGTGGGGATCCCGAGGGCGTCGACCTCGTCCTGGATCATCGTGTCGGCGAGCACGCGGAACCGCTCGTTCACGGGGCGGTGCCCGTCGGCGACCATCGGGAACTCGACGGGCAGGCGCACGAACGCGTCGTACCCGGCCTTCGCGTGCTGCTTGGCCGGGACACCGAGCTGCGTGATGACCTCCTCGAAGAACGCGAGCTCCGGCGTGCGCTCCACGGTGTCGAGCGTCGCGGTCGCGGTCGGGTTGATGCCGACGAGCACGCGCACCGTGCCGTAGATCCACTCGTGCAGCGACGAGCCGTCCGAGATGAACGTGTCGCCGAGGTGCGACTCGTTCACCGCGCGCTCGGTGTTGCGGCGCGTGATGAGCATGAGGATCTCCGCGCCCGTGCACTCCTCGAGAGTCTTGCCCGGGACGGAGAGGGGGAGCAGCTCACGCATGGTCTTCGCCGCGCTGCGCGGGATCCCGGTGTAGTGCGACAGCGCGAGGGTCGTGAGGGTCTTGCCGGTGGAGTAGGTGCCGGAGACGGCGAGGCGCATGACGGTCCTTTCGTGACGGTCGGGGAGGGGTCGATCAGGGGGCGGGGACGGGGTCGCCCGTGGCAGGTGCGACGGGGAGCGCGTGCGCGACCGCGCACACGACCTCGTAGGGCCCGACCCCGGCGACGACGTCCGCGAGGCGCCACGGGACGCCGTCGCGCTCGACGACGCGGGCGCGCGCGAGCCGCGCACGGGCGGTGAACGGGCCCGTGCCGCGCGGCGCGGTGGACGCCCGGACCGTCGTGCGGCGCATCCACAGCGTGCTCGACCGCGCGCGGTCGAGGTCGTCGAGGTCGTACAGGAGCACCTGGCCGAGCTGGAGCGCCGCGACGAACGCGTCGAGCAGCGTGAGGGTCGGCTGGCGGTCGGCCTCCAGGCCGCGTAGGCGGACGGCGTCCTCGTCCGCGTGCACGTCGCACCGCGCGACGAGGTCGTCCCCGTCCCGTCGGCCGTCGCGCAGCTCGACCGCGTGGTCCACGATGCCCGACCCGTACGTCTGGCCCTCGCCGCACAGGGCCGCGAGCGCACCGACCGACGAGAGGTCGGCCAGGCTCTCGACCGCGAGCGGGCGGCGGACGCGGCCCCGCACGGCGAGCGGCCCGACGGCGGCGTCGAACGCGTGCGTGGCGGCGCCGTCCCCGGCGTCGATCCCCGCCGTCACCGTGAACGCGTCGAGCGCGTCCTCGAGCGGGGTGTCGGACGCGCGGACCTCGACCTCCGTCACCGCGGCGGCGGCGGCCGTCTCCGGGGCGAACCGTGTCGCGAGCAGCGCCGTCACGCTCTGCGCCGCGAGGGCGAGGGCGTCGGTCGTGGCGAGGTGCTGACGCTGCTCGCGCCCGTCCTTGCGCGACCACGTGCCCTCGACGTCGAGCGAGCCGAGCGCCTCGAGCGTCGAGCGATCGCCCCGGTGCGTCACGCGCAGGTCCCGCAGGCGCGGCGTCGTGCGCCGGTAGCCCGAGCCGAAGAACCGGGTCCGCGACGGGCCGAGGACGTCGTCGACGTGCGCCCACGCGCCCGACGAGCGCGCGACGACCGGGGTCGGTGCGGTCACCGCGCCCCCACCTCCGAGTCGTGAGCCGCAGCGGCGTCTTGCGGTGCGGCGGACGCGCTCGCCGCGGCGGGCCGCGGCACCCGGTACAGCGCGAGCACGAGCCCGGCCACGACGAGGAGCACGAGCGCGTCCACGACGAGCCCCGTCTTGACGCCGGCGAGGTACTGGTCCGGCGTCGCCGTGACGGAGACCCCCGCCGCGATCGCCACCGCCGCGAGGACCGGCGTCCCGAGCGTGAAGGCGACCTGCTGCGTCATCGCGGTCAGTCCCGTCGCGAGGCCCTGCTCCTCGTCCGGCAGGCCGGACGTCACCGCGACGGTGTAGGAGACGATGACGAGCACGTGGCCGAACCCGCCGACGGCCGTCGCGGCGAGGATCGTCGCGTACCCCGAGGCGAACCCGTGGCCCAGCGCGAGGAAGCTCAGCGCCGTCGCGCCCTGGAGCACGAGCCCGAGCACGAGCGTCGCGCGGGCCCCGACGCGGTTGATGATGCGCGCGGCGACGACGCCTCCCGTGAACGCGCCCGCGCCGAGGACGGTGAACGCGACGCCCGTCTGCAGCGCCGACGCGCCGAGCACCTGCTGGAGGTAGATCGTCAGCAGGAACACCTTGCCGCTCTCCATCGCGAACGTCGCGAGCCCCGCGAGGTTGCCGAGCGCGACGGACGGTCGGCGCAGGATCGTCACCGCGGCGAGCGGGTGCGACGAGCGCGACTCGATGACCCAGAAGACGACGAACAGCGCGGCCGACGCCGCGAGGAGGCCGATCGTCGTCGGGGACGCCCAGCCCGCGTCCTCCGCCGTCGTGAGGCCGAGGACGAGCGCGAGCAGCGCGAGCGTGATGGTCACCGCCCCGGGGACGTCCAGGCGGCGCCGCGACGGCTCCGACGACTCGCGGATGAGGAACGGCGCGACGAGGAGGACGGCGATGCCGACCGGGACGTTGATGAAGAACGTGAAGCGCCACCCGAGCAGCTCGGTGAGCACGCCACCGAGCACGGACCCCGCCGCGAACCCGAGCGAGAGCAGGGCGCCGTTGAGCCCGAGCGCCCGGTTGCGCGCCGGGCCCTCGGGGAACGAGGTCGTGAGGAGCGCGAGCGCGGACGGCGTCGTGATCGCCGTCGCCACGCCCTGGACGACGCGCGCCGCGTAGATCACCGACGCATCCTGCGCGAGGCCGCCCACGAGCGACCCGAGGGTGAGGAGCGCCATCCCCAGGAGGAACAGCTTCTTGCGCCCGTAGTAGTCGCCCACGCGGCCCATGAGCAGCATGAGCCCCGCGGCGGAGAGCGCGAAGAGCGTGACGATCCAGGAGAGCTGGCTCGGTCCCATGTCGAGGTCGGCGCCGATGACGGGCAGCGCGACCGTGACGATGGAGAAGTCGAGCGCGAACATGAACTGGGCGGCGAGCAGGACGACGAGGACGCCGGTGTCGCGGCGCGAGACGGTCGGGGAGTGGAGGGCCATGCGGCCACCCTCCCGGCGGGCGGGGGCCCCATCCAGACTCGCGCGGACGTAGGTGCGCGGATGCTGGTGGTCGGACCACCAGGGTCAGTCGTCGCCGACCGGTTCCCAGCGCCCGTCCCGCACGACGCCGAACGGCACGTCCGCGAGGTGGGTCGCCACGGCCGTCGTGCCGGGGACGGAGAGCGCGTCGAGGACGCGCCGCCGCGACCGCTCGGACGCGACGGGGTCCACGTCGAAGCACGACCCCCACCCCGGGTGCTCGAGCTGGACGACGCTGTGCAGGACGTCGCCGACGACGAGGATCCGGCCCTGCGCGTGCGTCACCTCGAGACTCACGTGGCCCGCGGTGTGGCCCGGCGTCGCGAGGACGCGGACGCCCGGCACGACCTCGTCGCCCTCCCTGACGCGGCGCCAGCCCGCCGGTGCGCGCTCGCCCGCGCCCACGAGGTGCGGCACGTCGTCCAGGCCGGCGAACCCGGGCCACCCGCGCAGCGCCCACCCCGCGTGGTCGTCGTGCGCGTGGGTGAGCACGACCGCGTCGACGGTGCCCACGACGTCGGCGTGCTCGACGAGCCCCCCGCCGACCATCGCGCCGATCGACGCGTGCGTCGCGTCCGCGGGCACGTGGACCGGGCCGAGCCCGGCGTCGACGAGGACGCGCCAGTCCGGGCCCTCCAGGAGGAGCGCGCCGATCGAGGCGACGAGGAGGCCGTCCGCGTCGAGCAGGTCCGGCCGCGTGCACGCGAGGTCCGGGGCGTCGGGCCGGTCGTCGAGCGAGAACCACCGCCGCGGGTGGAGCCCGACGTGACCGTCCGGGAGGTACGTGGCGCGCACGCCCCCCGCGGTGAGCGTGCGCCGCCGGCCCGGCCTCGCCCACCGGTGCACGTCGGCGCTCACACGACCCGCGCCAGGGCGTCCGCCGTCGACGTCGCCGCCTTGGGGATGTAGACGAACACGCGCTGGTCGCCGCCCTGGAACGGCGTGAGGACCGACGGCTCGAAGCTCAGCCGCCCGAGGCTCGGGTGGTCGTACACGAGGTCGACGTGCGGCACGACGCCGACGACGTGCGCGTCCCACAGCGAGCGGAAGTCCTCCGAGACCGCCGACAGGTCGCGCACGATCGTGGTGAACCCGTCGTCCCCCGCGTACCGCGCCGCCTGCTCGCGGAGCTGGGCGACGAGCATCGGGCCGACGACGTCGCGCAGCGGGAACCGCCCCGCCGTCGACGCGTCCACGAAGAAGTCGACGAGGCAGTTGCTGCCCGGCTCGATCCCGAACACGTAGCGCGCGAGCGCGTTCGTCGCGAGCACGTTCCAGTAGCGGTCGACGCCGTACGCCGGGCGTCGTTCGACCGCGTCGACGAGCGCCTGGAGGCGCGAGGCCGAGCCCGTGGCGTCGTCGTCGCCGTGGTCGTCGACCGGGCCCCCGAGCCCGGCGAGCTCGAAGAGGTAGCGGCGCTCGGGCGGCGTGAGGCGCAGCGCCCCGGCGATCGCCTCCAGCACCGCCGGGGACACCGAGAGCTCCCGGCCCTGCTCGATCCACGTGTACCAGGACACGCCGACGTGGGCGAGGACCGCGACCTCCTCGCGCCGCAGCCCGGGCGTACGACGGCGGCCGCCCGCGGGAAGGCCGACGTCCTCGGGCCGCGTCGCCTCGCGCCGGCGCCGCAGGAAGCTCGCGAGCTCGGTGCGGCGGAACGACTCCGCCCGCGCGCGGTCCGTCGCGACGGCGGTCACGCGACCGCTCCGGCCGACCCGCGGTCCGTGACGAGCGCGTCGAGACCGGCGAGCGCGTCCGGTCCGTCGGACGCGTCCGGTCCGACGAGGGCGTCGGGTCCGGTCGGCGTCGCGGCGACAGCGCGGACGAGGTCCGTGAGCACGTCGTCGGGCACGTGGTGGAAGAGGTGACCCGCGCCGGGCAGCCGGTGATGGCGCGAACCGGGGCCGCCGCGCGCCGTCCACTCGAGCGCGTCGGCCTCGCCGACCACGTCGTCGAGCGTGCCGCGCACCACGTGGACCGGCACGCGCAGCGCGGCGCGCGACGGCACGTACCGGCGGACCCGTGCGAGGTCGCGCGTCAGCCGGTCGGTCGGTCGCCCACCCACGCGGTCCAGGCACCGCCGCGCGTGGCGGCCGGGTGGCGCGCCCAGCACGACCGCGCGCGGACCGACCCCGCCGAGCGACTCCGCCGCGGCTGCCGCCTCGTACGCCACGAGCGCGCCCATGCTGTGGCCGTAGTACACGCCTGACGGGTCGGGCACGCCGCGCCACCATCGGCGCGCCGTGGCCACGATCGGCTCCGGACCGCTCGCGTCGTCGTCGTACGCGACGACCCGGACCTGCGGGCCCAGGCGCGCCCAGTGCCGGAAGGCACGGCGGTCCCCGCCCGCGTGATGGAAACAATGGAGCATGGTGCCCTGCACACCGGTGCTGCCCACGTCGTGACCCCCTTCGCGACGACCGTCCCGACCAGGGACGACGACTCGGAGACTATGCGGGCGGCACGGGTGCGACAAGGCGGGTGAGGAGCCTCACCCCCGGGCGCTCAGAGCGCGAGACGACGTAACGGCCCGGACCGCCACGGCTCTCCGACGAGGCGAGACGGTCCCGGGAACGACGAAGACCAGGCCCGACGGATCGGTCCTGGTCTTGCGGTGGTGGAGCCAGGGGGACTCGAACCCCCAACCCCCTGCTTGCAAAGCAGGTGCGCTACCAATTGCGCCATGGCCCCGGGCGACGCGGCCTGGGGCCGGTCATGAGCGAGTCGTGCTCACTCGAAGGTGTCGGTGACCTCTGCCCAGAGGTCGCGCTCGGCGTTGTCCTCCGTGTACTTGCGCCACAGGACGTATCCGGCGCCGGCGGCGAGGAGCAGGACGAGAAGCTTCTTCATGACGTTCCCCCTCGAGTGGGTTCGGCAGTGGGCCTAAGAGGACTTGAACCTCTGACCTCTTCCTTATCAGGGAAGCGCTCTAACCGTCTGAGCTATAGGCCCGTTCGTGCCTCGCGCCGGACAGCCCCGGGGGTCCGCTCCGCTCGCAGGCAGCGCTTGAGGTTACCCCACCGGGCGCCGCAGACCCAAACCGAGAGGTCCGCGGCCCCGGGTGCGGAGCGTTCTCGTCAGTCGTCCGTGAGCGTGAGGTGCACGCCGCCCACGAGCGCCGCGACGATGTTGTAGAGGAACGCCATGATCGTCGACAGCGCGGTGATGATGACGACGTTCACGACGCCGAGCAGCGTGGCGATCGAGATGACGCGGCCGAACGCGACGTACTGCTGGATGTCGACGTCGGTCTCCGTCCCCACGATCTGCGTGAAGAGCTCCTCGATCTTGAAGAACACCTGCATGCCGTCGAGCACGTACCAGACCACGGCCGTCGCGACGACGGTCATGATCCCGATCGCGACCGCGAGGAGGAAGCCGAGCTTCATCGCGGACCACGGGTCGATCCGCGACACTGCGAGCCGCACGCGGCGCGGACCGCCGTCGTGCCGGACCGCGGGCGTCGCGCCCGTCGCGGTGCCGACGGCCGGCGTCGCGCCCGTGACGTGGGTCGCCGTCCCGGTCACGCCCGCCGCGGAGTAGTGCATCGAGGAGCCTGCTGCGGCACGGGCGGTCGCGGCGGGCGCCGCGGAGCCGGCCGGGGCCGCCGAGGTGGTCGTGGGCACGCGCCTCACCGTCTCGTCGTCGATCTCGTCGTGCCCGGGAGCGGGCTCCGTCTCCGCCGGCGCGGCGGGGACCGCGGCCGACACCTTCTTCGCGGCGCTCTTGGCCGCGGCGATCGCGGCGGCGGCGGCCTTCACGGCACCCGCGCGCGCGACCGCGACCCGGCTCTCGCCCGACGCGCGCTCCATGCCGTCGTCGTCCACGGCCGGCGCGGGGACGTCGCGCGTGGTCGCCGGGGGAGGCGGGGGCGGCGGCGGCACCGCACTGGCGGCCGCGCCGTTCGACGACGCCTTCGAGGCACCGTTCGACGACCCGCCGGAGGTCCCGTTCGAGGAGGAGCCGTCCGCTTCGCCGTGCCGGGCCGGGGCCGGGGCGCCGGTGCGCGACGACGCGTCCGTGTCGGGACGCGGCACCGTCAGCCGCGGCGTGATCGTCGGCGGGGCGTTGTTCTCGCTGCTCATCTGGTTTCCTCGGTGGTTCCGGGGGCCGGCTCGGTCGCGCTCGCCCCGTCGGACGAGGCGGCCGCGTCGGTGGTCGGTGCGCTGCTCGTGTCGGTGCCGCCCGGGGCCGTGCCGGTCCCGTCCTCGCCCTCCACGGTATCCCGATCCTCTCCGAGGCGACGCTCGACGTTCCGCGCGACCGCGATGATGCGGTCGCCCTTGTCGGGCTTCGCGAACGTCACCCCCTGCGTGTTGCGGCCCGTGAGGTTCACCTCGTCGACCGCGGACCGCACGATCTTCCCGCGTTCCATGATGACGAGCACCTCGTCGTCGGCCTCTGTCACCAGAGCCCCCACGAGATCTCCACGAGCCTCGACCAGGTTGGCGACCTTGATGCCCAGACCGCCGCGTCCCTGGACGCGGTACTCGTCGATCCGCGTCCGCTTGGCGAACCCGCCCTCGGTCACGACGAACAGGTCGGATCCCTCCTCGACCACGTCGGCCGAGAGCAGCTCGTCGCCGTCGCGGAACTTCATGCCCGTGACGCCGGACGTCGCACGGCCCAGTGGGCGCATCGTGTCGTCGTCGGCGTGGAAGCGGATCGACTGGCCCTTGCGCGAGACGAGGATGAGGTCGTCGTCGGCGTCCACGAGCAGCGCCGCGACGAGCTCGTCGGGCGTGCCCGACTCGTCCTCGCGGAGGTTGATCGCGATGAGCCCGCCCGAGCGCGGCGAGTCGTACTCGGCCAGGCGGGTCTTCTTGACGAGGCCACGACGCGTCGCGAGCACGAGGTACTGCGCGGCGTCGTAGTCGCGCAGGTCGAGCACCTGCGCGATCCGCTCGCCCGGCTGGAACGCGAGGAGGTTCGCGACGTGCTGGCCCTTGGCGTCGCGGCCGCCCTCGGGCAGCTCGTACGCCTTGGCGCGGTAGACGCGACCGAGGTTCGTGAAGAACAGCAGCCAGTGGTGCGTCGTCGTGACGAAGAAGTGGTCGACGATGTCGTCCTCGCGCAGCTGCGCGCCACGCACGCCCTTGCCGCCGCGCTTCTGCGCGCGGTAGCTGTCGCTGCGGGTCCGCTTGACGTACCCGCCGCGCGTGATGGTGACGACCATCTCCTCCTCGGCGATGAGGTCCTCCACGGAGACCTCGCCGTCGAACGGCAGGATCGTCGTGCGGCGCTCGTCGCCGTACCGCGCGACGATCTCGGCGAGCTCGTCGCCGACGATCGCGCGCTGGCGCTCGGGCTTGGCGAGGATGTCCTGGTAGTCGAGGATCTGCCGCTCGAGCGCGTCGTGGTCGTCGAGGATCTTCTGCCGCTCGAGGGCCGCCAGACGGCGGAGCTGGAGGTTGAGGATCGCGGTCGCCTGGACCTCGTCCACGCCGAGCAGCTCCATGAGCCCCGCGCGCGCCTGGTCGACGTCGGGAGAGCGACGGATGAGCGCGATGACCTCGTCGAGCGCGTCGAGCGCCTTGAGGTAGCCGCGCAGGATGTGGATGCTGCGCTCCGCCTCGGCGAGCAGGTACTGCGTGCGGCGCACGACGACGTCGAGCTGGTGCGTCGTCCAGTGGCGCACGAACGCGTCGAGGCTCAGCGTGCGCGGCACGCCGTCGACGAGCGCCAGCATGTTCGCGCCGAACGTGTCCTGGAGCTGCGTGTGCTTGTAGAGGTTGTTGAGCACGACCTTCGCGACGGCGTCGCGCTTGAGCACGACCACGAGGCGCTGGCCCGTGCGTCCGGACGTCTCGTCGCGGATGTCCGCGATCCCCTGGACACGGCCGTCCTTGACGAGGTCGGCGATCTTCGCGGCGAGGTTGTCCGGGTTCACCTGGTACGGGAGCTCGGTGACGACCAGGCACACGCGGCCCTGGATCTCCTCGACGTTGACGACCGCGCGCATCGTGATCGACCCGCGGCCGGTCCGGTACGCCTCCTCGATGCCCTTGTGGCCGAGGATCGTCGCGCCCGTCGGGAAGTCGGGGCCCTTGATGCGCTGCAGGAGCGCCGCGAGGAGCTCCTCGCGGGTCGCGTCCGGGTGCTCCAGGTGCCACCTGACGCCCTCGGCGACCTCGCGCAGGTTGTGCGGCGGGATGTTCGTGGCCATGCCGACGGCGATGCCGGCCGAGCCGTTGACCAGCAGGTTCGGGAACCGCGACGGCAGGACCGACGGCTCCTGCGTGCGGCCGTCGTAGTTGTCCTGGAAGTCGACGGTGTCCTTGTCGATGTCCCGGACCATCTCCATGGCGATCGGCGCCATGCGGCACTCCGTGTACCGGGGGGCGGCGGCCGGGTCGTTGCCCGGCGAGCCGAAGTTCCCCTGGCCCGCGACGAGCGGGTAGCGCAGCGACCAGTCCTGCACGAGGCGAACGAGCGCGTCGTAGATGGCGCTGTCGCCGTGCGGGTGGAACTTGCCCATGACGTCGCCGACGACGCGCGAGCACTTCGAGTACGACCGGTCCGGCCGGTAACCGCCGTCGTACATCGCGTACAGCACGCGCCGGTGCACCGGCTTGAGGCCGTCGCGCACGTCCGGCAGCGCACGGCCGACGATGACGCTCATCGCGTAGTCGAGGTACGACCGCTGCATCTCGAGCTGCAGGTCGACCTGCTCGATGCGCCCGTGGTGCACCGCGACCGCCGTCCCGTCCGCGTGCACGATCTCGTCGGCCGCGTCGCCGGGAGCCGCGGGCTCGATCTCGGGGTTCTGGTCGTCGGTCACGCTCTACCTCGTTCGTTCGTCTCTTCGTGCATCGTGGTGCGCACGGCCGCCCCGGGGAGCCCGGTACCGGCGGTCCTCAGGCTCCTTGCGGAGCCGCGCGACGGCTCAGATGTCAAGGAACCGCACGTCCTTCGCGTTGCGCTGGATGAAGCTGCGCCGGGACTCGACGTCCTCGCCCATGAGCACCGAGAAGATCTCGTCGGCCGCGGCGGCGTCGTCGAGCGTGACCTGGTTGAGCGTGCGGTGCTCCGGGTCCATCGTCGTGTCCCACAGCTCCGAGTAGTCCATCTCGCCCAGACCCTTGTAGCGCTGGATCCCGTTCTCCTTGGGGATCCGCTTGCCCGCGGCCTGCCCGGCGGCGAGGAACGCGTCGCGCTCCTTGTCCGAGTAGACGTAGTCGTGCGGGGCGTTCGACCACTTGAGCCGGTACAGCGGCGGCTGCGCGAGGTAGACGTGCCCGTTCTCGATGAGCGGCCGCATGTACCGGAACAGGAGCGTGAGCAGGAGCGTCGCGATGTGCTGGCCGTCGACGTCGGCGTCGGCCATGAGGACGATCTTGTGGTAGCGGAGCTTCGTGATGTCGAAGTCCTCGCCGATCCCGGTGCCGAACGCGGTGATGATCGACTGGACCTCCTGGTTGGACAGGGCCCGGTCGAGGCGCGCGCGCTCGACGTTGAGGATCTTGCCGCGGATCGGCAGGATCGCCTGCGTCTGCGGGTTGCGGCCGCGGACGGCCGAGCCGCCGGCGGAGTCGCCCTCGACGATGAAGATCTCGCACTCCTCGGCACGGTTCGACTGGCAGTCGCGGAGCTTGCCGGGCATGCCGCCGGACTCGAGCAGCCCCTTGCGGCGGGTGGCCTCGCGCGCCTTGCGGGCCGCGATGCGCGCCTGCGACGCCTGGATCGCCTTGCGGATGACGTCGCGGCCCTCGTTCGGGTGCGCGTCGAACCAGTCGGTGAGCTGCTCGTGGACGACGCGCTGGACGAACGTCTTCGCCTCGGTGTTGCCGAGCTTGGTCTTCGTCTGGCCCTCGAACTGCGGCTCGCCGAGCTTCACGGACACGACGGCGGTGAGGCCCTCGCGGATGTCGTCGCCCGTGAGGTTGTCGTCCTTGTCCTTGAGGATGCCCTTGTCGCGCGCGTAGCGGTTGACGAGGGAGGTCATCGCGGCGCGGAAGCCCTCCTCGTGCGTGCCGCCCTCCGTCGTGGAGATCGTGTTCGCGTAGGTGTGGACGGACTCGGAGTACGCGGTCGTCCACTGCATCGCGATCTCGACCGAGATGCGCTTCTCGGTGTCCTCGGACTCGAAGTCGATGACGTCCGGGTGGACGAGCTCGACCTTCTTCGCCGCGTTGAGGTGCTTGACGTAGTCGACGAGGCCGCCGTCGTACTTGTACGTGACCGTGCGCGCCGGCGTCGCCGCCCCGGACGCGGGGGAGCCGTCCGCGGCCGCGACGCCGTCGGCGTCGGCCGCCGCGTCCTCGCCGCCGGTGACCTCGTCGCCGGTGTCGAGGTGGGCCGGGCGCTCGTCGGTCAGGGTGATGCGCAGGCCCTTGTTGAGGAACGCCATCTGCTGGAAGCGCGCGCGCAGCGTCTCGAAGTCGAACTCGGTGGTCTCGAAGATCTCCGGGTCGGCCCAGAACGTCTGCGTCGTCCCGGTGGCGTCGGTCGCCTCGCCGCGCTGGAGCTCGCCGACGGGCTTGCCACCGTCCGCGAACTCCTGGCGCCACGCGTAGCCGTCGCGCTGGACCTCGGTGACGACGCGCGTCGAGAGCGCGTTGACGACGGAGATGCCGACGCCGTGGAGACCGCCGGAGACGGCGTACCCGCCGCCGCCGAACTTGCCGCCCGCGTGGAGGATCGTCATGACGACCTCGACCGTCGGGCGGCCCTCGGTGGGGTGGATGGCGACGGGGATGCCGCGACCGTTGTCGACGACGCGGACCCCGCCGTCGGCGAGGAGCGTCACGTCGATCGAGTCGGCGTGCCCGGCGAGCGCCTCGTCCACAGAGTTGTCCACAACCTCGTACACAAGGTGGTGGAGGCCGCGCTCACCCGTCGAGCCGATGTACATGCCGGGACGCTTGCGGACCGCCTCGAGGCCCTCGAGGACGGTGATGTTGCTCGCGTCGTAGCCGCCGCCCGCCGTGGGTGCCGCCTCCGCGGACGCCGTCGGGTCGGAGATGGCGGTGTCGGTGTGGTCTGCCACGGGCAGGACTGCTCCTCGTCGTCGTGCGCGCTGCGCCCGCGTTCGTGCGGATCGGGTCGCTGCTGCTCAAAGGTTCCGGGCCCGCACCGCCGTCGGCCCCAGCCCTCGGTGGCGGGGTGACGACCCACCGGTCGGGGACTGGTCGCACCACCTCCGTGAGGCGGCGCGAGCGAGTGGTGACAAGACCCGGAATGACCTCACCAGTCTACCCGCCACGAGCCGAATTCCGCGGATTGTGGCCCTCTCCGGGGCGGTCGGCGCGACATTCCCGACGCGATCCGCGCGCCGCCGTCGAGAGGTTCTCCACACGGTTGTCCACAGGGCCAGTGCGCGGCGCTCCGGCCGGCCCTCGACGCGGTCCCCGTGGACCCCTCGGGCGGGCGCGCCGTCACCTGCGGCCGATGGTTGATTGACGCGACAAGTCCGGAATCGGCATTTCGCGGAGAGGATGGTCTAATACCACACACAATCATGATTCGCGCGTCGTCCGCGCAGGAGTGATCGGCGTGCGGGCGGCCCGACCCACGAAGGGACCCTCACCCCGTGAAGAGACTTCTCGCGAGCGCGACAGCGACAGCGCTCGCACTCGGCGGACTGCTGGTCGCCACCGCGACCCCCGCCTCCGCCCACAGCGGCGAGCCGATCGCCGACTGCCAGAGCCTCACCGTCGACCTCTGGGCGTACGCGAACGGGAACGGTCTGACCGTCGTCGTCGACGGCCAGACCCTCGAGCCGCGCCGCTTCGACGGGCGCTTCCGCAAGACGTACCCGCTCGACCCGACCCAGGACCACACCTGGAGCGTCGCCGTCGACGCCGCCGACCACGACCGCTACGACCGGTCCTGGAACGGCTCCACAACGGCCTGCGAGGCTCCCGAGGAGGAGAGCCCCGTCCAGGTCGGCGTCTACGTGTACCCCAAGCTGGACGCCGACCGCCCCGCGGCCTGGGAGAACTCGGGCCCGCAGCGGATCGTCACGAGCGGCGAGCTCCCGCTGCCCGAGCGCCCGTGGGACAAGACCTGGCTCGTCACGCCGCTCGACCTCGAGGCCGTGCGCGAGGTGGCCCGCACGATCGAGCCGGACGTGACGACGGCCGACCTGTGCACCGCGTGGGCCGTGCAGCAGGACCTCGTCGACCTGCCGGGCGGTCTCGACGACCTCCCCACCGACATCCGCTACTCGCCCGACGGCGACCACCTCGGCGAGTTCCCGCACGGCACGCTGATCTCCTGGGACCACCAGGACCTCGCGAACCTCTTCCCCGAGGGCGAGTGCGACACCCCCGAGCGCCCCGCGGAGGACGTCGCCGCCCCCTCGACCCCGGTCGTCCCGACCGCGCTCGAGGTGTGCGGCGCCGAGCTCACCCCGCAGGACGTCCCCGCCGAGTCCGAGGAGTTCCGCTACACGGCGACGGCCGAGGGCGTCGTGGTCGAGCCCAAGGACGCGAGCGTCACGTTCTCCGACGAGACCGCCGGGCTCGGCTACGTGGTCGCCGAGGACGGGCGCAGCGCGCTGTTCCCGCTCGCCGACCTCGTCCCCTCCGAGGAGGAGTGCGCGCTCGTCCCCGGTGAGATCGCCGCGGTCTGCGAGGGCGACGTGCCCTACCTGGGCTACGAGGTCGCGCTACCCGAGGGCGTCACCGTCGACGAGGAGAACCCGCTGACGATCACGTTCCTGCACCCGAACGGCGGTGAGGACTACGTCCTGACCGACCAGCCGCTCAGCGGGACCATCCTCTGGCCGGGCGCGTCCGCCGAGGAGCCGAAGCAGTGGCCCGGGTTCGTGCGCAACGAGGACGGGTCGTACACCGAGACCGAGGGCAACTACGCGTGGACGCGCGACGGCGTGAGCGTCCTCTTCGAGGTCAACCCGTCGTACTCGACCGTCGTCGACTACCCGCCGGCGACGAGCGCGTGCGCCAACCCGCCGGTCGCGCCCGTCGCGGTCGAGGACGTCGCGGGCCCCGCCGAGCCGGGCGGACCCGCGCTCGCGACGACCGGCGCGACCGTCGCCGGCGCCGCGGCGTTCGCCGCGCTGCTGGTGGGCGGAGGCGCCCTGGTGCTCTGGCTGCGCCGTCGCGCGCACGCCTGACCCGACCAGGTGACCCTCGCGGTCACCTGCACCCCACGAGGCCCGCCGCGTCCCCGGTCGCGGCGGGCCTCGTCCTCCCGCCGCGCGCGGGACGCCGCCGCTCATCGGGAGGCGCGGGTCCGCCGTCGGGCGCTCAGCCCCGCGTCTCGCGCGGCCTCAGCCCCACGTGTCCCGCGGCCCGGGTCCGCGGACGGACCGCTTGCCGCGCCGGAAGCTCGGACCCGCCGGCCCCAGGACCGTCACCGTCTCGACCACGCCCTCGCCGACCTCGCGCGCGAGCCGTTCGAGCAGCTGCGGGGCGAGCAGGCGCACCTGCGTCGCCCAGGCCGTCGAGTCCGCGCGCACCACGAGGACCTTGTCCTCGAACGTCTCCGGCTCGCAGTGGTCCGCGACCTGGTCCCCGACGACCTCGCGCCACCGCCCGACGACGCCTCCCACGGACACGTCGGCGACCCAGTCGCGCTCGCGCAGCAGGTGCGCGACGACGTCCCCCAGGAGCTGCGGGTCGCGCCCGCCCGGGCGCGCTCCCGACGTCGGCGTGTCGGCCAGGATCCGGCGCCGCGGCTCCTGCCCCGGACGCAGACCCTTCGCCCGCGCCGCCGCCTTCGCGCGGTTGAGCGCCTGCCGCGCGACCTCCGCCGGCGGCGTCAGGTCCACGACGTGCCCCACGGGGACGCCCGTGGACCGCGGCTCCGGCGCGTCGACGTCCCCCGCGTCCGCGCGCGACGACGGCGCCCGGCGACCCGGCTCGTCGTCGCCCGGGCGGGCCTCAGTCCTCGACACGGCTGACCGTCCCGTCGTGCACGGAGAAGCGAGCACCCTCGAGGAGCGCCGGGACGTCGTCGGGCACGGCCGCGGTGATGATGACCTGGCCCGCGCCGGCGACGAGCTCCGCGAGACGCTCGCGCCGGCGGACGTCGAGCTCGGCGAACACGTCGTCGAGCACGAGGATCGGCTCGCCGTCGGGACCCCACTGGTCCGCCCACAGCAGCGAGTCGAGGCCCGCCGGCGCCCCGTCCTTGAGCAGGCGGTAGGACGCGAGGCGCAGCGCGAGCGCGAACGACCACGACTCGCCGTGGCTCGCGTACCCCTTCGCTGGCAGGCCTCCGAGCGTGAGCACGACGTCGTCGCGGTGCGGCCCCACGAGGTTCACCCCGCGCTCGATCTCCTTCGCCCGCACCACCCGCATGGCATCCAGCATGCGCTTCTCCAGCGTCGCGACGTCCGGAAGGGCGGGCGCGTCGGCGTCGTCCTGCGGGTCCGTGCCTGCCGCCGGGGTCGCGGACGACGGCGCGTCCTCGTCGAGCACCTCGTCGACGGACGAGCGGTACGCGATCCGCGCCTCGCCCTGCCCCGCGCTGACCTGCTCGTACGCCTCCGCGACGTACGGCATCAGGGCGGCGACGAGCTGCAGCCGCAGTGCTGTGATCTCGGCGCCGAGGCTCGCGAGGCGCGCGTCCCACACCTCGAGCGTCGCGAGCGGGGAGGCCGCCTGCTCGGGTGCGTCGTCCTCGGGCGGCGGCTCGACGGCGGCACGACGGGCTCCGCGGCCGCGACCCCGCAGCGCCGTCGCCGACTTGAGCAGCGCGCCGCGCTGGCGCAGGACGCGGTCGTAGTCGGCGAGCAGCGCGGCGACGCGGGGCACGAGGAGAACGGCGAGCTGGTCGAGGAACCGGCGTCGCCCGTCCGGGTCGCCCTTGACGAGGGCGAGGTCCTCCGGCGCGAAGAGGACCGTGCGGACGATCCCGAGCACGTCGCGCGGCCGCTTCGCGGGCGAGCGGTTGATGCGCGCCCGGTTCGCGCGGCCCGACGCGATCTCGAGCTCGACCGTGCTCGCGCGGTCGCCGCGGACCACACGCGTGCGCACGACGGCGCGGGTCGCGCCCGCTCGCACGAGGGCCGCGTCACCCGCGACGCGGTGGCTGGCGAGGGTCGCGACGTAGCCGATCGCCTCCACGAGGTTCGTCTTGCCCTGGCCGTTCTGCCCCACGAGGGCGTTCACGCCGGGGACGAGCTCGACGTCGACGGACTCGTACGAGCGGAAGTCGACGAGGGACAGGTGCGAGACGTACATCGGTGCGAGGAGGTCCGGGGGCGAGGGACGAGGACGCGCGGGGGCCGGCCCGCCGTCAGGCGGGAGGCTCGAGCGGCCCCGCGCCCGGGGACGCCGGTCCGGCCGCCTTCACGGCGTGCCCGCCGAACTGCTGACGCAGCGCCGCGACGGCCTTGAGCGCCGGCGACTGCTCCTGACGCGACGCGAACCGGGCGAACAGCGCCGCCGAGATCACCGGGAGCGGCACGGCGTTGTCGATCGCCTCGTCGACGGTCCACCGACCCTCGCCGGAGTCGTCGACCCAGTCGTCGATCGCGGCGAGCTGCGGGTCCTCCTCGAGCGCCTTGACGAACAGGTCGAGGAGCCACGAGCGCACCACGGTGCCGCGCGTCCACGCCTTCATCGTGCCGTGGACGTCCTTGACGAGCTCGCTCTTCGCGGCGAGGAGCTCGTAGCCCTCCGCGTACGCCTGCATGAGGCCGTACTCGATGCCGTTGTGGACCATCTTCGCGAAGTGACCCGCGCCCACCTCGCCCGCGTGCACGAAGCCCTCCTCGCGCGGGCCCTCCGGGCGCAGCGCGTCGAAGATCGGCATCGCGGCCTCGACGTAGGTGCGGTCGCCGCCGACCATGAGGCCGTACCCGTTCTCGAGGCCCCACACGCCGCCCGAGACGCCGACGTCGAGATAGCCCACGCCCTTCTCGGCCAGCTCGCCGGCGCGCGCCTGGTCCTCGGCGTAGTAGGAGTTGCCGCCCTCGATGACGACGTCGCCCTCACCCAGCAGTCCGCCGAGCTCGGTGACGACGCTCCGGGTCGGGTCGCCCGCGGGGACCATCACCCACACGATCCGCGGGCCGTCGTCGGGCAGGGCCGCGACGAGCTCGGTGAGGCTCGCGACGTCCGTGACCTCGGGCCGCGGGTCGTACCCGACGACCTCGATCCCGGCCGCGCGGATGCGCGCCCGCATGTTGTTGCCCATCTTGCCGAGACCGACGAGTCCGATGCGCGTGACCATGCGTGTCCTCCGGTGGGGTCGGGCGTGCGGGTACGGGACGGGCGACCTCGGCGGTTCAGCCCGCGAAGCGGATCGGGACGAGGAGGTAGCGGTAGTGGGACGAGTCCTCGCCGTCGAGCGAGTCCTGACCGGTGAACTCGACCGGCTTGTTCGGGTGCGTGAAGCTCAGGCGGACGAAGTCCGTCCCCAGCGCACCCAGGCCGTCCAGCAGGAACTGCGGGTTGAACGCCACGGAGATGTCCTCGCCGACCAGCACGGCCTCCAGCGCCTCGGACGCCTGCGCGTCGTCACCCTGCCCGGCGTCCAGCACGACCTGGCCGTCCGTGAACGACAGCCGGATGGGCGTGTTGCGCTCCGCGACCAGGGAGACACGCTTCGCCGCGTCGATGAGGGGGGCGGTGGGGACGACCGCGTGGATCGGGGTCTCGTCCGGGAAGAGCCGGCGCACCGCGGGGTAGTCGCCGTCGACGAGCTGCGACGTCGTGTGGCGGCCGCCCGCCTCGAAGCCGATGAGGTCGACCCCGACGCCGGTGTTCAGGCCGATGTTCACGAGGCCCGATCCGCCGAGCGACTTCGCGACGTCGTTGAGCGTGCGCGCGCGCACGAGCGCGACGGCCGAGTAGCTCGGCGTCACCGGCGTCCAGGTGAGCTCGCGCAGCGCGAGGCGGTAGCGGTCCGTCGCGAGCAGCGTGATCTTCTCGCCCTCGATCTCGACCCTTACACCCGTGAGGAGGGGCAGCGTGTCGTCGCGGCTCGCGGCGACGGTGACCTGCGCGACGGCGTTCGTCAGCTCGTCGCCCGAGACCGTCCCCGAGAGCTCGGGCATCGCGGGCAGGGCCGGGTACTCGTCCACAGGCATGGTGAGGAGCGTGAAGCGGCTCGCCCCGCACGTGACGATGACCTTGTTGCCCTCGAGGACGACGTCGACGGGCTTCGCGGGCAGCGCGCGGGAGATCTCCGCGAGGAGCCGGCCCGACACGAGCACGGTGCCCGGCTCGCTCACCTCGGCGGGGATCTCGGAGCGGGCGGAGACCTCGTAGTCGAAGCTCGACAGGCCGATCGTCCCGGTCGCGTCCGCCTCGAGCCGCACGCCCGCGAGGACAGGGGCCGGCGGGCGCGTCGGCAGGGTTCGCGCCGTCCAGGTCACCGCGTCGGCCAGGACATCACGCTCAACCCGGAACTTCATCCCACACCCTCTCGTCCCAACGTCCTGATCGGACTCGATCTTCACATGTGCCGTCCGGCTGCGCCCCGGTGCCCGGCTCGTCGTCGAGCGGTGCGCCCCGGGCGACCGTGCGGCGAGCCCGGTTCCTCCAGGACGCGACGAGCTCGGTCCGCAGGTCCGCGCACACGCGTCGTGCATGAACCCTACGCGAGGTGCGGGTCCGGAGGAACTGGAACGACGTCCCTGGGGACGGCGCTGTGGAACGGTCCGTGCGCGTGCACGGGGTCGGCCGTCGGAGCATGCTCGGTCGATCGGCCGGCGCGGAGGTCACGGTCGGCCGCCGGTGCCTGATGAAGGCGTGTGAATTCCCCCTGCTAGATCACTGTCGTCATCGTCATAGGGGTTGTGGAACTCGTGGAAAACCGACGTTTCCGCAGGTCAGAGCACTAAATGCCGTGTGGACGGGCTGGTGGTCGCTGTGTGGGAAAGTCGCGCGTCCTGTGGGCGGCCGCTCTGTCCCCACACGTCGTCCACCGAGATGGGGTGCTCCGTCCACACGAACACGGCCGTCGTCCACAGTTATCCACAGAACGGCGCACAGGGATGGGAAATCCGGTGCGTCCACAGACTGTGTACGCGGATGTCCGTCCACATCGAGCACGGGAAAACCGCGCAGGAATCCACGGGTCCTCGATCTGAGTGCGTGGTTGTGGCCGGGCGCCGTGCCCCGGGATCACGCGGATGTCACAACCCACAGCAACCCTGTGGATGACTGTGGACAACTCGGCCCACACGCTGTGTACGAACCACCTTCGTGGGCTTCGGGACGGGGCTCGGCAGAGCCGGTGGCCCGATATCCACAGATTCGCGCACCCAGGTGGGGAACTCTGTGGATGGTCGGGGCGGTGCGTGAGGCGCGGACGGGTCTGTGCTCGGTCGCCGTCCGCCGCGTGACGAAGACCTCGCACGAGCGGGTGGAGAACCGGTCCGGAGAACGTCGTCGGGCCGCCGTCGCGTCGCGCGAGCGGACCGGACAGGAGCGCGCCGGGCCTCTGGTGCCGGAGGACGGGGTCGTGCAAGGACCCGGACACCCGTCGTCGGTACGGGTCGCGGGAAGGCTCCTGGTGCGACCCCGCGCGGTCGATCACGGCCTCGCGCACCGTCACGTGCAGCGTGACGGAGTGCGTGGCTCCCTGCGCCGCGGCCGCGAGCATGCGGTCGTGGACCACCGTGCGCGGCGGTGCTCCGTCGCGACGCCCGGGGAGGGACCGTGCGAGCGAGCGTCGCCGCGGGCGCGCACGAGCCGGGGTATCGGCGCGGTGCACGGTCCGGGCCATGGGGCAGGTCAGCCGCGGTGCTGCTGCTTGATGCGACTCGTGAGCTCGGTGACCTGGTTGTAGGTCGAGCGGCGCTCGGCCATCTGCTCGGTGATCTTGCGGTTCGCGTGCATGACCGTCGTGTGGTCCCTGCCCCCGAACTGCTGCCCGATCTTGGGCAGGGAGAGATCGGTGAGCTCGCGGCACAGGTACATCGCGATCTGCCGCGCCGTCACGAGGACGCGCGAGCGCGAGCTTCCGCACAGGTCGTCGATGGTGAGTCCGAAGTACGCGGCCGTCTGGGCGATGATCGCCGCCGGTGTGATCTCCGCGCTGTCCTCGTCCGTGATGAGGTCCTTGAGCACGATCTCCGCGAGCGGGAGGTCGACCTGCTGGCGGTTGAGGTTCGCGAAGGCCGTGACGCGGATCAGCGCGCCCTCGAGCTCGCGGATGTTCGTCGAGATGCGCGAGCCGATGTAGGACAGCACGTCGTCGGGGGCCGCGAGACGCTCGCTCGACGCCTTCTTGCGGAGGATCGCGATGCGCGTCTCGAGGTCCGGCGGCTGGACGTCGGTGATGAGCCCCCACTCGAACCTCGACCGGAGGCGGTCCTCGAAGCCGTTGAGCTGCTTGGGCGGCAGGTCGGACGTGATGACGACCTGCTTGTTGGCGTTGTGGAGGGCGTTGAACGTGTGGAAGAACTCCTCCATCGTCTGTTCCTTGCCCTGCAGGAACTGGATGTCGTCGATGAGGAGGACGTCGACGTCGCGGTAGCGGCGCTGGAACGCGCCCGCCTTGCCCTCACCGATGGAGTTGATGAAGTCGTTCGTGAACTCCTCGGAGTTCACGTAGCGCACGCGCACGTTGGGGTAGAGGTTGTGCGCGTAGTGCCCGATCGCGTGCAGGAGGTGCGTCTTGCCGAGCCCGGAGTCGCCGTAGATGAACAGCGGGTTGTAGGCCTTGGCCGGCGCCTCGGCGACGGCGACCGCCGCGGCGTGCGCGAAGCGGTTGGACGACCCGATGACGAACGTCTCGAAGACGTACTTCGGGTTGAGCCTGCTCGGCTCGGCCTGCGGCCGCGGCGGGGGAGGCGGCACGAGGTCGGGCAGCCCGTCGTCGGGCTCGATGTACGGCCGCTCGACGGCGGGCCGCGACGCGGGCGCCACGACCGGGTCGGAGCTCAGCTCCGGGTCCACCGTGATCCCGAAGCGGACGTCACGGCCGAGGCACGACGACATCGCCGTCACGAGCTCGTCGCGCACACGCGTCTCGAGGTACGTACGGGTCTGCTCGTGCGGCACCGCGATGAACACCGTGTCGTCGAGGATCGCGAGGGGCTTGGCGAGGCGGATGAACGCGATCTGCCGGGGCGTGATGTCCGGGCTCGCCTCGAGGATGCTCAGGGTCTGCGACCAGACGTCGGCGATGTTCTCGTCCGGGTTGGCCACGGGCAGTTCCTCACGGGTCGAGGGGGCGCCGGGCACGAGCGACCAGGCCGTCGAGCGCGTGCTGACGGGCCAGGGGCGGGGTGCGCCGACGAGAGACGGTCACGGGTGTGGTGATGCTGAGGTCGATCGTGCCACGGGAACCCCTCGTCCACATAGTTGTCCACAGGCTGTGGGTTGTAGGGTGGGGTCGCCCGGGCCGCTCGACGGCCCTCCCGTCGGCGGCCGCCGCGACCGCGCCGCCGTGCGGTGAACCTCACCCGCGCTGGTTTGACCCGGAGGGGTCGCGCAGCGTACCGTCAGACAGCCGTTCCAGGTGTTCTTGGCGCGCCCGCGTGGAGGAAGCTCCACACGAGGCCCTGTGTCGCGAACGACCTGCATGGACCCGGTGCCCCCAGCAATGGCCCACCCGATCCGTGCGCCTGGGGCGCAGCCGGACGGGCGACCGACCGGCGCACGACCTGAACCACCGACGGGCACCATCCGGCGCCCGTCATTGCATCGTCGAGGACATAGACGGTGTACCTCCCCGACGTTCTTGGAGTACCTCGTGAGCAAGCGGACCTTCCAGCCGAACAACCGGCGCCGGGCGAAGACCCACGGCTTCCGGCTGCGCATGCGGACCCGCGCCGGCCGCGCCATCCTGGCTGCCCGCCGTCGCAAGGGCCGCAGCGAGCTCTCTGCCTGATCCCACGTGCTCCCCGCGGCGCACCGACTGCGCCGTTCCGTCGATTTCGAGCGGGCGGTGCGCCGCGGCGTGCGTGCTGGTAGGTCGACCGTGGTCGTGCACCTCTCGGAGGACTCCGAGGGCGCCGCGCAGCCGCAGGTCGGCTTCGTCGTCTCCAAGGCGGTGGGGAACGCGGTGCACCGCAACCTCGTGAAGCGTCGTCTGCGCGCCGCCACCGCGGCACGCCTCGAGGTGCTGCCCGCGCGCGCACGCGCCGTCGTGCGGGCGCTCCCGGCGTCCGCCGACGCCACGTTCGACCAGCTGAGCACCGACGTCACGCGCGGCCTCGAGCGCGCCGCGCAGCGTCTGCACGAGCGAACCGGCGCGGGTCGATGACGACCACGCACCCTGCCGCCGAGCACGACGCACGTCCCGCCGGGGTCGACGCACCTGCGGTGCCGAGCGCGGCGCGACGACTTCTCGACGTCCTCCGCCGGGTCCCCGCGCTCACGCTCATCGGCATGATCCGTGCCTACCAGTCGGTGATCTCGCCGATGACGGGGCCGACGTGCAAGTACTACCCGTCCTGCTCCCAGTACGCCCTCACGGCGGTGCGTCGTCACGGCGCCCTGCGCGGAACGGGCCTCGCCCTCTGGCGGCTGCTGCGCTGCAACCCCTGGAGCCTCGGTGGGGTCGACGACGTTCCGCCGGCTCGACACACGCACTAGTCCGGCGCCCGATCGCGGGCGGTTCACCATCTTTTCTTTGTCATCCGTCTGAGGGAGCAGTCACCGATGGACTTCTTCGCGTTCCTCGCCCCGATCGAGTGGGTCGTGGCGTGGATCATGTATCTGTGCCACCAGGGGCTGGAGTTCCTCGGGTTCTCCGACGGTCCGGGGCCCGCGTGGGTCCTGTCGATCGTCGGGCTCGTGATCATCATCCGCATCCTGCTGATCCCGCTGTTCTTCAAGCAGATCAAGGCGTCGCGCGGGATGCAGATGCTGCAGCCCGAGATGCAGGCGATCCAGAAGAAGTACAAGGGCAAGACGGACCCCGCCTCTCGTGAGGCCATGAGTCGCGAGACCATGGAGCTGTACCGGAAGCACGGGACGAACCCGTTCGCGTCGTGCATGCCGATCCTGCTGCAGTCGCCGATCTTCTTCGCCCTCTTCCGCGTGCTCAACGGCCTCGTGCCGATCTCGAACGGCACGGACAACCCGATCGGCCCGATCGACGCGTCGGTCGCGAGCGACATCGAGAGCTCGTCGGTCTTCGGCGCCCAGCTGTCCGACATCTTCCTGCGCACCGACGACCTGCAGACCAGGATCGTCATCGGCGTGCTCATCCTCGCGATGTGCGCGACGACGTTCTTCACGCAGCGCCAGCTCACCATGAAGAACATGCCGAAGGCCGCGCTCGAGGGCCCGATGGCGTCGACGCAGAAGATGATGCTCTACGTCTTCCCGTTCATCTTCGCCGTGTCAGGCGTCAACTTCCCCGTCGGTGTCCTCGTCTACTGGACCACGACGAACCTCTGGTCGATGGGTCAGCAGTTCTACACCATCCGCCGCATGCCCGCCCCGGGATCCGAGGCCGAGCGCCAGCTCAAGGAGCGCCAGGCACGCAAGCGCGCTGCGAAGGGCATCGTCGAGGACGCCACGCCGGTCATCGAGCAGCCCCGCGGGCAGCGCCAGCAGCCGAAGCGCAAGGACCGCCAGAAGGGCACCCCGCGCCCCGCAGCCTCGTCACCGGCCGCCCACGGTGATGATGCGCCGGTCGAGGACGCGCCCGTCGAGGACGCCGCGCCGGGCAGCACCGGTCCGTCGAGCGGCGCGCCGGCGTCCGGGGGCTCGAAGCCCGCGCCCAAGAAGAAGAAGCAGAAGTAGAGCTGCGCCCGAGCGCACCCTGCCGTGAGGAGCACCGCCATGACGCCTACCGAGACCCCCGCGCCCGAAGAGGCCGCGGCCGCCGCGACGACGCCCGACACCACCCGCCTCGAGGAGGAGGGCGAGATCGCGGCTGACTACCTCGAGGAACTGCTCGACATCGCCGACCTCGACGGTGACATCGACATCGACGTCGAGCACGATCGTGCAGCCGTCGAGATCGTCGCCGACGACCCGGCTGACCTCCGATCCCTCGTCGGCACCGACGGCGAGGTCCTCGATGCTCTCCAGGAGCTCACCCGCCTGGCCGTTCAGGCTCGTACCGGCGAGCGGAGCCGCCTCATGCTCGACGTCGCCGGGTTCCGTGCCGACCGTCGTCGTGAGCTCACCGCACTGGCGGAGGACGCGATCGCTCGTGTCCGTGCCGAGGGAACGAAGGTCTCGCTCGAGCCGCTCAACGCGTTCGAGCGGAAGGTCGTGCACGACGCCGTCGCGGCGGCGGGCCTGCGCAGCGACTCCGAGGGCGTGGAGCCGCAGCGGTACGTGGTGATCCACCCCGCAGACTGATCGCACCCGTCGCACGGGCCGGCGCCTCTCGTTTCACGTGAAACGGGGGGCGTCGTCGTGTCGGGGCTGCGGACACGAGCCGTGGAGCCGTCCACGACCCAGCGAGGTAGAACGCACCGACGCTTGTCGGTGCCCCGACTGCTCGGCTGGCGGGGCGACGGCGGTGTGGGGCACGGTGACGTGCGCGCGTCCGCTCCGTGCGCGCCGCTGAGCACGCCGGCGTGCTGCCCTCTGCGTGTCGGCCGGTACTCATGACGTCGTGCGCCGAGACGGAGGACGAGGGTGGACGACGCGCTCGGCTCCAGAGCGTGAAGTGGGCACGACCATCGTGTGGTCGACGAGCGGCTGGCCCGTGTTTCACGTGAAACGATGGCTCCGGTTCAGCGAGAAGACCGAGGAGAGGATGCACGAGTGTCGGAAGAGAACAGCGAGCCGGAGATCTCCAGGGAGCAACTGGCGGAGTATTTCGGCGACGCGTTCCCCGCGGTCGATCGTTTCGCCGAGCGGCTCCGTGACGAGGGCGAACTGCGGGGACTCATCGGCCCGCGTGAGGTGTCGCGCATCTGGGACCGCCATATCCTGAACTCCGCCGCCGTGGTGCCCTTTCTTCCGACGACGGGTCTGATCGCGGACATCGGTTCCGGTGCGGGCCTTCCCGGTGTCGTCATCGCGGCCATGCGCCCCGAGGCAGAGATCTACTTGATCGAGCCGATGGAGCGGCGTTGCGCGTGGCTCGCCGAGGTCGCCGAGGATCTCGACCTGTCGAACGTCGAGATCAAGCGCGGGCGTGCCGAGGAGTACCACGGAGCGTTCGAGTGCGACGCCGTGACCTCCCGTGCTGTCGCGGCGTTGGACAAGCTTGCTCGGCTGTCCCTGCCGCTGGTCCGTGCGGGCGGCGAGATGATCGTCCTCAAGGGGCGCAACGTGGGCCGCGAGGTCGAGCCGGCACGTAAGGTCCTGCGCCGCCTCAAGGGGTCCGAGCCCGAGATCATCGACGCGCCCACGCTCCCGGGTGTGGAGACGACGACCGTGGTGCGGATCGTGCGGCAGACTGGGGCTCGCTGAGTCCACCGAGCGAGGTTCGCTCATGCTGCGACCGCGACACGGAGGAACACAGTTCTCGACCTCCGCTGTGCGGCGCACGCTTCGACGCATGCTGGGGACGCGACGACCGAGAGGATGAGACGCGTGACGGAACGGCCTGTCGAGCCGGAGGGACGTCAGGATCTGGCGACCCCACAGCCGATCTCGCTGGACGGGGGAGACATGTCTGGGGTGAAGACGGACGACGACCGCCGAGCAGCTCTGATGGCGAGCCTCCCGGCCACTGACGAGACGACGCCACTGGCCGCCCAGCTCGCGGAGGACGCCCGTCGCCGCATCGATCTGCAGGGCCGACGATTCCCCCGACCTGTGTCCACGCGAGTCATCACCGTCGCCAACCAGAAGGGCGGCGTCGGAAAGACCACGACGACAGTCAACCTTGCCGCCGGACTCGCCCAGGCAGGTCTCAATGTCCTCGTGATCGACAACGATCCTCAGGGCAACGCGTCGACGGCCCTCGGCGTGGAGCACCGAGCGGGGACGCCGTCGATCTACGAAGTCCTCGTGGACGGCGACCCTCTCTCCAGCGCGGTGCAGCAGTGTCCGGACATCCCCACGCTCTGGTGCGTCCCCGCGACGATCGACTTGTCTGGCGCCGAGATCGAGCTCGTCTCGCTTGTTTCACGTGAAACACGGCTTCGTCGTGCGTTAGACGAGTATCTGGCGGAGCGCGCGCGTGAAGGTCTTGAGCCGATCGACTACGTCCTCGTGGACTGCCCTCCGAGCCTCGGCCTGCTCACCGTGAACGCTTTCGTGGTCGGCCGCGAGGTGCTGATCCCGATCCAGTGCGAGTACTACGCGCTCGAGGGCCTCAGCCAACTCCTCAAGACCATCGAGCTCATCAAGTCGCACCTCAACCCGGGGCTGCACGTCTCGACGATCCTCCTCACCATGTACGACGGCCGGACGAACCTGGCACAGCAGGTCGCTGCGGAAGTGCGCGAGCACTTCCCTGACCAGACGTTGCGCACCACGGTGCCACGCTCGGTGCGCATCTCGGAGGCGCCCAGCCACGGCCAGACGGTCATGACGTACGACCCCGGGTCGACGGGTGCGCTCGCCTACCTTGAGGCGGCTCGCGAGCTGACACAGCGTGCGGAGAACCGCGCGGAGGACCGCGGGCTCGAGAACCACCACTCCGACGGCGCCGCGCCGATGTCGCCAGCAGACGAGCCAGCGCCGTCCGCACGTACCGATCACGAGTTCGCCGGCACCATCGGTGGTCCCGGCATGCGCCAGGAGGAGCAGCGATGAGCGAGAAGCGTCGAGGGCTGGGACGTGGGCTCGGTGCCCTCATTCCCACCAGTTCTGAGGGAAAGCGTCCGGTGGACGTCTTCTTTCCGAGCGCTCCGGCTGAGGAGTCGCCGCGCGACGAAGCCGACACTCGAGCCGACCTCGCCGATTTGCCGGCAGACGCGCACCCTTCGAGCGCTGATGTCACGCCCGTCGTGACGCTGGTCGCCGATGCGCCGTCCGGCCCGTCCGACGTCGACGTTCTCACCGCGCTCTCGGAGTCGGACCTGGCGGAGCTGGACGCGGTGAGTAGCGGTACGGGTGCCGCGGAGGGAGCGAACGAGGCGCCTTCCGTCGACTCCGAACCCTCGACGAGCGAGCCCGAAGGTACCGCGCCGGAGCGCGACGCTCCCGGTACGGATGTTTCACGTGAAACCGCGGCCAGCGCGCCGAACGAGGCAGGACCGAGCGACGACGCCCTGGCACCCGCCGCCGGCGACCCCGCGGCAGCACACGCGACGGAGGAGTGGGCGGGCGGCGCTGGTGACGATCTGGTCCCCGTCCCGGGCGCACGTTTCGCCGAGATTCCGACGGGTTCGATCCGCCCGAATCCGCGTCAACCGCGGACCGTCTTCGACGAGGGCGAGCTGGACGAGCTGATCGGGTCGATTCGCGAGATCGGCGTGCTGCAGCCGGTCGTCGTGCGTCCTGTCGCGGGAGAGGATGGGTCGTACGAGCTCATCATGGGGGAGCGGCGCTGGCGCGCGACGCAGGCCGCGGGACTCGATGTGATCCCCGCAATCATCCGCGAGACGGGCGACGCCGACCTCCTGCGCGACGCACTGCTGGAGAACCTCCACCGCAGCGCGCTCAACCCGCTGGAGGAAGCCGCAGCGTACCGCCAGCTTCTCGACGACTTCGGATGCACGCACGAGGAGCTCGCCGATCGGATCTCCCGGAGCCGCCCGCAGATCTCCAACACCTTGCGTCTCTTGCGACTCCCTCCGCTCGTCCAGCGGCGAGTCGCCGCTGGAGTGCTCTCGGCGGGGCATGCCCGAGCGCTGCTCGGTCTCACCGACGGGGCGGAGATCGAGCGCCTCGCGCAGCGGATCGTCGCCGAGGGGCTGTCCGTACGAGCGACGGAGGAGATCGTCGCGATGGGCGGGCTCGACGGTCAGCGACGTGCGCCTCGGGCTCCGCGAGCCGGGCAGCGCTCGGCGGCGATCGACGAGCTGGCGCACCGACTGTCCGATCGCTTCGAGACCCGCGTCAAGGTCGATCTCGGAGCCAAGAAGGGCCGCCTCACCGTGGAATTCGCGTCCGTTGAGGATCTCAACCGGATCCTGGACGTGATGGCACCCGACGACCCCGGTCTCCTGCGGCACTGAGACCCCACCCGCCGTGGTCGGCGGTCGAGCACCGGCATGCGGCCGGATCCGTGCGCGATGGCGCTGGATCCGGCCGCAGCTGTCTTGTCCGGCGCGACCTTGGTGGGCGGAAGACGTTCCCTCAGGTGCGCAGAGCGAGCACGGAGCGGCCTGAGATGCGGCGCCCGACACGGCGCTCGGGTTCGAGCGGGCCCCCTCCAGGATTGGGGCCTCGTGTGGCTAGCCGGGCGCGATGGGACGCGGCCCATGGCGCGGAACAGCTCGACCCAAAGGTCCCGCCTCGGCACGCACTCTCGAGCCGCCGCGGGACCGAGGCCGAGATGGGTCACGGGGCGGGATCGACGCCTGGACAGCGTGAGACCGCCGGGTCCGAACGCAGGTCTCGGGCCTGAGCGAAGGACAGCAGCAGGGGCACGAAACCTCTGGACGGAAGAGTGGTGCCGTCGGGCAAGGGCACAGAACTCGGCCGGGAGGTTTCACGTGAAACACACAGAGCCCCGCCGCCGTGTGCGCCCCGACAGAAGCCCGGGATCTCGTGGGCCCAGTAGCCAGAGGTCGACCGCCCCGGCGTGAACACAGTGAGAGGGCCCCTCCAGGGGAGACACCCGTGCGCTCCGCGGTGCTCTCGCGCTCGTCGCGGGGGTGCTGGTCGGGCCGAGGCCGTGTTTCACGTGGAACCGCGCCGGGCGGGGCCAACCCGTTTCACGTGAAACGTGCGCGTCTGCCGTGGCAACCGTGGTGGCTCGAAACCGAGCTTCAATCATGTGCTTGCACGGCGCTGCCTCGACACCGCGAGGCGCACCGAGGTCTCTGGGCGTTTGGCGCGGGTCAGGTTTCACGTGAAACGTGGGAGGCAGGGGCGATGTCGTCCTGGTAGATCGAGTGTCCGTCGTCGCGACGGTGTCGGTCACGAACGTGGGGTACCTGACACCGGGGATGGGAACACGTTCCGAACCGAAGTGGATCGCCGCGCGTCGCCGAGACCGCGGTCAGTGGCGCACGTGCGCGTTGACGATCGACCGGTAGAGGCGGCCGAGGTCGAGACCAGCGGCGCGGGCCGCCTGGGGGAGGAGGGATGTCTCCGTCATTCCCGGGGCGACATTCACCTCGAGGAACTGCACGACGCCGTCGGGATCGAGGATGACGTCGGTGCGCGAGAGGTCACGAAGGCCGAGCGCCTCGTGTGCGCGGACGGCGACCGCGCGGACGATCGAGAGCACGTCCTCGTCGAGCCGCGCGGGGGCGAAGTACTCGGTCCGGCCCGGGTTGTACCGGGCGTCGAAGTCGTAGGGTCCGCTCGTGACGATCTCGACCGGGGGGAGGGCCTCAGGACCGTGGCCGAGGTCCACGACGCTCACCGCGAGCTCGACGCCGCGGACGGCACGCTCGATGAGCGCGACCTCCCCGTAGGCGAAGCAGTCGACCATCGCCCGAGGGAGCTGGTCGGCGCGCTCGACGAGCGTGACTCCGAGCGCCGACCCGCCGTGCGTGGGCTTGACGACGAGAGGGAGGCCCAGGCGGGCGACGACGGCGTCGAGCACGGGCTGTGCCCCGAGCTCGCGGAACAGGCTCTGGGGGAGGGTCACGTACTCGGGGGTGCACAGGCCGGCGCCGAGCACGACGCTCTTGGCGACGGGCTTGCTCCACGCGGCACGGCTCTCGCGCGGTCCCGTGCCGACGTAGGGGACGCCGACGAGCTCGAGCACGTCCCTGATCGACCCGTCCTCGCCGCTCGCGCCGTGGAGGAGCGGCCACACGACGTCGGGACGGTTCGCGTCGAGGAAGGGCAGCAGGTCGGCGTCGACGTCGTGGACCGTGACCTCGAGACCGGCTGCCCGCAGGCTCTCCGCGACGCGGCGCCCGGACCGGAGCGACACGTCCCGCTCGTGCGAGAGCCCGCCCGCGAGGATGGTGACGTGGCCGCCGGGCGGCACGTCGTCGTCGGGCCGGAGGAGGTGAAGGTGCTGGTCAGCGCGCTGTGCGGCGTCGGGGGCAGAGATCTCGGCGCCCTCGTCGTCGGTCGCCGCCGTGGTCGGGGTACCCGTGGTCGTGTCCACTGTTGACGGACTCCTGTTCGGTGCCGGCGCGTCCCGGTGGGGTGCCAGCCGGCGTCGTGATGGGTGCTTCAGGCCAGGTTCGGCGAGGGGTTCTCGACGTCGGTGACGTCGGGGTCGAGCTCGGCGTTGGTGCCGAAGATCTCGACGAGCTCCTGCTCGGCGTTCACGACACCCGCCAGGCGGCGGACGCCCTCGCGGATGCGCTCGGGGGTCGGGAAGCAGTAGGAGAGACGCACGTGGCTCGACCCGGTGCCGTCCGCGTAGAACGCGGTGCCCGGGACGTACGCGACGCGCGCGGTGACGGCACGGGGGAGCATGGACCGCGCGTCGAGCCCTTCGGGGAGCTGCACCCAGGTGTAGAAGCCGCCGTCCGGGACGGTCCAGCGCGCGGACGGCAGGTGCTCGGAGAGCGCCCCGACCATCGCGTCGCGTCGCTCGCGGTAGAGCTCGCGGAACTGCTTGATCTGGCCCTTCCAGTCGCACGTGTCGAGGTACGACGCGATGGCGAGCTGCGACGCGTTCGAGGGACACAGGATCGCGGACTCGCTGGCCAGCACGAGCTTCTCGCGCACCGCGTGGGGCGCGACGACCCACCCGACCCGATACCCGGGCGCGAACGTCTTGGAGAATGACCCGAGGTAGAGCACGCCGTCCTCGTCGAGCGACCGCAGCGCGGGGAGCGTCTGGCCGTCGAAGCCGAGGAGGCCGTAGGGGTTGTCCTCGATGACGAGCACGCCGTACCGCTGGGCGATCTCGAGGACGCGCGGGCGGCGCTCCGCGGTGAGCGTGACGCCGGCCGGGTTGTGGAAGTTCGGCACGGTGTACAGAAGCTTGACGCGCCGACCCTCGGCGGCGAGGCGGGAGAGCGTCTCCTCGAGCGCGTCGGGGACGAGGCCGTGCTCGTCGAGGGGCACGTGGACGACGTCCGCCTGGTACGAGCGGAAGACTCCGAGCGCTCCGACGTAGCTGGGAGCCTCGGCGACGACGACGTCGCCGGGATCGATGAAGATGCGCGTCACGAGGTCGAGGGCCTGCTGGGAGCCGGTGGTCACGACCACGTCGTCGGGGTGGCAGTCGATGCCCTCAAGACGGACGACGTCGAGGATCCGCTCTCGCAGCGTCTCGTCGCCCTGCCCGGACCCGTACTGCAGCGCGGTAGCACCGCGCGTCGCGACGAGACGCTGCATGGTGTCGGCGATCTGGTCGAGGGGGAGTCCCTCCAGGTACGGCATGCCGCCGGCCAGGGACACGACCTCGGGACGGTTCGCGACGGCGAAGAGCGCGCGGATCTCCGACGCTCGCATCCCGTGCGCTCGCTCTGCGTAGGCACCGAACCACGGGTCGAGGCGGGTGCCGCCGGGGGCGGGCTGCTGCGGGGGAGTCGTCGGACCAGTCACGATTCCCAGTGTCGCACGGGGGATCGGGGGATCCCGTGAAGACGCCGGAGGGCGGACCACGGCGTCCGTGGCCCGCCCTCCGGCGGTGCGCCCCCCGCGACGGGGGCGAGAGTGTCTCGACGCGCGGTCTCGGGTCAGGCGGTCGTGGCCAGGACCGTGTCGATCTCCTCCGTCAGCGCACGCTTGGGGCGAGCGCCGATGATCGACTTCTGGAGCTCCCCGCCGACGTAGACGTTGAGCGTGGGGATCGACACGATCCCGTAGGCGCCCGTGGTCTCGGGGTTGGCGTCGGTGTCGAGCTTGGCGATCTTGATCTTGTCGCCGTACTCCTCGGCGAGCTCCTCGAGGATGGGAGCGACCTGGCGGCACGGGCCGCACCACGTGGCCCAGAAGTCGACGAGGACGGGGACGTCAGACTCGAGGACCTCGCTGCGGAAGGTGGCGTCGGTGACCGGAACGGTCGGCATGGTGACCTCCTGGAAGATGTGGCTGGGACGGACGCCAGCGGCGCGCGGGCGGAGCCCGGCGGCGTCGCGGGCGGTGGATCAGGCCTGGATCTCGGCGAGCGCCTCGGGCAGCTCGTCCGGGTTCGGGGTCTGCGGGGTACCCGCGAGGTCCTCCAGGCCGGCGGCGTCGGCGAGCTCTGTGAGGAAGCGCTGCGCGTCGAGCGCGGCGGCGCAGCCGGAGCCGGCCGCGGTGATGGCCTGGCGGTAGGTGTGGTCGACCGCGTCACCGCAGGCGAACACGCCCTCGATGTTGGTCGCCGTGGAACGGCCGACCACCTGGATGTAGCCCTCGTCGTCCAGGTCGATCTGCCCCTTGACGAGCTCGGTGCGCGGCTCGTGGCCGATCGCGACGAAGAGGCCGGTCGCGGCGAGCTCGCGCTCCTCACCCGTCACGGTGTCGCGCAGCATCAGGGACTCGACCTTGTTCTCGCCGCGGATTCCGGCGACCTCGCTGTTCCACGCGAACTCGATCTTCGGGTCGTTGAGCGCGCGGTCGGCCATGATCTTCGACGCGCGCAGCTCGTCACGACGGTGGACCAGCGTGACCTTGTCCGCGAAGCGCGTGAGGAATGTGGCCTCCTCCATCGCGGAGTCGCCGCCGCCCACGACGGCGATGTGCTGGTCGCGGAAGAAGAAGCCGTCGCACGTGGCGCACCACGAGACGCCGCGGCCGGACAGGCGCTTCTCGTCGTCGAGGCCGAGCTCACGGTAGGCGGATCCGGTCGCGAGGATGATCGCGCGCGCCCGGTACGTCTCCCCGTTGCCGGTGACGACCGTCTTGACGGGCCCCTCGAGGTCGAGCAGCGTGGCGTCGTCCCACTCGATGCGCGCGCCGAACCGCTCGGCCTGCTTGCGCATGTTCTCCATGAGGTCCGGACCCATGATCCCGTCAGGGAAGCCCGGGAAGTTCTCGACCTCGGTCGTGTTCATGAGCGCGCCACCGGCGGTCACGGAGCCCGCGAGCACGAGCGGGGCCAGGCCCGCGCGCGCCGCGTAGATCGCCGCGGTGTATCCCGCGGGACCGGACCCGACGACGATCAGGTTCTGAACGGCTGACTGCTCGGTCACGTGCTGCTCCTCGATGCTCGGTGCGTGGCGGCCGACCACGCGAGAGTGTGAACGCCGCCGGGGCGGCTTCTGTTCCACGGTACGGGTGTCGGTCACGCTACGGGCACCGGGCGGCCGGCGTGTACGTCGTCCACCGGGTGCGACGGGCCAGTCCGTCCCGCGTGCTCGTCGGGTCCCCCGGTCGGGCTTCTGCAACGGCTCACACGTCAGGGCTCGCGAGACGGCGCTTCCCGCCGGCTCCCCGCCGTGGGCTCCCGTGACGGTGCCGACCTCGCCGGGCTCGCCGTGAGCTCCGAGACGGACGCACTCCTCGCCGAGTCCCACGGCGGGCGTCATTCTCGCCGAGTCCCACGGCGGGCGTCTTTCTCGCCGAGTCCCACGGCGGGCGTCTTTCTCGCCGAGTCCCACGGCGGGCGTCTTTCTCGAGCGACGGCGTCTGCCGACCACCCGCACGCGCCACTCCGCGGCACGACGACGCGTGGCTCAGCGTGTCCGGGCCCGCTCGCGACGCGAACCCGCACACGGAGAGCCCGTCAGAGACCCAGACCCGGACCAGACCGGGAGCTCGGACGTGGACCCGGACCCGGACCCGGACCCGGGTCCAGACTCAGACCGGACCCAGACTCAGACCCGGAATCAGACCCGGAATCAGACCCCGCGCGACCCGGGACCGGGCTCAGGAGACGAGGATCTCGTTGATCTCCGCGCGGTACTCGCCGGACGGGTTCTGGGGCAGCTCGGTGAACCACAGCACGATGGACTCCGCCTCGACGGGCTGGTCGAACGAGAACTCGACGCCCGGCGCGAGGGGCCCGGACGCGAGCACCTCGCCGTCGGTCGGGGCGTCGGGGCTCGTCGCGCGGATCTCGACGTTCCCGCCGGTCACGGCGGTGTCGAGCACGACGGTGGAGACGGGTGCCTTCTCCTCGAGCGTGACCGCGAACCCGATGCCGGTGCGCAGGCCGGCGAAGTTCGCGGCGTTGTACCGGCGCGAGATCCAGGTCGTGTCGGGCTGCTGGTCGTAGGCGAGCGGGGCGAGCTCGGGGTGCTCGCCGTCGTTGTTGCCGCCGGCGTCGCCCTCGGGGTCGAGCGCCTGCCCGGACGCGATGACGGGCCGGACCTCCGTCACGGGGGGAGCCTCCTGCCCGGCGTCGGTTCCTTCGCCGCCCTCGCCCGCGGACGGCTCGCCCGGTTCCTCACCGGTCTGCTCCTCGCCCGCCTGCAGGGCGGGGCCGAACCCGTCGAACGCGGTGTTGACGGCCCACACGACGCCCCACACCACGAGGCCGAGGACGAGCAGGAGGACGATCGGCGTGGCGTTGAAGCGTCGCGGACCGCGACGCCGGGGAGCGGGTTCGCTCCACGCCTGCGGGGCTTCGGCCGGGGTCGGCTCGCCCGTCGCGTAGGCGAGCGGCGCGGTCCCGGCGTCGTACCCCGTCGGGGGCGGGGGCACGGCGTGGCCGCCCGGTGCGGCGACGGGCGTCGGCGGCGGGACCGCGGGCGGCGGGACCGCCTGGGTCGCGCCGGTGTAGGCCGCGGGCGGAGGGACCGCCTGGGTCGCGCCGGTGTAGGCCGCAGGCCCCGCCGAGCCGGGGACCGCGCCCACGCGGTGGATGCGTCCGGTCGTGGGACGGCGGACGGGCGGGGCGGGCGGCGGCGTCCCGGGAGGGGCGCTCGTCGCGCCGTCGAACGCGCTGCGCACGGACTGGCGGCTCACGCCGGCCGCGGCGGGCTGGACGAACGCGGGGAGCGCGGCGACGACGGAGACCTCGCCCCACGGCTCGACGGCCGCGACGACGTCGGCGGGCGACGCCGGGCCGTCGCCCGGTGCGGCTGCGGTCCACTCGCCCGCGGTGCCTCGCGCGCCCGAGAACGTCGCGGTGCAGAGCGCGTCGAGCTCCGCAGGGACGTCGGGGCGCACGGCCGAGAGCGGGAGCACGTCGTCCCCGGCGCGCTGCGCGGGGAGCGGGTGGATGGCGTCCTGCGCGATCCACGGGACGTCGAGCGAGGGCCCGGGCCAGCGGGCCGTCATGGCGTAGTAGAGGAGCGCGACGAGCCCGACGGCGTCGGCGCGCGACGTGCGGTCGGCGTCGTGCTGGTCGTGCCCGGCCACGCCCGCGTCGAGCCCGAGGCCCGTGACGAGGACGCGGCTCCCGTCGACCCGGATGGCGTCGGGCCGCAGCGCCAGGTGGTGCACCCCGCGGCGGCGGGCGACCTCCAGGGCGGCGGCGGCCTCGCCGACGATCGCGCGCGCCTGCTGCGGGTCCACGATGCCGCCCGCGACGACCTCGCTCAGCGTGATGCCCGTGTACCGCTCGGTCACGACGTAGGCGACGTCGTCCTCCGACCCGACGTCGAGGACGCGCGTGAGGCGCGGGTCGACGACGAGCGCGGCGCGCCGTGCGGAGTCCAGCGCCTCGGCGACGTGGGCGCCGCTGACGAGCGAGACCCGGACGGGCCGGTCGAGGATCTGGTCGTGCGCCGACCACGCGGTCACGTCGGACAGGTCTGACGCGAGCTGCTCGTCGAGCCGGTACCGCGCGACGAGCAGTGTTCCTGGGGCCACGCCGTTCACCGGACCTCCTCCGTGGGACTCGTGGTCGACACACCATGGTACGCGGGCCCTGATTGCCCTCGTATCACCCGATCTGCTCCGGGCGCCGCCGCGCGGCCCGTGGGAGGGCTCACCGGCGCACGAGTCGCCGGACGCGGCGTACGACCGGGCCGGCGAGCTGGTCGAGCTCGCGCACGCGCATGAGCTTGAGGCCGCCCGCGTACACGAGGGTCATGACGACGCCGGCGACGCCCACGAGCACGACCGACTCCCACCAGGAGAGCCCGTAGATGCCGTCGGCGGCGTCGCCCGTCACGACCACGAACGCACGGAGCACGCCCCACCCGGCGACCGCGCTCACCGCGGCCGCGAGCACGGCCTTGACGTGCAGGCGCAGGATGCGGGCGCCGTCGAGCCCCTGGAGCGTCCGGCGCAGGCCGACGGTCCGCAGGGCGACGGCCACGACGTTGGACAGGCTCATCGCGAGGCCGATGCCCACGACCCAGAAGGGGGGCGTGAGGACCTGCGTCGCGAGCCACGACACGCCGACGAGCACGATCGTGCCCGGGACCTGGATCCAGAAGACGGTCCTGCCGTCCTCGAACGCGTAGTAGACCCACTTCATGAGCACCATGCCGCCCAGCGGCACGAGGCCGAGCGCCATGGCGCGCAGCACCATGGACACGGCCTCGCCCGACGCGGCGTCCACCGACGGGACGAGCAGCTTGGTGACGGGCAGCGCGAGGACCACGAGCACCGCCGTCGCGAACACCGTGAACACGCCGACGGTCCGCACGCCGCGCGAGAGGTCGTGGCGCACCCGGGCGAGGTCGCCCGCGTGGGCCGCAGCGCTCATGCCGGTGAAGAGCGCGGTCGCGATCGACACGGTGACGAGGGAGTGCGGCAGCAGGTAGATCATGAGCGCCTGCGTGTACGCCGCGTTGCCGGCGACGGCCAGGGAGCCCGAGAACGCGTCGGGCGCGCCGATGACGAGGCCCGTGACGGCGCCGAGCGTCCCGGGGTCGTCCCGGTAGGGGCCGAACGTGCGGGCGAGCGCGGCGCGCGGCGCCTCGCTCGCGAAGCGCGTGGTGAACAGGACGCCGACCTGCTCGAGCAGCACGGCGGCGAACGTCCACAGGGCGACCTGGCCCGCGGAGCGCAGGCCGATGCCGCGCAGGCCGAACCGTACGTGCCAGCGGAACCCGGCCCGCCAGAGCGGCAGGACGAGGATGAGCGCCTGCGCGGCGACGCCGAGCGTCGCGGTCCCGGCGAGGAGGGTGATCTTCGTGGCGTCCCACTGCGTGAGGTCGTCGACGTTCCCCACCGCCGCCGGGCCGTAGAGCGCGATGAACGCGCCGAACCCGACGATCGACACGACGTTGTTGAGGACCGGCGCCCACATGAACGGCCCGAACTGCCCGCGCGCGTTGAGCACCTGCCCGAGCAGCGTGTAGAGCCCGTAGAAGAACAGCTGCGGCGTGCACCAGAACGCGAACGCGACGGCCAGCGACGTCTGCGGTCCCGTCCATCCCGGCCCGGTGTACAGCGCGACGAGGATGCTCGACCCCGCCGTGAGCAGCGCCGAGAGCGCGAGGAGGATGACGCCGGACAGCGTGAGCAGCTTGTCGAGCCGCTCCTGCGTGTTGTGGGCGCGGTACGCGCGGACGATCTGCGGCACGAGCACCGCGTTGAGGACGCCGCCCGCGAGGATCGCGAAGAGGACGTTGGGGATCTTGTTCGCGACGTCGAACGCGTCGGCGACCAGGCCGGTCGTCCCGATCGCCGCGACGAGCAGGACGTTGCGGACGAGGCCGAGGCCGCGCGAGACGAACGTGCCGGACGCCATGAGCGCGGACGACCGGCCCAGCCCGCCCTTGCGCGGCGCCGGGGCGTCGGTCGCGCCCGCCTCCGCGGTCTCGTCGGGGGTCCCGGGGGCGGCCGGGTCGCCCGGGAAGGCACCGGCGGGCACGGTCGTGTCGCGCGCGGTCCCGGGTCGGGGCCCGCGCCCCGCGCCGGTGGGACGCACGTGCCGCGGCTGGTCCGGGCTCACTCCGCGCGCCCCTCGTCGCGACGCGCGGGCCCGTCGGGGGCGGTGGCCGTCGCCATCGGCCCGGGCTCGGGCGACGTCGCGGCAGCCTGCCCGGGCGTGCCGGCCTCTCCGGGCGTGGCCGACGTCCCACCCTGCCCGGGCGCGGCGGGCTGGTCCACCGTGGCACCTGCCAGACGGCGCGGCGACCGCCCGCGCCGCACGGTGCGCCAGATCCCGGCGACGAGGGCGATCCCGAGGAGCACGGCCACCACGACCGTCCCCACGGACTCCCAGTCGGCGCGGACGCGCACCACGAACTCCTGCGGCTCCGCGACGCGCACCTGCGGCTGCGCCGCGCTCACGAGCTCGACCTCGACGGTGACGTTCCCGCTCCCGAACCCCTCGACCGGGACGCCGACGCTCGTCTCCGTGGCCACGAGGTCGCCGTCGTCGTCGCGCGTCGCCGCGGGGATGGTCACGGTCCGCCGCTCGGGCGCTCGCAGCCGGGGGTCGTCGGGGCGCAGCACGACCTGCACGGTCGCGTCCTGCTCGAGGGTGCTGCGCACGCGGACCGGGAGGTCCTCCTGCTCCGCGACGAAGAGGAACGGCGCGCGCGTCTGCACCGACAGGCTCTGCCGGACCGCGCCCGACCGCTGCTCGGCGTGCTGGACGGCGAGCACGCGCAAGGGCTCGGCCGCGCGGAACGCGACCGCCGTGGGTGTGACGAAACCGGGCTCGAGCGGGCTCGTGACCGTCGCCGGGTCGGCCACGACCGTCGCGAACGCCGCCAGGTCCGCCCGCGAGCGGTCGAGCGCGCGCAGCTGCGCCTCGGTGATCTCGCCCGCGCCCGGCACGTCCCGCGGCAGGGGCGTCCGCACGACGTCGGGCGGTACGGAGGCGAGGAGGTCGTCGACCGGGGCGAGGTCGACCCAGGGGGCCGACCGCAGCGCGTCGAGGCGCGCGGTGAAGAGGGAGGGCTCGGGGTCCCACGTGCGCGGCAGCGCGACGAGGACGTGGCGCTGCTCGGCGGGGCGCTCGCGCGCGATCACCGCGGTCTCGGCGAGGACGCGCTGCGTCGCGCTCACGCCCGAGCCGTCGCCGGCCGAGAGCAGCGCCGTGAGCACCGGGTCGGCGACGAGCGCCGTGACCGGCCCCGCGTCGGTGGCCACCTGCGCGACGCCCGAGGGGGTGTAGGTCAGCGACTCGTCGGGGACGAGCCCGCCCGGGCCGACGATCGTCGAGGTCGCGCCCGACGCCGCGGCGAGGGTCGTCGTCGCGAGGTCCGGCACCGCGTCGCCGGGCCAGGCGAGGTCGGTGCGCCACCCGGCCGTCAGGTCGCCGGGAACCGCGGAGCCCGTGGTGTCGCCCGTGCCCGTCGCGGACCCGTCCGTCCCGGCGTCCGCGTCCCCGCTGCCCGCGTCCCCCGCGGACGCGTCGTCCGACTCCTCGCCGGACCCGCCCGCCGAGTCGCCACCGCCCTCGTCGCCCGAGCCGTCCCCGGAGCCTGTCGTGGACCCGTCCTCGGCGTCCGTGGACGCGGGGTCCGACGGCGGCGCCGGGAGCGGCGTCCCCTCGGGCAGGGGCAGGCCGGCGTGCGCGAACGCGGAGACGTCGGGGTCGTAGGCGCGCAGGGCGAACGTCGAGCGCCCCGCGGAGGCGGCCCGGACGTCGTCGGCCCACGCGGTCACCGCGGGGTCCTCGGAGCCCGCCGCGGCGGCGAGCAGCGCGGGGTCCGCGACCCACCCGACCTCGGTCGCCTCCGCGGTCGCCGCGAGCAGGCGCCCGAGCCGGCCCTCGGCGCCGGTCGCCGCGGCGAGCGCGTCGTCGTACGCCGTCGGGTCGGGGTCGACGGGCGGGCCCGTCATCGCCGCGACCACGCTGAGCCGGACGGGCGTCACGTCGCCCGACGGCGCCCACAGGACGAACGTGCGCTGGACCGCGAGCCGCGCGCCGGCGTCGGACACCGTGACGGACACGCCGCGCGGGCCCCACGAGCTCCCCGCGTTGAGGTTGAGCTCCGCGACCGGCACGGAGAGCGTGACGTCGGCGCTCGCGCCGGGGGCGAGCGGCCCGCCCAGGTCCTCGCTCGTGACACCGATGCCCACGCGCCCGTCGACCCCCGTCGTCGCCCAGCTCTCGAGCGCCGAGCGGGTCGCGAGCGCGCGCCCGTCGATGCCGAGCGCGACGGCGGGCGCCGCGAGCGTCTCGGCCGTCCCGTTGGTGACGCGCGCCGCCAGGGTCAGGGTGTCGCCCGGGGAGAGGCGGGTCGGCTGCAGCGAGGTCACCTCGACCGTCACCGCGTCGTCCGCCTCCTCCGCGGCACGTGGGACGGCGGCCGTGGCCGGCGCCGCCGCGACGCCGCCGAGGACCGCGCCTCCCACCACGACCAGCAGCACGACCAGGACGGCGAGGAGTCGCGCGGGCGGGGCGAGGAGCGGGACCGGCGCGGCGCCGCGAGGGCGCGCGCCGCTGCTGGGGGAGGGCGTCATGAGTGGTCGGTCGAGCTCCGTGGGGCGGGCGGGGCCGGGCCGCCGCGGCCGTCGTGCGGACGGCCGGGCGAGCGGACGATCGTCCGGGTCACCCTACTCTCGACCACCCCGTGGAACCGCGTCCGCCGGCCCTCGAGCACGCTGTGCGCGACGGCCGCGATCCGCCGCTCGTTGGGGTACGCGAGCCGGTCCGGGAGATCCACGACCGGGACCCACGCGACGTCCTCCGCCTCGCCGTCCGGGTCGCCCTCCACCGTGAGGTAGCCGCCCGTCGCGCGCAGGAGGAAGTGGTGGACGACCTTGTGCACACGGCGGTCGTCGCCGGTGAACCAGTAGTCGATGACGCCGAGCGGCTCCTGCACCGCGCCCCGGATGCCCGTCTCCTCCGCGATCTCGCGGACCGCCGCCTCCTCCGGCGTCTCCTCGCCCTCGAGGTGCCCCTTCGGCAGGCACCACTCGAGACGACCGCCGCGGTTCCGCCGCGCGATGACCGCCGCGCACGGCTCGCCGCCCAGCACGGTGATGACGAGCCCGCCGGCCGAGACCTCGTCCACCACCGGCAGCGGCGCCGGAGCGGGGGCCGGTCGGGAGCGCGGGTCGATGCGCAGGGCGTGACCGCCCGGCGGGGCCGGCACCGGCGGGGAGTGCCCGGGCCCGCTGCCGCTCCCGCCCACCGGATCCCTCCGGGGGTCGTCGGCGCGCGCAGGGGTGGACATGTCCCAACTTTACCGAGTGCGGGACGCCCCTCCTGGGAGCCCGTCCCGGGCACGGGCGGCGCATCTGGCAGGCTTGGTTGCCGTGCCCCACCCTTCGTCCCCCCAGCCGACCCCTGCAGCGCTCGAGCTGCAGCGCCGGGCCCTCGCCGTGCTCGCCGAGATGGCGCCCGCGGCGATCGAGCTCGGCGAGGCGTTCCGCGCCGCCGGACACGAGCTCGCGCTCGTCGGCGGACCCGTCCGCGACGCGTTCCTCGGCCGGGCCAGCAACGACCTCGACTTCGCGACGTCCGCGTCCCCCGACGAGAGCGAGGCGATCCTCGCGCGCTGGGGCGACGCGCACTGGGACATCGGCAAGGAGTTCGGCACCATCGGCGCCAAGCGGTTCGGCCGCAGCGGGCCGGGCGACGAGCTCGTCGTCGAGGTCACGACGTACCGCAGCGACGAGTACGACCCCGCGTCGCGCAAGCCCGTCGTCGCGTTCGGCGACACGCTCGAGGGCGACCTGTCGCGCCGCGACTTCACCGTCAACGCGATGGCCGTGCGCGTCCCCGACATGACGTTCGTCGACCCGTTCGACGGGCTCGGCGACCTCGCCCGGCGCGTGCTGCGCACCCCGATCGCCCCCGAGCGCTCGTTCGACGACGACCCCCTGCGCATGATGCGCGCCGCGCGGTTCGCCGCCCAGCTCGGGTTCGACGTCGACGGCGGCACCCTCGCCGCGCTCGTCCTCATGACCGAGCGCATCGAGATCGTGTCCGCCGAGCGCGTGCGCGACGAGCTCTCCAAGCTCCTGCTCGCGGCGTCGCCCCGCCGCGGCCTCGAGGTGCTCGTCGACACCGGCCTCGCCGACCACGTGCTGCCCGAGCTCCCCGCGCTCAAGCTCGAGATCGACGAGCACCACCGGCACAAGGACGTCTACGAGCACTCCCTCACCGTGCTCGACCAGGCCATCGCCCAGGAGACCGGGCCCGACGGTGCGGTCCCCGCCCCCGACCTCGTGCTCCGCCTCGCCGCGCTCCTGCACGACGTCGGCAAGCCGCCGACGCGCCGGTTCGAGGACGGCGGCGGCGTCAGCTTCCACCACCACGAGGTCGTCGGCGCCAAGATGGTCGCCAAGCGGCTCAAGGCGCTGCGGTACGACAAGCAGGTCGTCAAGGACGTCGCGCGCCTCGTCGAGCTCCACCTGCGGTTCCACGGCTACGGCGACGGCGCGTGGACCGACTCCGCCGTGCGCCGGTACGTGACCGACGCCGGCCCGCTCCTCGAGCGCCTGCACCGCCTCACGCGGGCCGACTGCACGACGCGCAACCGGCGCAAGGCCCAGCGCCTGCGGGAGTCCTACGACGACCTCGAGCGCCGCATCGCCGACCTCCAGGCCAAGGAGGAGCTCGACGCCGTCCGCCCCGACCTCGACGGGCAGCAGATCATGGCGATCCTCGGGATCCGGCCCGGCCCGGTCGTCGGGCGCGCGTACAAGCACCTGCTCGAGCTGCGCCTCGACCGGGGCCCCGTCGACGAGGAGACGGCGCGAGCGGACCTGCTGCGGTGGTGGGGGGAGCAGCCGGAGTCGTCGGCGTCCTGAGCCCGTCCCGCGTCGGCTCCCGACTCGCCGTCGTCCCGCCCGTCCCCCGGGGCGTCCCGCGCGTGGAGCGACGAGGCGTTCCCTGGACAGGGAACGGCACGGGTGCCGTGATCCGGTGATCACGGCACCCGTGCGATGCGGCGGGCTCGGGTCAGGCGTCGTCGGTCGCGACGGCGGCCTCGACCGGGGCCGAGTCGGCCGGGACGTCCGCGGTGGTGGCTTCTGCCGGGCCGTGGCCCGGGCCGTGCGGCTGGGCCGGGGAGCGGCGCAGCAGGAACGACAGGCCGACGGCCACGAGCATGACCGCCGTGCCCCACACGAACGCGTCGCCGACGCCCTCGGCGAGCGCGACCCGCGGGGACGCGCCGGCGTCGGCGTACGCGAGGGAGCGCGTCGTCATGACGGCGACGAACATCGCCGTGCCCGCGGCGCCCGCGAGCTGCTGCACGGTGCCGATCGACGCCGAGCCGTGCGAGTACTGGTGCGGAGCCAGCGCCGACAGGGCGGACGTGAACAGCGGCGTGAACATGAACGCGAGGCCCAGGCTCAGCGTGACGTGGAGCGCCAGGACGAACCACGGCGAAGACGTCGCGTGGATCGTCGTGAACGCGGCGAGCGCGACCGCGACGACGCTCACGCCCGGGATGACGAGCGGGCGCGGGCCCACGCGGTCGTAGAGCCGCCCGACCGTCGGGCCGAGCAGACCCATGAGCAGCCCGCCGGGCAGCACGATGAGCCCGGTCGCGAGCGGCTCCAGACCCATCGCGTCCTGCAGGAACAGCGGCAGGAGGATCAGCGAGCCGAACATCGCGACCATGCCGACGGCCATGATGCCGAGCGGCACGCTGAACCCGCGCTGCGTGAAGACCCGCAGGTCGAGCAGCGCCCGGTTCTCGCGCTGGAGCACGAGCTGGCGCCAGACGAACGCGCCGAGCGCGAGCGCGCCGAACGCGATCGGGACCGCCGGCGGGACGACCGGCGTGTGCCGCGCCGCCTCGCCGATGCTCGACAGGCCGTACACGAGGCCGCCGAATGCGAATGCGGCCAGGACGAGCGAGAACGGGTCCAGGCGGGAGTGTGTACGGTCGGCGACGTCCCGGATGTACAGGAATCCGAGCAGCAGCGCGACGAGCGCGATCGGCAGCACGATTCCGAACACCCAGCGCCAGCTCAGCGAGTTGAGGATGAGCCCCGACAGCGACGGGCCGAGGGCCGGGGCGGCCGCCATGACGATCGAGATGTTGCCCATGATCTTGCCGCGGATCGACGGCGGCACGAGCGTCATGATCGTCGTCATGAGCAGCGGCATCATGACCGCCGTGCCCGACGCCTGCACCACGCGGCCGACGAGCAGCCACGCGAAGCCGGGTGACACCGCGGCGAGGAGCGTGCCCGCGCTGAACAGCGACATCGCGAGCAGGTAGGCGCCGCGCGTCCCGAGGCGCTGCAGCAGGAAGCCGGTCGCCGGGATGACGACCGCCATGGTGAGCATGAACGCCGTCGTGAGCCACTGGCCCGTGCTCGCCGTGATGCCGAGGTCCGCCATGAGCGGCGCGAGCGCGACGCTCATCGTCGTCTCGTTGAGGATGACGACGAACGCGGAGCCCAGGAGCAGGGCGATGACGAGGAAGTCGGCACGGGGGAGCCGGTCGACCGGCGTCGAGGTGTCGTGGGTGGAGGGGGCTGTCACGGGGTCTCCGCTCGCGTCGGTGGCGGCCCGGGCCCGTGTCGGACCCGGTCGGGGGCAAGGTGGGCTGCGCGGGGGCAGCACGGGGTCGCGTGCGCTGCACGCGACGACGGTGTCTGTTCTCGGTCGACGGGCCGCAGGAGTCGGCGGGCCCGGGGACGGTGCGTGCGGCGTCGGCCACGACGATCCGTACCCTGTACGACCACTCGACATCCTGCGTTATTCCCGGCCCCTCTGACGACCCCTTTTCCGGGTGGAAGTCATCGGTTCCGCGGCGGGCGGAATCCGGCGCGACGGACGCCGGGCGGAGCGTCAGGCGACGGTCGTGCCCGGGGTCGGCGCGGCGTCGGGCACGGCGTCCCCCTCGACCTCCGCCGGGGTGCGGGCCCCGCGCAGCCACAGCACCGCCGCCGTCGCGACGTACGCGACCGCGAGGGCGACGAACACCGGCCGCGACCAGCCCGTGTCCGGGAGCGTGAACGCGGCGAGCGCCGCCGCGCCGACGAAGGCCGCGTTGTACAGGACGTCGTAGAACGCGAACGCACGACCCCGGAACGCGTCGCCCGTGTCGCGCTGCACGATCGTGTCCACCGCGATCTTCGTGCCCTGCGCCGCCAGGCCCAGCAGCGCCGCCGCCGTGTAGACCACGGCCCGCTCCGGCGTCGTCACGAGCAGCAGCTGGCTCGCCGCCGCGAGCAGCAGCATGATCGCGATCCACGCCTGCGGACCCGTGTAGCGCGACAGGACAGGCGTCAGCACAGCGGCCCCCGCGCCCCCGACGCCCGTGAGCCCGACGACGAGCCCGAACGTCACGAAGCCCGCGTCCTGGTCGCCCGGGTTGAGGAGGTTGCGCGACATGAGGATCGACGCGATGAACACCACGCCGTAGAGGAACCGGTGCGTCGCCATCGCGAGCAGCGCCTGCCCCGGGGTGCGTCGCGCCACGAGGTACCGGGCGCCGTCGACCAGACCGCGCGCGACCCGGGCGATCTCGGAGCGGATCGCCGACTCCGCCGGCCGCTCCGGCCCGAGCTGCGTGCGCCCCAGCCGCAGCGCGAGCAACGACGCCACGCCGAACACCACCGCCGCGCACACCAGCGCGGACGAGTCCTTGACCCGACCCGGGTCGAACGCGAGCCCGAGCACCACGCCGACGCCGCCGCCCACGAACGCCGCGCCCGCCCCGAGCGTCGGCGTCAGGGCGTTCGCCGTGAGGAGCAGCGGGCCGTCCACCACGCGCGGCAGACCCGCGGACAGCCCCGCCAGGAGGAACCGGTTGACCGACAGCGCCGCCAGACCGAGCGCGTAGATCCACGCGCTCACCCCGCCCGTGAGCATGAGCGCCGCCATGCCCAGCGTGATCACCACCCGCACCGCGTTGCCCCACGCGAGCACCTGCCGCCGCTGCCAGCGGTCGAGGAAGACGCCCGCGAACGGACCGACGATCGTGAACGGCGCGAGCATCACCGCGAACGCACCCGCGATCGCCGCGGCCGTCCCCTGCGACTCGGGGGAGAAGAACAGCAGCGACGCCAGGCCGACCTGGAACATGCCGTCGCCGGCCTGCGACACGAGCCGGACCGCGAACAGCCTGCGGAAGCCGCTCAGGCGCAGCAGCGCCCGCAGCTCGGAGATCACACCCACGCGTTCACCCTACGTTCGTCGTCGTGCGGCCGGACATGCGGTCGTCCCCCGCACCGGGCGGGGGTGTCCGACGGCGGTCCGTCGCCCGGTACCGGTCCGTCGCCGCCCTGGGGTCGGGCGACCGACGTCGGTCGGTCGCCCTGGGAGGTCGGGCGAGGAGGCGCGCCGCGTCTTCCATCCGCCGCTCGTCCCTCGCGGCTCCCGCCAGACCCACCACGACGCGGCGCACCTCCCCGCCCTCCCGCGGCACGTCACCTCGGGCGGTGGGCGGCTCGTGGCCCGGTCCGGCGGGAGGCCCTGTGCGCGGGAGAGCCCTGGCACCCGTCTGGGCGCCAGGGCTCTCCGCGGTGGTCGGCGGTCGGATCAGCGGGACCGTCGCAAGCACCTCAGGTCAGCACTCGACCATCCGGGTCGCGCCGCCCTTGCGCTCCGCTTCGGGCGAGTGCCTCGTTCCTCGGCCCTCACCCTGCACGTCGCTCCAGGTCAGCACTCGACCTCACCGGCGATGAAGGCCTCGAGCTGGGCGCGGCCCTTCGTGTCCTCCATCTGGACCGGCGGGGACTTCATGAAGTACGTCGAGGCCGAGAGGATCGGGCCGCCGACGCCGCGGTCCTTCGCGATCTTCGCGGCACGGACGGCGTCGATGATGATGCCGGCGGAGTTGGGGGAGTCCCAGACCTCGAGCTTGTACTCCAGGTTCAGCGGGACCTCGCCGAACGCGCGGCCCTCGAGGCGCACGTACGCCCACTTGCGGTCGTCGAGCCACGCGACGTAGTCCGACGGGCCGATGTGGACGTTGCGGTCCTCCTTCTTGCCGCCGAGCGGGCCCTCGAGGTTCGAGGTCACGGCCTGCGTCTTGGAGATCTTCTTGGACTCCAGGCGCTCGCGCTCGAGCATGTTCTTGAAGTCCATGTTGCCGCCGACGTTGAGCTGGTAGGTGCGGTCCAGCACGACGCCGCGGTCCTCGAAGAGCTTGGCGAGCACGCGGTGCGTGATCGTCGCGCCGACCTGCGACTTGATGTCGTCGCCGACGATCGGGACGCCGGCCTGCTCGAACTTCGCGGCCCACTCCGGGTCGGACGCGATGAAGACGGGGAGGGCGTTGACGAACGCGACGCCCGCGTCGATCGCGGCCTGCGCGTAGAACTTCGCGGCCTCCTCGGAGCCCACGGGCAGGTAGCAGACGAGCACGTCGACCTGCGCCTCGCGCAGCGCGGCGACGACGTCGACCGGCTCCGCGTCGGACTCCTCGATCGTCTGCGCGTAGTACTTGCCGACGCCGTCGAGGGTCGGGCCGCGCTGGACGGTCACGCCGAGCGGCGGGACGTCCGCGATCTTGATCGTGTTGTTCTCCGAGGCGTTGATCGCCTCCGAGAGGTCGAAGCCGACCTTCTTCGCGTCGACGTCGAACGCCGCCACGAACTCGAGGCTCGACACGTGGTAGTCGCCGAACTGCACGTGCATCAGACCCGGCACGGTGCTGCTCGGGTCGGCGTCACGGTAGAAGTGCACGCCCTGGACGAGGGACGATGCGCAGTTGCCTACGCCGACGATGGCGACGCGGATGGAGGTCATCCTCGCTCCTTGGTGTTCGTTGTTCCAGGGTCCTCGGGACGCCTCGCGCCGTCGGGCTCCTGCTCGGTTGGTTCCGCAGGATGCGGGGTGCTGCTGGTCCGTGCGCGCGTGGTGCCCCGGGAGTGCCCGGAGCTCCGGTCGCGCTCGGTGGTGATGAGACCGTCGAGCCAGCGCACCTCGCGCTCGACCTGCTCGAGTCCGTGACGTTGCAGCTCGAGCGTGTACTCGTCGAGCCGCTCGCGGGTGCGAGCCGCGGACTCCCTGACCGCCTCCAGCCTCTCCGTGAGCCGGGTGCGCCGGCCCTCGAGGATGCGGATGCGGGTCTCGGCGTCCGTCTGCGCGAAGAACGCGAACCGGACGTCGAAGCTCTCGTCCTCCCACGCGGCCGGCCCGGAGGAGGCCAGCACGCCCTGGAGGTGCTCCTTGCCCTCCGCCGTCAGCTCGTAGACGATGCGCGCGCGCTTGCCCGAGAGGGCGGGCGCGAGCGTCGACTGCGCGGCCGACTGCTCGGTGCCGGTGATGAGCCCGCGGGCCACCAACGACTTGAGGGCGGGGTACAGCGAGCCGTAGGAGAGCACGCGGAACGACCCGAGCATGAGGTTGAGCCGCTTGCGCAGCTCGTACCCGTGCAGGGGCGACTCCTTGAGGAGGCCGAGGATCGCGGTCTCGAGCACGGGCGTCCTGCTGCGCACGATCCCACCTCCCCGACGCTCGTTCGGCGTGCCCCGGCGGGACTCGCTGTGACGTGATGCGACTCGATGTATCGAGTCGATACATCGACAGGTTAGGTCGTGTCGATGCGTCGTGCAATCCTGCGGGACGACGGCGCGCCGCGCCACAGATGTGAAGGACCCGCGGAGGGGGCGGGACGCCGCGGCGAATCAATGGCGCACGATTCGCCGGACGGGGGGCGTGGGCCCTTGTGGGCGCAGGACGACGCCCTATTGTTCAGGGTGGTCCGGCGTGTGCCGACCCCTGTGCCCGACGGCGGCCCCCGCACCCGAGGCGGGGATCTCGCCGCGGGAGGGCGGTCGCCACGGCGGGCCGCGAGCGGGCACCGCGACCGCGGCCCTCGCTCTCCGACGCCCCCCAGAGGAAGGTAGACCGTGGCGCGATCCACGAGGACGAAGGGACGGACGGCCCCGCGCGGGCGCCGTCGGTTCTTCGACTACCCGCGCTCGCGCGTCAAGGGCTTCCGCCGCTGGCTGCCGTCGTGGCGCGTCGTCGTCGGGACCATGCTCACCGGCGTGGCGCTCGTGGCGGGCGTGGCCGTCGCCGCGTGGTTCACGACCGACGTCCCGACGAAGCTCCCGAGCGTCGGCGCGCAGACCTCGACGGTCTACTGGGGCGACGGCACGACCGAGATGGGCACGTACGCCGTCGAGAACCGTGAGATCGTCGACTTCGAGACCCTGCCCGACTACGTGGGCAACGCGGTCGTCGCGTCCGAGGACCGCACGTTCTGGACGAACTCGGGCGTGGACGTCCGCGGCATCGCGCGCGCCTTCTACAACAACATCAAGGGCGGCGGGCGCCAGGGCGCCTCGACGCTGACGCAGCAGTACGTCGAGCGGTACTACACGAGCACCGTCACGGACTACGCGGGCAAGGCCCGCGAGGCGATCCTCGCGCTGAAGATCACGCAGCAGCAGGACAAGTCCGAGATCCTCGGCAACTACCTCAACACCATCTACTTCGGCCGCGGCGCGTACGGCATCCAGGCGGCCGCGCAGAAGTACTACGGCGTCAACGCCGCCGACCTCACGGTGTCGCAGGCTGCCATGATCTCGGGCATCATCCCGAGCCCCACGAACTGGGACCCCGCCAACAACCCGGAGCAGGCCGAGCACCGCTGGAAGCGCTCGCTCGACAACATGCTCGAGGACGGCCACATCGACAAGGCCCAGTACGACGAGGCGATCGCCGGCGGGTTCCCCATGGCGATCGAGTACGTGAAGTCGGACAAGTACGCCGGCCCGACCGGCTACCTCCTCGCGATGGTCGAGGAGGAGCTCGCGAGCGAGAGCATCGACATCTCCGAGGACGACCTGACGAGCAAGGGCTACAAGATCACGACGACGATCGACCCGGCGATGCAGAAGGCCGCGGTGGAGACGATCGACACGCTCCCCCAGGAGAGCCGCGGCGACGAGAACCCGGTGTCCCCGAACCTGCGCGCCGCGCTCGTGTCGATCGACCCGAACGACGGTTCGATCCGCGCGCTCTACGGTGGCGCGAACTTCCTGGAGAACCAGTACAACAACGCGACCAGGGGCGCGGCCCAGGGTGGATCGACGTTCAAGCCCTTCACGCTCGTCGCCGCGCTCGAGGACGGGCACACGCTCGACGAGCGCTTCGACGGGAACTCGCCCAAGACCTTCCCCGGCGCGAACGACGGAGGGGACTGGAAGGTCCGCAACTTCGGAGACGCCGACTGGGGGAACATCGACCTGGTCAAGGCGACCGCGCAGTCGGTGAACACCGCCTACGCCGAGCTGAACATCGAGGTCGGGCCGGAGAAGACGGCGGACGTCGCGACGCGCCTCGGCATCACCGACGGCAAGGTCGGCAGCAACGCCGCGAACGTGCTCGGTGACGCGACCGTCACGCCGCTCGAGCTCACGAACGCCTACGCGACCCTCGCGGCGCAGGGGATGCGGTCGACACCGCACATCATCGCGAACGTCGTCGACGCCCGTGGCAACCTCGTCTACCAGGCACCGGGCGCGGACAAGCGCACCCCCGTGTTCGACGCGGACGTGATGGCGGCCACGACGTACGCGCTGTCCCAGGTCGTCGAGGAGGGCTCGGGCAAGCCCGCGCAGGCCATCGGCCGCCCGGCGGCGGGGAAGACCGGTACGTCGACCGCCAACAAGTCGGCCTGGTTCGCCGGGTTCACCCCGGGCCTCGCGACCGTCGTCGGCCTGTACCAGTCGGGCCCGGAGGGCGAGCAGGAGGACATCACGCCGTTCGGCAGGTGGGTCGGCGACGAGATCACGGGTGGTTCGTGGCCGGTCGAGGCGTGGACGTCGTACATGCAGACCGCGGCGGCGAACCTGCCCGTCGGCGAGTTCCCGACGTACACGCCGCCGAAGCCGCAGCTGCCCGAGGAGACCCCGACGCAGGAGCCGACCGAGGAGCCGACGGAGGAGGAGACGCCGGACGAGCCGGAGCAGCCGGAGCAGCCGGAGAACGTCACGGTGCCCGCCGACCTCCAGGGGCGGACCGTCGACGACGCCAAGGCAGCGCTCAGGGCCCTCGGTCTCAAGTGGGCGGTCACCGAGGAGTTCTCGGAGGAGCCGCGCGGCATCGTCATCAAGGCGGGCTCTGCGGGAGCGGAGGTGCCGCCGGGCTCGACGATCGCGCTCGTCGTCTCGAAGGGACCGGACCCGGGGCAGCAGCCCGAGGACCCGGACCCGACGGACCCGCCGACGGGCGACCCGACCGATCCCGGTGACGGGAACGGCGGCCCGGGTGGCGGTGGTCCGGGCGGTGGCGGCGGTCCCGGTGGCGGCGGCGGCCCGGGATCGGGCGGCTGACCCCGGCAGCGCCGCAGATTTCCGGGGGCCTGCGCCGAGCGGGTACCCTGGGGAGCTGCCGTCCGCGCGTCGGGCGGCAGCAGCACGAATGCATGAACCCTCCTGTCACGGAGAGACCGTGACCGCGAAGACCAGAGGAGGTGGGTTATCCGCATGCGTCAGTACGAACTGATGATCATCCTCGACCCCGAGATCGAGGAGCGCACCGTCGCCCCGTCGCTCGACAAGTACCTGTCGGTCATCAAGACCGACGGCGGCACCGTCGACAAGGTGGACATCTGGGGTCGTCGCCGCCTGGCGTACGACATCAAGAAGAAGTCCGAGGGCATCTACGCGGTCGTCGACTTCACGTCGACCTCCGACACCGCCAAGGAGCTCGACCGCCAGCTCGGCCTGAACGAGGCCGTCCTGCGGACGAAGATCCTGCGCACGGACGCTCGCTGATCCTCCCGCTTCCCCCGTTCGACCCGTCCTCCACCGGACACCGCACGCCGTAGCGCGTGTGGGCGCCGCGTGATGGGATGAGCCGACGCGAGAGGCGTACGAGCACGAACGCGACGACGTAGACGACACACACGAAGGAGCTGGCCATGGCAGGTGACACCGTCATCACGGTGATCGGGAACCTCACGGGAGACCCGGAGCTGCGTTTCACCCCCTCGGGTGCGGCGGTGGCCAACTTCACGGTGGCGTCGACGCCGCGGACCTTCGACCGCCAGGCGAACGAGTGGAAGGACGGGGACACCCTGTTCATGCGCTGCTCGATCTGGCGCGAGGCCGCGGAGAACGTCGCGGAGTCGCTGACGAAGGGCATGCGCGTCATCGTGCAGGGCCGCCTCGTCCAGCGCTCGTACGAGACACGCGAGGGGGAGAAGCGCACCGTCGTCGAGCTGCAGGTGGACGAGATCGGTCCCTCCCTGCGCTACGCCTCCGCGAAGGTCACCCGCGCCCAGCGCTCGGGTGGCGGTGGCGGCGGCTTCGGCGGCGGTGGCGGCTACGGAGGTGGCGCCAACTCCGGTGGCGCCTCCGGCGGCGGATTCAGCTCCGGCGGCGGTCAGCAGCAGAGCGACGACCCGTGGGCCACGGCTGGTCCCGCGTCGTCCGGTGGCTCGTTCTCCGACGAGCCCCCGTTCTGATCGCCCGCCACTCCCAGAACACACACCCGTCCCCGCGGGTGCCGCACCGCCCGACGGTGCGGACCGCACGCGGGGATCGCACCTTGTAGAGGAGCAACACCATGGCGAAGCCTGTGGTGCGCAAGCCCAAGAAGAAGTCCAACCCGCTGAAGTCGGCCAAGATCGAGTCGGTCGACTACAAGGACACCGCGCTGCTGCGCAAGTTCATCTCCGACCGCGGCAAGATCCGCGCGCGTCGCGTGACCGGCGTCTCCGTCCAGGAGCAGCGTCAGATCGCTCGTGCGGTGAAGAACGCGCGCGAGATGGCGCTGCTGCCGTACACGTCGACGGCACGCTGAGCGGGGAGGGGAAGAACTCATGGCCAAGCTGATCCTGACCCACGAGGTCACCGGTCTCGGTGAGCCCGGCGACGTCGTCGAGGTGAAGGACGGGTACGCCCGTAACTACCTCGTCCCGCGCAAGCTCGCCACGCCGTGGTCCAAGGGCGCCGAGTCGCAGGTGACTGCGATCCGCAAGGCGCGCAAGGCCCGCGAGATCGCGTCGCTCGACGACGCGAAGGCGATCCGCGACTCGCTGCAGTCGAAGCCGGTCGTCGTGCCCGCGAAGGCCGGCAACGCCGGTCGTCTCTTCGGCGCCGTGACGACGGCGGACATCGCGTCCGCGGTCGCCGCCGCCGAGGGCCCGTCGATCGACAAGCGCAAGATCGAGATCGGCCAGCCGATCAAGGCGACGGGGGACTACACGGTCTCCGTCCGCCTCCACCCGGAGGTCTCCGCGACCCTCGCGGTGAAGGTCGTCGCCGCCTGATCTGCTGCTGAAGCAGTCCGAAGGCCCGGTCCCTCCTCGGAGGGGCCGGGCCTTCGTGCGTCCCGGGTCACGTCGTCCCGGTGACCATCCACGCGGTGCCGCGGGCGCGCAGCCCGGTCGTGACGGCGCGCGCCGCCATGAAGACCCCCGCGAAGGCGAGCCACAGCCACGCGAGGCCCGCCGCGCCGTCGGGCGCCCAGTGCCGCACGGCGAGGGCGGCGGGGGCGTAGACGACGAGCGTGAGCATCCCGGCCCACGCGAGGAACCGCCCGTCGCCGGCGCCGATGAGGACGCCGTCGAGCACGAACACCCACCCGGCCATCGGCATGAGCACCCCGCACACGGCCATCCCCACGGCGACGGCGGCGCGCACGTCCGGGTCGGACGTGAACAGGAGCGCGAACCACCAGCCGCCCGCGGCCATGACGACGCCGATCGCGGCCCCCGCGGCGACGCCCCACTGCAGGGTGCGGCGCAGGACGGCGCGGACGCGCGGGACGTCGTCGGCCCCCAGGCCGTGGCCGACGAGCGCCTGGGCGGCGATCGCGAGGGCGTCGAGCGCGAACGCGGCCAGGCCCCAGACGGACGTGACGACCTGGTACCCGGCGAGCGTGACCTCCCCGAGCCCGGTCGCGACGAAGACCGTCAGCAGGATGGCGAGGCGCAGGGACAGCGTGCGGACGAAGAGCGGAACGCCCGCGCGTGCGTTGGCCCAGATGCCGCCCGCCGCGGGCCGCAGGGACGCACCGTGCCGGCGCGCCCCGCGCACCACCACGACGACGAGGACCGCGCCCATCGTGAGCTGCGCGACCGCCGTGCCGATGCCGGACCCGGCGATGCCCAGCCCGGCCCCGTAGACGAGGACGACGTTGAGGACGGCGTTGAACGAGGCTCCGCCCGCGGCGACCCACAGGGGCGTGCGCGTGTCCTGCATGCCGCGGAGCACGCCCGTGGACGCGAGGACGAGGAGCATGCCCGGCAGGCCGAGCGTCGACCAGCGCAGGTAGACCACGGCGTGCTCGGCGACCGCTCCCGCGCCGCCCATCGCGCCGACGGCCCACGGCGCGGTCGTCCACAGGGCGGCGGCGAGGGCGACGCCCAGCCCGAGGGCGAGCCACAGGCCGTCGATGCCCGACTGCAGGGCCTCGCGCACGTGCCCGGCACCGATGCGGCGCGCGACGGCGGCCGTGGTCGCGTAGGCGAGGAACACGCACAGGCCGACGAGTGTGACGAGGAGGGTCGAGGCGAGGGAGAGCCCGGCGAGCTGCGCAGTGCCGAGGTGGCCGACGACGGCGCTGTCGACGAGGACGAAGAGCGGCTCGGCGACGAGCGCGCCGAGCGCGGGGACGGCGAGCGCGAGGATCTCGCGGTCGAGGCGCGACCGCCCCCGCCGACCTGTGGACGACGACGCGGGGGCGACGACGTCCCCGTGCCGACCCGGGTCGCCGGACGGCTCCCGGCGTGTCGTCGGCGTGTCGTCGGACTTTCTTTCTTCCACACCCCTGAGGGTAGTGATGCACCTGGTCAGCGGACGCTCACGGTGATGTACACAGGGAGATCGTGAGTTTGTCCACACCGTTTTCCACCGGGTGTGCACAGCGTGGAGGACTGTGTCCACAGGATCGGGGGTCCCTGTCCACCGGGCGTGCACAGGGTCGTTTGCAGGGTGTCCGAGCGCGATCTAGTGTCGCGGGGTCGTGCCTGTCGGAGGCGGGAGGTGCGGCCACCGGGACAGTCGTGTGGGTGGCCCGCTGTAGAACACGTGTACGACGAAGGGTGGTCCCGACCGCGCGGCCCACGAGGGTCGTCGCGGACTCGGGGGAGCGAGGGGCGCATGTCGATCGAGGAGCTCGAGGAAAGCTACGGGGGGCCGGGTCCGTCCGGGTTCGACCGGACGCCGCCCCAGGACGTCGCGGCGGAGATGAGCGTGCTCGGCGGCATGCTCCTGTCGAAGGACGCGATCGCCGACGTCATCGAGCAGATCCGCGGCTCCGACTTCTACCGCCCCGCGCACGAGATCGTGTACGAGGCGATCATCGACCTCTACGGCCGCGGCGAGCCCGCCGACGCGATCACCGTCGTCGCGGAGCTCACCAAGCGCGGCGAGCTCCAGCGCATCGGCGGCGCCCCCTACATCCACGACCTCATGGCCGGCGTCCCCACCGCCGCGAACGCCGGGTACTACGCCCGGATCGTGCGCGAGCGCGCCGTCCTGCGGCGCCTCGTCGAGGCCGGCACGCGCATCGTGCAGCTCGGCTACGCGACCGACGGCGGCGACGTCGACGAGATCGTCAACAACGCCCAGGCCGAGGTCTACGCCGTGACCGAGCGGCGCACGACCGAGGACTATCTGCCGCTCGCCGAGATCCTCGGGCCCACGTTCGACGAGATCGAGGCCGCCCAGGGCCGCGGCGAGGGCATGACCGGCGTCCCCACCGGCTACTCCGACTTCGACCGGCTCACCAACGGGCTCCACCCCGGCCAGATGATCGTCGTCGCTGCGCGACCCGCTATCGGCAAGGCGCTCGCACTGGACACGCCGCTCCCGACGCCGTCGGGCTGGACGACGATGGGTGACGTCGCCGTCGGTGACCTGCTCCTCTCCGCGGACGGCACGCCCACGCGCGTCGTCGCCGCGACGGAGGTCATGGTCGACCGCCCGTGCTACGAGGTCGAGCTCGACGACGGCACGGTGATCGTCGCGGACGCCCAGCACCAGTGGGTCACCTCGACCCGCGCCCAGCGGCGCGCGGTGCGATCCGGCGTGATGCCGGAGTCGTCCGTGCGGACGACCGAGGAGCTCGCCGCCACGCTCCGGACGGCGACGGCCGACCAGCGCACGAACCACTCCATCGTCACCGCGGCGCCGCTCGACCTGCCCGACGCGGACCTCCCGATCCACCCGTACGCACTCGGGGTGTGGCTGGGCGACGGCAGCTCCCGACGTGCCGAGTTCACCTCGGCCGACCCCGAGATCGCGATGCGAATCGAAGGTCTTGGGTACGTCGCACGGGCGAAGGGCAGTGCGGAGGGCCGCGCGCGGGCGTACACCATGCTTCTGCCCGAGAACGGCACGATGGAGGGTCGGCTCCGGACACTCGGGGTGCTGTCGAACAAGCACATCCCGGCTGCGTACCTCCGTGCGAGCGAGTCCCAGCGCCGGGACCTCCTGGCGGGGTTGCTCGACACGGACGGCACCGTCATGCCGCAGGGCAGCGTCCAGATCAGTCTGACGAACGAGCGTCTCGCGCGCGGGACGCAGGAACTCATCCTGTCGCTCGGGTACCGCACGGGTTGGTCGACGAAGACCGTGAAGGGGCGGACCGCGGCGTCGTCGACGGCGTACACGATCACCTTCACGACCGAGGACGACGTCTTCTGGCTGGAGCGCAAGCGCCTCGCCCACAAGGAGCGTCGCCGTCCGGGCACCGCGCGGCTCACGTCACGGTTCGTCGTCGACGTCCGCCGGGTCGAGTCGGTGCCGGTGCGCTGCGTCGAGGTCGACCATGCCTCGCACCTGTACCTGGCAGGACGATCGATGGTGCCGACGCACAACTCCGTGCTCGGCATCAACGTCGCGACGCACGCCGCGGTGCACCACCAGATGGCGTCCGTCATCTTCTCCCTGGAGATGAGCCGCAACGAGATCACCATGCGTCTTCTCGCCGCGGAGGCCAAGGTGCCGCTCACCCGGATGCGCTCCGGGAAGATGGACGACCAGGACTGGCAGAAGCTCGCGGCCACCATGGGCAAGGTCGCCGAGGCGCCGCTGTTCATCGACGACTCGCCCAACATGTCACTCATGGAGATCCGGGCGAAGTGCCGGCGCCTCAAGCAGCGGCACGACCTCAAGCTCGTCGTGATCGACTACCTCCAGCTCATGAGCTCGGGCAAGCGCGTCGAGTCACGCCAGCAGGAGGTCTCGGAGTTCTCGCGTGCGCTGAAGCTCCTCGCGAAGGAGCTCGAGGTTCCGGTCATCGCCATCTCGCAGCTGAACCGTGGTCCTGAGCAGCGTGGCGACAAGAAGCCGCAGATGAGCGACCTACGTGAGTCGGGCTGCCTCACCGAGGACACGAAGATCCTGCGCGCCGACACCGGCGCAGAAACGAGCCTGGGCGAGCTCTTCGCGCTCAACGCCAAGGACGTCCCGGTGTGGGCGCTCAACGACCGGCTCCAGTACGTCCGCCGCCACCTCACGCACGTGTTCCCCACGGGCGTGAAGCCCGTGTTCCGGATGCGACTGGCGTCGGGCAAGGAGATCGAGGCGACGGCGAACCACCCGTTCCTCACCTACGACGGCTGGACCGCGCTCGGCGACCTGGAGGTCGGGTCGCGCATCGGCGTGCCGCGCCACGTCCCCGGCCCGGAGCGGAACCTCGAGTGGGACGACCGCAAGGTCGTCATGCTGGCGCACCTCCTGGGCGACGGCTCGTTCGTGAAGCGACAGCCGATCCGCTACGCCTCCATCGACGAGCGGAACCTCGCCACCGTCTCCGAGGCGGCAGGTGCCTTCGGGATCACCCCGATCCGCGACGACTACGCCGCGGCCCGAGTCACGACCCTGCGCCTTCCCGCGCCCTACCGGCTCGCCAGGGGTCGCCGGAACCCGATCGCCGAGTGGCTCGACGACATGGGCCTGTTCGGCGCGCGCAGCCACGAGAAGTTCATCCCGACGAGCGTCTTCCACCTGCCCAAGCGCCAGATCGCGCTCTTCATCAAGCACATCTGGGCCACGGACGGCTCGGTGACGATCAACAAGAACGGACGCAGCGGGCGGATCTACTACGCCTCGACCTCGCGCGAGCTCGTCGACGGGCTCGCTCGTCTGCTGCTGCGGTTCGGTATCTCGACGCGTGTGCGGACGGCGACCCCCAAGGGGTCGTACCGCCCCGGGTACACGCTGGACGTGAGCGGGGTGGACGACCAGCGCCGCTTCCTCCAGGAGATCGGTGTGCACGGCGACCGCGGGGACATCGCCGAGAGGTTGCTGACGATCATCCGCGAGACGCGCGCCAACACGAACGTCGACACCGTTCCGCGCCGGGTCTGGGCCGACGTCCGCGACATCCTCGTCGAGCGCGGCATGACGCACCGTGAGTTCGCCGACGCGATCGGTACACAGTTCTGCGGCAGCGCGCTGTGGAAGAACTCGCCGTCACGGCATCGCCTCGGCAAGATTGCAGCGGTGCTCGAGAGCGAGGAGCTCGAGATCATGGCGGTCAACGACCTCCTGTGGGACGAGGTCGTCTCGATCGAACCGAGGGGGGAGAAGCAGGTCTACGACGCCACCGTCCTCGACGGGCACAACTTCGTCGCCAACGGTATCGCCGCACACAACAGCATCGAGCAGGATGCCGACGTCGTGATCCTGCTCCACCGCGAGGACGCCTACGAGAAGGAGTCGCCCCGAGCGGGTGAGGCCGACCTCATCGTCGCCAAGCACCGTAACGGCCCGACGGACACGATCACCGTCGCGTTCCAGGGCCATTACCAGCGCTTCGCGGACATGCAGATGTAGCGACTTGTATTGTCGACGTGCAGCCTAGATTGCAGAATCCTGCACACATGCTGCATGGGGAGTGCTTTGCCTAAGCTTGGTCCAGTTGTGGTGGGCGTAGCTGTGCAGTGGTCCGGCTCGTAGTTGCCCTGCCGTCACGGTCCCGTCGATGGCGGTATTGAGGTGGTCACGGGCCTGCTGCCATACTCGCTCCGTGCCCCGTAACCCGGTTGTGGGCACCGGCCACGAACCTCGGCTTCGGCTGTGTGGCCCGCGGAGAGCCTGACCGACCTCCGTGGCTCGGGCTGACCGACCCGATGAGAACGGATCTTTGGATCCAGCTTGTCGTGGTGTCGGACTCAGCGAGGTCAAGATGGCGGAGCGAAGGCAGAGACGGGTCGAGATCCGGTCGGCCCGGACGGGTCGACCGGCGACGCGTGACCGCGTCCATGACGCGAATGAGCTCGTGCGCTTTGACGCACGCATCCCCGCATACATCGCTGAACACCTCTACGACGAGGCCGCCAGGTCTGGCCGGCCGGTGCGAGAGGTCCTGGCCGATCTCCTGGTCAAGTGGCTCTTCGTAGTTGAGGGTGTAACCGGGGTTCGGGTGGCGGTGGCCGGGTAGGCGTCGAGGTCCCCCGAGGATGGAAGTTCCTACACTGCCCATCCGGAAGACCTCGACGTGTTCAACGCTACCTTCGCCGCGCCCTGCCTTACCACGTTCTGCCGCCTCGACGAGCTCGGCCTCGAGGCCGTGGGCCAGCATCTCGATGCGGATCGGGCGGTGATCGAGTGCCGCGTCGTCGACGACGATCCGTGGTGCCGCAAGTGCGGAGCAGAGGGCGTGCCGCGGGACACCGTGGTCCGCCGGCTCGCGCACGAGCCGTTCGGCCACAGGCCCACGGTCCTGCTGGTGCGGGTGCGCCGCTACCGGTGCGCGCACTGCGGGAAGACGTGGCGGCAGGACACCTCGAAGGCCGCGACGCCGCGCGCGAAGATCTCTCGCGGCGGGCTGAGTTGGGCGCTGACGGCGATCGTCGTCGACCATCTCACCGTCTCGCGCGCGGCCGCCGGTCTCGGCGTGTCCTGGCATACCGCGAACAGCGCGATCATGGCCGAGGGCAGGCGGCGCCTGATCGACGCTCCGGGCCGGTTCGAGGGGGTCACCACGATCGGTGTCGACGAGCACGTCTGGCGGCACACCCGGCTGGGCGACAAGTACGTCACCGTGATCATCGACCTCACGCCCGCCCGCGAGAAGACCGGCCCCGCACGGCTGCTGGACATGATCGAAGGCCGCTCCAAGGCCGTCTTCAAGCAGTGGCTCGCGGGACGGCCGCAGGCATGGCGGGACGGCATCGAGGTGGTAGCGATGGACGGGTTCAGCGGGTTCAAGACCGCCGCCGCGGAAGAGCTCCCGGACGCGGTCCCGGTGATGGACCCGTTCCATGTCGTCCGTCTCGCCGGCGACGCGCTGGACCGGTGCCGGCAACGCGTTCAGCAGGACACGCTCGGGCATCGCGGCCGCGCAGGCGACCCGCTCTACAAGGCCCGCCGCACCCTGCACACCGGCGCCAGCCTGCTCATGTCCCGCGTCAAGCTGCTGGCAGGTTTTGGGTCTCGGGAAAGTTGGGGGTCAGCGGGTCGGCGTAGCCGAGGTGGACTTCCATGGGTCGGTTCCAGGCGATGGTCTCGTGCGGGCGCACGGTGTTGTACTCGGTGCGGTAGTCGTCGGCGTGCGCGACCAACGCGAGGACGTCGTCGACCTCCTCGAGGTAGAGCCGTTCGTACTTCAGGGACTGGAAGCCGCGTTCGCGTGACCCGTTCTGCCCGGGGGTCTTGACCCGGGTGCGCACGTGGCGCAGCTCGGGGTGGGCGGTGATGAACGCTTCGAACCGGAACGAGCGGAACGGGCCGCCGTTGTCCGTCACGATCGTCAGGGCGGGGATCACGTTGCCGTCGTCGTCGCGGGCGCAGGTGTCGATCAGGGGGCGGCTGAACATCGCCTCGTGGTCGGCCAGGGCGAGCTCGATCGCGGCGATCGCGTCGTGCTGGTTCGCCGTCGGGGACACGTGCCAGGGGTGCTCGTACTTGCTCCAGTAGTCCCGGCACCCCGCGATACGCCACGTGCCGCCGGTCGTGGTCTCGAACTCGGAGAAGTCCAGCTGCCACACCTGGTTCGGCCCCGTCGGCTCGGTCGCGAACGCCGCCTTGCGTCGTTGGGCGAGCTGACGGCGTTCTCGCTGGTAGGCGGCCGGCAGGATCAGGCCCTCGTCGCGCAGCAGCCGCAGGATCGTGGCCTGGGAGACCCGGTGCCCGTCGCGGCGCACCATCGCCCAGACCTTGCGGTGCCCCCACGCCGGGTGCGCGAGCGCGTGCCGGCGCGCCGCCTCTCGCGCGCCTTCCCGCGCGGGACGTGGCCACGGTCCCTTCACCGGCGCGCCAGCCCGGGCGCGGGCCTGCCAGCGCCGCCACGACCGCTCGGGCACGCCGATCACCTGGCAGAACCTCGTGGTCGGCATGCCCGCCTGGATGCCGATCACCTCGAGGTCCTCGAAGGGCCCAGCCGGCCCTCCGCGGACTTCTTCCACACCCGGACCTCCAGGTGCGCCTCACCCAGGGCCTGGGTCAACTCGGCGACCTCGGCCTCCAGCTGCTGCTCACGCGTCGAGGGCCCCGACTTCCCCGCCGCCAGGCCCGTCTTGCCCGCCTCGAGGAACGCCCGCTTCCAGTTCCCCACCGACTGCTCAGACACCTTCGCCCGCCGGGCCGCCTCCGCGACGCTGACCTCACCAGCCAGGACCGACAACACGATCCTGGTCTTCTCCTCAGCCGGGACGGCTGGTGGTCTTGCCATGAACGATCAGACTCCTCACAGGTCAGGCCCGCAAACAACAGGCCCTGCCACTAAGTCTGACGCGCGACACAGGAGCGAGCGGGTGATGTAGTGGGTGAGGTTGCGGAAGCCGAGGGCGGAGCCGCGCAGGTGTTCGAGTCGCCCGTTGATGGCTTCGGTTGGGCCGTTGCTGGTGCCGGGTAGGTCGAAGAAGGCGAGTACGTCGGCGGCGCGCTTCTTGAGGGTCCGGCCGAGGGTGGCGAGCTCGGTCAGTGCCGTCGGAACGCCGCTGGCCACCGAGTTGATCACCGCGGTCATCAGGGCGCGGCCCTGGGCCCGGTCGGGGTGGCGGTAGGCGGTGATCATGCGTTGGTAGATGCCCCAGGTCGCCTCGACCTCGACGTGCTCGTCGGTGGCGAACAGTGCCTGGATCCTGGCCGTCTGCTTGTCTGTCAGGAGGTCGGCGCCGGTGTGCAGGGTCCGCCGCGCGCAGTAGAGCGGGTCGCCTGCTCGTCCGCGGTGGCCGTGCAGGTCCTGCTGGACCCGCCGTCGGCAGCGGTCCAGGGCGTCACCGGCGATGCGGACCACGTGGAAGGGGTCCATCACACAGGCCGCGTCAGGCAGTTCCTCGGCCGCGGCGGTCTTGAACCCGGTGAACCCGTCCATCGCGACCACCTCGACGCCCTCACGCCATGCCGTCGGCCTGGCGGCGAGCCAGGTCTTGAAGGTGCTCTTCGAGCGACCCTCGACCATGTCCAGCAGCCGCGCCGGGCCAGTGCCGTCGCGGATCGGGGTCAGGTCGATCACCACGGTCACGTACTTCTCCCCGCGCCGCGTGTGACGCCACACGTGCTCGTCGACCCCGATCACGGCGACGTGGTCGAAGCGAGTGTCGTCGTCGATCAGCAGGCATCTTCCTTCGGCCAGGACGGCGTCGTTCGCGGTGTCCCACGCGACCGCCAACGCCACGGCCACCCGAGCGACCGTCAGATGCTGGACCACCAGGGCAACCAGGGCCCAGCGCACCGCCGCCCGCGAGAGCTTCGCCCTGCGTTCGGCCGCCCTCGACGTGTCCTGGCGCCACACCCGACGGCATCCAGCGCACCGATAGCGGCGCACCCTGATCAGCAGCATCGTGGGCCGCCACCCGAACGGCTCGTGCGCCAGCCGCCTGGTCACCGTCCCCCGCGCGGTGCCCTGCGCGCCGCACCCACGACAGAACAGATCGTCCTCGCGGGCCACGACACGGCACTCCAGCACCGCGCGCTCGGGCTCCAGGCGTTGGCCAACAACGACGAGACCCAGCTCGTCCAAGCGGCAAAACGTGGTCAGGTCAGGGCTGTGGAAGGTAGCGTCGCTCACGTCGAGGTCTTCTGGATGGGCCGGTGTCAGAACCCCCATCATCAGGGGACCTCGACCCATCTCCCGATCCGGTCACGCCACCGCTGCTACACCCTCAGATCGGATGAGCCGCGTTGAGTCCGTTCACCACCGCTGGCTGGTACGGGAGGCGGTACCTGCCCACAACTGCGACGGCCATACCGATCGCCGAATCGGAGGCGAGAGGACTCAGAACCCCGTCCAGGTCGAGGATGAACATGGCCTGACGCGTCACTCGCGACCTCCAAGGATGATCCCAGGGTCTCATCATCAGCCAAGACCGCTGTCGTGTCGGCGTAAGAGTGATCGTTGCTGAAGTCGTGAGACTGGCCGCAGCGCCTGGCGGCGAGGACAGCACGGGCGCATTTCACCCGTCGACGAGTGCAAATCGGGCATCGTGCGTGCTGGTCGGCACTACCGTGTTGCCATGCCCGCGGCCGATGACGCGTCCCGACTTCCTGCTGAGCAGCGCGCTCGCGTACTCATCGACGCTCAGCTTCAGGCTGCGGGTTGGTTCGTCCAGGACGGGGAGGCCCTGAACCTCTTCGCCGGTACTGGCGTCGCTGTGCGCGAGGTCGTCATGGCGCAAGGGCACGGCCGGGTGGACTACCTCCTGTACGTCGACAAGAAGGTCGTCGGCGTGATCGAGGCCAAGCCGGAGGGCACGACCCTGTCGGGCGTGGAGTGGCAATCCGCGATGTACGCCACCGGCCTGCCCGAGGCGCACCGCAAGCGGGCCGTGGAGGTCCAGGGCCGTCTGCCGTTCGTGTTCGAGGCATCCGGTTCGGAGACCCACTTCACGAACGGCTACGACCCACATCCGCGGGCCCGGAAGATCTTCAACTTCCCGAAGCCGGCCACGCTCGGCCGTGTGATGCGCGACGCCGACGCCGACCCGGAGCACCCGACGTGGCGTGCCAAGGTCCAGGTCCTTCCCGAGTTGGACGAGGCTCCGCTGCGCCCGGCGCAGATCAAGGCGATCAAGGGCACTGAGCTCTCACTGGCTCTGCAGCGGTTCGACCGGTCCCTGATCCAGATGGCCACAGGCGCCGGTAAGACGTACACCGCCGTCACTCTGGCGTACCGGCTGCTGAAGTACGGCGGGTTCTCCAAGATCCTGTTTCTGGTCGACCGCAACAACCTCGCCGACCAGACCCTCGCGGAGTTCCAGAACTACACGACGCCCGACGACGGTCGTCGCTTTTCCGAGGTCTACAACGTCGACAAGCTCACCGGCGCGGGCATGCTCGGCTCGTCGAACGTCGTGATCTCCACGATCCAGCGCGTGTTCAAGGTGCTCAACGGCAACGAGGTCCCGGGCACAGACGACCCGCAGCTCGACGACTGGACTCCGGACTCGGCGGTCACGGTCTCCTACAGCCCGGGGATGCCGCCCGAGACGTTCGACCTGGTGATCGTCGATGAGGCCCACCGGTCCATCTATGGCGTGTGGCGTGGGGTCCTGGACTACTTCGACGCGCACGTCGTCGGGCTCACGGCGACGCCGGGCAAGCAGACCTTCGCGTTCTTCCGTCAGAACCTCGTCTCCTCGTACACCTACCAGGAGTCGGTCGCCGATCAGGTGAACGTCGACTTCGACATCTACCGCATCAAGACCAAGGTCACCGACGAGGGCGCCACGCTGCCCGCCGGCGTGTACGTCCCGAAGGTGGACAAGCGCACCCGGGTGCAGCGCATCGAGCAGATCGACGAGGACGTCGACTACACCGCCGGCCAGCTCGACCGTGCGGTCACGAACCCGAACCAGATCCGTCTGGTCCTCGAGACGTTCCGCGACCGGCTTTTCACGGAGATCTTCCCGGGCCGTTCCGCGGTGCCGAAGACGCTGATCTTCGCCAAGGACGACGCGCACGCGGAGCAGATCGTGACCCTGGTGCGGCAGGTGTTCGGCAAGGGCAACGAGTTCGCCGCCAAGATCACCTATGCCGCGAACGATCCCAAGGGTCAGCTCCAGGCGTTCCGTACCTCGGCGAAGCTGCGCATCGCAGTCACGGTCGACATGATCGCCACCGGCACGGACGTGAAGCCGCTGGAGTGCGTGTTCTTCCTGCGGGATGTGAAGACGGCGCAGTACTTCGAGCAGATGAAGGGCCGCGGCGCCCGCACGATCGCCCCTGCCGACTTCCAGGCCGTGACCCCGGACCCGGCCGCGAAGCAGAAGACCCGTTTCGTGATCGTCGACGCCGTCGGGGTGACCGAACACGACTTCGTCGAGCCGCCCCTGAACCGGCAGAAGTCCGTCTCCCTCGAGCAGCTGCTGAAGAAGACGGCGAACCTGACCATCACCGAGGACGAGGTCGCCACCCTCGCCTCACGCCTGTCCGCGCTCGAGCTGCAGCTGACCCCGGACGAGCGGGCCGAGATCGACAAGGTCGCCGGCGGGTCCCTCAAGACGATCGTGCGCGGCCTGGTCGACGCCGTCGACGCCGACAAGCAGGCCGCCGCCCTCCACGACGCCGGCGAAGGCGTCGACCCTGCCCAGGTGATCGAGCAACTCATCGAGACCGCGATCGAACCCCTGGCAGCGAACCCTGACCTACGCACCCGGATCATGGAGCTCCGTCGCACCCACGACCAGATCATCGACGAGTACAACGCTGACGAGCTCATCGACGCCTACGGTGTCGTCGACCCCGAGCGGGCCCGGTCTCTCGTCGAGGACTGGTTCGAGTACCTCACCACCCACCGGTCCGAGATCACCGCGATCCAGATCATGGACGAAGCCAAGACACGCCGCGTGCCGTTCGAGGCCATCAAGGAGCTCGCGGACCGCATCGCCCGCCCGCCGCACAACTGGACGCCGGACCTCATCTGGGCGGCCTACGAGCAGATTGACGCGGGCCACGTACGGCACCGTGACAAGTCCCGCCTCACGGACGTCGTGTCCCTGGTGCGCTATACCCTCGGCGCAGACCCCGAACTGATCCCGTTCGCCGACGTCGCCGCGGAACGGTACGCAGGCTGGCTCCTCGCCCAGGAACAGGCCGGGACCACGTTCTCCGACACGCAAAGGTGGTGGCTTGACCGCATGGTCGACGTGATCTCCAACTCCGCCGGCATCACCGCCGACGACCTCGAACAGGCACCCTTCGACGAACGCGGCGGCATCGACGGCGCACTCCGCGACCTCGGAGACGACGCTGGCGACCTGCTCGAGGAACTCAACAAGGAGCTCACCGCGTGACCGCTCCTGACAGTTGGCGGGAGTCGACGCTAGGCAGTGTCACAACGTCTATCCGCAACGGCATCTTCGCGCGACGCCCCAACGACGACGGACGTGGGACGGCCATCCTGCGGATCTCGGCAGTGAAGGCCGGACGGGTCGACGTGTACGAGCCCAGGTTCGTCGAGGGGATCACCGGCGATCAGGTGGAGAAGTTCGCTGTGAACCCGGGCGACCTCCTCATGACTCGGTACAACGGGAGCCGCCATCTCGTCGGGATTGCAGGTGTAGTACCGGACCATGCCGGGCCGCTCATCCACCCGGACAAACTGATCCGAGTCGTCGTCAATGACGCCGTCGTCGACTCGCGGTTCGTCAACTACCAACTCCAGTCGCAACGCGTGCGTTCCTTCTTGGAGCCACGCATCCGTACCACCGCGGGGCAGTCAGGCATATCGGGGCGCGACGTTCGCGAGATCCCGTTGGTAGTGCCACCGCTCGACGAGCAGCACCGGATCGTCGAGATCCTCGAAGACCACCTCTCACGCCTCGATGCCGGCGCACGAGGTTTGAGTACCGCCGAGGTTCGGTTGGGGCTCGTGATGGATGCGCTCATCGGAGCGGCGCCGGAGCTCAACGAGGCCCCGCTGCGGCCTCTCGGCGACGTCCTGGCCGCACCTCTAGGTAACGGGCGCTCCGTGCCGACGGCGGACGATGGGTTCCCCGTGCTGCGTCTGACCGCGATGCGCGACGGTGTCATCGATCTGTCGGAGCGGAAGGTCGGCGCGTGGACTGCCGAGGCTGCCGCGCCCTTCCTGGTGGCCGAGGGTGATGTCTTCGCGGCACGTGGCAACGGGAGTCTCAGGCTCGTCGGTCGCGCCGCGCAGGTCGTCGAACCGCCAGACCCTGTCGCGTATCCCGACACGATGATCCGCATGCGGCCCGATCCCGCGCGGGTCCGTCCCGGTTACCTGACGGCGGTGTGGAACTCCCGAGTGGTGCGCCGCCAGATCGAGGCGCGTGCGCGCACGACCGCTGGCATCTACAAGGTCAACCAGACAGACCTACGCGGCATCAGCTTCCCAGTGCCGACCATCGACCAGCAGGATAGATTCCTGGTCCGCGTCGAGGACTGGCGGTATGCGGTCGACGGGACGCGAAGGTCGGTAGACAACGCAGAACGTCGAGCCGGTGCGCTTCGTCGCGCGATTCTCGCGGCCGCCTTCTCCGGTCGTCTGGCTGGGACGTCATCCGATGACGACCGCATCGGCGAGCTGGCGGAGGCAGGTGTCTGATGGCGGGCAAGCAAGTGCGACTCTTCCTCGTAGATGGCACACCGGGTGGCCTGATGACGGCCGAGATCATGAACTGGACCGGTCACCTCTTGAAGGGCAAGCGCGAGAAGCTCGGCGAGATCCGGAACCGCGCGGAGGCACGTCGCACGGGCGTCTATCTCCTCCTGGGTGAAGACGTTGACGGAGGACCCCTCGCGTACATCGGGCAGTCGGACGACGTCGCTGGCCGACTCGTCCAGCACGACGCCAAGAAGGAGTTCTGGAACGAGGTCGTGGTCGTAACCTCGAAGGACACCAACCTCACGAGTGCGCACGTGCGGTACCTCGAGTCGAGGCTCATTCGTCTGGCGAAGTCCGTCGGCAGGGTTCCGCTGACGAATGGAAACGAGCCGTCCGGGGGTGCGGACCTGCCTGAGGCTGACGCGTCAGACATGGACTACTTCATCGACCAGGTTCGCATCCTGCTTCCTGTGCTCGGCGTCGAAATCCTCCGGGGGCGAGAGCAGCGCGGGGTGGGTATGACACCCGTGACACCGATTCTCGTTCCGGCCGAACCCTCAGCAGTTGAGTCGAGCCCGATCTTCAGGCTCACGAACCGTGCGGGCGTCAACGCTTCCGCGCAGGTGATCGACGGTGAGTTCACACTGCTCGCTGGTTCGGTCATCCGTGCCGCGATGCGCGATCCGAGCACAGGCTCCGAGAGCACGCTGCGCCACTACGCCTCGCGAGGCGCAATCCACGCGAACCTCGTCGCCGACGCAGCGATCGGTCCAAACGCACAGACAGTGGTCACCGTACGTGATCACGCCTTCAACTCGCCGTCGGCTGCTGCGGCGGTCGTTCAGGGGCACGGCACCGCCAACGGGCGCACGGCATGGGCGACCGAGGACGGGACGACGTTCGGTGCGTGGGAAAGCCGCGGCGTCGAGGACCAAGCTGGCCAGCCCGACGGAAGCAACGAAGAGGAAAGCAACACCAATGTCTGATGCCCGTCGCTTGGTCGACAAGATCTGGTCCTACGCGCACGTTCTTCGTGACGACGGCGTCGGAGTCATCGAGTACACGGAGCAGCTGACGTACCTGCTGTTCCTGAAGATGGCGCACGAGCGCGCGACCCGGAAGCTCAAGCCCGAGCAGATCGTGCCCGAGGAGTACTCGTGGCAGCGGCTCCTTGACGCCGAGGGTGCCGCGCTCGAGACCGAGTACACCCTCACGCTGCAGGGCCTTGGTCGGCAGTCGGGCACGCTGGGCACGATCTTCCGCAAGGCGCAGAACCGGATCCAGGACCCGGCGAAGCTCAAGCGCCTGATCCACGACCTGATCGACAAGGAGCAGTGGTCTCGCGCCGGCACCGACATCAACGGGGACGCCTACGAGTCACTGCTCGCCAAGGGCGCCTCCGACAAGGGATCGGGTGCAGGCCAGTACTTCACCCCGCGCCCGGTGATCTCCGCGATGGTCGACTGCGTCCAGCCCACCGTCGCGGACAGCGTCGTCGACCCAGCCTGCGGTACCGGTGGCTTCCTCCTCGGAGCGCATGAGTATGCGTCGCGTGGCGCGGAGTCGATGACGCCGCCGGAGCGCGAGCACCTGCGCAATGGCTTCGTTCACGGCACCGAGCTCGTCGATGGCACCGCACGTCTCGCCGCGATGAATCTGCTGCTCCACGGCATCGGTGAGGCCAACGGCGACTCCCTCATAGAGGTCAAGGACTCCCTGGCAGCAGACCCCGGCAAGCGTTGGTCTGTTGTCCTAGCGAACCCACCCTTTGGCACGAAGTCGTCTCTGACGATGGTCGGTGCAGACGGCCGCGAGGCCACGGACGACCGATCGGTCGAGCGGCAGGACTTCGTCGTGACGACGTCGAACAAGCAGCTCAACTTCCTGCAGCACATCATGACCATCCTGGACATCAACGGCCGCGCCGCCGTCGTCCTACCGGACAACGTGCTGTTCGAGGGCGGCGCCGGCGAGACGCTGCGCCGCCGTCTGCTCAACGACTTCGACCTGCACACACTGTTGCGCCTGCCGACGGGCCTGTTCTACGCCCAGGGCGTCAAGGCGAACGTGCTGTTCTTCGACAAGAAGCCGGCGTCGGAGACACCGTGGACGTCGAAACTCTGGGTGTACGACCTACGCACGAACCAGCACTTCACGCTCAAGCAGAACCCGCTGACCCGAGCGCACCTCGACGACTTCGTCGAGTCGTACGCACCCGGGAAGGCGCACGAGGAGCGAGTCGAGACCGGCCTGTTCAAGTCGTTCACCTACGACGAGCTGATCGCCCGCGACAAGGTCAACCTCGACATCACGTGGCTGCGGGACGAGTCCCTCGAGGACCTCGACAACCTCCCCGCGCCCGAGATCATCGCCCGCGAGATCGTCGAGGACCTGACCGCGGCGCTGGAGGAGTTCGCGGCGGTCGCCGCGGCCCTTGAGCAGTCAAAGCCTGACGTTGGACCTGTCTGACCGTGGCTGCGAACGACAACGCTCTGGTCGTGGGCAAGTCGCGAATCGGCCTCATGATCGATGGTCTTGCTGAGACGCCGCGGGTGGCGGTGAAGCTTGAGAGGACCCCGGAAAAGGTCGAGGTGACGATCCCGTTCCTCGACGGCCACACGGACATATACCAGTATTGGTTCTCTGGCGGAATCCTCTACGCCGACGACCCAGATAGGACGAAGCGTCGATACGAGCCGCCTAATTCAATCAGCTTCTTCGACGCCAGCGGGGCCGTAGCACTGATTGGGAGCCGAGTCTCCGGCTCCACGATCACACTGGGCGGCACCAACGTAGGCGAAGGCAAGTTGACGTTTGACTACGCGGTCTGCGGTGCGCGGCTGGCACGAGCGTACGAATCGATCAACGGGTTGCGATCAGAAGTCGAAGGGCTCGGCACCTGGATCGGGCTCCGATCACTCAACGCGGAGCGAGAGTTGCGCGACGGCCGGCTGGCGTCCGTCAACCTTCGCCTGCAGTCACCGCCCGCAATTCGCGCGAGCAGGAGGCTCAACGCTGAGTTCCAGTCGAACTGGCGGTACGGACCCGGGACCGGACCGGATGAGACGACGATCACCGAGCGGATGCAGGTTCACACGCAGGTCAAGAGGCCCGTGCCGTGGTCCGAACACCTCAGGGTCCATGTCGCCCTGAGGGACCTTCTTCGCGTCGCTGCGTGGCGCGAGCTGAGTTTCGTGAGCCACGAGGCGCAAAGCTCCGCCGATCCGGTACGAGCGATGAGCGGCAAGGCCGTCGGGGATCAATGGTTGCCCGTCGTTACCTACCGGACGGGGATCCGCGACACTCCCACGAAGCTGAACCGGACAGACTTCGGTCAAGTCCCAGGGAGTGGTGTAGCGGCTGGTGA
>NZ_WMKA01000070.1 GCF_009711085.1 Cellulosimicrobium composti
GAGGAACCCGACGATCATGCTGGTGAGAACACCTCTCAGCCCCGCGCTGAAAATCGTCGAGAGCTCGCCGGGTTGGATCTTCTTGTTGAGCTGTGAGTTCAGCGCGTTCGTCAGGTAGCGACCGACGTATCGGTATCCCGAGTTCCAGAGTGTCGCTGCTCGAGGGGCGGTCACCTCGGTGATGCCGTCGCAAGCAGTTCCCGGGCGCTCGGGGTCTCCGTTGGAGACCAAGAGCGAGCACCACGTCTGGTAGTCCGCAGCCCCGGTGGGGGCGAGCTTGCAGAAGTTCTGAAACGCCGTGACGGACATGGAGTCTGCAGAGCTGAAGACAGAGTCGAATGCGACGGCGATCTTGTTGAAGATGAGCGCCGCGTGGAACAGGCGCACCCACTGGCTGCCGCCCGAGTCCTGTGCCCCCACGCCGAAGAGTCCCGATTCGCTGATGCCACCGCGTGTACCCGGCCCGAAAGTGCCAGTGGCCTCGGCGTCGGTCAGCCCGATCTCGTACTGCAGGGCGTACACGAGAGCCTTCTGGGTGTTGCGCGAGTACAGGCCGTCGCACGGCATGACGAAGAAGTTCTTGCGTGACAGGTAGGTCGCATTGAGCCACTGCTGCACGCCGCGTGCAGCGGAGGTGCCTCCAGGCAGCAGTACGTAGGCGTCCATGGTCAGTAGGCCCTTGAACACCTTCGGGATCATCGTCCCAACCGCAGTCAGACCCATGTCCGAACGCAGTGAAGCGACGGCGCTCGTGCAGCCAGGACCGTACCCGCCGTCGAGCCCGTTCGGGTTGTACCCCTTGCAGTACAGGCCACCCTGGATGATCTTCACGACGCGGGAGAGCTTTGCGGGGTTGCTCGACGTCGTGGAGGAGTTGATCGTCGGGAACTGGGTCGTCAGTGCGGCGAGTGTCCCATCCCCGAAGTTGTTCGACAGGGTCGCGATCCCGAGCTCGTGCTGCAGCGCGCGCGTGAGCCCGTACATCGTCGACCAGCCGGTGCGTCCCGTCTCGGGCACCCGGATCCACTGCGCTCCTGCCGCCGGCCCGTACGTGGCGTTCAGCCACTCCTGCACATCCAGGACGCGCTGGTCGACGGGCGGATCGTCCGCCGCGATGGCCGTCGGTCCGATCTGAGTAGTCATGTGTTGCTCCGTTCCCTTGCTCGCATACCCGGTGCCCCCCGCAGATCGGCTGCGGCCGGGACGTGGAACCAGACCCTGCCAGCGCCCACTGACACGACTGATTCGAACGTGTGTTCGAACGTAGCATGTGGGTGGCGCCGTGCACACTCCTCCCCACGTGCAGGCCACGACCCGGTGACCTGCGGCTTCACTACATTGGAGGGGGCCCGATGAGTCAGCTCGTCAACCCGGTCGCTGGGCGCATCAGCTCGCGCTACGGACCGCGCACGCACCCGATCACCGGCAAGCGCACACCACACACCGGCACCGACATCGCCGCTCCGAGCGGCACACCCGTCAAGGCCGCGCACGCCGGTCTGGTCACCGCGTCCCGGCGCGACGGATCGCGCGGGAACTGGGTCGGGATCCGCGGCGACGCCGGTCCCACGACCTACTACCTGCACCTGTCACGCCGGCGCGTCGCCGAAGGGGCCCGCGTCGGCGCCGGCACCCACATTGGCGATGTCGGATCGACCGGGACCGCGACCGGGCCCCACCTGCACTTCGAGGTCTGGACCGGCAGCACCCACACCGACCCCCAGGCCTACTACCGCGACCGTGGCCTGACCCTCGGTACCGCGGGGGCAGCGGCCGGCGGCAGCGGCCGTCCGGTCCTGCGCGAGGGCAGCACGGGCCAGCATGTGCGCGACCTGCAACAGCACCTCAAGGCCCACTACCCCGCCTACGCGCGCGACCTCGCTGTGGACGGGAGCTTCGGCCCCAAAACTCGCGCAGTCGTCACCGAGTACCAGCGGCGCGCAGGCCTCGACCCCGACGGCATCGTCGGCCCACTCACCTGGGCAAGCCTCGGCCTCGACTGACAGGAGCAGTCCACATGCGCACCACCCACATCACCATCGCCATCGTCTGCGCCACGCTCGTGGCCATCACCGCGATCCTCGCCTGGCTCATCGCCGCCGGCCACGACATCCAAGGCATCGCCTCCGTCATCGTGAGCGCCATCGTCCCGACCATCGCTTCGCTGATCGCCGTCGACCAAGCATCGCGGGCACGCGCCGAGCTCCAAGGCTTCGCGTCTGTGAACCGTGAACCTTCCACAGATCAGCGGTATCCCAGGACCTAACAAGGCGGGAGTGGGGCACACCGGATGGTGCGCCCCACTCCCGCCTTGTCGAAGTCCGTGGCTGAGTTCGGCCTTGCGTGAACTACTTCGCGATGGGCGCGAGCGGGTTCACAGAGACCGGCGCAGGGGCACCGGGCTGCCAGATCGCCACCCTGGAGTAGGCGTTGGTCTGCTTCGCAAAGTTGAAGCAGTTCGAGGTGTTGTTCGGGAAGGGTCCACGCCACGTGGACCAATCCCTCGTGCCGTCGCCAAAGTGAGCGTAGATCCGCCCGGTCTGGGGCCCTGGGCAGACACCGAGGACGGCGGAGTGCATCGCCGAAACAGTGAGAGTCCCATAACCCGTGTAGCAGAAGCCACGCCACGCCGGACCTTCGAACGGGTACTGAGCGACGACCTTGTACCGAGTGGTTGTGCACGCCACCGAGGTCGTGAACGGCGAGATCATGCCTGGACCGGGCGCCGCAGCCGACTCTTCCTCGATCAGCTCTGCCTGCTCCTGCGTGAACGCGTCGTTGACGGCTTGGCGCTCGGCGTCGTCGTACATGCGGATGCTGCCATCGGGTTCGATCGAACCGACCCAGGTCAGCTCGTCAGGCTCGACGACCTCAGCCCCGGACGAACCGATCTCCTGCCCGATCAGCGCTTCCTGCTCCGCCCGGAACGCGTCGTTGACCGCTTGGCGCTCCACGTCGCCGTACGTCCGCGTTGTACCGTCGGCATTCTCAGTCCCGACCCAGGTCAGCTCGTTCGGGTCGATGATCTCGCTACCCGCCGGATCCTCGGTGCTCGCGCTTGCGGTCGAAACACCCGCCATCGCGAGACCTACGACGACCGCGGGAACAGCAAACCGCCGTACATAGACAGCCTTCAAGACTCCCCCTTTAAGAGTGCGACCAACGCGTCGTTGCTTGGCCCGAAGGTGGAACCGATTGGTCCTGTCGTACGCCTGCCCACCCTCGGTGGCTGAAGTACATACCACACTCAACGGCACGTCAAGCCATAGCGGGTCGTCGGTCAAGAGTTAGACCCGATTCACCACAGAGCAGGCTTCCCTCATCGCTCGTGCCGAGGGCTAGTGCCCCGGGATCGGCGATTGCACCAGGGACGAATATCGCCTGGTTGCTGAGCGCGTTGATCCGGTCGGGGCGGAAGCCCGACCAGTGGTCGTCGCCGGCGACGACGACCGGCACCTGCAGGTAGCCGAGCTCGCGGACGCGCTCGAGGGCCGCGGCGTCCTGGGTGACGTCGACGACGGAGTACTCGATGCCCTTCTTGTCCAGGGCCCGGTAGGTCGCGTCGCACTGGACGCAGGACTTTTTGCCCATGACGACCACGTCGGTCGTGGCTCCGTTCGCCATCAGGAGCTCACCTCGGCGAGCCGGAAACGCTGCTCGGCGCTCACGCCGGGCAAACCGACGCGGGTGCGCGCGCAGGCGTCGCAGAGCACGGCGCTGTGCTGGTGGACGCAGCTCGTGCACTCCCACACGGCGAGCAGGGTGGCCGGGTCTCCGCACTGCCACTGGCCGTCGCCGATCTGCTGGGAGTTGGTGCCGGGCCGGTCGCCGTCCTGGGCGCTGTGGATGCAGGTGCACCGCGCGGTGATGGTCGCGGGCTGGGATTCGATGAGGCTCATGTCAGTCGCTTCCTTCGTGGCGGGTCCGGGTCGCTCACCGGTGGATGAGCGTGATGGGGAACGCGCCGGGGGTCGTGCCGGTGATCTGGTGTCGGGGTGCCCAGGTCACGACCCATCCGGGGTCGTGGGAGGCGATGCGGTGCAGGACGACGGCGTGGGTGTGTTCGACGTCGTCAACCTGCAGCGGCTGGATCAGGGGGTCGCGGGTGAGGTCGACGTCGTAGTCCGTCACCGCGGCCGCGAAGCGCGCGGGGTCGTGGTGGCCGAGCGCCCAGACGGCGGCGTCGTCGAGGTCTTCCTGCAGGTCGATGCCGCGGAACGTGCCGAGGGGTGCGAACTCCTCGGCGTTCAAGGCCGGCAGCGCGGGGCCGGGCAGGCCGCTGGGTGTGATGGTGCGTGCGGGGCCCGCGGGCGTGTGCGTCTCGAGGAGCTCGATGGGCAGGTTGTTGCGGTGGGAGACCTCCACGCGTAGTCCTGGAGCGTTGTCGGCGTCGCGCCGCAGGGCGTCCAGGAGACGCTCGCACCCGCCGGGCTCCTCGATGTCCCAGCCCTGCCCGATGAGGTTGCAGGGGCCGCGCACGCCGCGCTCACGGTCGATGATCGTGTAGAGCAGCTCGCCCTTGACCCGGAACGGGCGCTGCCTGGTCAGGACGGTGAAGCGGGTGTCCGCGGCGCGTACGTCCCACCACCAGGTGCTCTCGTCGGACGGCCGGGCGAACCGGACGCGCTCGCCGACGGCGAGGGCTGGTGCGGTGACGGTCGTGGTGGTCATGCGGGCACTCCTTCGGGGGTGATGTCGGTGTGGGGGTCGTGCGCCGCCGCGAGCTCGCGCAGGCGCCGGGCCTCGCCGGGGTGGCCCTCGAGCTCGAGGACGCGGGCGGACGCCCGGCACGCGATCGCGTACCGGGAGCAGGTCGTCGTGTCTCGGACGCTTGGCGGCGCGCCGAGCCGCGGCGGAGCGGCCGTCAGCGGCTGCGTCGGGGCGGCGCCGGCGTCGACGACCAGCCGGGGCGTGACCGTGCTCATCACGCACCCCGGGACGGAGGCCGCGCGGCGCCCGCGAGCGCCGGGTGCTTGGCGGGGTGCCTGATCAGAGCGCGCAGGCCTTCGGAGAACAGGACCGTGATCGCGGGGATCGTCCAGAAGAAGACGGGCGTGACGAGCAGAAGCATCGTGATCAGGACGACGAGAGCGAGCCAGCCGAGCTGGCCGCGCCGGCTGCGCGGGAGGTGGGTGCCGTACCAGACCCATGCGGCCAGTGGTGCGGTGACGAGCAGGACGGGCAGCGTCGTCGACACGAGGGCGCTCGCGAGGCCGAACTCGGCTGCGGTGGCGATGACGGCCGGGATGGAGAGCAGGGGCAGCACGCCGAACACGAGCAGCCCGAGCACCTGTTCGTCGCCGCGGCGTCGGACATCCCGCCCGGTCACGGGCACGTGTACCACCTCGAGTACGCCGACGGCTTCGCGGCGCTGCACGCCCCCGACGGCTGGACCGACTCGGACACCGCGCGTCTCAAGGACGCGATGGGCGCCCCGAGCGGGCAGAGCTCCACCGGCTGACGCGACGCGCCGACGTCCGGCCCGCCCCGCGGTGCGTGAGGCGTCCGCGATCGTCCGACGGATGCACGGGCCGTAGCGGGCCCGGCGTCAGAGCGCGCTGCGCACGCGCAGTACGACCGCGGTCAGCGCGAGGAGGACGACGGCGCCGGCGTACCAGGACGCCGTCGTGCCCAGCGAGAGCACGGGCACGAGGAGCCCCGCCGCGACGGCGGGGAGGCCGAACGAGAGGTAGCTCACCGTGTACACGGACGCGAAGACCCCGACCCGTTCGTGCGCGCCGACCGAGGACGCGACCGAGCGCAGGACCCCCGTGAACGACGCGCCGAACCCGGTGCCCGCGACCACGACGCTGAGCAGGTAGACCGGCAGCGAGCCCCCGCCGATCGCCACGAGCGCGAGCGCCGCGCCCGCTGCGACCCCGGTCATGCCGACGATCGAGGCGGTGCGGGCGGGGAGCCCACGGACGAGGAACGCCGCGGCCGCCGCCCCCGCGGACAGCAGACCGACGACGCCGCCCTGCCACAGGTGCGAGCGGACCCCGAACTCGGACGCGACGATGCCCGCCCCGAGGGACAGGTAGAGCCCGCCGTTCGCCCAGCCCGCCAGCAGCGCCGGGACGCCGACCCAGAAGGTCCGCACGCCCGACCGCGGGAGGGCGAGGTGAGGACGCAGCGCCGTCCGCCACCCCTCGTGACGGGGTGACGTCTCCGGTGCGACCCACACGGCGGCGGCGAGCACGGCGTACGCGACGCCCAGCGCCCCGAACACCTCGCCCATCGCGCGGGTGGGCGTGACCGTCAGCGCCGCGCCGCCCACGGTCGCACCCACCGCGAGGCCCACGAGCGGCGCGACGGAGTTCCACACCGCAACCGAGCCCCGTCGGTGCGCGGGTTCGAGCTCGGTGATCGTCGCCGCGAGCGCTGACAGCAGGACCCCGCTCGCCAGCCCCTGCAGGGAGCGAGCCACGAGGAGTCCCGCGACAGACCCGGCGTGCCCGAAGGCGACGACGCTCACGGCGAGGAGCACGAACCCGGCACTGAGGACGGGTCGGCGCCCCACGTGGTCCGACAGCGAGCCGGCCATGAGGAGCGCACCCAGCAGCACGACCGCGTAGATGGCGAACACGGCCGTCATCGCCGCGGGCGTGGCGTCGAACCTCGCCTGCAGGTCCGGGTAGAACGGCGACGGCGCGCTCGCGGCGGCCATCATCAACGTGCTGGCGACGACGGCCACCGCGAACCCGACCCGTCGCGAGACGGTACCGGTCGTGGTCATGAGCGCACCGTGCCGTCGGGCTCGTCGGGTTCGCTCGGCACCGGCGCCGCTGCGGCCGCGGGGGCGACGGCAGCGCGCACGTCCGCCGCGAAGCCGGCGACGGTGAACCCGTCGGGGACGGAGTCGACGAGCACGAGGTCCGAGATCGCGTTCTCGGTGCGCAACGGGAGACCGCTCGGGCAAGATATCTGATGGGTGTAATCTAAAGTTCGCTGCTGGCTGACGACGGAAGGGGGCAGCGATGAGCAGGTCGTCCCAGGCGGACGCGGCGCGACACCGCGAGGAGGTCGTGGACGCGACGTCCCGGATGCTGCGCGAGCGGGGCGCCGCGAACGTGAGCGTGCAGGAGGCGATGTCGGCGGCCGGGCTCACGCACGGCGGCTTCTACAAGCACTTCCGCTCGAAGGACGACCTCGTCGCGGCCGCGACGCGCGACGCGTTCGGCGACATCCTCGGCCGCCTCGACCGGGTGGCCGCGGAGAGCCCCGACGGACCCACCGCGCGCGACCGGCTCGTCACGGAGTACCTCTCCCCGGAGCACCGCGACGCGCCCGGGACCGGCTGCGCCAACGCCGCGCTCGCGACGGACGCCGCGCGCGCGACGAGCCCGGAGCTGCGCGCGGCCTTCACCGACGGGCTGCGCGCGACCGTCGACCGCCTCGCCGCGGTCGAGGGCGGCGGGCCCGACGCGCGCGCCCACGCGCTCGTGGACCTCGTGGTCCTCGTCGGGAGCCTGACCCTCGCCCGGGCCACGACCGGCGACCCGGTGTCCGACGAGCTGCTCGCCCTGGCGCGGGAGCACCTCGCGCAGAGGTGAGCGTCACCGCCCCGGGCGCACCCGCACGGGCGAGGCGCCGTCGCTCGGCGCGTGCGCCTCGAGGAACGAGAAGACCTCCGTCTGGTCGACACCGGGGAAGGCTCCCGTCGGCATCGCCGCGAGCATCGACGCGTGCGGTCGCGCGCTGGGCCACGCCTGGCCGGCCCAGCGGTCCGCGAGCGCGTCCGGCGGGCGGCGGCAGCACGCGTCGTCGGGGCAGCGGGACACGAGCCGCTCCGTCGTGTCGCGCCCGAGGAACCACTTGACGTGCGCGAACGGCACGCCGACGCTCACCGAGAACTCCCCCTCCGCCGCCCGCTGGACGCGGGACGTGCACCAGTAGGTGCCGCTCGGGGTGTCGGTGTACTGGGAGAACGGGCTGAGCCGGTCCTCGACCGCGAACACCGTGCGCGCCGTCCAGCTGCGGCACACGTACTGTCCCTCGACCGCGCCGAGCGGGTCCGTGGGGAACCGGACGCCGTCGTTCTCGTACGCCTTGTGGATGACGCCGGACTCGTGGACCTTCATGAAGTGCACCGGGATCCCGAGGTGCCTCGTCGCGAGGTTGGTGAAGCGGTGCGCCGCCGTCTCGTAGGACACGGCGAACGCGTCGCGCAGGTCCTCGACCGAGATCTCGCGCGCGTCCTTCGCGGCGCGCAGGGTCCGCACCGCGTGCCGCTCCGGCAGGAGCAGCGCCGCCGCGAGGTAGTTCGCCTCGACCCGCTGGCGCAGGAACTCGCGGTAGTCGCGCGGCTCGGCGTGCCCGAGCACGTGCGGCGCGAGGGCCTGGAGCAGGGCCGACGTCGCGTTGGAGCGCCCGCGCAGCCCGTCGCTCGGGAGGTACACGCGGTGGTGCCGCAGGTCGAGCACCGACCGCGTCGAGTGCGGCAGGTCGCCCACGTAGTGGATGGTGAACCCGAGGTGGGTCGCGATGTCGGCCGCGACGCGCTGCGGCAACGGCCCGCCCGTGTGCCCCACGCTCTCGAGCAGCTCGGCCGCGGCGTCCTCGAGCTCGGGGAAGTAGTTGTCCTGCGCGCGCATGGTCGCGCGCAGCTCGGCGTTCGCCCTCCGCGCCTCCTCCGGGGTCGCGGCACGCTCTGCGTGCAGGCGCTGGAGCTCGCGCTCGAGCGCGACGATCGTCTCCAGCGCGTCGGTCGGCAGCGACTTGCCGACGCGCACGGGCCGCAGCCCGAGCGCGTCGAAGAGCGGCCCGCGCTGCACGCGCTCGAGCTCGATCTCGAGCGCGTCGCGGCGTGACGGCGGCACCGGGGAGAGGAGGTCGTCGAGGCTCGCGCCGAGGGCTCGTGCGACGGCCTGGAGCTGGGCGAACTTGGGCTCGCGCTTGCCGTTCTCCAGCAGGGAGACCTGCGAGGGCGCGCGGCCGATCGCCGCGCCGAGCTCGTCGAGCGTCATGCCGCGTGCGGTGCGCAGGTGGCGGATCCGGCGGCCGATGGTCAGCGCGTCCGGCTCGCTCTCGAGCGGGATCTGAGCATGTTCCGTGATTCCGGCCGGTCGCGTCGTCGGGATAGCCATGACTCAGAGTGACACGCGCCACTCCTTCCGCACAACAGAAGATCGTCGATTCTTTCGCTCGTTCTCGCTTGAGAAGGGCTTCACACGGGGAGGAAGGTCGAAGCACGGACCTCGCCGAGGTCCACCGACCGGCCCGGCCGGCCCGCACGCGGCGGGTCGGCGCACCACCAGGAGGCACCCGTGACCAGGCCCACCATCGTCAGCCGCCGCTCCCCGTCCGAGTACGCGGGCGGCGCCCGTCCGCTCGGCGCCGTCGCGACGACGTCGGGCGTCGCGGGTCCGACCACCGGCACCCCGCGCCGCCCCGGCGACCAGACCGAGACCGCCGCCGAGATCTCCGCCCGTTGGGCGAGCGACCCGCGCTGGTCCGGCCTCCAGCGCGACTACACCGCCGAGGACGTCGTGGCGCTGCGCGGATCCGTCCGCGAGGAGCACACCCTCGCCCGGCGCGGCGCCGAGAAGCTGTGGGAGCTCATCCACACCGAGGAGTGGGTCGCCGCGCTCGGCGCGTTCACGGGCAACCAGGCCGTGCAGCAGGTGCGCGCCGGCCTGAAGGCCATCTACCTGTCCGGGTGGCAGGTCGCGGCCGACGCCAACCTCTCCGGCCAGACGTACCCCGACCAGTCCCTGTACCCCGCCAACTCGGTGCCGGCCGTCGTGCGCCGCATCAACAACGCGCTCCTGCGCGCCGACCAGATCGAGACGGCGGAAGCCGCGGGCTCCGGCGACGGGCGACCCTCGCGCGACTGGCTCGCCCCGATCGTCGCCGACGCCGAGGCCGGGTTCGGCGGCCCGCTCAACGCCTACGAGCTCATGCAGTCGATGATCGCCGCGGGGGCGGCCGGCGTGCACTGGGAGGACCAGCTCGCGTCGGAGAAGAAGTGCGGCCACCTCGGCGGCAAGGTGCTCGTCCCCACGAGCCAGCACATCCGCACGCTCAACGCCGCGCGCCTCGCGGCCGACGTCGCGGGCGTGCCGTCCGTGATCATCGCCCGCACGGACTCGCTCGCCGCGGACCTGCTGACGTCCGACGTCGACGAGCGCGACCGTCCGTTCCTCACGGGCGAGCGCACCTCCGAGGGCTTCTACCGGGTGCGCCCCGGCCTCGACGCCGTGGTCGCGCGCGGCCTGGCCTACGCGCCGTACGCCGACCTCATCTGGGTCGAGACGGGCGAGCCCGACCTCGAGCTCGCGCGCACCTTCGCCGAGACGATCCACGCGCAGCACCCGGGCAAGAAGCTCGCCTACAACTGCTCGCCGTCGTTCAACTGGAAGAAGCACCTCGACGACGCCCAGATCGCGAGCTTCCAGAAGGAGCTCGCCGCGATGGGCTACGCGTTCCAGTTCATCACGCTGGCCGGCTTCCACGCCGTCTCGCACTCCATGTTCGAGCTCGCGCGCGGCTACAACGAGCGCGCGATGTCCGCCTACGTCGAGCTGCAGGAGGCCGAGTTCGCCTCCGAGGCCGACGGCTACACCGCCACCCGCCACCAGCGGGAGGTCGGCACCGGCTACTTCGACCGGGTCGCCACGGCTCTCAACCCCGACGCCGCCACCCTCGCGCTCGCCGGGTCCACCGAGACCGCCCAGTTCCACTGATCCCCACCGCGCGGCGGGGCTGCCCCCGCTCCGCCACCGCAGCCCCGCCGCGCGACACGACCTCCGGAGAACGCCATGACCGCCCTCACCACGACCACCTCTCCCCCGACCTCGGACCCCTCCGGGACGTCGCCCGACGACGAACCGCGCCCCGGGAGCCCGGGCCGCCGCGCGCCGTCGGGCACCCTGCGCGTCACCGGCACCCTCGGCGAGCGCTACCGCGAGATCCTCACGCCCGAGGCGCTCGACTTCGTGACGCTGCTGCACGACCGGTTCGTCGCCCGCCGCCACGAGCTGCTCATGGACCGCCAGCAGCGCCGGCAGGACGTCGCCGACGGCATCGACCCCGACTTCCGCGCGTCCACGCGCCCCGTGCGCGACGACCCGACGTGGCGCGTCGCCGGGTCGACCGGGGCGCCCGGCCTCGACGACCGCCGCGTCGAGATCACGGGCCCGACCGACCCGAAGATGACGATCAACGCCCTCAACTCGGGGGCCAAGGTGTGGCTCGCGGACGCCGAGGACGCGTCGAGCCCCACGTGGCGCAACGTGATCGAGGGCCAGCTCGCCCTGCACGACGCGATCCGCGGGACGCTCACGCACACCGTCGACGTCCCGGGCGGCGAGCCCAAGGAGTACCGGCTGCGCTCGACGACGCTCACCGACCTCCCGACGATCGTGTTCCGCCCGCGCGGGTGGCACCTCATCGAGAAGCACATGCGGTACGTCGACCGCGCCGGGGTCAGCGTGTCGGCGTCGGCGTCGCTCGTGGACTTCGGGCTGTACCTGTTCCACAACGGCCGCGAGCTCGTGGAGCGCGGCCGCGGGCCGTACTTCTACCTGCCCAAGCTCGAGGGCTACCGCGAGGCGCGGCTGTGGAACGACGTGTTCGTGCTCGCGCAGGACTACCTCGGCCTCCCGCAGGGCACGATCCGCGCGACCGTGCTGATCGAGACGCTGCCCGCGGCGTTCGAGATGGAGGAGATCCTCTACGAGCTGCGCGACCACTGCGCCGGGCTCAACGCCGGGCGGTGGGACTACCTGTTCTCCGTCATCAAGGCGTTCCGCACGCGCGGCGACTCCTACGTGCTGCCCGACCGCGCCCAGGTGACCATGACCGCGCCGTTCATGCGCGCGTACACCGAGCTGCTCGTCGCGACGTGCCACCGGCGCGGCGCGCACGCGATCGGCGGGATGAGCGCGTTCATCCCCGACCGGCGGCGGCCCGACGTCACCGAGCGCGCGTTCGAGCAGGTGCGCGCCGACAAGCGCCGCGAGGCGACGGACGGGTTCGACGGCACGTGGGTCGCGCACCCCGACCTCATCGAGGTCGCGCGCGGCGAGTTCGACGCCGTGCTGGGCGACCGCCCGCACCAGGTCTCGCGCCGGCGCGACGACGTCACCGTGGGCCAGCACGAGCTCCTCGACATCGGCTCGGCGCGGCGCGCGGGCGCGACCGTGACCGCCGCAGGCCTGCGGTCCAACGTGTCGGTGGGCGTGCGGTACCTCGAGTCGTGGCTGCGCGGCGTCGGCGCCGCCGCGATCGACCACCTCATGGAGGACGCCGCGACCGCGGAGATCTCGCGGTCGCAGGTGTGGCAGTGGATCGCCTCGGGCACGCGCACCGAGAACGGCGTGCCCATCACGCGCGAGCGCGTCGAGGCGCTGCTCGCCGAGATCGTCGACGACCTGCCGCGCACGCCCGGCAACCGGATCGACGACGCCGCGAACGTGTTCCGCGCCGTCGCGCTCGCCGAGGACTTCCCGACGTTCCTCACCATCGGGGCGTACTCGCAGTTCCTCGTCGGGTCGGAGGTCGACCAGCCGTAACCGGTCTCCTGCCGGGAGCGACCGTGGTGCCGTGGTCCGTCCGATCACGGCACCACGGTCGCTCTCGTGGGCGGGGTCGAACTCGTGGCCGCGGTCGTCCTCGTGGTCGCGACGGGCGTGCTCGACGGTGGGGCCCCCGGTGTGGGAGCATCCCGCCACGCACGGCGGCACGGACCGTCCGGGCGCTCGCCCGCACGACTCCGGAGCAGCACGTGGACAACCCCTTCCCGCCGCCGAACGGCGCCGCGCCCGCGGCGCCCGTCCCGCCGACCGGCGCGACCCCGCCGGCAGCGCCGCCGGCTCCCCCGCAGCCCGTCCCGGCCGCCG
>NZ_WMKA01000071.1:0-3761 GCF_009711085.1 Cellulosimicrobium composti
ACGGTCTCGCCCGCCGCGACCGGTGGCGGCACGAGCACACCGCGCCTCGCGACCACCGCGCTGCTCTTCCAGGCGCCCGACCCGGCAGCGGCGCCGCGCCGCCCGCGCCGCGCCCAGAGCCCGGCCGGCCCGCCCCGGCACGTCGAGCCTGCCGAGGCCGCGTCGCAGGACCGTCCGGCCGAGACGCCCACGCAGGACGCCCCCGCCGCGACGTCGACGACGCGCGGGCGCGGCGCCGGCAAGCGCGGGCGCGGCGCCGCGAAGTCCGCCGAGGCCGCTCCGACGCCCGTGGCTCTCGAGGCACCTGAGGCCGTGCCCGCCGAGGACGTGACCGTCGAGGTCGCGCTCACGGGCGAGGACGCCGCCGCGGTCGAGGAGATCGAGGCCATCGAGACCGAGCTCGTCGCCGAGGGCATCGAGGTCCCCGAGGACGCGTTCGGCCCCGAGGACTTCGTGGACCTCGACGAGGACGAGGCCGACGCCGAGCGGACCGACGCCCCCGAGGGGGAGGACGCCGAGCAGTCCGGCCCGCGCCGTCGTCGTCGCCGCGGCGGCCGCGGCCGTCGCGGCCGCCAGGACTCGGGACGCGAGTCCGAGGACGGCGAGAACGGCCAGGAGGCCGCACCCGCCGACGCGGGCGCCGAGCCCGACGCCGACGACGCCGAGCAGGACGCCGCGGACGGCGAGCCGGGGGAGAGCGGCGAGGACGAGGCGGGCAGCAGCCGTCGCCGCCGTCGCCGTCGCCGCGGGGGCCGGGGCGACAGCGGCGAGACGACCACGACGCGCTCGCGCCCGCGCGAGCGCAGCCTGGCCGACGAGGTCACCGCGCTCAAGGGGTCCACGCGCCTCGAGGCCAAGCGCCAGCGGCGCCGCGAGGGCCGCGACGCCGGGCGCCGCCGCCAGATCATCACCGAGGCCGAGTTCCTCGCGCGCCGCGAGTCGGTCGAGCGCTCGATGGTCGTGCGCGAGCGCGGCGGGCGCACGCAGATCGCCGTGCTCGAGGACGGCGTGCTCGTCGAGCACTACGTGTCGCAGCAGTCGCAGGCGTCCATGGCGGGCAACGTCTACCTGGGCCGCGTCCAGAACGTGCTGCCGAGCATGGAGGCCGCGTTCATCGACGTCGGCAAGGGGCGCAACGCCGTCCTGTACGCCGGCGAGGTCAACTGGGACGCCGCGGGCCTCGAGGGCCAGCCGCGGCGCATCGAGCAGGCGCTCAAGTCGGGCGACTCGGTGCTCGTGCAGGTCACGAAGGACCCGATCGGCCACAAGGGCGCGCGCCTGACGTCGCAGATCACCCTCGCGGGCCGGTACCTCGTGTTCGTCCCGGGCGGCGGCATGACCGGCATCAGCCGCAAGCTCCCCGACACCGAGCGCAACCGCCTGAAGAAGATCCTCAAGGAGGTCGTGCCCGACGGCGCGGGCGTCATCGTGCGCACCGCCGCCGAGGGCGCGAGCGAGGAGGAGCTGCGCGCCGACGTCGAGCGCCTGCGCGGGCAGTGGGAGGCCATCGAGAAGAAGGCCAGGAGCGCGTCCGCGCCCGCCCTGCTCCAGGGCGAGCCCGACCTCGCGATCCGCGTGGTCCGCGACATCTTCAACGACGACTTCAGCTCGCTCGTCGTCGAGGGCGACGGGGCGTGGAGCGAGATCTCCTCGTACGTCGAGGAGCTCGCGCCGGACCTGCGCGAGCGCGTCTCCAAGTGGACGGGCACGCAGGACGTCTTCACGGTGCACCGCGTCGACGAGCAGCTCGCGAAGGGCATGGACCGCAAGGTCTGGCTGCCCTCGGGCGGCTCGCTCGTCATCGACCGCACCGAGGCGATGACGGTCGTCGACGTCAACACCGGCAAGTTCACGGGCTCGGGCGGCACGCTCGAGGAGACCGTGACGCGCAACAACCTGGAGGCGGCCGAGGAGATCGTCCGCCAGCTCCGCCTGCGCGACATCGGCGGCATCATCGTCATCGACTTCATCGACATGGTGCTCGAGTCCAACCGCGACCTCGTGCTGCGTCGCCTCGTCGAGTGCCTCGGCCGCGACCGCACCAAGCACCAGGTCGCCGAGGTCACGTCGCTCGGCCTCGTGCAGATGACGCGCAAGCGCGTGGGCCAGGGCCTCGTCGAGGCGTTCAGCGAGACGTGCGAGCACTGCCACGGTCGCGGGTTCATCGTGCACACCGACCCGATCGAGAAGTCGGGCGGGAACGGCCGCGGCGGTCACGACCACGGCGGCAACGGCAACGCCGGCGGCGCGTCGTCCGGCGAGGAGCCGGCCGAGGGCGGGCGTTCGCGCTCGCGCCGCAAGCGCGGCTCCGGCGGCGGCTCGGGCGCGGCGGCGAAGGACGCGGGGATCACGCTCCCGCAGCCGGCCGTCCCGGTCCTGCCCGAGGTCACCTCGGAGGCGCGAGCGGCCGTGAAGGCCACGCTCGCGACGATCGCCGCCGCGGCGGCGCACGCCCACGAGCACGAGCACGACGGGGCGGTCTCGCAGGACGCGGTCGCCGGCGCGCCGGCGGACGACGCGGCGCTTCCTGCCGTCGAGCCCGTGGCGGAGCCGGGCACGGGCGGCGACGCGAGCGCGGAGCCGACCGAGGACTGAGCGAGAACGGGCCCGGCGGGCGGTCGTCACGACCCCCGCCGGGCCCTCGCGCGTCCCGGCCCCGGCGGGTGGCCGTCTTCGTCCGGGGCGCCGTGACCTGGCATCATGCGCGCATGGGTTACGACCTCTCGGGCCGCCTCGTCGTCGGCGTCGCCTCCTCCGCACTGTTCGACCTCACCGAGTCCGACCGCGTGTTCCGCACGCAGGGCGAGGCGGCGTACCGCGACTTCCAGGAGCACCACCGCGACGACGCGCTGGAGCCCGGCGTCGCGTTCGGCTTCGTCCGCCGCCTGCTCGCGCTGAACGACCTCGCGCCGTCCGCGGACGACCCGCTCGTCGAGGTCATCGTCATGTCGCGCAACTCCCCGGAGACGGGCCTGCGCGTCATGCGCTCGGTCCGCCACCACGACCTCCCGATCACGCGCGCGGTGTTCCGCCAGGGTCGCAGCCCGCACGAGTTCATCCGCCCGCTGCACGTCGACCTGTTCCTCTCGGCCGACGAGCGGTCGGTGCGCGACGCCGTCGACCTCGGGCTGCCCGCCGGGTACGTGCTCGACCGGACGTTCGCGGACGAGGCGGGCGACGAGCTGCGGATCGCGTTCGACTTCGACGGCGTCCTCGCCGACGACTCGTCGGAACGTCGCTTCACCGACGGCGGCCTCGCGTCCTTCCGCGAGCACGAGGAGCTCAACGCGGACGTGCCGCTCGGCCGGGGCCCGCTGCGGGACCTGCTCGTGGGCATCCACCGCATCCAGGTCGTCGAGCGCGAACGGCAGGCCACGGACCCGTCCTACCGCCCGCGCGTCCACGTCTCGCTCGTCACCGCGCGCTCCGCGCCGTCGCACGAGCGCGCGGTCGCGACGCTCTCGTCGTGGGGCGTGGCGGTCGACGACGCGTTCTTCCTCGGTGGCGTCGACAAGGACGGCGTGCTCGAGGTCCTGCGCCCGCACATCTTCTTCGACGACCAGCGCGCGGTCGTCGAGGCGGCCCGCCGCGTCGCCCCGTCGGTCCACGTACCCTACGGCGAGCTCAACCGGGGCGTCCTGCCCGCGGACCCGGCGACGGACGCGCGGCGCGCCGCGGCGTCAGACGCGCCGGTCGACGCGCCGGTCGGCGCGCGCGGCGCGGATGCCGCGGTCCCGCCCGCGCCCCGTGCCGAGGACGAG
>NZ_WMKA01000071.1:3860-12495 GCF_009711085.1 Cellulosimicrobium composti
GTCGGCGGCGGGGGCCTGGCCGGGATCGCGGCCGTGCCCGTGGCGCCGGCGGAGGCCGGGCCCGGAGCGAGCCCCGAGGCGACCGCGCCGGACGCGGCCGCCGACCCCGCCACGGACCGGGCGGCGACCGAGGGCGAGCCCGTCGCCGGGGACGCGAGCACCGCTCCGGCCGAGGGCCCCGCGGCCGACGTCCCGGCCGGGTCGTCCGGCACCACGATCCTCAGCCGCCGCGACGCCGCGCGCCCGGGCTCCCCGGACCGCGTCTCGGTGCTCGGTGCGGGAGCGGAGCCGAAGCCGCTGCCCGTGCGGCCGTCCTCGAACGGGTCCGCCCGGCACCACTGACCGCACCGTCGTCCCGCGCCGCCGAGCACGGCGTGGGCGGGGGGTGGTTCACTGCTCGCATGAGCGGCGCAGCAGGTCCGCAGCCCCCCGGCCCGCGCGCGGGCGGTCGCGTCGAGGTCGTGTGCGGCCCGATGTTCGCGGGCAAGACGGAGGAGCTCCTGCGGCGCGTGCGCCGTGCCGAGATCGCGGGCCGGCGCGTCGAGGTCGTGGGCCACGCGCTCGACACGCGGCGCGGCGCGGGCACGGTGAGCTCGCACTCCGGGTTCGCGACGCCGTCGCGCACGGCACGCGACGCGGACGACCTGGAACGCCTCGTGCGCGAGGCGGGACCGCTCGACCTGGTCGCCGTCGACGAGGCGCAGTTCTTCGGCCCCGGGCTGGTCGACGTCGTGCAGCGACTCGCCGACCGCGGGCTCGTCGTGGTCGTCGCGGGGCTCGACGTGACGTTCGACGCGCGGCCGTTCGAGCCCCTGCCCGCGCTCGTGGCGCTCGCCGAGCGCGTCGACAAGCTCACGGCGGTGTGCGCGGTGTGCGGCGAGGACGCCGCGTTCCACGTCCGGTTGGCCGCGCCGACCGGCGCGGGCGACCCGGGCGACCCGCTGGCGCCCGTCGCGGCGCACGTGGGCGGCGCCGAGACGTACGAGGCGCGCTGCCGCACCCATCTCCCGGACCCGCCGTGGCGCGGTCAGCCGGGGGGCGGGGGAGCGGGCGCGTCCTCGACGAGCGGGACGAACGAGTAGGAGCCGTGCTCGCTCGTGCGGAAGCCTCCCGGCGCCTCGGGGTCCGCCTCGACGAGGACCATCGTGTGCCGCACGGGGACGACCATGCGGCCGCCCGGGGCGAGCTGGTCGACGAGCGCGCGCGGCAGCGCCTGCGCCGCGGCCGAGACGAGGATCCGGTCGTAGCGCTCCCCGGGGGAGCCGAGCACGCCGCGCGTCGCGGTGACGACGCGCGCCCACGGGGTGCGCTCGCGCGCGACGTTGGCCGCGCCCCACGCGGCGAGGTCGGGGTCGCGCTCGACGCCCAGCACGCTGCCCTCGGGGCCCACGAGCACCGCGAGGAGCGCCGTCGTCCAGCCCGACCCGGAGCCGACGTCGAGGACGCGCGCGCCGGGCCGGACGTCGAGCAGGCGGAGCATGGCCGCGACGGTCGAGGGCTGGGAGTTGGTCTGCCCGTGCCCGATCGCGAGCGGCCGGTCCTGTCCCGCCCAGCGGCGCTGCGCGCGCGGGAGGAACGAGCGCCGGTCGACCGCGCGCAGGGCCGCGGCCACGGCGTCGTCCGCGCCCAGGGCGCCGCGGGTCGGGTCTGCGGGACCCATGCGACCACCTCCCCGGCCAGCGTAGGCACGCACGCGCACCCGTGCGCTCGTGGCCGCCGCCCGGCCCGGCGCCCCGGTGGCGAGGGCGGGCCCGCAGCGGGATGCTCGACGGGTGCGCGGGCGCACCGGAGCGCCCGCCAGGACGGGGGAGACCGGTATGAGCGGCACGGTGGCACGGATCACGCACATCAGCGCGCGGTCGGACACGAGCTTCGAGGACGCGGTGCGGATCGGCGTCGAGCGCGCTGCGAGCACGCTGCGCAACGTCTCGGGCGCGTGGGTCAAGGAGCAGAAGGTCGACGTGGCCGACGGCCGCATCACGGCCTGGCAGGTCGTGCTGGAGGTCACGTTCGTCCTCGAGTAGGACGGTGCCCGGGCGGCTCGCACGGTCCCGGTCGCCGCGTGCGGGACGTCCGCGCGCGGCGACCGCCCGCGCGGTTTGACCTGCCCGCCGCATTTCCGTAGTCTTGAACGTCGGCGCGCCCAGGCGCGCCGGTCCCGTGTGCCCACGGACGACTCGCACTCGCACGCCGCGGCGTGGTCGGAGTCTCCAAGACGAACTCGCCGTGACGAGCACGCCAAGACTAGGAGAGATGAGCAGCAACGTGGTGTACGCGATCGTCAAGGCCGGTGGCCGTCAGGAGAAGGTTTCCGTCGGCGACATCGTCGTGGTGGACAGGCTGTCCGCCGGCGTCGGTGATTCCGTCGAGCTGCCCGCTCTCCTGCTGGTGGACGGGGAGAAGGTGACCACGGACGCCGCGAAGCTCGCGAAGGTCAAGGTCACCGCCGAGGTCGTGCGGGACGAGAAGGGTCCGAAGATCACGATCCTGCGGTACAAGAACAAGACCGGTTACCGCCGTCGCCAGGGTCACCGTCAGCAGCTGACCCGCCTCAAGGTCACCGGCATCAAGTGATCTCGCCCGGCGCGAGGTAGCGGCCACGGGCCGCCCCGCGCCGACCGGCACCCTCCCTCAGCAACCAGCACGAAAGCAGGTTCGTCATGGCACACAAGAAGGGCGCGAGCTCCTCGCGCAACGGTCGCGACTCGAACGCCCAGCGCCTCGGCGTGAAGCGCTTCGGCGGGCAGGTCGTCAAGTCGGGCGAGATCATCGTCCGCCAGCGCGGCACGCACTTCCACCCCGGTGAGAACGTCGGCCGCGGCAAGGACGACACGCTGTTCGCCCTCGCCGCCGGCGCGGTGCAGTTCGGCACGCGCCGTGGCCGCAAGGTCGTCGACATCGTCACCGTCGAGGCCTGAGCCACAACCGGCAGTCTTCGAGCAGGAGGGGCGCACCGACGCGGTGCGCCCCTCCTGCCGTATCTCCCCCCGGCCGCGCCCCGGCCCGGGACCGCCGCGCCCCGCGGCACCGCACGACCCACCTCTGAGAGGATCCACCCATGGCCAGCTTCGTCGACCGTGTCGTCCTGCACGTCTCCGGCGGCAACGGCGGGAACGGGTGCGCCTCGGTCCGCCGCGAGAAGTTCAAGCCGCTCGCCGGCCCCGACGGCGGCAACGGCGGTGACGGCGGCACGGTCCGGCTCGTGGTCGACCCGCAGACGACGACGCTGCTCGAGTACCACCACTCGCCGCACCGGCACGCGACGTCGGGCACCCAGGGCATGGGCGACGACCGCGACGGCGCGAACGGCGAGGACCTCGTCCTGCGCGTGCCGGACGGCACGGTCGTCAAGACGCCCGACGGCACGGTCCTCGCGGACCTCGTCGGCGCGGGGGCGGAGTACGTCGTCGCCGAGGGCGGTCGCGGCGGTCTCGGCAACGCCGCGCTCGCGTCGCCCCGACGCAAGGCGCCCGGCTTCGCGCTGCTCGGCGAGCCCGGCGAGGAGCGCGACGTCGTCCTCGAGCTCAAGACCATCGCGGACGTCGCGCTCGTCGGGTACCCGAGCGCGGGCAAGTCCTCGCTCGTCGCCGCGGTCTCGGCCGCGCGGCCCAAGATCGCCGACTACCCGTTCACGACGCTCGTGCCGAACCTCGGCGTGGTCCAGGCCGGCTCGGCGCGGTTCACCGTCGCGGACGTGCCGGGGCTCATCCCGGGCGCGAGCGAGGGCAAGGGCCTCGGCCTGGAGTTCCTGCGCCACATCGAGCGCACGGCCGTGATCGTGCACGTCCTCGACTGCGCGACCCTCGAGCCGGGTCGCGACCCGATCAGCGACCTCGACGTCATCGAGGCCGAGCTCGCGGCGTACGCGCAGGACCTCGACATCGAGGGCGGTCGCGTGCCGCTCACGGAGCGCCCCCGGCTCGTCGTGCTCAACAAGATCGACGTGCCCGAGGCGCGCGAGCTCGCCGATCTCGTCAAGCCCGACCTCGAGGCGCGCGGCCTGCGCGTGTTCGAGGTGTCGACCGCGAGCCACGAGGGGCTGCGCCCCCTCACCTACGCGCTCGCCGAGCTCGTCGAGAAGGCGCGCGCCGAGGCGCCCGCCCCCGAGCCGACGCGCGTCGTGCTGCGCCCGCGCGCCGTCGACGAGGCCGGCTTCACGGTGACGCGCAAGGGCGGGGCCACGGACTACTGGTTCGAGGTCCGCGGCGCCAAGCCCGAGCGCTGGGTGCGCCAGACCGACTTCGCGAACGACGAGGCCGTCGGCTACCTCGCCGACCGCCTCGCGCGCCTGGGCGTCGAGGAGAAGCTCTTCGAGGCGGGCGCCGTCGCGGGCGACGAGGTCCGGATCGGCAGCGACGTCAACGCCGTCGTGTTCGACTGGGAGCCGACGCTCATGACGGGCTCCGAGCTGCTCGGCGGGCCGCGCGGCTCCGACAACCGCCTCGACGAGCGCCTGCGCCCCACGCGGTCGGAGAAGCGCCGCGAGCACCACGAGCGCATGGACGCCAAGGCCGAGGCCCGCCGCGAGCTGTGGACCGAGCGCGAGGCGGGCACCTGGACGGACCCGGACGCCGACTGACCGCGCCCGGCGCGACCCGCGGCGTCCTGGTCCGTGAAATCCTGCGCGCCGGTCGGGGTCCGGCGGCGATGATGGGACGCGTGAACGCCCTGTCCTCCCGCTCCGAGATCGCCGCCGCCCGCCGCGTCGTGGTGAAGATCGGCTCGTCGTCGCTCACCGGCGCCGACGGCCACCTCGACCTCGCGGCCCTGCGGGCGCTCGTCGACGTCCTTGCGGCGCGACGCGCGGACGGCGGGCAGGTCGTGCTCGTCACGTCCGGCGCGATCGCCGCGGGCATCGGGCCGCTCGGCCTCACGAACCGACCGCGCGACCTCGCGACCGCGCAGGCGACGGCCTCGGTGGGCCAGGGCCTGCTCGTCGCCCGGTACGCCGAGGCGTTCGCGGGCCACGGCCTGCGGGTCGGCCAGGTGCTGCTCACCGCCGAGGACACGGTCCGCCGCGGCCACTACCGCAACGCCCAGCGCTCCCTGGAGCGCCTCCTGGGTCTCGGCGTCGTGCCGGTCGTCAACGAGAACGACGCCGTCGCGACCGACGAGATCCGCTTCGGCGACAACGACCGCCTCGCCGCGCTCGTCTCCCACCTCGTGCGCGCCGACGCGATGGTCCTGCTCACGGACGTCGACGGCCTGTACGACGGGCCGCCGTCGCGCCCCGGGACGCGGCGGATCCCCGAGGTGCGCTCGGCGGCCGACATCGCGGGGATCGAGGTGACGGGGCGGGGGAGCGCCGTCGGGACGGGCGGCATGCTCACCAAGCTCGAGTCGGTCTCCATCGCGACGGGCACCGGCATCCCCGTCGTGCTCACCAAGGCGGAGAACGCCGCGGCGGCGCTCGCGGGCGAGCCCGTGGGCACGTGGTTCGCCGCGACCGGGAAGCGCACCACGCGCCGTCGGCTCTGGCTCGCGCACGCGGCACGCACCCGCGGGCGGCTCGTCCTGGACGACGGCGCGGTGAAGGCCGTGCAGGGCGGGCGCGCGTCGCTCCTGCCGGCCGGCGTCACCGCCGTCGAGGGCGACTTCGACGCGGGCGACCCGGTCGAGCTCGTCGCGCCCGACGGCCGCGTCGTGGCTCGCGGGCTCGTGGCGTTCGAGTCGCGCGACATCCCGGGACTCCTGGGCCGGTCCACGAAGGACCTGCGCCGCGAGCTCGGCGAGGGCTACGACCGCGAGGTCGTGCACCGCGACGACCTCGTGCTCGTGCGTCGGCGCACCCGCTGACCGGCGGGCGGACGACGCTCCCGGTGACGCGGCGTCCGACGTAGGCTCGGACCATGACCACCACCGAGGACGCGCCCGTCGTCGCGGGCGAAGCCCAGCCCGAGACCACCGGTCCCGCCGACGACGCGACGAGCGTCGCGACGGCCGTCGAGGACGTCGCGCGCCGCGCCAAGGTCGCGTCCCGCGCGCTCGCGACGGCGACGCGCGCGACCAAGGACGCCGCCCTGCACGCCCTCGCCGACGCGCTCGTCGCGGCGACCGACGAGATCGTTGCCGCGAACGCCGTGGACCTCGAGCGCGAGCGCGCGAACGGCATGAGCGAGGGCCTGCTCGACCGGCTCGCGCTCGACGCCGGCCGCATCGCCGCGATCGCCGACGCGCTGCGCGCGCTCGCGGGCCTGCCCGACCCGGTGGGCGAGGTCGTGCGCGGCTCGACGCTTCCCAACGGGCTGCGCCTGCGCCAGCTGCGCGTGCCGATGGGTGTCGTCGGCATGATCTACGAGGCGCGGCCCAACGTCACGGTCGACGCCGCGGGCCTCGCCCTCAAGAGCGGCAACGCGGTCATCCTGCGCGGCGGGTCCGCCGCGGCGAGCTCGAACGAGGTCGTCGTGGGCGTGCTCGCCCGCGCGCTCGAGGCGCAGGGCCTGCCCGGCGACCTCGTGCAGTCGATCGACCGGTACGGGCGTCCCGGCGCCGTCGCGCTCATGCACGCGCGCGGCCTGGTCGACGTGCTCGTCCCGCGCGGGGGAGCGGACCTCATCCGGACGGTCGTGCGCGAGTCGACCGTCCCCGTCATCGAGACGGGCGTGGGCAACGTGCACGTGTACGTCGACGCGAGCGCGGACCGTGCGATGGCGCTCGAGATCCTGCTCAACGCCAAGACGCAGCGCGTCGGGGTGTGCAACGCCGCGGAGACGCTGCTCGTGCACGCCGACGCCGCACCTGACTTCCTCCCCGCCGCGCTCGCCGCGCTCACGGACGCGGGCGTCGTCGTGCACGGTGACGACCGCACCGCCGGGCTCGCGCCCGAGGGCACGGACGTGCTCCCGGCCACCGACGAGGACTGGGCGACCGAGTACCTCGCGCCCGAGATCGCGGTGCGCGTCGTCGACGACCTCGACGCCGCGATCGAGCACGTGCGCACGTGGACGTCGGGCCACACCGAGGCGATCGTCACGCGCGACCTCTCCGCGTCGGAGCGCTTCGTCGCGGAGCTCGACTCCGCGGCGATCATGGTCAACGCGTCCACGCGCTTCACCGACGGCGGCCAGTTCGGCCTCGGCGCGGAGATCGGCATCTCGACGCAGAAACTGCACGCGCGCGGCCCCATGGGCCTGGCCGAGCTCACGACGACGAAATGGGTCGTGCACGGCGACGGTCACGTTCGTCCATGACGCACGGTTCGCCGGGTAGTTCCTGCTACTCGCCGGACCGGGTCGCCGGGCGGTCGTGAGAGACTGGTCGGCGACCGGCGCCCGTCCGGTCCGCCGCCGGGCCGGTCCCGGCGGGTGTACCGCTCCACCGCACCACCCCGGTCCCGCGGCACCGCCCGCAGGTCACGGGGACGACCTTCGAGGAGGACGTCGTGATCTCTGCCGTCGTGCTGGCCGCCGAGGAAGGCGCCGAGGCCGCGTCGCACCTGCCCATCCCGCCGCTCGCGTACGGGCTGATCGGGTTCGGCGGGCTCGTGGCCCTGCTGCTCGTGACGTACGCGTTCCGCAGCGTCGGCACCCGCCACTGACCGGCAGCGCACGACGCCCGCGCCGCGACCGATGACGCCTCGATGAGCCCGCGCCGACCCCGCCTGGGGGTGATGGGTGGCACGTTCGACCCCATCCACCACGGCCACCTCGTCGCGGCGAGCGAGGCCGCGGCACGGTTCGACCTCGACGAGGTCGTGTTCGTGCCGACCGGGAAGCCGTCGTTCAAGCAGCACCAGACCGTCAGCCCGGCCGAGCACCGGTACCTCATGACCGTCATCGCGACCGCGTCCAACCCGCGGTTCACGGTGAGCCGCGTGGACGTGGACCGGCCCGGCCTGACGTACACGGTCGACACGCTGCGGGACCTGCGGGCCGCGCGACCGGACGCCGAGCTGTTCTTCATCACGGGTGCGGACGCTGTCGAGCAGATCCTGACCTGGAAGGATGCCGACGAGCTGTGGAAGATGGCACACTTCGTGGCTGTCTCCCGCCCGGGTCACCACCTGAGCGTCGAAGGTCTGCCGCCGGGCGTGGTCACCACGCTCGAGGTCCCGGCCCTCGCCATCTCGTCGACGGACGTCCGTCGGCGTGCGGAGGCGGGCCAGCCGGTGTGGTACCTGGTTCCGGACGGCGTGGTCCAGTACATCGCCAAGCACGGTTTGTATCGAGGACAGCACGATGAGTGACAACGGCAGCAACATGCAGCCCGTACGCCCGCTCACGCGGCGCGAGATCCGGGAGCGCGAGGCCGCCGCCGCGGCCGAGCGCGCGGCGCAGTCCGGCTCTCCGGCGCCCGCCCCGGCGCCCGCGGCCGGCGGGTGGCAGCCGCCTGCCGCACCGCGGCCCGCCGCCCCGGCGACCCCGCCACCGTCGCGCCGTGCGCTGCGCGAGACGACCGGGCCCACCGACCACCCGTCGCAGCCGTCCGTCGTGCGACCCCCGGCCGCCTCGGGCGGCATGCGGGGCCTGGACGAGACGGGGCGGCTCACGCCCGTGCAGGAGACCGCGGAGCGGGTCGCGATCCGCCCGCCGTCCCCGACGCCCGTCGTGCCGACCCGCACGAGCTCGCGCCCGCCGGCCGCGCCGCCGCGGCCCGCGGTGCCCGGGTCGGCCGGGCCGGTGCGGCCCCCGGCGCC
>NZ_WMKA01000072.1 GCF_009711085.1 Cellulosimicrobium composti
GCTGGTCACCTCATCCGTCCTGGTGAGAACACCTCTCTGACTTGAGTTGGAAGGAAGCGCCCAAATACACGCTCGCTGACGGGGACATTCTCGTCTCCCGTCTCGGCAACGGCGTCGGGAACGCCGCCACCGTCCGAGACGCGGGTTACGCAGTCTTCGCCGGGTACTTGGTGAGGTTTCGAGTGAATCGGAGTCGGGCCGTCCCAGAGTTTGTCGGTTACCAGCTTCAGTCCCCGACCTGGCGTCAATACGTCAAAGGGTTTCGCTCAGGAGCGGCGCAGCCAACGCTCAACGCAGTCCAGATGGCGAACTTCACGTTCCGTCTCCCGAGCCTTGACGAACAGCGTGCTGTCGCAGCTGTGCTCGGCGCGCTTGATGACAAGATCGCGGCCAACACCCGCCTGGCCGCCATCGCGGATGATCTCGCCGCCGCCACCGTGCGTCGAGCGCTCGATACTTCAGCTTCGATCCGGCTTGATGAGCTGGCCATCATCAAGATGGGGTCGTCGCCGACGGGAGCGACGCTCAACGAGTCCGGTGATGGTCTGGTGTTCTACCAGGGAGTTCGGGACTTCGGGACGCGGTTTCCCTCCCGTCGCGTGTGGACGACGGCCCCGACGCGGACTGCGGACGAGGGAGACGTTCTCGTCAGCGTTCGAGCGCCCGTCGGCGAGGTGAACCTGGCAAACGAACGTCTTTGTATCGGTCGTGGGCTCGCGGCGGTTCGGTCGAGGAGTGCACATCAGAGCACGCTCTTCCACCTCCTCAAGCACGTCCCCGAGGCGTGGGCGCCTTACGAGGCGGAGGGAACGGTCTTCGGATCGATCAACCGCGCGCAACTACACTCGCTCGAGCTGCCTCGGCTGGCTGATGGCATCGACCCGGAGGCGCTCGAGTTGGAGGTGCGAGCACTCGAGAGCCGGATCGCCAGCGCTCTGCGCGAGTCGAGCACCCTCACCGCTCTTCGAGACACGCTGCTGCCACAGCTCATGTCGGGGAAGCTCAGAGTGCGCGAGGCGGCCGAGATGGCAGGGCTATGACGGCGCCTCACGTGCCGCCGGGGTCCAGCACGCCCGTGCCCGCGTTGTCCGCACGCCGGGGGTGCCCGACGTGCGGACGCGTACTCGCCGCGAACCCGGACGGGTCGTGGCCGCCGCACCTGGACGCGAGCAGCACTGCCGTCTGCCCCGGCCCGCGCCGCACCGCGAGGCGAGGCACCGCGCGCACGGACGCTCCGCCGTCGGGCACGGCTGCCCCAGACGCACTCGCAGAGACGCCGCGCCGTCGTGCCCAGGACGAGACGGACGAGGACCGCCCGACCTATCTCGAGCGTCGAGAGGCGCGGTTCCGCGAGCGCGCAATCCTCGACCTCGAGGACGGCCCGGCCGGCGAGGACCTCGACGACACGGTCTTCCGCGCCCGCGAGTCCCGCGGCGGCCTCCCGACCCTCGGAAGGGGACACCGATGATCGACAGCACCGCCGGAGGTGCCGACTCCGTCGGCGAGGTCCGGCTGGTCAGCGACGGCGAAGGTCTCGCCGTCGTCGAGGACTTGACAGCGGCCGAGCGCTTCCTCGCCGCGGGGCGGTTGCCTCCTGGTCCGTCGGAGGTGCAGCCGTGATCGCCGACCTCGTGTGCAGCACGTGCGGGTCCGACGACGTCGACCTGCTCGACGTCCTGTCGGACGGGCGCCGTCGGGTCAGCTGTGTCGAGTGCGGGCACACGTGGGTGCGTGGGACGGCGAGCACGCCGACGCGCCCGAGGCCGTTGCCGACGTTCGACGAGCTGCGGACGACCTTCCCGAGCCCCGAGGACGTCGCACCGGAACGGGTCGAGCATGCGCGGAGGCTCAAGGTCACGTACCTCGCGGGCAGCCCGACACCTGACCCTGCCGTGGCGCCGTTCTGGGCGAAGTACCAGCGCATCTTCAGTGCTGAAGGTCTGCCGACGGCAGCGCCCCAGGACCTCAAGGACTTCGCGAACCTGTCCGTCGGGGCGAACCCGGGCAACATGTCCGTGTTCAACACCGAGTGGAACCGGATCGGCGACGACGCGGCCGCCGCGCAGGTGCGCACGGCCGTCGAGCACCTGCTCCGCGGCCCGGAGTCCACCCCGCTCGAGGACCGGCTGACGCAGCTGATCGACGACACCACGTCCCTCGGGATGAAGGGGTTCAAGGAGGCGCTGCTGACCAAGGTGCTGTGCATCGTCCACCCCGACGAGTACCTGACGATCCTCAAGTACACCGGCACGGCCGGGAAGGTCGAGGTCGCGCGCGCGATCTGGGGCGTCGAGCTGCCGGACCCGCACCGCGTCACCTGGACCATCGGTCGGCTCATCGTGTGGAGCAACACTCTCCTGCGGGCACTCGTCGGCGACGGGTTCGAGAACCAGCAGCACGCGGCGGACTTCCTCTGGTGGGCCAAGGACCAGCCGTTCGACGGGTCGCCCGGGGGTGTCGTCCGAGGTTCGCCTTAGGGCCGGTCGCGAGGGTCTGGACCGACGCCCGGGTCACGCAGACCTACCTCGACGAGTGGTGCGGTTCGTCGTGCACTCCTAGGCACTGGGCGCTTGGGGCGAGCCCGTGTGAGCGTCGCTCACGGCGCCGGATTCCGCAGGCTTCTCCGGATCTCCTTCATCGGGAGAACCAGGTGCATCGGCTGGAACCAGTCGTCCAGCTCGCTCGCGCCGCCCTCGAAGGCTTCCCGGTCGTCGTCCCGCCGCGGGCGACGCGGAGGTTCAAGGGACTCTTCGCTCATTGAGCGTTCGGTGTGAACGGCTGCCGGAACGGCGACGGACGCGACCAGAGCTTCTCGAACGCGACGGTCGAGGGGAGCGGCTCGTCGAGGAGCCGGAGAAGCGCCTGGTGCTCGCCGGGCGGCCCGGTGAACCATCGACGCTTGGCGGGCACGCGCTCCGCCCGCTCGACCGCGGACGAGAGGACGAAGCTGGCGATGGTCTGACTGCTTGCGGCCGCAGCCTGCCGGACCAGCGCTTCCTGGCGTTCGGTGGCGCGGACCTCGATGCGTCGGTTCTTTGTCTGGCGTGCGGTCGCCATGATCTCCCCCAGGACTCAACCCGTACGGACACCGTACGGACACGCCCCGTCGATGGTCACGCTGAATTGGGGGGACTTCCCATCGCCGATCTGGCGACCGCGGTCGCCCTCTCGGCAACGCGTTCCGGAACCTGGGCGTGTGGGACATCGGTCGGGACTGCATCGAGGCCGTGCAGAACGGCGTCCGCTATCGAGGCGATGGTCTCCACCGCCGTCGCGCGTCCCATTCCCCATGACACCGCTTCCTCGACCAGAAGTGCACCCGTGACGAGGTCGAGCCGGTTCCGGCCTGCGACGGCGAGCCCCGAGTGCCGGTACGCGGACGAGACGAGGTAGACCGGCGCGGCGTCGTACAGCGGCGCGACGCTGTACGACGCCTCGGTGTCGACGAGCAGCGAGTAGTTCTTCGCGTGCGCGTCGCCGTTGCCGACGATCGTGTTGAAGGTGACGAGCCGGAGCAGGTCGTGGCGGAGGGCCGCGGGGTCGACCGCCTCGGCCGAGGCCGTGCGTGCGACGCTCGCGAGTCGTCCCGGCGACCGTCCGGACGGCTCGTACTTGTCCTGAGCGGCGAGACCGAGCGCCTGAGCGAGGTCCTCCTGATGCGTTCGTCGCCCGCCCGTGCGGTCGTACCGCTCGACGACGATCACGTCCCGCCCGTCGACCGCGATCAGCTCGCTCCGAGCGGCCGGGACACCGCTCGCCCGGGCGAGGCGCAGCGTCCAGTGCTCGAGGCGCACCAGGCCGTTGATCCCGGTTCCGCCGAGGGGATCGGGCTTGACGATGTGCGTCGAGAGCGCGCCGTCCGCGGGCCACGCCCAGCCCGACTCGGTGCGGTGCAGCAGCACCTTCGCCTGCACCCCACCGAGCGACGCGGTCACGGTGAGGTCGTCCGGTGGATCGAGCGTCGGCAGCTCGGACACGAGCCGTACGAACTCGGCGTCGTCCAGGGGTCGGAGGTACCCGTGGTCGAGCGTGGTTCCCTCCGGGGTGAGCTGCACGGCTCCGGCGCACTCGGCCCCGACCCGGGCGAGGAGGCCGAACGTGTCCGAGGGGGCGACGTCGTGCTCCCGCTCGAGCGCAGCTCGCACCGGTCCTTCGGGGAGCAGGTTGTCCAGGAACCGATGCACCTCGGGTCCGTCGAGCCGACGCGGGGTCAGCGGGAGCGACAAAGAGAGCGGCCGGCTGCCCTCGCCCCAGCGGTGGAGCGCGTCGTCCGAGAACTGCAGACGCAGGCGTCCGTTCCGTAGGCGTCGTACTTCGCCGATCAGGTCACCGCGCAGGCGCACGGCGAGGACGTCGGGCGTGGCGCTCACGACTCGCCGTCGCTCGTGCCCGTGGTGACGGTGAGCCTCGCACCCCGAGGGACGAGGACGAGCTCGTAGCCACACGTCGCTGCGACGTCGAGCAGGGTCGAGGTCGCGACGGCCGAGCCCCGTTCAAGGCGCGAGACGGTGGGCCTCGACGTCGCCGCGCGACGAGCGAGCTCGTCCTGCGACAGCACGGCAACCTGCCGGGCGCGGCGCACGGCCGAGCCCAGAGCGTCCGCGGTCCGCGCGCGGAACCACGGCATCGTTGTGCTCATATCTGATTCATTCCGTTCGGCGGTCAGGATCGAATCATTTCTGATTCAGCATCAGACTACGCGTCGAATGAATCAGATGCGATGCAGATTGGCGCGGAAGGGGCAAGTTCGCCCAGCGGGAGCGTCGACCATGTCGTGGACGGTGAGCAGGGGCCTTCGCGCCCGCCGAGCGGAGGACGGCGTGCGGCGCGGCCTATGCTGATCTGGCCCCGCCCGCGCGAGCCCGACCGGAGGTGTGAGATGACCGACGTGCTGCCCGTCCTGCGCGACATCGCCTCGTCGCTCGTGCTCCTGCTCGGGACGCAGACCCTCACTGCCACGCTCTTGCTCCTCGGTGCCGCGACGCTCGTCGCGGCGGTCGCCGCGGCGACCGCGCGGTGGGGGACGCCGCTCGTGGTCGGCACTGCCGCGCGCCCGGTGGATCGGCTGCGAGACGCGGTCGACACCGGCCCGGCCGTGACCCAGAGCGACCCCGACGCGCCGGGAAGCGCTCGGCCCAGGGCGCCCGGTCTTCTCCTCGGCTGATCACCCCGGCCGAGGCTCATCGTCCGCACCCGTGCACCGTCGCGGCGTGCTGCTGCCCGCTGAGCGCGGGGTGATCGGCGAACGCGTCCACCACACGTTCGACCGAGGACACCACCACCATGAACCTGCTCGACCTCCCGCCCGTCGCGGCGGTGCTCGACACTGCCTACCGCGCCCTCATGGGCCTCGCCCACCTGCTCGAACCCCTCGCCGGGACCGCGGCCTCCGCGGTCGCCGTCGTCCTGCTGACCCTCGCCGTGCGGGCCGTGCTCGTCCCCGTGGGCGTCTCCCAGGCCAAGGCCGAGCGCGACCGTGCCCGTCTCGCCCCGCGCCTCGCCGAGCTCCAGCGGCGCCACCGGAAGGATCCCGAGAAGCTGCAGCGCGCGATGCGCGACCTCTACGCCGAGGAGGGCACGACGCCGCTGGCCGGCTGCCTGCCGATGCTCGCCCAGGCACCCGTCGTCGGCGTCGTGTACGCGCTGTTCCTGCACGCGCAGATCGCCGGGCACGACAACGAGCTGCTCGGGCACGACCTCTTCGGGGTGCCGCTCGGGTCGAGCCTCGTGGGATCGCTCGGCGCCGGAGCCGCAGCGGTGCCCACCCTCGCCGTCGCCGGGATAGTCGTGCTCGCCATCGCGCTCGTGGCAGAGCTCACTCGTCGGGCGTCTCTTCCCGGCGGTCGACTGGCCGTCCCGCGCGCGACCGCTGCGACGGCCGTCGCGCCCGGAGGCGACATGCCCAACCCCCTCGCCGGGCCGGGGATGCAGAACGCCCTCGGTGCGCTGCAGTTCCTCACGGCCGTCATCGCGTGCTTCGTGCCGCTCGCGGCCGGGCTGTACCTGCTGGTCACGGTGACGTGGACCCTCGTGCAGCGCGTCGTCCTGCGGCGCAGGTACCCGATCGAGGTCGCCGGGTAGGCGTTCAGTCGCCGACGTCGTCCGGTGTCAACGGTCGCACGCGACGTCCCGTCGCAAGAAAGACGCCGCGAAGCCGGACACCGCACCGGGCCGCGCAGGCGTGCAGCGCGGAGAACCACCGGCCGTCCCCGGCGGTCACCGCATCCGTCCCGGGACGTTCGAGCATGAGGACCGCGCTGCCACCGGGTGCCTGGTCGTCGAGCACGTCGCTCAGCACGCCGACGAGGTTCGTCACGATCTCGTCGTCCGGCGAGGTCGGGACGTCGTCGATCGGGACGACGACCGGCAGGGTGCGGTCGTCGGCGTCGAGGAACGTGATCCACAGGGAGACCTTTCGAGCGTCGACCTGCTGGTGGAGGAACCGTGCCCAGGCGAGCAGGGACTCGTCGTCGGGGAGCCGGTCGCCGGGGCGGACAGTGTCGGGTGGGGTCGTCATCCGCCCAGGATGGAAGGGCGTGGCCCGAGCGATCCGGTTGTCCACAGGAGTCGTCGGCGCGCAGCGAGCGAGTTCTTCCTCCACAGCTCGCAGCGTCCGTGGTCCGGGCAACGCGCGGCACACCGATACCACCCCGTATCGCGTCACGCTGCACGACGCGCGCGCCGCCACGGCATGCTCGGGAGCGCGGTCGGGCACCGGCCGCCAGTAGTCTCACGACCAGCCGACCCAGTGACCAGCCGACCAGTGACCAGCACCCGGCCGGCACCGATGCCACGGAGGAACAGTGCGCAGCAACGAAGCCGAGTGGGAGCACCTCGCGCTCGACCACCTCGCCGGGATCGGCTGGCAGCACCTCGACGGGCCGGCGATCGCGCCCGGCGCGGCGTCCGCCGTCGGGCACCCCGGGTACGCGACGGGTGGCGAGCCGCTGCCGCAGCGAGAGTCCTGGGACGAGATCGTGATCCCCTCGCGGGTGCGTGCCGCGCTGCGACGCCTCAACCCCGACGTCCCGCGGGACTACCTCGAGCAGGCGCTCGTCGAGATCCTGCGCCCGACCTCGCAGGACGCCATCACGGAGAACAAGCGCGTCCACGACGTCCTGGTGGACGGGTACCGCGGCATCACCTACGTCGAGGACGGGCGTCAGCAGACCCCGACCATCCGCCTCGTCTCGTCCCGCGAGGACGAGAACGAGTGGCTCGCGGTCAACCAGGTCCGCGTGGTCGACGGCGACGTCGAGCGCAGGTTCGACATCGTCCTCTACCTCAACGGGCTGCCAGTGGTGGTCATGGAGCTCAAGGACGCCGGCAGCGCGCGGGCAGACGTCGCCGCCGCGCACGCGCAGCTCACCACGTACGTGCGCGAGCTGCCCATGGCGTTCCGCGCGTGCGTGCTCACCGTGATCAGCGACGGGATCGTCGCGAAGTACGGCACGCCGTTCACGCCGCTCAACCACTACTCGCCGTGGAACGTGGACGACGACGGGCGCGTGGTCGGGCCGACGGGGACGCCCGTCCCCGCGGTCACCGACGCCGACGAGGCCGCCGACCGGGACGGGCGTGCCGTCGACGGGATCACGGACGACGTCGCCGAGGGCGAGGTGCCTCTCGCCTCTCCGCTCGAGATCATGCTCGACGGGCTGTTCAACCCCGAGCGGTTCGTCCAGCTCCTCCGTGGGTTCGTCGCGTTCGACGAGGACGAGGGCGGACTGACGAAGCGGGTCGCCAAGCCCCACCAGTACTTCGCCGTGAGCAGGGCGCTCGAGGCGACGATCCGGGCCGTCGAGACCGACGGTCGTGCGGGCGTCGTCTGGCACACACAAGGCTCCGGAAAGTCCATGGAGATGGAGCTCTACGCCGCGCACGTGGCCCGGCACCCGAAGCTGTCGAACCCGACGATCGTCGTCGTCACCGACCGCACCGAGCTCGACGGGCAGCTCTACGAGACGTTCGCACGCTCGCGGCTGCTCACCGAGGCCCCGCGGCAGATCAGGCGACGTGCCGAGCTGCGTGACGAGCTCGCGTCACGCACGACTGGCGGGATCTACTTCACCACGCTGCAGAAGTTCGGGCTGACCGCGGACGAGAAGAACACCGGCGCCAAGCACCCCGTGCTGTCGGAGCGACGCAACGTGATCCTCGTCGTCGACGAGGCGCACCGGTCGCACTACGACGACCTCGACGGCTACGCGTGGCACCTGAAGAACGCGCTGCCGAACGCGACGCTCATCGCCTTCACCGGGACGCCGATCTCTACGGCCGACCGAAACACCGAGAAGGTCTTCGGCGACGTCATCGACGTGTACGACCTCACGCGTGCGGTCGAGGACGGCGCGACGGTGCCCGTGTACTTCGAGCCGAGGCTCGTCAAGGTCGCATTCGCCGAAGGCCTCGACGCCGAGACGATCGACGCAGCGGCGGACGAGGCGACCGCCGGTCTCGACGACGTCGAGCGGGACCGCATCGAGAAGTCGGTCGCCGTGGTGAACGCCGTCTACGGCGCGCCGGCGCGACTGCGCGAGCTCGCTGCCGACCTCGTGCAGCACTGGGAGCGGCGCCGCGACGCGATGGAAGAGCTCGTGCGTGCCTCCTCGGACCCCGACGGCGCACCGGGCAAGGCGCTGGTCGTCGCGGCGACGCGCGACATCTGCGCGCGCCTCTACGACGAGATCGTCGCGCTGAAGCCTGACTGGCACTCCGATGACCTGCACGCCGGCCGGATCAAGGTGGTCTTTTCCGGCACGGCCACCGACCAGCCTCCGGTCGCGAACCACGTGCGCCGCGACTCGGAGAACGCCGTCGTGAAGAAGCGGCTCAAGGACCCCGACGACGAGCTCGAGATCGTCATCGTCAAGGACATGATGCTCACGGGGTACGACTCACCCCCGCTGCACACGCTCTACCTCGACCGGCCGATGCGGGGCGCCCTGCTCATGCAGACGCTCGCACGCGTCAACCGCACCTTCCGGGGCAAGAACGCCGGCCTGCTCGTCGCCTCGGCGCCCATCGCCGAGAATCTCCGCGCCGCGCTCGCCGAGTACACGGTCCGGGACCAGGGGGCCCGACCCGTCGGACGCACCGTCGACGACGCGGCCGAGGTCGTCGCCGACCTGATCGCCCGCCTCGGGGATCTCGTCGACCCGTCGGGGTGGCGCTCGCGACTCACGTCGGCGCTCGCGGCCGGCTCGCGCCGGGCGTACCTCGACACCGTCCTCACGACCGTCGCCTGGCTGCGCGATCCGCGCACGCCGGGGAACGTCGCCACGTCGGAGGGCGAGGAGACGCGCGGAGCCGAGTTCCGCCGTCGCGCGGCGGCGCTCGCCCGCGCCTGGGCGATCGCCGGCCGGTCGGAGGCGGTCGCGGGCCTGGCCGATGACGCGCGCTTCTACGAGCAGGTCCGGGTGTGGATGGGCAAGCTCGACGCCGAGGAGCGCCAGGCGCGGGGCGAACCCGTGCCCGACGACGTGCAGCGGCTCCTCAACCAGCTCATGGCGACCGCCGTCGTCTCGGGCAAGGTCGTCGACGTCTACGCGGCCGCGGGGCTCCCGCAGCCGCGGCTCGACCGGATCGACGACGACTTCCTCGCCGCCGCCCAGGCCGCCCCCAACCCCCAGCTCACGATCGAGGCGCTGCGCAAGCTCGTCACCGAGGAGGCGCGACGGCTCACGCGCGGCAACCTCGCTCGGCAACAGGTCTTCTCGGAGCGTCTGCAGTCGATCATGACGAAGTACGTGAACTCCAACCTCACGTCGGCCGAGGTCATCGCCGCGCTCGTCGAGATGGCGAAGGAGGTCGCCGCGGAGGAGTCGCGTGGGCAGCGGTTCGAGCCGCCGCTGAACCGCGACGAGCTCGCCTTCTACGATGCGGTCGCGACGAACGAGTCGGCCGTGGACGTGCAGGGTGATGACGTCCTCGCCCAGATCGCACGGGACCTCGTCGCCGTCCTGCGCCGGGACGTCAAGACCGACTGGACCGTGCGCGACGACGTGAAGGCCAAGCTCAGGTCCTCGATCAAGAGGCTGCTCATCAAGCACAAGTACCCCCCGGACAAGCAGCCGGAGGCGATCGTCCTCGTCATGCAGCAGATGGAGTCGATGGCACCGCGCTACGCGGCATGAGCCACCTCACGACGACGTCGAGCCGCCCGACGGCGCCTGTGCTGGTCGGGACCTGCTCCCGCGAGGCGACCGGAGGTGCGTGATGGAGCTCCGGGCCGATCCCTCGACTGATCACCCGGCCGAGGGGCCCCACCCGCACGCGCTCTGCGTGCTGTTGCCTGCCCACCGCAGGGTGATCGGCGAACGCGTACCCGCAGGTTCGACCGAGGACACCACCGGGAACCTCTTCGACCCCCCTCGTCCAACGACTCCGAGCGGTTGCGGCGCGCGACCGCGGAGCTCTACGCCGAGGAGGGCGCCACGCCGCTCGTCGTTGGTCAGGGACCGCCGCACGTGCGAGGGTGTCGGGTATGACCGATCTGCTCCCGTACCGCGACGACGCGGACGACGTCGAGGTCCCGCTGCTCGGGGGTGACGTCTCGGACGGCGTCGTCCGCCGGGGCGGCACCGTCCGCCGCCCCCGTGGGCCGCACAGCCCCGCCGTCGAGGCGTACCTGCTGCATCTCGAGCGCGCGGGCTTCGAGCGCGCGCCGCGGTTCCTCGGGATCGACGACGACGGCCGGGAGGTCGTGACGTTCCTGCCCGGCGAGATGGGCGGGCGGCCGCCGCACGCGTGGGCGACGGCGGAGGACGTGCTCGTGCAGCTCGGCGAGTGGCAGCGCGCGCTGCACGAGGTGTCGCGTGACGTCGTCCTGCCCGACGGCGTCGCGTGGCGCGAGCGTCCGCAGTTCCGCGAGGTGCCGGACGTGTTCGACGAGCCGGACGTCGTCGGCCACAACGACGTCACGGTCGAGAACGCCCTGTTCGTCCCGGCGGGGGACGACCCGGACGGGCCGCACCGGCTCGTCGGCGTGATCGACTTCGACCTCGCGGGCCCGACGACCCGGCTGCTCGACGTCGCGACGACGCTGCTCTACTGGGCGCCGGTCGCGCCGCCCGAGGCGCGCCCCGACGTGCTGCGCGACCTCGACGCGCCGCGGCGTGCGCGCGTCCTCACGGAGGCGTACGGGCTCGACCGGTCCGAGCGGCTCGCGCTGCTCGACGTGCTCGCGCAGCGGTTCGCGCGCTCCTGGTACGCGATGCGGCACGCGGCGCAGACGCGCGGCGGGGGCTGGCAGCGCATGTGGGACGACGGCGTCGGCGACCGCATCCGCGAGAACGAGGCGTGGTTCGCGGCGCGCCGCTCGGACTTCGTGCACGCCCTCGGGTGAGGGCGGCGCGGGGAGCCCGTCAGCCGGCGAGCGGGTCGGTGGCCTTGAAGTACCACCGCTGGTAGCCCTCGAGGGAGAGCGTCCAGAGCCCGGGCGCTCCCGCGGGCACCGCGACGCACACGTTGCCCGTCACGGTGTCGTCGGTCCCGATGAGGCCGGTGCCCACGAGCGCGTGCGGCACGGCGCCGCACTGCCCGTCGACGTGCACGCCGTCGTCGCCGACGAAGCCCACGTCGACGGCACCCCAGGCGCTGACCTGCGAGCTCGGGCCGTAGTAGATCGCGGTCACGGGCACGATCCAGTACTCCGTGCCGTCCGGCGGCGGGACGTTGACGTCGTCGTGCGCGAGGATCTCCGCGGTCGCCTCGTAGGGCTCCTCGAGCAGGACCTCCCACTCGTCCCCGCCCACGGTGTAGCCGTCGAAGAGCCAGGGGTCCTGGCGCGTCCCCGAGCCCTCCCAGCCGCCGTCGGACCAGTCGTCGGTCCAGCCGTCGTCCGTCCAGTCGTCGGAGTACGCCGGCTCGTCCAGCCACGCCACGACGGCCCCCCGGCGTCGGTCGCGACGCCCGCGGCGAAGCCCGCACCGCCGCCCACCGCGAGGCACACGAGCCCGACGGCGAGCGCGACGACCGTCCGCGACGGCCCGCGCCGCGGCGTCGGCGGGACGCCCGCCCCGGTCGGGACGGCCGGGCCGGGGCCAGCGACGTGGCCCGGTGCCACGGCGGGCGGGACGCCGACG
>NZ_WMKA01000073.1 GCF_009711085.1 Cellulosimicrobium composti
CGCGCGCTCGGGCGGTGGCTCGCCGCACGCGTCGGCAAGGCGTCGCGCGACGCCCCGCACGTCGGCGGCGAGCCGGTCGTTCGCCGCCCGCCGCCGCGCCGCCGCGTCCGCGAGCAGACCGCGGAGGTCGTCGAGCCCCTGGCCCGTGCGCGCCGAGACGCCGAGCACGCGAGCGTCGCCCAGCCCGTCCTCGGCCGCGAGCCGCCGCAGGTCGGCGAGGCACGCGTCGGCGTCGGCGGGCGTGAGCCGGTCGACCTGGTTGAGGACGAGCACGACCACCGCGTCGTGGCCCGCGAGCGGGCGCAGGTACCGCTCGTGGAGCGCGGCGTCCGCGTACTTCTGCGGGTCGACGACCCACACGAGGAGGTCGGCGCGCTCGACGAGCCGCTCGGCCCGGACGCGGTGCTCGACGACGACCGAGTCGTGGTCCGGGAGGTCCAGCAGCACCAGGCCGCTCGTCACCTCCCCCGCGCGGCGACCCCGCAGGAGGCCGCGCAGGCCCCCGGGGCGCGCGTCGCCCGGGTCGCCCGACGTGAGCGGCGTGCCCATGTCGTGCCGGCGGCGCACCTCCAGCCAGTCGAGCAGCGGGCCGACGCCCGACGCCGCGGGCGCCCCGCCGCTCGCGGCGTTCGTCGCGCCCCAGACCGCGGCGAGGGGGTGCGACGTCGTGGGTCGCTGCACCCCGACCGTCGCGAGGTCCGCGCCCGCGAGCGCGTTGAAGACCGACGACTTGCCCGAGCCGGTCGCACCGGCGAGGGCGACGACGGTGTGGTCGGCCGAGAGCCCGGCGCGCTCGCGCACCCGGGCGACGACGGTTCGCGCGTCCGTGAGCAGGTCCGCGTCGAGGCGGCCCTCGCCCGCACGGACGGCGGTCTCGAGCGCGGCCGTACGCGCCGCGAGGTCGATCGTCACGCGCGCTCACCCCCGAGGAGGCGGCGCCAGAACCCGGGGCGGCGCGTCTCCTGCGGGCCCTCGTCCGGGCTCGCGTCGTCGGGCTCGCCGGGCGCCGGTGCGCTCCACCCGGCGCCGCGCAGCAGCCGTGCCGCGTGGCGTCCGGGGGGCGCGTGGTCGGGGGTACGGCTGGGGCCTCGCGCGGCGCGCTCGGCGCGGGCGGCGGTCTCGACGCCGCGTGCCGCCTCGCGCACGGACCGCGCCGACTCGTCGGCGTCCGCGGTGCCGAGCGCGTCGAGCTGGGCGGTGTAACGGCGGGCCTCGTCGTCGAGGACGGACCGGACGCGCTCGGCGAGGCGGTCGCGCGCGGTCCGCGTGAGGCGTCGCACGGCGTCGTCGCCGAACACGGCCTCGAGGAGCTTCTGCGCGAGGATCGCCGTCCCGCCCGCGATCCCGACCTCGGCGCCCGTGAGCCCCCCGGTCGACGCGAACACGACGACCATGAGGCTCAGGCCGAGGCCGTTGATCCCGAAGGACAGCGCGCGCGCCGCGCCGCGCTTGCCCGCCCCCTGCTCGCGCACGAGCGCGAGGACGTCCGACTGCCAGCCGCGGATCTCGTCGGCCACGCGGGCACGCACGCCGGCGGAGGAGCGCGCGAGGTCGAGCCCGTCGAGCAGGGCCGTGCCCGCCGGGTCGGCACGCCACCCCCCGTAGGCGCGCTCCGCCGCGGCGTCCGTCGCCTCGAGGACCACCGCCTCCAGGCCGTGCGCGATCGCCTGCTCGACCTGCGGCGCCTGCGCCGGCCGGCCGCGGAAGAACGCCGCGAGCGCGTCCCGCACGCGCCCGACCCCCTGCTCGACGGACCGGAAGATCTCGCTCGTCCCCACGAAGTCCTGCCACCGCGCCAGCACCTCGCCCCGCAGCAGGGCGCCGTCGCTCGTGGCGGCGTCCACGGTCGCGGCCGCCTCGTCGTACGCGCGCTCGACGACGCCCCGGAGCCGCGCGTCCGACGTCGCCTGCGCGTCGGCGGCGCCCGCGACGAGGACCGCGCGGCGGACGAGGTCGTCCACGACGCCGTCGCGCGTGGCGGTCGCGACCCGGTCGCGCGCGTCACCGTCGGCCCCGAGCGCGGAGAGCCACGACGCGACCTCGGCGACGGCGTGCTCGGGGAGGAAGCCGTCGACGAGGTCGGTCTCGCCCACGACGAAGAGCGGCGCGGCGTCGAGCGCGTTCTCGTCCATCATGCGGCGCAGGTCGTCGGCGACCGCCTCCGCCCCGGGGTCGACCCGGTCGAGCACGATCGCGACCTGCGCGCGGCGCTCGGCCGCACGGTGCAGCAGGTCCCACGGGACGGCGTCGGCGTACCGCGCGGCGGTCGTGACGAAGAGCCACAGGTCCGCGGCGGCGAGGAGCTGCGCGGCGAGCTCGCGGTTCGCCGTCTCGACGGAGTCGACGTCGGGCGCGTCGACGAGCGCGAGCCCCTGCGGCAGGGCGTCGCTCGCGACGAGCCGCAGCGTGCGCGTCGGGTCCGACGGCGTGGTCGGCTCCCCGGACCCGGAACCGGGTCCGGTGCCGGTGCCGGTCACCGTGCCGCTCGTCGTGCCGGTCGCGGTGGCCGTGGAACGTGCGCCGTGCTCGCTCACGCGCGCGAGGCCCGGCAGCACGCGGTCGGTCGAGAACCAGCGCTCGTCGAGCGGGTGGTGGACGAGGACGGGTGCGCGCGTCGTGGGGCGCAGCACGCCGGGCGCGGACACGTGCTCGCCGAGCAGGGAGTTGACGAGCGTGGACTTGCCCGCGCCCGTGGACCCGCCGACGACGACGAGCAGCGGCGCCGCGTGCGAGCGCAGCCGCGGCAGCAGGTAGTCGTCGAGCTGGTGCACCGCGAGGCCGAGGTCCTCGCGCGCCGCGGCCGCGCCCGGGAGGTCCAGCGGCAGGCGAACGGCCGCGAGCCGGCTGCGGAGGATCTCGAGCGACTCGACGAGCCCGGCCGTCGCGGCGGCCCCCGCGGCCACCGCACCGCCAGGGCGGGGTCCGATGGTCGCGTCGGGTCCCTCGGCGTCCTGCGCCGACGCGCCGGGGCGGCCCGCGTCGTCTCCCAGGTCACCGGTGGCCGTCATGCGGCCAGTCTGCCGCAGCGCCGCTGGTCAGGCCCGAGGTGACACGGCGGGTCGTCCGATCGCCCCCGCGGGCGGACGCGTCCGGCCCGAGGTGGCACGGCGGGTCGTCCGATTACCCCGCAGGCGGACGCGACGACGCCGGGCGGGGTGCGTCCCCGCCCGGCGTCGTGGGCCCGACCGTCCGGTCCGGTCAGTCGCGCGTGAGCTTGCGGTACGTCACGCGGTGCGGGCGCGCGGCGTCGGCACCCAGGCGCTCGACCTTGTTCTCCTCGTACGACGCGAAGTTGCCCTCGAACCAGTACCAGTTCGCCGGGTTCTCCTCCGTGCCCTCGTACGCGAGGATGTGGGTCGCGACCCGGTCGAGGAACCACCGGTCGTGGGACACCACGACGGCGCAGCCGGGGAACTCGAGCAGCGCGTTCTCGAGCGAGCCGAGGGTCTCGACGTCGAGGTCGTTCGTCGGCTCGTCGAGCAGCAGGAGGTTGCCGCCCTGCTTGAGCGTGAGCGCGAGGTTGAGACGGTTGCGCTCACCACCGGACAGCACGCCCGCGGGCTTCTGCTGGTCCGGCCCCTTGAACCCGAACGACGCGACGTACGCGCGCGACGGGATCTCGACGTTGCCGACCTTGATGAAGTCGAGGCCGTCGGACACGACCTCCCACAGCGTCTTCTTCGGGTCGATGCCGCCGCGCGACTGGTCGACGTAGGAGATCGACACCGTCTCGCCGACCTTGAGCTCGCCGCCGTCGAGCGGCTCGAGCCCGACGATCGTCTTGAACAGCGTCGTCTTGCCGACGCCGTTCGGGCCGATGACGCCGACGATGCCGTTGCGCGGCAGCGTGAAGCTCAGGCCGTCGATGAGCTGGCGGCCGTCGAAGCCCTTCTGGAGGTTCGTCGCCTCGAGGACCACGTTGCCCAGGCGCGGGCCCGGCGGGATCTGGATCTCCTCGAAGTCGAGCTTCCTCGTGCGCTCCGCCTCGGCGGCCATCTCCTCGTAGCGGGCGAGGCGCGCCTTCGACTTCGTCTGGCGGCCCTTCGCGTTCGAGCGGACCCACTCGAGCTCGTCCTTGAGGCGCTTGGCGAGCTTGGCGTCCTTCTTGCCCTGGACCTGCAGGCGCTCCTGCTTCTTCTCCAGGTACGTCGAGTAGTTGCCCTCGTACGGGTAGAGGCGGCCGCGGTCGACCTCGCAGATCCACTCCGCGACGTGGTCGAGGAAGTAGCGGTCGTGCGTGACGGCGAGGATCGCGCCGGGGTACGTCGCGAGGTGCTGCTCGAGCCACAGCACGGACTCGGCGTCCAGGTGGTTCGTCGGCTCGTCGAGCAGCAGCAGGTCCGGCTTCTCGAGCAGGAGCTTGCACAGCGCGACGCGGCGGCGCTCACCACCGGAGAGCACGGACACGTCGGCGTCCGGCGGCGGGCAGCGCAGCGCGTCCATCGCCTGCTCGAGCTGGGAGTCGAGGTCCCACGCGTCGGCGGCGTCGATCGCCTCCTGGAGCGTGCCCATCTCCGCGAGGAGCGCGTCGAAGTCGGCGTCGGGCTCGGCCATGAGCGCGGAGATCTCGTCGAAGCGCTGCTTCTTGGCGAGGATGTCCGCGACCGCCTCCTGCACGTTGCCGAGGACCGTCTTCTCCTCGTTGAGCGGCGGCTCCTGGAGCAGGATGCCGACGCTGTAGCCCGGGGACAGGCGCGCCTCGCCGTTGGAGGGCGTGTCGAGGCCGGCCATGATCTTGAGGATCGTGGACTTCCCGGCGCCGTTGGGGCCCACGACGCCGATCTTGGCGCCGGGCAGGAAGTTCAGGGAGACGTCGTCGAGGATGACCTTGTCTCCGTGCGCCTTGCGCGCCTTGTACATGGAGTAGATGAACTCAGCCACAGCCTGTCGTTCCACCGTTTCGGTCGGGAGCGTTCGGGATTCGTCGACCACTCAGCCTACGCGGTCGAGCCGCCGGGACGCGTCCCGCGACGCGGTGTCCCGTCGCCGGACCCGCCCCGGGGGCGTCGCGCGCGCTCAGCCGGCCGTCGCTGCCGCGACCGCGACGTCCGGTCCCGCGTCCGGTCCCGTGTCCGGTCCCAGGTCCGCGTCGGCCTGCGCCACGGACGCCCACGGGTCCCGGGGCGCGAGACCGTCGTCGGTCTCCGAGCCGCCCGGGAGGTCGCGGGCGGAGCCGTCCCGCGCGTCGTCGTCGGCGTTCGGCGCACCGGTCTCGTCGTGCTCGCGGCCCGCGTCGCCGTCCGGCGCGCCCGTCCCGTCCTCCGCCCGCCGCTCGACGTCGCGACGGTGCACGGTGCGCGCGAAGCGGGCCTCCCCGAGGGTGAGGTCGGGGCCGAGCGCCGTCGCCTCGACGACGAGGCTCGTGCGCGGGCCGAGAGGGCCCTCCCACTCGTCGAGCGAGAGCCGGCCCGTGACGACCACCGGGTCGCCCTTGTGCAGCGAGACCGCGACGTTGCGCGCCGTGGCCTTCCACACCTTGACCGTGAACCAGAGCGTGCGGCCGTCGACCCACTCGCCGCGCTCGCGGTCGAGGTACCGCCGCGTCTGCGCGATGCGGAAGCTCGTGAAGTCGTTCCCGGACTCCGAGCGGAACAGCGTGGGGGTCGTCGCGACGAAGCCGGACAGGGTGACCGTGACGTCACCGGGCATGGTGCCTCCTGGGGTCGACGGCCGGGCTGGTCCCGGCCACCGCCTCAGGGTGCGGCGGGCGCGGTGCCCCCGTCCGGCGTCGTGCCCTGCCCTGTGGACGCCGGCGCGCCACCCGGGGCTGTGGGTAGCCGTAGCGCCCCGGTGAGCGGCGCCGCGGGCGCCTTGTCGCGTGCGGACTGCGCGAGCTCGCGGACCTGCCGGTGGGTGTCGAGGAGCGCCTGCGTGGGCTTGCCCATCGCGTCCTGCACGACGCGCTCGATCGCGCCCCGCCCCGAGGCGAGGACCTGCTGCTCGCGCCGCCGCGCGAGCGCGCGCCGCACCTGGAGCGCGACGAGGAACGCGATCACCGCGCCCAGGACCGCCACGGCCGCGACGACCGCGCACACCGTCACGAGCGTGCGCCCGAGGTCGAGGACGCGCAGCGAGCCGAGCACCGCGAGGACGCCCGCGACGACCCCCACGGCGAGCGCCGTCCACGCCGCGCGGCGCGTCGGGCGCGCCGACGCCGGGCCGCGCGTGTCGAGCGGGATCTTCGCGAGCGCCGACCGCGTCGCCTCGGCGACCCGGTCCGCGGGCGCGACGGCCTCGTCGAGCGCCTTCTGCCAGCCCGGACGCAGCGACCGGCCCGCGCGGGCGAGCCAGCGCGAGCGGGACAGCGCGACGGCGTCGGGCTGCGGGGGCGAGAACTCCGGGCGCCCGTAGCCGTTGCGCACGGCCGCGCCGACCTGGCCCGCGACGGCGGCGAGGCCGGTCGCCTCGGCCAGCGCGCCGACCTCCTCCTCGACCGCGGTGCTCATGGTCCACGGCACGTCGCCCGGCAGCTGCTCCAGCAGGAGCGCGCCCGCCCGGTCGAGCTCGCCCGCGACCCGGCTCGCGGCGACGCTGCGCCGCGCGACCGCCTGCTCCAGCAGGGAGCGCAGCTCGCCCAGCCCCTCGCCCGTGCGCGCGGAGACGGTCGTGACGTAGACGCCGTCGAGCCCGTCCTCCTCGAGCAGGCGGCCCATGTCCTCGACGAGCGACGCCCGGCGCGCCTCGGGCACGGTGTCGATCTGGTTGAGCGCCACGACCATCGACCCCTCGAGCCCGGTCGACTTCTGCAGGTAGCCCGAGTGCAGCGCGTCGTCGGCGTACTTCTGCGGGTCCACGACCCACACGAGGAGGTCGACGAGCGGGAGCACCCGGTCCACGACCGCGCGGTGCGCCGGCTCGATCGAGTCGTGGTCCGGCAGGTCGAGGAGCACGAGACCGCCGAGCGCGGACTCGTCGTCCGCGTCGAGCTCGCCGTCGCGCGTGATCCGGCGCTCCGGGTCCACGTCGAGCCAGTCGAGCAGCGCCGTCGCGGCGTCGCTCCACGAGCAGGCCGTGACGCGCGCGGTCGTCGGACGCTTGACCCCGACGTCCGCGAAGTCGAGGCGCGACACCCGGTTGAACAGGCTCGACTTGCCCGAGCCCGTGCCGCCCGCGAGCGCGACGACCGTGTGGTCGACGCCGAGCGCGAGGCGCTCGCGCACGCCGGCGATCGCGTCGCGCACCTGCGCCGCGACCACGGGGTCGAGGCGGTCCCCCGCGAGGTCCACCGCGCGCGCGAGGTCGTCGGCCCGGGCGCGCAGCTGGGCGTCGTGGGACGTCACATGAGCCTCCTCAGCTCGGCGAGTCGGAGTCGGAGCCCGACGGCGGCGTCGGCCGCGAGAGCGGGGTCGTCGAGGGCCGTGAGCACGGGCTCGACCTCGCGCTCGACCATCGTCGCGGCACGCTCGGCGAGGTCGTCGCGCAGCGCGGCGAGCGCGTCCTCGCCCGTCGCGGCGAGGACGGTCCGCACGAGGCGGGCCGCGTCGTCGTTGCCGGCGGCGCCCGCGAGGAGCAGCGCGGCGAGACCGGTCTCCCCGAACGCCTTGACGGCCGCGCGGGCGGCGTCGGCGGCCGTCGGCGCCGCGAGCTCCGCCACGACCTGCTCGGCGCGCCGCGACCACTGGAGCACCTGCGTCGTCGCGGAGGCCTCGCGCCGCGCGGCGGCGTCCTCCTCGGCGGGCAGGACGTCGGAGGCGCCCGGGAGCGGGCGCTCGCCGTCGAGCGCGGCGCGCAGCGCCTCGTGGCCGAGCACGCCGTCGGCCGCGAGGGTGCGGCGCGCGGCCTCGCGCGTCTCCTCCAGCAGCGGGGCGAGCACCTGCTCGCGCGCGCGGCCGCGGCGCTTCGACGAGCGCACGACGCCGCCGCGCACCGTGACGCGGTCCACGCGCCCCGCGCCCGTGACCTGCGCCCAGCGCGCCTCGAGCGACCCGCGCGCGACCGCGCCGTCCAGCACGGCCGCCCGGGCGGCGTCGCGCACGGGCGGGACCGCCCGCTCGGCCGCGGTCCGCAGCACGGCGGCCGCCTCGACCTGCTCCTCGACCGCGTCCGAGACGCCCGTGACCCACGCCGGGAGCGCGGAGAGCGACCCCTTGAGCGTGCGCGTGATGACGGCGCGCGAGCGGTCCGGGCCCGCGAGCATCGTCAGCCAGCGCGCGACGGGCGCCACGACCGAGCGGTCGAGCAGCCCCTCGTGCGGGCCGACGTCCGGCACGACGAACAGCGGCGTGCCGTCCATGCCGTGGTCGCGCAGACGCTGCAGCAGGTCCCCACGGATCGTCGTGAGCGTCTCGCGCGGCACGCGGTTGAGCACCATCGCGACGCTCGCGCCGCGCTCCTTCGCGCGCGACAGCGCCTGCCACGGCAGGGCGTCGCCGTACCGCGACGCCGTCGTGACGAACAGCCACAGGTCCGCCGCCTCGAGCAGCAGGCTCGCGGTGTCGCGGTTCTCCGACAGGAGCGAGTCGAGGTCCGGCGCGTCGAGCAGCCCCGTCCCGCGCGGCACGCCGTCGTGGTCGATGACGCGCGCCACGCGCGTCACGGGACCCTCGACGATCACGTCCGCGTCGAGCGGGTTGAACGCGAGCACCGGCTCGCGCGTCGTCGGGCGCAGCACGCCCGCCTGCGACACCTCCTCGCCGAGGAGGGAGTTGTACAGCGTCGACTTGCCCGCGCCCGTCGACCCCGCGATGACGACGATCGCCGGGGACGACAGCTCACGCAGCCGCGGCAGCAGGTGCTCGTCGAGCTGCGTGACGAGACGGCGGCGCGACGCCTCCGCCTCGTCGGCGCCGTCGATCGCGAGCGGGAGCTCGACGTCGGCGACGTCGCGGCGCAGGTCGCGCGCGACGTCGTAGACCGTGACGCCGAGCTCCTCGGTCGCCTGCGCGGGCCTCCACGAGCCCGGCGACCGGCCGGTCGCGGGGGCGCTCGCGTCGCTCGTGGCGGCGTCTGGAGTTCTCACTGGTTCATAGTGACCTCTGCCGGGGGCCCCGCCAAACGCACGCGCCGCGCGGTGGACAACCGCCCCACCTGCACGTCCGTCACCAGGCCCTCGACCTCCCGAGCACGCCCGCCTCCCACTACGATGGGCGCGCGCCTCGATAGCTCAATGGATAGAGCAACGGCCTTCTAATCCGTAGGTTGCAGGTTCGAGTCCTGCTCGGGGCACCACCGCTCAGCCGAACGACGACGCCGTCGCCCGGTCGACCTCCACGAGGTAGGCGTGCCGCTCCTCCCCGCGCGGGTAGGGGCCGCCGGTGTAGAGGACGGAGAGCCGGTCGACGACCGCCCAGCCCGCGTCGCCGTCGAGCACCTCGACGACGCGGCCGCGCAGGGTCGCCGTGACGTACGGGTTCCCGGTCTTCGTCACGGACACGGCGACGCGCGGGTCGCGCGCGAGGTTGCGGGCCTTGCGCGAGCCGGGCCCGGTGAGGAAGGCGAGCCGGCCCCCCTCCCAGCCGACCCAGAGCGGCACGACGTGCGGGCCGCCGTCGGGCAGCACGGTTGCGAGGTGCGCGACGTGCGGGCCGGCGACGAGCGCGCGCGCCGCCTCGGGCACGTGGGCGGGTCCGGGGGCGGGGGCGTCGATGCTCATGGTGGTACGACCCTCGGGCGGGCGCCGACTCATCGGAACTCGTGGGCGCTCCCGGACGTCGTGCCAGGCATGGGGAGTTCTCACCCTCCCGGACCCCGGAAAGGGTAAAGATCAGGCCACCCGTCGTAGATATACTCGCCCGACCGGCGCAGGCCGGTTCCGCCCGGTTCGCCCGGGTCGAGGGGCGCTCGCGAGGGCGGCCCCACCAGCCACCGACGGCGTACGACGGCACGCACGAGCGAAGGACCGACATGACCGAGGCAGCACCGCTCCAGCCCCCCGCCCCGACCGAGACGCTCACGCTCAGCGCCCCGGAGCCCGTCAAGCCCGTCGCCGCCACGCAGGCCCCGTCGCTCGCGCCGCGCATCGACGAGGCGGCGATCCCGGGCCTGGAGTCGAAGGTGTCGTCGTACCTCGACCAGCTCCTGTCGACGGACACGCGCTCCCCCGAGTTCGCCGCCAAGGCGGACGACGTCCGCAAGATGGGCGACAAGGACATCCGCGCGGCGGCCGACGTCTCCAACCGCATGCTCGAGATGCCGGTCAAGGAGCTGCGCGAGGGCGGCGTCTCCGACAGCTCGAAGGTGAGCAAGTCGCTGCTGGAGCTGCGCCGCACGGTCGAGGACCTCGACCCGAGCGAGGCGAGCGTCGGCAAGAAGTTCCTCGGCCTCATCCCGTTCGGCGGCAAGATCCAGGACTACTTCCGCCGCTACGAGAGCTCGCAGAAGCAGCTCAACGCGATCGTCCAGTCGCTCTACAACGGCCAGGACGAGCTCCGCAAGGACAACGCCGCGCTCAACCTCGAGAAGCAGAACCTCTGGGACTCGATGGCGCGCCTCAACCAGTACATCTTCATCGCGGAGCGCCTCGACACCGAGCTCTCCACGAAGATCGCCGAGCTCGAGGCGAGCGACCCGGACCGCGCGCAGGCGCTGCGCGAGGACGTGCTGTTCTACGTGCGCCAGAAGCACCAGGACCTGCTCACGCAGCTCGCGGTGTCCATCCAGGGCTACCTCGCGATGGACATCATCATGAAGAACAACGTCGAGCTCATCAAGGGTGTCGACCGCGCGACGACGACGACGGTCTCGGCGCTGCGCACGGCCGTCATCGTGGCGCAGGCGCTCGCCAACCAGAAGCTCGTGCTCGACCAGATCACGGCGCTCAACACGACGACGTCGAACATGATCGCGTCGACGTCGAAGATGCTCGCGGACCAGTCGGCGGGCATCCAGCAGCAGGCCGCGAGCGCGACCGTCGGGCTCCCCCAGCTCCAGCAGGCGTTCGCGAACATCTACGCGACGCTCGACTCGATCTCGACGTTCAAGACGCAGGCGCTCGACTCGATGGCGCAGACCATCGGCGTGCTCGAGACCGAGACGACGAAGGCGAACGAGTACCTGGACCGGGCGCGCCGCTCCGACCAGTCGCAGGCGGGCAACGGCTCGCTCGACATCGGTCGCCTGTGACGCCCGCCCCGGGCTCCTCGCACCCGACCGCACGCGGCGACCGCCGCACCCGCACCCGCACGACAGATCGGACCCCGAGCTAGATGGGCTGGTTCTCCGACGTGATCGGCCGCCTCGGCGGCCGGTCCCCCGCGCCCGAGCCCGAGTACGAGGTGCCCGCCCCGCCGACGTCCGCCGAGATCCTCGCCTCGGTCGAGCGCGTCGAGCAGCAGATCGAGGGGCGCGTGCCGCCCGCGGTCACGGCGCGCGTGCACCGCATCACGGGCACGGTCGAGGAGATGGTGCCGCGCCTCGACCGTCTCGGCGGCGGGTCGCAGCAGGCGCACACCGTGGTCGCGACCGCGACGAGCTACCTGCCGGAGGCCGTCGGCGCGTACCTGCGCCTGCCGCGCGACTTCGCCGACCGCCGCGTCGTCGCGCAGGGCAAGACGTCGCTCATGCTGCTGTGCGACCAGCTCGACCTGCTCGGCGTGACGCTCGACAAGATCTCGGACGCCGTCTCGCGCGCCGACGCCGCGGCCCTCGTCGCGCACGGGGCGTTCCTCGCGGAGAAGTTCCGCGACTCGTCGATCGCGCTCGACCCGGGGGCGGGCCAGGGCACGCCGCAGCCGCCCGCGGGACCCCCCGCGGAGCCCGGACGGCTGGAGGCGCCGTGACCGACCACGTGACCCCGAGCCTGGCCGCGGCGCTCGACGCGCTCGACGCCGCGGCCCGTGCCGCCGGCGTCGACGAGGAGGCCGCGCGCGACGAGGGCGCCCGGCTCGCGGCGGCCGTCGCCGAGTCGTCCCCGGGCGCGCCTGCCGCGTGGCTCGCGGCGCTCGGCCACGACCCCGCGGCGACGGGCGCGTTCTTCACCGCGGCGTCGAGCGCGCGCCGGTGGCGCACCTCGCCCACGGACGTCCTCGCCGCGCTCGGCGCCGCGCGCTCGAAGCACGCCGCGGCGTACGGGCAGGCGCTCGCCGACGTCGCCCGCGCCGCCGCG
>NZ_WMKA01000074.1 GCF_009711085.1 Cellulosimicrobium composti
CGACCGCGACGGCCGCGGCGCGGCCGGACGGGGCCGCGGCGGCGGGCGCATCAGGCCTCGCCCCCGGCAGGTGCCGCGGCGCCGTCGGCGCGCTCGGCGATGCGGGCGAGGACGACGTCGCCCAGCTCCGTGACGTCGCCGGCCCCCACGGTGAGCACGAGGTCGCCCGGGCGCGCCGCGTCGGCGACCCGCCGCGCCGCCTCGACCCTGTCGTCCACCGCGGCCACGACGACGGCGGAGCCGTCCATGAGGTCCGTGATCGTGCGCGGGCCGACCGTCGGGTCGGGCTCCTCGCGCGCGGCGTACACGCCCGTCACGACGACCTCGTCCGCGCCGCCCAGCGCGCGCGCGAACTCGCGCGCGAACGTCGCGGTGCGCGAGAAGAGGTGCGGCTGGAACAGCACGAGCACGCGCCCGCCGGCCGCGACGGGCCGGGCGGCGGCGAGCAGCGCGGCGACCTCCGTCGGGTGGTGCGCGTAGTCGTCGACGACGCGCACGCCGCCCGCGCTGCCGCGCTCCTCGAACCGGCGACCCGTGCCGAGGAACCCGTGGGCCGCGGCGACCGCCGTGCCCGGGTCGACGCCCAGCACGACGGCCGTCACGACGGCCGCGGTCGCGTTGAGCGCGTTGTGGTGGCCCGGCACGCGCAGGCGCAGCTCGAGCCCGTCGAGCGTCGCGGGGCCCACGGACCCGGCGAGCATCGCGCGGACGCCCGGCCGCCCGTCGTCGTCCGTGGGCGCGACGTCGAAGACCCGCACGTCGGCGTCGGCGGACGCGCCGTACGTGACGACGGCGCCCCCGTCGCGCGCGTGCGCCGCGGCGAGCGCGCGGGCCCCGGCGTCGTCCGCGCACGCGACGAGCGTGCCCCCCGGGACGATCCGGGCCGCGAAGTCGACGAACGCCTGCTCGAACGCGGCGCGCGACCCGTAGTGGTCGAGGTGGTCGGGCTCCACGTTGGTGACGACGGCGACGTCGGGCGCGTAGTTGAGGAACGAGCCGTCCGACTCGTCGGCCTCCGCGACGAGGACGTCGGAGCCCAGGTGACCGCCCGCGACCGGCCCGTCCGCGGTGAGCACGGTGCCGCCGATCGCGAACGACGGGTCGAGCCCCGCGCCGCGCAGGACCGTGGCGATCATCGCCGACGTCGTCGTCTTGCCGTGCGCGCCCGCGACCGCGACCGACCGGCCGCGCGCCATGAGCGACGCGAGCGCCTGCGAGCGGTGCAGCACGCGCAGCCCCGCGGCGCGCGCGGCCGCGAGCTCGGGGTTCGACTCGCGCACGGCGCTCGACACGACGACCGTGTCCGCGCCCGCGACGTGCGCCGCGTCGTGGCCCACCCAGACGCGCACGCCGTCGGACCGCAGGGCCGCGAGCGCGTCGCTCTCGCGCGCGTCCGAGCCCTGCACGCGCACCCCGTGGGCGGCGAGGAGGCGCGCGACCACGGACATGCCCGCTCCCCCGACCCCGACGAGGTGCACCGTGCCGAGCTCCCCGAGCGGCACGGGTCGCGCGACGTCCCGGCGGGTCACGAGCGCGCCCCGCCCTGCCCGGCCGCGGCGACCGCGTCGGCGACGAGGTCGGCGACCCGCGCGGCGCCGTCGCGCACGCCCGCGCCGGCGGCGGCGCGGGCCATGCCGTCGAGCCGGGCCGGGTCGCCCAGGAGCGCCGGGACCTCGCGCGCGACCCACGCCGCGTCGAGCTGCGCGTCGTCCACGAGCAGGCCACCGCCCGCGGCGACCACCGGGCCGGCGTTGAGGCGCTGCTCGCCGTTGCCGATCGGCAGCGGCACGTAGACCGCGGGGATGCCGAGCGCCGCGAGCTCGCTTACCGTGCCCGCACCCGCTCGGCACACGACGACGTCGGCGACCGCGAGCGCGAGCTGCATCTCCGCGAGGTACTCGCGCACGTCGTACCGCGCACCGGGGTGGGCCGCGACGGCGGCCGCGGCGGCGTCGCGCACCGCCGCGTCCTTGCCCTTGCCGGTGAGGTGCAGCACCTGGGTGCCTGCGCCGAGGAGCGCGTCCGCGGCTCCGGACACCGCCTCGTTGAGGCTCTGCGCGCCGAGCGACCCGCCCGTCACGACGAGCGTGCGTGCCCGCGGGTCGAGCCCGAGCCGCGCGGCGGCGTCGGCGCGCACGGCGTCCGCGTCGGCGGCGCGCGCGGTCACGAGGTCCTGGATCTCGCGGCGCAGCGGCAGCCCGGTGACGACGCCGCCCTTGAGCGGCGTGCCCTCGAACGTCACGCCGACGCGCGCGGCCCACCGGGCGCCCAGGCGGTTCGCCAGGCCGGGGCGCGCGTTCTGCTCGTGGATGACCACGGGGATGTCGCGGCGTCGCGCGGCGAGGTAGGCGGGGGTCGAGACGTAGCCGCCGAACCCGACGACGACACGCGCGCCGGTCTCGTCGATCGCCGCACCCGCCGCGTCGACCGCCGACCGCAGCCGGCCGGGCAGGTTGACCCACTCGGCGCTCGGGCGCCGCGGCAGCGGGACGCGCGGCACGTACCGCAGCGGGTACCCGCGCGCCGGGACGAGGTCGTCCTCGAGCCCGCCTGCCACGCCGAGCGCGGTCACCACCACGCCGGGCTCACGCGCCCGCAGCTCGTCCGCCACCGCGAGGAGCGGGTTCACGTGCCCCGCCGTCCCGCCGCCCGCGAGCACCACCGAACCGATCGTCGTCACGTACCTCGTCGTCCTTTCCCTGCGGCAGCCGCCGCGTCCTGTCTGTGGTCCGAACCGCCCGTGCCGGGGACGGGCTCACCGCGTCCGGCGCCGGGGCGCCGCCCGGCCGACGACGGCGAGCGAGCGGCGCACGACGCTCCCCCGCGCGGCGAGGGCCTCGGCCGCGCCGGGCTCCGTCCGCGCGAACGAGATGAGCACGCCGAGCGCCGCCATGGTCATGATGAGCGCCGAGCCACCCGCGGAGACGAGCGGCAGCGGGACGCCGATCACGGGCAGGAGCCCGATGACGACGCCGATGTTGATGAACGCCTGCCCGACGATCCAGCACGCGATCGCGGCCGTCGTGATCTTCACGAACGGGTCCGGGTGGCGCCGCACGATCCGGCTCGTCGCGACCCCGACGATGACGAACAGGCCGAGGACGAGGAGCGTCCCGAGCAGGCCGAGCTCCTCGCCGATGACCGCGAAGATGAAGTCGTTGTGCGCCTCGGGGAGGTAGCTCCACTTCTCCCGGCTCGCACCGAGCCCGACGCCCGTGAAGCCTCCCGTGCCGAGGGCCCACAGCCCGTGCCGGGACTGGTAGCACTCGCCGAGCGTGTCGGTGCACTCGCGGTACGTCGCGAGGATGCGCCCCAGCCGGTCGCCGCCGTCCTGGTTGAGGATGAAGACGTACGCCACGACGAACGCGGCGACCGCCGCGCCGAGGGCGAGCAGCCGCCCGTCGGCGCCCGAGACGAAGAACGCGCCGGCGACGAGCGCCATGACCACCAGGGCGGTCCCGAGGTCGTGCCCGGCGAGCACGAGGCCGATCACCAGGACGGCGACCGGGACGGCGGGCACGACCACGTGCTTCCACTGGCCGAGCAGCCGCTGCTTGCGCCCGAGCACCGCGCCGAGCCACAGCGCGAGGCCGAGCTTGGCGACCTCGGCCGGCTGGAACGTGAACACGCCGAGGTCGATCCACCCGGCGTTGCCGTTGACGCTCTTGGCGAGCGGGGTGAAGACGAGCATCTGCAGTCCCAGGGCCGCGACGAGCGCCGGCCACGCGAGGCGCTTGTACCAGTCGACCGGGATCCTCGTGGCGACCAGGAGCACGGGCAGGCCCATGAGCGCGAACTTCGCCTGGTCGAGGAACGCGCCGAACGGCGACTTGCCCGCCGCGATCTGCGTGACCGCCGAGCTCGAGAACACCATGACGAGACCGACGATCGTCAGGAGCGCGGTCGCGCCGACGAGCAGGTAGTAGCTCGTGACGGTGCTGTTCCACTGCCCCAGCCACTGCCGCTCGGTGCGCGCGGGCGTCGTGCGCGGCCGCCCACCGGTGCGCGCCGGCGACGACCCCCGGGCGCGCGACGACGTCCGGCCCGCTCCCGCGCGCGGGGTCGTGCGCGTCGACGGCGCCCCTCGTCCGTTCGCGGTCTGTGTCATGGCCGTCCCGGCCTACCCGTGGTCGGGGCGCAGCGCGCGCGCCGCGTCGGCGAAGGCCTCGCCGCGCTCGGCGTACGAGCGGAACTGGTCCATCGACGCGCCCGCGGGCGCGAGCAGGACGGTGTCGCCGGCCTGGGCGAGGCGGCGCGCGGAGTCGACGGCGCGGGTCATCACGGTCCCAGTGTCGCCAGGATCGACGCGGACCACCGGGATATCGGGCGCGTGTCGGGCGAGCGCCCCGGCGAACGGCTCCGGGTCGACGCCGATGAGCACGACGGCGCGAAGGCGGTCCGCGCGCGCGACGACGAGCTCGTCGAACGACGCGCCCTTCGCGAGCCCGCCCGCGACCCACACGACGGTGCCGGGCGCGAACGCGGCGAGCGACGCGGACGCCGCGTGCGCGTTCGTCGCCTTCGAGTCGTCGACGTACGCGACGTCGTCGACGACCGCGACCTGCTCGATGCGGTGCGAGCCCGTGCGGAACGCGCGCAGGCCGTCGCGCACCGCGACCGCCGGGACGCCGTGGGCGCGCGCGAGCGCGGCCGCGGCGAGCGCGTTCGCCACGACGTGCGCGGGCACGACGCCGTCCGCGCCCGCGAGGTGCGCGAGGTCGCCGAGCGTCGCGAGCTCGGCCGCGTGGGAGTGCCGGTCGGGCGCGTCGGCGGGCGCGTGGAACGCGCGGTCCACGAGGACGTCCTCGATCACGCCGAGCTGGCCCCGCGCGGGCGCGCCGAGCGTGAAGCCGACGGCTCGCGCACCCTCGACCACGTCGGCCTCGCGCACGAGCGCCTCGGTGCGCGGGTCCGCGACGTTGTACACGCACGCGACCTGGGCGTCCTCGAAGACCCGGCCCTTGTCGGCCGCGTACGCGTCCAGCCCGCCGTGCCAGTCGAGGTGGTCGGGCGCGACGTTGAGCACCGCGCCGGCCTCGGGCGAGGTCGTGTGCGTGAAGTGGAGCTGGAAGCTCGACAGCTCGACCGCGAGGACGTCGAGCGTGGGGTCGAGCACGGCCTCGACGACCGGCGTGCCGACGTTGCCCACGGCCGCGGCGCGCAGCCCGCCGGTGCGCAGGATCGTGTCGAGCATCTCGACGGTCGTCGTCTTGCCGTTGGTGCCGGTGACGGCGAGCCACGGGGCGGGCCGCCCGGCCGGGCCGTCGACCCGCAGGCGCCAGGCGAGCTCGACCTCGCTCCACACCGGCACGCCGCGCTCCCCCGCCGCGACGAGCAGCGGGTGGCTCGGGGGCCAGCCCGGCGACACGACGACGAGGTCGGTCGCCGCGAGGTCGACGTCCGCGGCGTCGCGCAGGTCCGCGTCGTCCGCGCCGGAGTCCACCGTGACGACGGCGGCCGCCCGGGTCGCGAGCGCCGCCGCGGCGGCACGGCCGGACACCCCGAGGCCGGCGACGACGACGCGCGCGCGGTCGAGCGGGACCGCGAGGTCGTGCGGGTCGCGCGCCACTAGCCGACCACCCACTCGGCGTAGAAGATGCCGATGCCGAGCGCGGCGAACAGGCCGGCGATGAGCCAGAACCGGATGACGATCGTGACCTCGCCCCACCCGGAGAGCTCGAAGTGGTGGTGCAGCGGGGCCATCTTGAACACGCGCCGGCCGGTCATCTTGAAGAAACCGATCTGGATGACGTCGGAGAGCACGATGATGACGAACAGGCCGCCGACGATGAGCGCGAGGAACTCGGTGCGCGTGAGGATCGACAGGCCGGCGAGCGCGCCGCCGAGCGCGAGCGACCCGGTGTCGCCCATGAAGATCTTCGCGGGGCTCGCGTTCCACCACAGGAAGCCGAAGCACGCGCCGACGATCGCCGCGGCGACGATCGCGAGGTCCTGCGGGTCGCGCGTCTCGTAGCAGCTCGGCCCCGCCGACGCGAGGCGCTGGCACGTCTGGTTGAGCTGCCAGATCCCCACGAGCACGTACGAGCCGAAGACGATGAGCGAGACGCCGGTCGCGAGGCCGTCGAGCCCGTCCGTGAGGTTCACCGCGTTCGACCACGCCGTGATGAGGAAGTTCGCCCACACGACGAAGAGGACCAGGCCGACGGTCGCGCCCGCGAACGCGAGGTCGAGGTTGGTGTCGCGCAGGAACGAGATGCGCGTCGAGGCGGGGGTGCGGCCGTGCTCGTTGGGGAACTGCAGCGCGAGCACCGCGAACGCGATGCCGACCGCACCCTGGCCGACGATCTTCGCGCGCGCCGTGAGGCCGAGGCTGCGCTGCTTGCGGATCTTCGTGAAGTCGTCGAGGAACCCGACGATCCCGAGCCCCGTCATGAGGAACAGCACGAGCAGCGCCGACACGCTCGGGAACCGCCCCGACACGACGTAGGACAGCGCCCAGCCGACGAGCGTCGCGCCGATGATGACGACGCCGCCCATGGTGGGCGTGCCGCGCTTGGTGAAGTGCGCCGTCGGCCCGTCCTGGCGGACGAACTGCCCGTAGTTGCGGTGCACGAGGAACCGGATGAACAGCGGCGTCCCGAAGAGGGCGACGAGCAGCGAGACGCCCGCCGCGACGATGATCGCGATCATGCGTGGTCCCCTCCCGGCGCGGTACCCGCCGCGGCGAGCTCGTCGCCGAGCCGCCACAGCCCGGACCCGTTGGAGGCCTTCACGAGCACGACGTCCCCTTCCCGCAGCTCCTCGCGCAGCAGCGCGGACGCGGCCTCGACGTCGGGCACGAAGCGCGTCTCGTCACCCCACGACCCCTCCTGGGTCGCGCCGTCGTGGATGCCTCCGGCACCCTCGCCGACCACGACGAGCAGCTTGACGTTCAATCGGACCACGAGCCGGCCGATGTCGTCGTGCGCGACGCGCGAGTCGTCGCCGAGCTCGAGCATCTCGCCGAGCACGGCGACCGACCGGCGGTCGCGACCCGCCATGACGGCGAGCGCCTTGAGGGCGGCGCGCATCGAGTCGGGGTTGGCGTTGTACGAGTCGTCGATGACCGTGATGCCGTCGGGCCGCTCGGTGACCTGCATCCGGTGCGGGCTCAGGGCGCGCGCGTCGGACAGGCGCGCCGCGACGTCGGGCAGCGCGACCCCGAGGCGCAGGGCCGCCGCGGCCGCGGCGATCGCGTTCGTCACGTGGTGCTCGCCGACGAGCCCGAGGGTCACGCGCGCGCGCCCCTCGTCGGCGCCCGCCGACGCGCCCGGGCGCACGCGCAGCGTGAACGACGCGCGGCCCGTGCGGTCGATCCCGAGGTCCTCGGCGCGGACGTCGGCCGCGGGGATGGTCCCGAACGTCACGACCTCGCCCGGCGCGGCGTCCGCCATCGCGGCGACGCGCAGGTCGTCGGCGTTGAGCACGGCGACACCGCCCGGCGCGAGCCCCGTGACGATCTCCGCCTTCGCGCGCGCGACGGCGTCGATCCCCCCGAACTCCCCGAGGTGGGCGCTGCCCACGACGAGGACGACCGAGACGTCGGGCGGCGCGATGCGCGTGAGGTAGGTGAGGTGGCCGACGCCGCTCGCGCCCATCTCGAGCACGAGGAACCGCGTGGTCTCGTCCGCCTCGAGCACCGTGAGCGGGAGGCCGATCTCGTTGTTGAACGAGCCGCGCGGGACGACCGTCGGGCCCTCCGGGCGCAGGAGCTGGCCCAGGAGGTCCTTGGTCGTCGTCTTGCCGACGGAGCCCGTGACCCCGACGACGCGCAGGTCACCGCGCTCGCGCAGCGTCGCGAGCACGTGGCGCGCGAGCTCGCCGAGCGCCGCCTGGACGTCGTCCACGACGACGCACGGGACGTCGAGCTCGCGCGCGGCGAGCACGAGCGTCGCGCCGGCCGCGACCGCACCCGCGGCGAAGTCGTGCCCGTCGACGTGCTCACCGGGCAGCGCGACGAAGAGCGACCCCGGTCCGACCCGGCGCGAGTCGACGACGACGGGTCCCCCGACCCGGACCGCAGGGTCGGCGGACAGGCGTCCGCCGGTCGCTGCGGCCACCTGCGCCGCAGTGAGCTCGATCATGCGTGGTGCTCCTTCAGATCGTCGGGGGTGTCGTGGGGCGGCGTCGGCGCGGGGCGCTCCTCGAGCGCGGCGCGCGCCTCGACGCGGTCGTCCAGGGGGTGGTCCACGCCGGCGATCTCCTGCCACACCTCGTGGCCGCGGCCCGCGACGAGCACCGTGTCGTCGGGCCCGGCGGCGGCGACGGCCTCCCGGATCGCCCGGGCGCGCGGCGCGACCTCGAGCACGACGACGTCGCGCGGCTCGGCCGCCGCGGCAGCCGCGTCGCGCGCGGCGAGCGCGCCCGGCAGCACCTCGGCGCGGATCGCCGCCGGGTCCTCGCCGTGCGGGTCGTCGTCCGTGACGACGACGACGTCGGCGCCCTCGACCGCGACGCCGCCCATCGTGGGGCGCTTGCCGCGGTCGCGGTCGCCCGTGGCGCCGAACACGACGACGAGCCGGCCCGGCGTCGTCGGCCGCAGCGCGTCGAGCGCGAGCGCGAGCGCGTCGGGGTTGTGCGCGAAGTCGACGACCACGCGCGGGCGGTGCGGCGGCCGCGAGACGACCTCCATGCGGCCCGGCACGGCCGGGGCCAGGCCGCCGCCGGCGTCGAGCGCCGCCTGCAGGTCGCGCGCGTCCGTCCCGGCCTCGAGCACGAGCGCGAGCGCGAGCGCCGCGTTGGCGACGTTGAAGGACCCGGGCAGGGACGTCGTCGTGCGCAGGACCCGGCCGTCGCGGTGACGCAGCGCGAACGCCGTCCCCCCGGCGACGAGCGGCTCGACGTCGGTGACCGTCCAGTCGGCGTCCGCGCCCTCCCCCGCCGCGGAGGGTGCGACGCGCAGCGTCGCGACGGGGATCCGTGCGGCCGAGGCCATGCGCTCGCCCCACGCGTCGTCCACGACGACGACGCCGCGGCGCGCGTGCTCGGGCGTGAACAGCAGCGCCTTCGCCTCGAAGTACTCCTGGAGGTCGCCGTGGAAGTCGAGGTGGTCCTGGCTGAGGTTCGTGAAGCCCACGACGTCGAACACGAGGCCGTCCACCCGGTGCAGCGCCAGCGCGTGGGACGAGACCTCCATCGCGAGCGTGCGCACGCCGTCCTCGCGCATCGCCCCGAGCAGCGCCTGGAGGTCGGCCGCCTCGGGCGTGGTGAGCCGGCTGGGCAGGACGCGGTCGCCCGAGCGCATCTCGACCGTGCCGATGAGCCCGCCCGTCCAGCCGAGCGCGCGCAGCGCGTGGTCGACGAGGTACGTCGTGGTCGTCTTGCCGTTCGTCCCCGTCACGCCGAACGTCGTGAGGTCGTGCGCGGGGTTGCCGTAGACCCAGGCCGCCACGGGACCGAGCAGGGCCCGCGGGTCCGCGGCGACGAGCACCGGGACGGCGATCCCCTGCCCGGCGAGCAGCCGGGCGCCCTCGGCGTCGGTGAGCACGGCGCGGGCACCGCGGCCCACCGCGGCGGGCGCGAAGCGCGCCCCGTGCGCGCGGGCGCCGGGCAGCGCGACGAACAGGTCGCCCTCGTCCGCGGTGCGGTCGTCGGACGCCACCGACCAGACCTCCACGGCGCCCGGCGACGACCCGTCGTCGGGTCCGTCACCTGCGCGGACGTCGAGCCCGAACCGTGCTGCCAGGTCCTCGACCGACCGGCGGGTGGTCGCGGCAGGACGAAGACGGTCGATCGGGGATGTCACGTGTAGAACCTACCGTGCCCGCAGCGGCACCCCGGCAAGGCGGACGGCACCGGGCGGCGCCGCGGCCCACGCTTCACCGGACCTTCACCGGCGGCGGCCCGGACGGTGAGGTTCACCACGTCGTCGGGATGGGCACGTACGGCTCGGTGCTGGGCTGCACGCCCTCGTGCTCGAGCGTGAAGCCCATGATCTCGGAGAACACCGGGGCCGCCACCACGCCGCCGAAGATCGACGAGCGCGGGTTCTTGAGGAAGACCGCGACCGTGAACCGCGGGTCGTCCGCCGGCGCGACGCCGATGAACGACGCCATGATCCCCGACAGCCGGCCGTCCGCGCCGGCCGCCTCCGCGGTCCCCGTCTTGCCCGCGACCCGGTAGCCGGGCACCGCGGCGCTCGACCCGGTCCCCTCCTCGACGACCGACTCCATCATCCGCAGCACCGTGTCCGCCGTCTCCTGCGAGACCACGCGCACCGGGTCGGGCCGGTCCGCCGGCACGAGGTCGCCGTGCTCGTCGGTCGTGCCCGACACGAGGGTGGGCGTCGCGCGCAGCCCGCCGTTCGCGATGGTCGAGAAGACGCTCGTCGCCTGGATCGCGTTGACGGACACGCTCTGGCCGAACAGCACCGCGTACTCCGTGCGTCCGTCCCACTCGTCCGCGGGGTGCAGGATGCCGGCGGACTCCCCCGGCAGGCCGAGGCCGGACTTCTCGCCGAACCCGAACTTGCGCAGGTAGTCGTAGCGGACCTGCTTCGGGATCTGCTCGCCCACCTGCACCGTCCCCGTGTTGGACGACTCGGCGAGGATCCCGGCGAGCGTGAGCCGCTGGACCGGGTGGTCGTGGGAGTCCTTGAACGTCTGCCCGTTCGGCGTCGTGTAGCGGTCGGCGACCTCGAACTGCGTCCCGGCGTCCGCGTAGCCGCCCTCGATCGCCGCGGCCATCGTGACGACCTTGCCCGTCGAGCCGGGGTCGAAGACGTTCGAGACCGCCCGGCTCGCGTGCGCCACGGCGTCCGTCGAGCGGTCGTTCGGGTTCACCGTCCCGGAGTCCGCCAGCGCGAGGACCTCGCCCGTGCGGACATCCTGCACGACGGCGATCCCGTAGTCCGCGCCCGTCTCGCTCACCGCGCGGTCGACGGAGTCCTGCGCCTTCCACTGCACGTCGCGCGCGACCGTGAGCTGCACGTTGCGCCCCGGCACCGCGTCCACGACCTCGCACCGACCCGTCGGGATCTGCTGCCCGCCCAGCCCGGCCTCGCACTCGCGCGAGCCGGGAGTGCCGGCGAGCACGTCGTCGTAGGACGCCTCGATCCCGCCCGCGCCGGCCTGCTCGGCGTCGACGAACCCCACGAGGTTCCCCGCGACGGTCCCCGCGGGGTACGTGCGCTCGCTCGTCATCGTCGTGCTGACCCAGGCCGAGAGCCGCAGGTCCGCGATCTGGCGCTGCACCTCGGGCGTGACGTCCTTGGCGAGGACGAGGTACCGCGACGTGCCGACGAGGTCCGCCGCGAGCTCGACCGCCGAGCGGCCGAGGAGGGGCGCGAGGAGCTTCGCGATCCCCACGGCACCGCCCTCCTGGAGCGGCTCGCCGTCGACGAGGTCGCCCGGCCGTGGCTCGAAGTCGGCGATCCGCAGCGGGTCCGCCGCGACCGTGTACCGGTCCACGGAGGTCGCGAGCACGACGCCGTCCGCGTCGGTGATGTCCCCACGATGGGCCAGGAGCGTCGAGCTCCGGGTGCGGTCGGCGCGCGCCTCCGCGGCGAGCGCCGGGCCGCGCAGCACCTGGACGTTGACGAGCTGGGCGACGAAGAGCGTGGTGACGAGCCCCGCCACGACGATCAGCCAGCGCTGGCGTCGCTCGGGGCGGCCCGGCTCGCGCGCGGCCCGGGCAGGGCGCGCAGGCGGGCGCCCGCTGCGCCCGACCGACGCCGTGCGGGCCGTCGCGCGGGTCGTCGTCGTGCGTCCGCGCGGCGTCCCGGCACGCGCCGAGCCCGTGCGACCCGAGGCCGCGGCGCGACCCGACGTCGTACCGCGACCCGACGACGCGGTGCGACCCGACG
>NZ_WMKA01000075.1 GCF_009711085.1 Cellulosimicrobium composti
CGGGCCCGCGCGCAGCACGCCACGCGACGACGACGCGAGCACCTGCCCGCGCGCGGCGCCGAACACCGCGGCGAGCTCCGCCGCGCCCGCGCCCTGCGCACCCACGCCCGGGGCCAGCAGCGGACCGCGCACCGCGGCGAGGTCCGTGCCCGTGCGGGCCGTGGCGTCGGCGATCGTCGCGCCGACCACGAGGCCGACCGGCCCCAGCGCGTCGCCCGCCTCGACGACCGGCGCGTTCACGCGCGCCGCCTCCCGCGCGACGTGCGCCGCGACGGACTCGACGCCCGCCCCGGCGCCGCGGCGCGCGTGCTGCACCTCGGCACCCTCGGGGTTCGACGTGAGGCACAGCACGAACAGGCCGCGCCCCGTCTCCAGCGCGGCGTCCACCGCGGGCTGCAGCGACCCGAAGCCGAGGAACGGCGAGACCGTGAGGGCGTCCGCGGCGAGCGGCGAGCCGTCGCGCAGGTACGCGTCGGCGTACGCCGCCATGGTCGAGCCGATGTCGCCGCGCTTGGCGTCCATGACCACCAGCGTGCCGGCGGCCCGGGCCGCCGCGAGGACCTCCTCGAGCACCGCGACGCCGCGCGACCCGTGCCGCTCGAAGAACGCCGACTGGGGCTTGACCGCGGCGACGCGCCCACCGATCGCCTCGACGACCCGCAGGCCGAGCTCACGCAGCCCCGCGGCGTCGTCGGGCAGGCCCCAGTCCGCGAGCAGACCGGGGTGCGGGTCGATGCCGACGCACAGCGGGCCGTGGTCGTCCATCGCCGCGCCGAGCCGCGCGCCGAACCCCGCGCTCACGCGCCCACCCGCTCCGGAGCCGCGGGCGCGACGCCGGCCGTGAGGCCCTCGCCCGCCATGTGCTCCTGCAGGCTCGCGACCGCGAACGGCCCCGCGAGGACGGCCTCGATGCCCTGGACCGCGGCGGCGAGCTGGTCCACCGTGGTCGCGATCGGCTTGTCGGCCGCGGTCGTGGCCGCGCGGATCTCGTAGCCGTCGGCGCGTGCGCCCTGGCCGGACGGCGTGTTGATGACCATGTCCACCTCGCCCGCGGTGATGAGGTCGACGATCGTCGGCTCGCCGTCGGCGCCCCGACCCGCGGAGAACTTGCGCACGACGCGCGACGCGATGCCGTTGCGGCGCAGCACGCTCGACGTCCCGTCCGTCGCGAGGATCTCGAACCCGAGCTCCGCGAGGCGCTTCACCGGGAACACGATCGAACGCTTGTCGCGGTCCGCGACCGAGACGAACACGCGGCCCGACGTCGGCAGCCCGCCGAACGCCGCGGCCTGCGACTTCGCGAACGCGTGCGGGAAGTCGCGGTCGAAGCCCATGACCTCGCCCGTGGAGCGCATCTCCGGGCCGAGGACGGTGTCCACGACCGTGCCGTCCGCGGTGCGGAACCGCTTGAACGGCAGGACCGCCTCCTTCACCGCGATCGGCGCGTCGAGCGGCAGCGTGCCGCCGTCGCCCTCGGCGGGCAGGACGCCCGCCGCGCGCAGCGCGGCGATCGACTCGCCGGCCATGACGCGCGCGGCGGCCTTCGCGAGCGACGTGCCCGTGGCCTTCGACACGAACGGCACCGTGCGCGACGCGCGGGGGTTCGCCTCCAGGACGTACAGCACGTCCGAGACGAGGGCGTACTGCACGTTGAGCAGGCCGCGCACCCCGACGCCCTTCGCGATGGCCTCGGTCGAGCGGCGGATCCGCTCGATCTCCTGCTCGGACAGCGACACGGGCGGCAGGACGCACGCCGAGTCGCCCGAGTGGATGCCGGCCTCCTCGATGTGCTCCATGACGCCGCCGAGGAACAGCTCGGTCCCGTCGTAGAGCGCGTCGACGTCGATCTCCATCGCGTCGTCGAGGAACCGGTCGATGAGCAGCGGCGCGGGCAGCGTCCCGGCCGTACGGTCCTCGGCCGCCGCGGCCGCGAGGGCGCGCTCGACGTAGCCCGTGAGCTGCTCCGCCGAGTACACGATCTCCATGCCGCGCCCGCCGAGCACGTAGGACGGGCGCACGAGCACCGGGTACCCGATGCCGGCCGCGACGTCCTTCGCCTCGTCGAGCGAGCGCGCGGTGCCGAACGCCGGGGCGGGCAGGCCCGCCTCGACGAGGACGCGGCCGAACTCGCCGCGGTCCTCGGCGGCGTCGATCGCCTCGGGGCTCGTGCCGAGGATCGGCAGGCCCGCGTCCGCGAGGCGCTGCGCGAGGGCGAGCGGCGTCTGCCCGCCGAGCTGGACGATGATGCCCTTGACCGGGCCGGCCGCGAGCTCGGCCTGGTAGACCTCGAGCACGTCCTCGAACGTCAGCGGCTCGAAGTACAGGCGGTCCGACGTGTCGTAGTCGGTCGAGACCGTCTCCGGGTTGCAGTTGACCATGATCGTCTCGTAGCGCTCGCGCAGCGTGAGGGCCGCGTGCACGCACGAGTAGTCGAACTCGATGCCCTGGCCGATGCGGTTCGGGCCCGAGCCGAGGATGATCACGGCCTCGCGCTCGCGCGGGGCGACCTCGGTCTCCAGGTCGTACGACGAGTAGTGGTACGGCGTGCGGGCCGCGAACTCGGCCGCGCACGTGTCGACCGTCTTGTAGACGGGGCGCACGCCGAGCGCGTACCGCACCTCGCGCACCGTCGCCTCGCCCGCCGGGCCCATGCCGCGCAGGCGCGCGACCTGCGCGTCCGACAGGCCGTGCTTCTTCGCCTCGCGCAGCACGTCGTGCGTGAGCGCGGGCGCGTCGGCGACGGCCGCGGCGACCTCGTTGACGAGCTGGATCTGGTCGAGGTACCAGGGGTCGATCTTCGTCGCCTCGAACACCTGCTCGACGCTCGCGCCCGCGCGCAGCGCCTGCTGGACGCCGATGATGCGGTTCTCCGTGGGACGCGCGATGCGCACCAGGAGGTCGTCGAGCTCGGCGCCGGAGACGGGCTCGCCGTCCCAGTGGAACACCGCGCCGCCCTTGTCGATCGACCGTAGCGCCTTGCCGAGCGCCTCGGTGAAGTTGCGCCCGAGCGCCATCGCCTCGCCGACCGACTTCATGGTCGTCGTGAGCGTCGGGTCCGCCGCGGGGAACTTCTCGAACGCGAAGCGCGGGACCTTGACGACCACGTAGTCGAGCGTCGGCTCGAACGACGCCGGGGTGACCTGCGTGATGTCGTTCGGGATCTCGTCGAGCGTGTAGCCCACGGCGAGCTTCGCCGCGATCTTCGCGATGGGGAAGCCGGTCGCCTTGGACGCGAGCGCGGACGAGCGCGACACGCGCGGGTTCATCTCGATGACGATGACGCGGCCCGTGTCCGGGTCGACGGCGAACTGGATGTTGCAGCCACCCGTGTCGACGCCCACCTCGCGGATCACCGCGATGCCGATGTCACGCAGCTTCTGGTACTCGCGGTCGGTGAGCGTGAGCGCGGGCGCGACCGTGATCGAGTCGCCCGTGTGCACGCCGACCGGGTCGACGTTCTCGATCGAGCACACGACCACGACGTTGTCGTTCTTGTCGCGCATGAGCTCGAGCTCGTACTCCTTCCAGCCGAGGATCGACTCCTCGAGGAGCACCTCCGTCACCGGCGAGTAGTGCAGGCCCTGCCCGACGATGCGGCGCAGCTCCTCCTCGTCGTACGCGAAGCCCGAGCCGAGGCCACCCATCGTGAACGACGGCCGCACGACCATGGGGTAGCCGAGGTCGCCCGCGGCCGCGACCGCCTCCTCGACCGTGTGCACGATGAGCGAGCGCGCGGACTCGCCGCCGCACTTCTCGACGACGTCCTTGAACTGCTGGCGGTCCTCGCCCTTCTGGATCGCCGCGATGTTCGCGCCGATGAGCTCGACGCCGTACTCCGCGAGCACGCCCGCCTCGTCGAGCGCGATCGCCGCGTTGAGCGCGGTCTGCCCGCCGAGCGTGGGCAGGAGCGCGTCGGGGCGCTCCTTGGCGATGATCGACGTGAGGACCTCGGTCGTGATCGGCTCGACGTACGTGGCGTCGGCGAACTCGGGGTCGGTCATGATCGTGGCCGGGTTCGAGTTCACGAGGACGACCCGCAGGCCCTCCTCCTTGAGCACGCGGCACGCCTGGGTGCCGGAGTAGTCGAACTCGCACGCCTGGCCGATGACGATCGGGCCGGACCCGATGACCAGGACGCTGGAGATGTCGGTTCTGCGAGGCACGGTCAGCTCTCCTTGATGTTCTGGTCGGCGGCCTCGGAGCCCTCGGAGCGTCGGGACGCCATGAGCTCGACGAAGCGGTCGAAGAGGTACGCCGCGTCGTGCGGGCCGGCCGCGGCCTCGGGGTGGTACTGGACGGAGAAGGCGGGCAGGTCGAGGCACTCGAGCCCCTCGACCACCTGGTCGTTGAGCCCGACGTGGGACACGACGACGCGCCCGTAGCGGCCGCCGTCGTGCGGGGCGACGGACTCGCCGTCGAGCGGCGCGTCCACGGCGAACCCGTGGTTGTGCGCCGTGACCTCGACCTTGCCGGTGCGGCGGTCCATGACGGGCTGGTTGATGCCCCGGTGGCCGTACGCGAGCTTGTACGTGCCGTACCCGAGCGCGCGCCCGAGGATCTGGTTGCCGAAGCAGATCCCGAAGAACGGGGTGCCGCGGTCGAGGACGCCGCGCAGCAGCTCGACCTCGTGCGTCGCGGCGCCCGGGTCGCCGGGGCCGTTGGAGAAGAACACGCCGTCGGGCGCGTACGCCTCGATCTGCTCGATCGTCGTCGAGGCCGGCACCACGTGCACGCGCACCCCGCGCTGGGCGAGGCGCTGCGGCGTCATGGACTTGATGCCGAGGTCCACGGCCACGACGGTCGCGACGGGCTCCCCGTCGGGCGTCGAGCCCTCGAACGGCTCGACGACGTACGCCTCGTCCGTGCTGACCTCGCGCGCGAGGTCGGCGCCCGCCATCGCGGGCGCGGCCTTCACCTCCGCGACGAGGTCCTCGACGGTGCGGGGGTAGCCGTCGCGCACGAGCGCGTCGCCCGAGAAGATCCCGGCGCGCATGACGCCGAGCTCGCGCAGGTGGCGCGTGAGGGCGCGCGTGTCCACGTCGCTGATGCCGACCACGCCCTGCGCGGCGAGCTCCTCGTCGAGGGTGCGCCGGGCGCGCCAGCTCGACGCGCGTCGCGCGGCGTCGCGCACGACGTACCCGGCGACCCAGATCTTGCCGGACTCGGGGTCCTCGTCGTTGACGCCCGTGTTCCCGATGTGGGGGGCCGTCATGACGACGATCTGCCGGTGGTAGGACGGGTCGGTGAGCGTCTCCTGGTAGCCGGTCATGCCGGTGTTGAAGACGACCTCCCCCACCGTGGTGCCGCGCGCGCCGTAGGCGCGCCCGGTCTGCACGGTGCCGTCCTCGAGGACGATCAGGGCGCGGTCGGTGCCGGTCGCCGGGGTGGTCACTGCGTTCGCTGAGGCGGTCAAGGCGCTTCCTCGTCGTTCTCGTCGGTGCCGGGGGCCGCGCTCTCGCGCGTCGGCGCCGGGTCTTCGGGGTCTGTGGGGGCGACGGCGCTGCTCGGCGCCCCGGTTCGTCGCTCGTCCGGGCGCCCTCCGGCCGGGACCAGCCCGCGCACCGCCTCCAGGAGGCGCGCGACGTCGTGGTCGTGGCGCGGCATGAGGCCCGTGTCGAGGCGCACCTCGGGCTCCGCCGGGGCCTGTGCCTCCGCCGGGACCGGCTCCGCGGGCACGGTCCACGTCACGACGACGATGGCCTCCTTGCCGACGAACTTTCCGGCCATCCCCGGCGTGAGGGCCGCTGCCTCGACGGACTCGGCGGGCACCCACACGTCCGGGGCGCCGCGGCGCTCGACGTGCACGCCGCCGTCGTGGACGGTGACCTGCGCCTGGGCGCGGTCGCCGAGGCCGTGCGCACCGACCCGGGCGAGCCAGTCGCCCGCGACGGTGCTCGACACGTAGAGCGCGTCGAGCGGGCCGAGGACGACCGTGCCGCGCGCCGTCTCCTCGGGCACGGCCGGCGGCGTGGGGACGACCCCCGCGGAGCGCCGCTCGAGCCGGCGGCGCCCCAGGAGCACGAGCGTCAGGAGCACGACCCCGAGGACGACCCAGATGCCGACCGCGACGGGCTGGGGCAGGTTCACGCCCGCACCCCCTGCGCCTCGGCGGCCTCGACGGGGGCGCCGTCGAGCACGGTGGCCCGGCCGCGCAGGAACGTCGCGACGACCGCGCCCGGCAGGTCGTGGCCCTGGAACGGGGTGTTGGTGCTCGCGGTGACCTGGCCCGCGCCGTCCACGACGCGCCGGGCGGCCGGGTCGACGAGCGTGACGTTCGCGGGCTCGCCCACCTCGAGCGGGCGGCCCTGCGCACGCTCGCCGGTGTCGATCCGCCCGATCCGCGCGGGAGCGGCGGACAGCACGCGCGCGACGTCGGCCCACGTCATGCGCCCGGTGTCGACCATGGTCTGCTGCACGACGCTCAGCGCCGTCTCGAGGCCCGTCATGCCGAACGCGGCGGCGGCCCACTCGCAGTCCTTGTCCTCGCGCGCGTGCGGCGCGTGGTCGGTGGCGACGATGTCGATCGTCCCGTCGGCCAGGCCCTCGCGGACCGCCTCGACGTCCGCGGCGGTGCGCAGCGGCGGGTTGACCTTGAACGTCGGGTCGTACCCGCGTGCGAGCTCGTCGGTGAGGATCAGGTGGTGCGGCGTGACCTCGGCGGTGACGTCGATCCCGCGGCCCTTGGCCCAGCGCACGATCTCGACCGAGCCCGCCGTCGACAGGTGGCACACGTGCAGGCGCGACCCCACGTGCTCGGCGAGCAGCACGTCGCGCGCGATGATCGCCTCCTCGGCGACGGCGGGCCAGCCCGCGAGGCCGAGCTCGGCGGAGACGACGCCCTCGTTCATCTGGGCGCCCTCGGTCAGGCGCGGCTCCTGCGCGTGCTGCGCGACGACGCCGTCGAACGCCTTGACGTACTCGAGCGCGCGGCGCATGAGGATCGGGTCGTCGACGCACCTCCCGTCGTCGGAGAACACGCGCACGCGCGCCGCGGAGTCGGCCATCGCGCCGAGCTCGGCGAGCTGGCGGCCCGCGAGGCCCACCGAGACCGCGCCGACCGGGTGCACGTCGACCCAGCCGGCGTCGCGCCCGAGGCGCCACACCTGCTCGACGACACCCGCGGTGTCCGCGACGGGCGTCGTGTTGGCCATGGCGTGCACCGCGGTGAACCCGCCCGCCGCGGCGGCGCGCGTGCCGGACTCGATCGTCTCGGCGTCCTCGCGACCGGGCTCGCGCAGGTGGGTGTGCAGGTCGACGAGGCCCGGGAGCGCGACGAGATCGGTCGCGTCGACGACGACCGCGTCCGTGGGGGACGCGGCGCCGACGGCCGCGACCTCGGCGATCACGCCGCCGGAGAGCACGAGGTCGACGGGCTCGCCGCCGAGCGGGCGCGCGCCGCGCAGGACGTACGTGGTGGTTGCGGCGCTGCTCACGAGGCGGGGACCCTTTCGACGGTGGGGACGGGCGCGGCGAGCGGGGCCGTCGCGGCGGCCGGCGCGCCGGCGACCTCGGCCTCGTCGCTGCCCGCGAGGAGGAGGTAGAGCACGGCCATGCGCACGGCCACGCCGTTCGCGACCTGCTCGACGATGACCGCGCGCGGCGAGTCGGCCGCCTGCGCGGAGATCTCGAGACCGCGGTTCATGGGGCCGGGGTGCATGACGATCGCGTGCTCGGCGAGGAGGCCGAGGCGCCGCGCGTCGAGACCGTACTTGCGGCTGTACTCGAGCGGGTTGGGGAAGAACGCTCCCCCGCCGGCGCCGGCGCCGCTCATGCGCTCGCGCTGCACGCGCAGCATCATCACGGCGTCGGGGCCGCCGTGCGCGGTGTCGCCCGCGAGGGTCGCGTCGAGGTCGTAGGAGACCTCGCACGGCCACGTCTGGACACCGACGGGCAGGAGCGTGGGCGGCGCGACGAGCGTGACGCGCGCACCGAGCGTGTGGAGCAGGTGCACGTTGGACCGTGCGACGCGCGAGTGCAGCACGTCCCCGACGATCGCGACGTGGCGCCCGTCGAGCCCCGCGCCGCGCGCGGCCGCGTCGTCCGGGCCGCTCGCGCCGGGTGCCGCGAGGGCGGTGCCCGACAGGTGGCGGCGCAGGGTGTACGCGTCGAGCAGCGCCTGCGTGGGGTGCTGGTGCGTGCCGTCGCCCGCGTTGACCACGGCCGCGTCGAGCCAGCCGGCGTGCGCGAGCACGTGCGGCGCGCCCGACGCCTGGTGCCGCACGACGACCGCGTCCGCGCCCATCGCCTGGAGCGTGAGCGCCGTGTCCTTGAGCGACTCGCCCTTGGACACGCTGGAACCCTTGGCGGAGAAGTTGATGACGTCGGCCGACAGCCGCTTGGCGGCCGTCTCGAACGAGATGCGCGTGCGCGTGGAGTCCTCGTAGAAGAGGTTGACGACCGTGCGCCCGCGCAGCGTCGGGAGCTTCTTGATCTCGCGCGACTGCGTGGCGGCCATCTGCGCGGCCGTGTCGAGGATGCGCACCGCGTCGGGGCGCGACAGGTCCTGGGTGGAGAGCAGGTGCCTCATGCGCCCGCCTCCGCCGCGGTCGCGCCGGCCGCGGGCCGGATGACGACCGCGTCCGCGGGGGCGCCGTCGCCCGGGTCGCCGTCCACCTCGGCGAGGCGCACGCTCACGCGCTCCGACGTCGAGGTCGGCAGGTTCTTGCCGACGAAGTCAGGACGGATCGGCAGCTCGCGGTGCCCGCGGTCGACGAGCGCGGCGAGCTGCACCGCGCGCGGGCGGCCGAGGTCGCTGATCGCGTCGAGCGCGGCACGGATCGTGCGGCCGGAGTAGAGGACGTCGTCCACGAGGACGACGACCTTGCCGTCGACGCCCGACGCGGGCAGGCGCGTGGCGCCGATCGTGCGCGTGGGGTGGCGGTGCAGGTCGTCGCGGTACATCGTCACGTCGAGCTCGCCGACGATCGCCTGCGGGTCGAGCGCGGCGTCGGCGGAGGCTCCCTCGATGGCGACGAGCCGCTCGGCGAGACGCGCCGCGAGCGGGACGCCGCGCGTCGGGATCCCGAGCAGGACCAGGTCGTGGGCCCCCTTGTTCCGCTCCACGATCTCGTGGGCGATGCGCGTCAGCGCGCGCGAGATGTCCGCGGCCGTCAGGACGACGGTCCCGGCCTCGGCGTGCGGACCGGGGGTGGTCGGTGGGGGTGTGGGCACAGCAGCGCCAGAGCTCATGTCCGGCGACCTCCTTCCCCGCCTCACGGGACGGGCCTTAAAGGATGTCTGACGGTCACCCACCCTACCGCCGCCGATCGCGGGGGCGGGCTCGCGTCCCGCCGGGTGGGACGCGGCGTCGGTCACACCAGGGTGACCGACGCCGCGGTCGGGTCGTGCACGCCGGCCCGGGGCCGGGCGGGGTCAGGCGGTGATCGTCGGCTTCATCTCGACGATGCGCGCGAGCAGGCCGTTGACGAACGACGGCGAGTCGTCCGTCGACAGCGACCGCGCGAGGTCGACCGCCTCGTCGATCGCGACGACGTCCGGGACGTCGTCGTTGAAGAGGATCTCCCAGCCGCCGATGCGCAGCAGCGCCCGGTCGACGGCCGGCATGCGCTCGAGCGTCCACCCGTGCGAGTACGTCTCGAGCAGCTCGTCGATGCGCTCGCGGTGCGCGACGACGCCCTCGACGATGTCGACCGCGTACTGCGGCAGGGCGGTCTGGGCGGTGCCGGGGTCGGTGACGCGCTCCGCGAGGAGGGTCGTCGGGTCCACCTGACGCTGCTCCGCCTCGAAGAGGACGTCGAGCGCGCGCTTGCGCGCCTTGGTGCGTGCGGCCATGGTGATCGGCTGTCCCTCGGTGCTCTCGGCGGTCCGGTCTCGGTCAGTCGTTCACGCGGCCGAGGTACGACCCGTCGCGTGTGTCGACCTTGACCTTGGTGCCCTGCTCGAGGAAGAGCGGGACCTGGATCTGCGCGCCCGTCTCGAGCGTCGCGGGCTTCGTGCCGCCCGTCGAGCGGTCGCCCTGCAGGCCGGGCTCGGTGTAGGTGATCTCGAGGACGACGGACGCGGGCAGCTCGATGTAGAGCGGCTGGCCGTCGTTGGACGCCACGAGGACGTTCTGGTTCTCGAGCATGTAGTCCTTGGCGTCGCCCACGATCCCGGCCGGGATCGTGATCTGGTCGTACGTCGACGTGTCCATGAACACGTAGTCCGCGCCGTCCTGGTACAGGTACTGGAAGTCGCGACGGTCGACGTTCGCCGTCTCGATCTTGAGCCCCGCGTTGAACGTCTTGTCGATCGTCTTGCCCGTCATGACGTTCTTGATCTTGGTGCGGACGAACGCGCCACCCTTGCCGGGCTTGACGTGCTGGAACTCGATCACGGTCCACAGCTGGCCGTCGAGTCGCAGCACGGTGCCGTTCTTGATGTCGTTGGTGGTCGCCACGTTCGTCTTCCTGTCGGAGGGTCTGCGGTCTGCGCCCACGCGGTGCCGTGCCGGGAGGCACGACGGGTCCACCCGGGAGAGGGGTGCGGAAATGGGCCTTGACGATCTTACCGGAGCGCGACGAGTACCGCGTTCGCCACGACGCCGACGGTCGCGGCCCAGCACATCGACGCGAGCGTCCCGATGACGAACCGCTCCGACGCGACGGGGTGCTCGCGCAGCTCGGGGTAGCGCCCGAGGCCCTTGATCGCCACGACGAACGCGATCCCGCCGGGCTCGCCCGCGAGGAGGCAGCCCGTGATCGCGAACCGCTCGAGGACGCCGATCCACGTGCCGCCGCGCAGCGCCTTGACGGCCTCCGTACCGATCGGGCCCGTCGCCGGGGGCGGCGGCACGGGGACCGACGCCGGGTCGGCGGGCACGCCGCGCGCGCGGCCCGACCGGCCGGGCCGGGGCGGGCGCGC
>NZ_WMKA01000076.1 GCF_009711085.1 Cellulosimicrobium composti
GGCGCCCACACGCCCGACCCCTACTGGGAATGGCTCAATACCAAGGGAATCAGTGCGAACGGGATACCGAAACTGAGTACGACCTGGCTGATGACGAGCATGCTCGTCGGCGGAACGTCGGTAGCAAGCAGTAGGAGCGCCGGGGTGAGGGTGACCAAGCGTCGGACTAGAAGAGGGATGCGTGTCCGCAGAAGGCCGCGCATGATCTCCGCCCCGGCGTACGCCCCGACTGAGGTCGAAGCGAGTCCTGACGCGAGCAGACCGACGGCAAAGAGCACCGCGATTGTGGGTCCGAGTGCTGCTGCGATTGCTGTGTGGGCCCCGCTGATCGTGTCGGTTCCGTCCCGCCCAGCAAGGTTGGTCGCCGCCAGAAGGAGCATCGCAATGTTCACCCCACCGGCGATTGCCAGCGCGATGACGACGTCCCAGCGTGTCGCACGCAGAAGATGCGCAGTCTCCAGGTCCGTACGCGATCGGCCGTGCCGATCGCGCGCGAGGGAGGAGTGCAGGTAGATCACGTGGGGCATGACGGTCGCGCCGAGCATTGACGCCGCGAGCAGGACGGACTGCGGGCCATCGAAGCGAGGAACGAGCCCGGCCGCGGCCTGTGCCCACGGCGGTGGGGTGACAAAAAGGCCAGCCGTGAAGCCGACGGTGAGCACGACAAGCAGACCGGTGATGACGAACTCGAAATGACGCTGGCGCCGTCGGTGCTGAAGCACGAGAAGCGCCAGGGAGACCACGCCCGTGATCACGCCGCCCAGCACGAGCGGCAGATCGAATAGGAGGTTCAGGGCGATGGCCCCGCCGATCACCTCAGCAAGATCAGTGGCCGCCGCGACGAGCTCGGCCTGGCCCCAATAGGCGAGACGGGCGGGCCGAGTAAGCCGCTGCCCTAGCACCTCAGGAAGTGAGCGACCCGTGACGATCCCCAGCTTCGCGGACAGATACTGCACCACCACGGCCATCGCATTCGCCCCGACCAGAACCCACACGAGCAGGAACCCGAACTGCGCCCCGGCGGAGACGTTCGCCGCGACATTGCCCGGGTCGACGTAAGCGACCGACGCGACGAACGCGGGCCCCAGAAGGCGAAGCAAACCGAGCCGCTCGGTCCGCGGCGCCGCCCGCCTCGAGTCCTGCCCGACTGCAAGATCCATGTAGCCGAACTATACTCTTCGTGTTCCCGAACTCTCTGTCGGCCTCGTTGCGTTCCTTCCTCTAGATCGTGGAAGTCGGTGTCGGCGCGGGTCGTGTCGGTGCAGGCACCGTCGGCAGCGCGGTAAGGGTGGCGGTCCCGCGTGCGGCGCGGACGCCGTTGAGGATGACGACGACCTCGGCGATCTCGTGGACGAGCACGACGCCGGCCAGGCCCAGCACGCCGAACAGCGCGAGCGGGAACAGTACGACGATGATCGCCAGGGCGAGCACGATGTTGCCGGTCATGATGCGCCGCCCGCGCCGGGCGTGGGCCAGGCCCTGGGGGACCAGGCGCAGGTCGTTGCCCGTGAACGCGACGTCGGCGGACTCGATCGCGGCGGCCGACCCACCGACGCCCATCGCGATCCCGACGTTCGCCGCGGCGAGGGCGGGGGCGTCGTTCACGCCGTCGCCGATCATCGCGGTGGGCACGTGTTCGGCCGAGGCGCGCACGGCCTGCTCCTTGTCCTGGGGCATCTGGGCGGCACGGACCTCGCTGATGCCGGCCTGGGCGGCCAGCGCGCGGGCGGTGCGCTCGTTGTCCCCGGTGAGCATGGTGACCGTGACACCGTCCTGGGCGAGCTGGCGCACGGCGTGGGCGGCCTCGGGGCGCAGCTCGTCGCGGATCCCGACGAGCGCGACCGGCTCGTCGCCGGCGGCGACCACGACGACGGTCATGCCCTGCCCCTCCAGGGTCGCCGCGTCGGGCTCGAACGGACCGGGATCGATCCACCGGGTCGTGCCCACGCGGACCTGCACGCCGTCGACGGTGCCGTGCAGCCCGCGACCGGGCAGCTCCTGGACGTCGCCCGCCGGGCGCACCGGCGCGGATGCGGCGGCGAGGATCGCCGCGGCCAGGGGGTGGGTGCTGCGCGCCTCGAGCGCGCCGGCCCAGGCCAGAGCCTGCTCGCGGGTGGTGCCGGGGCGGGTCCTCACCTGCACGACCTCGGGCCGGTTGCGGGTCAGGGTGCCGGTCTTGTCGATCGCGACGGCGCGCACGGTGCCGAGCTCTTCGAACGCCGCCCCGGACTTGACGATCATCCCGAACCGGCTCGCGGCGCCGATCGCGGAGATGACGGTGACGGGCACGGCGATCGCCAGCGCGCACGGAGACGCGGCGACGAGCACGACCAGGGCCCGCTCGGTCCACAAGCCCGGGTCGCCGACGACGAAGCCCCACACCACGACCAGCGCCGCGGCGACGAGCACGATCGGCACGAGCGGCTTCGCGATCCGGTCCGCCAGGCGCGCTCGCTCGCCCTTGCGCGCCTGGGCCTGCTCGACGAGGTGCACGATCGTGGTCAGGGAGTTGTCGCGCCCGTCCGCGCTCGCCTCGACCAGCAGGGCCCCGCCGCCGTTGATCGCGCCGGCGGGCACGGCGTCGCCCGGGCCGACCTCGACCGGGATGGACTCCCCGGTGATGGCGGAGGTGTCCAGCGAGCTGCGCCCGGACGTCACGACGCCGTCGGTCGCCAGGCGTTCCCCGGCCCGCACGACCAGCAGGTCGAGCTCGCGCACGTCCGCGGCGGGGATCTCCACGTCCCCGGACAGGCGCGAGACCCGTGCCGTGGTGGGCATGAGGTCGAGCAGGGCGCGCAGGCCGTGCTTGGCCCGGTCCATCGCACGGTCCTCGAGGGCCTCGGCGATGGAGAACAAGAACGCCAGCGCCGCGGCCTCCCCGACGTGGCCGAGCGCGACGGCCCCGACCGCGGCGATCGTCATGAGCAGCCCGACCCCGAGCTTGCCGCGCGCCAGGCGCCGCACCGCACCGGGCACGAACGTCCACGCGCCGGCCAGCAGGCTCGCGCTCTGCACCACCAGCGCGGGCGTGGCCAGGTCCGACCACTCCAGGGCGTACCCGACGGCGAGCAGCACACCCGAGAGCGCGGGCAGCAGCAGCGCACGATCACGCCACCACGGCGCGAGCTCCTCGTCCTCGCCGTCGTGCTCGTCGTGGCTGTCGGCGGGCGCGCCGTCGGGCGTGCGCGGCGAAGCAGGCGTCAGGCCCAAGCCGGTCACCAGCGCGGGACGGTCCTCGAGCTCGTCGTCGCCCCCGCAGCACTCGCGGCTCACTGCTCGTCCTCGCACGCGGTGCAGCCCGGGACGTCGCACACCGGGTTCGAGCACTCGCGGCCTTCGCGGACGTCCAGGACCACGCGCATCAGCTCGTCCAGCGCCGCGGACAGGTGCGGGTCCGCGATCGTGTACTGGGTGCGGCGCCCGTCGGGCTCCGCAAGCACCAAACCGCACCCACGCAGACACGCCAGATGGTTGGACACGTTCTGCCGGCTCAACCCCAGGGCGTCGGCGAGGTCGGCCGGGTACGCCGGGCCGACGAGGAGACGTTCGAGGATGCGCGCGCGCGTCGGGTCACTCATCGCCCTCCCCAGGCGACCCATGACTTCTACACGATCACCAGTGTTCAGCATGTGCTGAACTATACAGTGCAGCGTGAACCTGCGATCCGATCCCATCGACAAGTGTCAGTTATTATCGGTCTGTGTCGATCATAGATACCGAAGTATGTGTGGCGAGTACGGCGGACGTCGAGCCGGCGGTCGCGTTGTTCCGGTCGCTGGGAGATCCCGCGCGACTGGCGATCGTGCGCCGACTGGCTGTGGGTGAGGCGCGGGTCGCGGAGCTGACGCGCGACCTCGGCTTGGCACAGTCGACAGTGTCCTCGCACGTGGCCTGTCTCAAGGACTGCGGTCTGGTCTCCGGCCGCATGGAGGGTCGACGGGTCTTCTACTCCCTGGCCCGCCCCGAGCTGCTGGACCTGCTGGGAGCGGCCGAGACGCTGCTCGCCGCCACCGGTAGCGCCGTCGCCCTGTGCCCGACCTACGGCGTGGACGGGCAGGACTCGGCATGCTGAGCACGATCGCGGCCGCGGCCGGGCTGTTCGTCGCGACCAACATCGACGACATCGTGGTCCTGACCGTCCTGTTCGCCGTCGCCGCACGCGGGACCTCACGACTGCGCGGCTGGCAGATAGTCGCCGGGCAGTACCTCGGGCTCATCACCCTGATCGCGGTCAGCTTCCTCGCCGCCCTCGGCCTGACGATCGTCCCGGACGAGTGGGTGGGCCTGCTCGGCCTGATCCCGCTCGCGATCGGCGTCCTGGCACTGGTGCGCACCCTGCGCGGCAAGGACGACGACGAGGCAGAGTCCGCGCTCAAGGCCGTCGGGCTCCTCGGCGTCGCCGGCATCACGATCGCCAACGGCGGCGACAACATCGCGATCTACACCCCGGTGTTCCGCACCATCTCGACCACCGACACCCTAGTCACGATCACCGTGTTCCTCGTGCTCCTCGCCCTCTGGTGCCTGCTCGCACGCGCGATCGGCACCAACGAGAAGGTCACCGAAGCGCTCGAGAAGGTCGAGCACTGGCTCGTGCCCGTCGTGTTCATCGGCCTCGGCATCTTCATCCTGATCGAGTCCGGCACCCTCGCCCACATTGCCAGCCTGACATGACCACTCAGCCTCGCCGTCGCCGCGCTGCCGCCGTGTCCGCGTGGGTGGAACAGGGAACCACCGAGACGCCACGCACCCTCGTGGATTCCCCGGCGCAACTGCGGCGGTTCCTGCTCGCATTCGCCGTCGCAGCCAGCGCCGTGCTGATCGACCAGGGGACCAAAACCCTCGCCCTCACATACCTCAGCGAGCACGAGCGCATCCCGCTGCTTGGCGACGCGCTCGGCCTTCAGCTCGCGTTCAACCCCGGCACTGTCATGTCATTCGGAGCCGACGCAACCTGGGTGCTTACCGTCGTCGCCACCGCCGCATCCGTCGCTCTACTCGTCGCTGCAAGCCGTGCCCACACGGTCGGATGGGCGGTAGCGATCGGACTCCTGTGGGGAGGCGCGGTCGGAAATCTGCTGGACCGCCTCCTGGCCCCGCCCGGCTTTGGGCGAGGCCATGTCACCGACTTCCTCGCCTACGGGAACCTCTTCATCGGCAACCTCGCTGACGTCGTCCTCGGCGCCGGGGTTGCCCTGAGCCTCCTACTCTCCCTTTCAAACCGTCAGGTCCCGCGTTCGTCCTCCCAGCGCGAGACCGCCGCCGGTCGGTGGACTGGCGACGCGCACGGCGTCGCGGCAAGTGAGCGAGGGCAGGCACATGAAGGTTGAGCTCCTAGTCATCGACGAGTGCCCGAACGAAGTTCCCGCCCTGGAAGTACTGCGCCGGGTCCTGGACAAGACCGGGATCGACGCGGCGATCGCCACCGTGGTCATCACCGACGACGACCAGGCCCAGGCCCATGGCTTCCACGGATCGCCCTCGTTCCACGTCGACGGACGCGACCTGTTCCCTGTGCCCACGGTGCGCCCTGGCGTTGCGTGCCGCGTCTACCCCACGACAGCGGGACTGCGCGGCGTGCCCGACGACCACTCTCTGACCGCCGCCCTCATGGACCGCGTCGGGCGCTGACCCGCGCTCGTCCACCGCCGCGACCTACGGCGCCGGCCCCCGCGCCTGTGCCGGGCGACGCGGTCGGTGCCGGTGGACCGCCCAGCCCGTGAGCGGTGCCCCGACCACCGTCGGCAGGACCCAGAACGACCAGTCCGGCAGCCGTTCCCAGATCGGCAGGTGCGGGCCGTTGTCGACGTAGAACGCGGTCAGCATCGCGATGTACGCCAGACCCATCCACGCGATGTGCGCCCCGTCGCTCTCACCGCGGCGCCGGTTGCGCCACCCGAGGAGCACGGCGGCCAACGCGATCCCCCCGAGCGCGGCCAGGTGGACGGTTGCCGGCCAACGGATCACCACCATGACGACCATCGACCCGAAGAGAGCGGCGATCCCACCGAGGAACACGCGACCAGCCCCGACGTGCCACCGACCGCCCTTGCGCGCGAGCATCGCGACCAGCCCCGCGAGCACCGCCGTGACGCCCGCGGCGATGTGCACCAGCAGAGCGAGGTCGAACACCGGACCCGCGTCCGGCTCCGGCAACCCCGGGATGTCGATCATGGTCGCCTCCGACGCCCGAGCATCCGATCTCAGCGTCTCACCGACCGGCCCGCCGCACCCCCGCCGCTTCTCGCACGAACTTGGCGACTTCCTACAAGGTTGTCAGACACCGCAAAACTGACCGTTTTTCGTACGGCGCGGCCGCCGCCGCGACACGCCGAGAGAACATGTCGCAGAACTAGTGTCCGAAAACCCCCGATGTCGCAGAACGCGGCTCGGGGGTTTTCGCTACGGTCGCAGCCATGGCACACGTCTACGGGTACGCCCGGGTCTCGACCACGGCGCAGAACCTCGACGCCCAGGTTGACGCGCTAACGGGCGCCGGTGGCGTCGACGTGCGCGACGTCGTTGTGGAGAAGGCATCCGGCACACGCGAGGACCGGCCCGAGCTCGCCCGGGTCCTCGCGCAGCTGCGCGAGGGGGACACGCTCGTGGTGACGAAGCTCGACCGGCTCGGGCGCTCGGCCGCGCACGTCGCGCGCCTGGTGCGCGACCTCGACGACCGCGGCGTCACGCTCAGATCGCTCACGGAGACGCTCGACACCTCGAGCGCGACCGGGCGACTCATGGTGCACGTGCTGGCCGCCGTCGCGCAGATGGAGGCCGACCTCGCCCGGGAACGCACGCTCGACGGTCTCGCGGCAGCGCGCGCCCGGGGAAGGGTCGGCGGGCGCCCGAGCGTCATGACCCCGGACAGGGTCGCGGCCGCGCGGGTGGCGCTTGCCGGAGGGCAGTCGCGCGCCGCGGTCGCCCGCGCGCTCGGCGTCTCCCGAGACACCCTGTACCGGCACCTGGCTTCGCTCGACGTATGAGTTCTTGCCCCGGGGCAGCTGACGTCAGGCGGGGGCCAGCAGCGCCCATGAGAGGGGCGCGGCCGCGAGCAGGGTGAGGACGAGTGCCTGTCCTCGCGAACCGGACGAGCGGGCGAGTGCGACGAGCGCGACGGCGACTGCTGCTGTCCCAGCAGGGATCATCACGGCGGCAAAGTTGTCCCGGTCGCTGGTGTACACGACCACAGCGAGCAGCAGGACCACGATGTCGAGGATGAACGACACCATCCGCCAGCGACCTCCGCGTGACCACCTCGTGGGCCCGGCTTCAGGCAGGGCGTCGCGGGTGGGAAGAGGTACAGGGTTGATCGGCATCATCGGAAGGCCCCCAGAGGTCTTGTCCGGCCAGGCTACTGCTGGAGCTGCGTCCTCGCCGGGCACTGAGCGACCTGCGGTGGGCGCCGTCGTCGGGCTCCGATTGCGCGGGCAACGGTGCATGTTTGCCTGGGGAAGCAATCTCCAACCGAACACATCGATTCACAAGGACGTGATGAACTTGAGTAAGTGGAGAGCTATCCCGGTCGGATTGGCTGCGGCAGCGGTCATCGTAGGGGGACCGGTCGCGATGGCGAGCGCAGACGTCGGCCCCGAGATCCCTGAGGAGCCTGTCGAGCTCGAAGTCTCGGAACTGGAGTTCTACGACACGCCGGTGGGCGTCTCGATCGCCGCCGAGGGGCAGGCGGAGGCGGATGCCCAGGTATCGCACCTGGTGCAGAACCTCGACCCCGCGGAGGTGGACCTGCTGTCCTCAGGTGCCCCGCTCTACATCGAGGTCGACTTCAACACGCTCACCTACACGTCGGTGCAGGAGCGTCAGCCCACGATCAGCCCGTACGCCCTGACGGTCGGTGGACACTGCAACTCCGGTGGTGCGGCGAAGTCCTGCCTGTGGGGACCACCGCCATGGGCTCCGTACAACGACATCGCGGTCACCGGCCACGGTGAGACGTCGAACTTCTGGGCCGGGTGGGACGCGATCGGCATGGAGGGGACCACCACGGTGAACGCGACCGTGTGCGCCGCGTACGGCCTGGGCTGTGTCCCGGTCCCGAAGAACACCTACGCCGACTTCCGCGGCACCGTCCGCGTCAACAAGGTCTACCACGACTGACTACTCAGCCTGACGGGGAAACCCGGCGGTCACATGGGCGGCAGGGGCGCAGAATCGGCCCCTGCCGCCCTTCGCGCGCCACGCGCTCGATCCAGAACTCGCGCGCCGACGTCCCGGGACACCCTTGCCGCCACCTGGCCATGCTCGAGGGGTGATCGACGCGCGTCGCGTCGGAGGGTCGTGGGAGAGTCGGGGCGGCGTCGAGGGGACCGGGGGGACGATGCGTTACGGGATCGTGCGAGACGAGTGGGCGGCGCGGATCGTCTACGAGGCGGCCGAGCGGGCGATCGTGGGATACGACGCCCACCGCGCGGCCGCCGACACCTCGCGGCGACAGGACCGGCTCGACAAGCTCTTCAGGGGGAAGGGGCCTGCTCCGGCCGCGACGGCGATCGTCGCCGCGACCGACGACAGCGGCACCGAGCTCTACGGCGCCGTCGTGCTCGATACCCCGTACAACGCCGGCGCCGTGATCCAGGACCTCGAGCTCGGGCGTCAGCTCGCGCGCCTGCACCGCATCGTCTCGGGGCTGTTCGTCGTCGACGAGCATCGCGGCGCGGGCCTGGGAACCCAGCTGCTGCGCGAGGAGGCCGCGATGTGCGCGCTCGTGACCGGCGCCCGGTACATCGAGGGGTTCGTCGACGACCGCAACGGCAGCGCAGACTTCTACCGCCGCGCCGGGCTGACCGTGCTCCCGCACAACACCGGCCTGCCCGCTCGCCGGCCGACCAATACCCCGCTCACGCACGAATCCAGCGTCGACGGCCACTGGTTCTACCTCGACCTGTGGGCCCACTACGCCGACAGGATGCAATGCAAGGAGTGCGGGAGCGGACTCGCGTTCGTCCCCGGCGACGGCGGCGACCTCACCTGCCCCCGAATGCGCGTCGACGCCGCCGGGCAACGGGTGCACGAATGATGGCGCCGGCGCTAGGTTCCGTCATCAGGACCAGCAGGGAGAGGCAATGAGCACGAACGACACGGCGGCCGAGAGGCCGCAGGCTGAGCCCGTGAAGCCGGTCCGGCTCACGATCGACGTGACCCGTGAGACCTATCGCGGCCTGAGCCGGCTGTCGCTGGCGCTCTCTTCGGACCTCGACCGCGGCCGCGTGACGCACAGCGAGATCGTCCGTGCACTCCTCGGGTTGGCGTGCGACGACTCCGACGTCCGGCTCGCGCTGGCGAACGAGCTCGGATCGCCGGCAGACGAGCTCGCCGTCGACCGACTCATGGAGCGCGCCCCCGCAGCACTCGACGACGCCCTCGATGCAACCAGGGTCGCCCTGTCGCTCATGGTGGCGAACGAGTGGGACCACGCCACGAACGCCCCGAGCGGCAACGCCCGCATCGTCGACCGCGATGTTCACCCCTCAGCCGAGCTCACGCCCGCGGAGGAGTGGACCGTGCTGACCGACCCGCCCGCGGCTGGACCCGATGAGTCCCCGGAGCGTCACCAAGCCGTCGTCGCCCTCGCCGTGGCTCTCGCCAGCGCACTTCTGACCGGAGCCGGGCGGGCCGACTAAAGAGGCGCGCCCGGGCCCGTAGACAGACCGGGCGGCGACGCCTACCGTTTTGTTTGACACAACTACGGGTTTTGTCTTACAATTGCGGTATGGCGATCAGGTGGCGGGGCAGCGCGTTCAAGCACTGCGTCACCCGTGACGAGGTGCTGTGCGCGATGCAGAACCCCGTGCACGTCGAACCGGAGTTCGACGAGTCGCGCGACGGGACGGGCGAGG
>NZ_WMKA01000077.1 GCF_009711085.1 Cellulosimicrobium composti
CGCACCCGCACCCCCCGCGAGAAGTCCGCCTGACCCGACCCGCCCCGAGCGGGCCGGTGCGCCGAGCAGGCGGTCCCGGCTCGTCACGCGACGCGGACGGACCAGGAGCACCTGCTCGGCAGGGGACGCGACCCCGCGTCAGGCGTCGGCGCGGACCGTCGAGCCGTAGAGGGCGTCGATCGTGCCCGCGAAGTCCTGGATCACGAGCCCGCGCTTCACCTTGAGCGACGGCGTGAGGTAGCCGTTCTGCTCGGTGAAGTCCGTCGTGAGCACCGTGATCTTGCGGATCGACTCGGCGCGCGACACCGCCTCGTTGGCGTGCGCGACCGCGCGGTCGAGCGCGGCGAGGACCTGGCCGTCCTGCGCGGCGGCCTCGACGTCCATCTCCGGCAGCCCGTGCGTCGAGAGCCAGCCGGGCAGCATCTCCGCGTCGAGCGTGACGAGCGCGCCGATGAACGGCCGCTGGTCGCCCACCACGACGACCTGGCTCACGAGCGGGTGCGCGCGCAGCCGGTCCTCGAGCACGGCCGGCGCGACGTTCTTGCCGCCGGCCGTGACGATGATCTCCTTCTTGCGCCCGGTGATCCGCAGGTAGCCGTCGTCGTCGAACGCGCCGAGGTCGCCCGTACGGAACCAGCCGTCCTGCAGGGCCTCGGCGGTGAGGTCGGGCCGGTTGCGGTAGCCGCGGAACACGTGGTCGCCCTTGACGAGCAGCTCGCCGTCGTCGTCGACGCGCAGCGCCGTGCCGGGGAACGCCGGGCCGACCGTGCCGATCTTGGTGAGGCCGGGCAGGTTGACGGCCGTCGGTGCGGTCGTCTCGGTGAGGCCGTAGCCCTCGAGGATGCGCAGGCCGACGCCGCGGTAGAAGTGGCCGAGCCGCTCGCCGAGCGGCGCGCCGCCGGAGATCGAGTACGTGAGTCGCCCGCCCATCGCGGCGCGCAGCGTCGAGTACACGAGCCGGTCCGCGACGGCGTGCTGGGCGCGCAGGCCCGCCGAGGGGCCGCGCTCGGTGTCGAGCGCGCGCGACCACGTGATCGCCACCTTGGCCGCCCAGTGGAAGATCCGGCGCCTGAGCCCGGAGCCCGTCTTCTGCTCGGCCGTGTTGTAGACCTTCTCGAACACGCGCGGCACGGCGAGCAGGAACGTCGGACGGAACGTGCCGAGGTCCGCGACGAGGTTCTTCGTGTCCCAGCTGTGCGCGAGGACGGCGTTCGACGCGACGACGACGACCTGGATGAACCGCGCGAAGACGTGCGCGAGCGGGAGGAACAGCAGCGTGCGCGCACCGTCGGCGTCGAGGATCTCCGCGAGCCCGGCGCGGCCGTTGAGCGCGAGGTGGACGAAGTTGCGGTGCGTGAGCTCGACGCCCTTGGGGCGGCCCGTCGACCCGGACGTGTAGATGATCGTCGCGAGGTCGTCCACGCGCTGCGCCGCACGACGCCGGTCGATCTCCTCGGCGGGGACGGCGGCTCCGGCGGCGCGCAGAGCGTCGACGGCGCCGTCCTCGATGACGAGCACGTCACCGAGCTCGGGCAGACGGTCGCGCACGGACGCGACGGCGTCGGCGTGGGCGGCCGTCTCGACGACGGCGAGGCGGACGGACGCGTCCGAGCAGATCCACTCGACCTGGTCGGGCGACGACGTCTCGTAGACGGGGACGGGCACGGCGCCCACGGCCCACGCGGCGAAGTCGAGGAGCGTCCACTCGTAGCGCGTGCGCGACATGATCGCGACGTGGTCCCCTGCCTCGACACCGCGTGCGACGAGGCCGCGCGCGACCGCGACCACGTCGTCCTCGAACTGCCGCGCGGTGAGCGGCTCCCACGACCCGCCCGTGGCGTCCCGCCGCTCGACGAGCGCCGCGCCGGGGTCGCGCGCGACGCGGTCGGTGAGCAGGGTGCTGATGGTCGCCGTGGGGGAGACCTCGACGAGGCTCGGCGACACGTGTTCCGTCATGGGACTCTCCGCTGAGTGGACGGCAGGTAGGGACGGCGTGACACTTTACTCCGTACTCCGAGTATCGCGTTCCTCGCCGACCGTCCCCCGCGCCTAGGATCGATGGGTGACGAACCAGCCGCCCGCCGTCCCCGCCGTCCCCGCCGAGATCCTCACGCTGCGCGACAGCATCGACAACATCGACGCGGCGCTCATGCACCTGCTCGCCGAGCGCTTCAAGTTCACGCGCCGCGTCGGGGAGCTCAAGGCGCAGGGCGGCCTGCCGCCGGCCGACCCGGAGCGCGACCGCCAGCAGATCGCCCGCCTCACGGGCATCGCCGAGGCCGCCGGCCTCGACCCCGAGTTCGCCGAGCAGTTCCGCGCGTTCATCGTCCGCGAGGTCATCCGCCACCACGAGCGCATCGCCGCGGAGCACGCCGCCACGGGCGAGGGCGCGCCCGTGCTCGACACCTACTCCTGACGCTCCTGACGCCGCAGCCTCGCCCACGCGGTCGACCCCGCGCCCCTGACCCCGCGCCCGCCGCGGGTGCCCGACGCGCGGTGGCGACGGGCGTCGATGTGACGGACCCTGGAGAGGACCCAGGGCGGGCCCGGCGCCGGTGCGACCGGCGCGCCGTGCGGCCCGCTCACGCCGACGGACGTCATGAGGTGTTCGCATGAAGATCGATTGGCTCAAGCCCCTCCTCGGCCACCCGGGCCCCTTCGCGACGGTGTACATCGACGCGACGCGTGCCAACGAGGCCGGGGACCGCGAGGTCGAGAACCGCTGGAAGGGCGTGCGGCGCCAGCTGCGCCAGGACGGCGCGCCCGACGCCGTCCTCGACGACCTCGAGGAGGTGGTGCTGCGGCCGACGCGGGTCGGGGGCACCCACGGGCGCGTGCTGATCGCCGACGAGACGGGCGTGCTCGTCGACCGGGTCGTCAAGGACCCTCCGGCGCTCACCAAGGGCTCCTGGGGCCCGGTGCCCGCGCTGCTGCAGGCCGCGCGGGCCGCGGACGAGTCGGTCGACTACGTGCGGGTCGTCGTGGACCGCCAGGGCGCGGACATCACGTGGTCCGTCGCGGGCGGCCACGTGCCGTACGGCGAGCCGGAGACGGTCGAGGGCGGCCACGACGTGATCAACAAGGTCCGCACGGGCGGGCTCTCGCACAAGCGGATCGAGTCCCGCGCGGAGGACTCGTGGGAGCGCAACGCCGAGGCCGTCGCGGCCGAGATCGAGCGTCAGGCCGCGGAGTACCGGCCCGAGCTCGTCATCCTCACGGGCGACGTGCGCGCGGTCCCGCTCGTGCGCGGCGCGCTCGGCCGGTCGGTCGCGGAGCTCGTGGTCGAGGTCCCGGGCGGGGGCCGCGGTCCCGGCATCAACGAGGCGGCGTTCGAGGCGAACGTCGCCGACGCGCTCGACAGCTACCGCGAGCGTCGGCGCGAGAAGGTGCTCGCCGAGTTCCGCCAGGAGCAGGGCCGGGAGTCCGGCGCCGTGACGTCGGTCGAGGACACCGTCGCCGTGCTCGCGCGCGGCCAGGTCAAGGAGCTCGTCCTCGCGGACGAGTACGGGCAGGGCGCGACGCTCGACGGGCGCGAGCTGTGGATCGGGCCGAGCCCGATGCACATCGCCGCCTCGAAGGAGGAGATCGAGGCGCTCGGCGTCACCGAGGGCCTCGAGAAGCTCCCCGCGACGGTCGCGCTCGTGCGCGCCGCCATCGGTCAGGACGCGGGCCTGACGTTCGCGCCCGAGGGGAGCGTCGAGCTCATCGAGGGCGTCGGCGCGACCCTGCGCTGGGCCGACGAGGGCACGCCGCGCGAGGTCGCGGCGACGATGTCGGGCGACGACTCGCGCCTGCGCGGCGAGATCATCTGACGGACCCTGCACGCGACGACGCCCTCCCGCGGCCGCAGCCGGGAGGGCGTCGTCGCGCGCGCGGGCTCAGCCCTTCTTGCGGGCCTCGGGCTCGCCGAGCTCGGACGAGACGACGACGATCCCGCCCTGGACCGCGGGGTCGCCCTGGCCCTCGGCGGCCGCGACGAGGTCGAGCGTGCCCGTGACGCGCCCGCCGTTGCGGACGTCGACGACCGACGCCTCGACGCCCGCGAGCGACGCGGCGGGGACGGCCACCTGCGCCGCGAGGATCGGCGTGCGCATCGACACCTTCGCCTCGGACTTGATCTTGCGCAGCGCGGCGAGCGCGTGCCCGGCGGCGGTGAGCACGGCCGGGTCGGCGTCGCCCGCGGCCGAGCGCGCGGTGTCGGGCGTGGGCCACGGCGCGCGGTGGATCGAGCCCTCCGACGCGCGCCACCACGACCACACCTCCTCCGTCGCGAACGGCACGAACGGCGCGAAGAGGCGCAGCAGCGTGTCGAGCGCGATCGCGAGCGCGACGCGCGCCGACCGGGTCTCGGGCGACACGTCGGAGGCCGAGGCGCCCGCACCGTAGGCACGGTCCTTGACGAGCTCGAGGTAGTCGTCGCAGAACGTCCAGAAGAACGTCTCCGTGACCTCGAGCGCGCGCGTGTGGTCGTACGCCTCGAACGCCTCGGTCGCCTTCTCGACGACCGACGCGAGGCCCGCGAGCATCGCGCGGTCGAGCGTCTCGGTGACGAGCGCCGGGTCCAGGACGATCTCGCCCGTCCCGGTCTCGGGGTCGACGCCGAACGACAGCGCGAACTTCGACGCGTTGAGGATCTTGATCGCGAGACGACGGCCGATCTTCATCTGGCCGACCTCGAACGCCGCGTCGGTGCCGAGGCGCGCGGACGCCGCCCAGTACCGGACCGCGTCCGAGCCGTGCTCCTCGAGCAGGCCCATCGGCGTGACGACGTTGCCCTTCGACTTCGACATCTTCTTGCGGTCGGGATCGAGGATCCAGCCCGAGATCGCGGCGTTCTTCCACGGCAGCGAGCCGAACTCGAGGTGCGAGCGCACGACGGTCGAGAAGAGCCACGTGCGGATGATGTCCTGGCCCTGCGGGCGCAGGTCCATGGGGAACACGCGCTCGAACAGGTCGGGGTCGACCTCCCAGCCGCCCGCGATCTGCGGCGTGAGCGACGACGTCGCCCACGTGTCCATGATGTCGTTCTCGCCGACGAAGCCGCCCGGGACGCCGCGCTGGTCCTCCGTGTACCCGGCGGGCACGTCGGTCGACGGGTCGACCGGCAGGACGTCCTCGGACGGGACGATCGGGTGGTCGTGGTCCACCTCGCCCGACTCCAGGACCGGGTACCACAGGGGGATCGCGACGCCGAAGAAGCGCTGGCGCGAGATGAGCCAGTCGCCGTTGAGGCCGCCGACCCAGTTCTCGTAGCGCACGCGCATGAAGTCGGGGTGGAACGCGAGCTCGGTGCCGCGCGCGAGCAGCTCGCTGCGCAGGTCGCGCACGGTGCCGTCCTCGGTGGTCCAGTCGCGGCCGCCGTTGCGGATGTACCACTGGCGCGACGTGACGATCTCGAGCGGCTTGTCGCCCTTCTCGAAGAAGTTCGCCTTGCGCTGGGTCGGCACGGGCTCGCCGTCGAGGTCGCCCGCGTCGCGCAGCGCGTCGACGACGGCCTGGCGCGCCGAGAACGTCGTCTTGCCCGCGATCTCGGCGAACACGCCCTGGCCCGCGTGCGACGTGATCCAGTCCGGCGTCTCGCGCGTGATGCGGCCGTCGCGCGTGATGATCGAGCGCGTCGGGAGCCGGAGCTCGCGCCACCACTGCACGTCGGTCAGGTCGCCGAACGTGCAGCACATCGCGATGCCGGCGCCCTTGTCGCGCTCCGCCGCGGGGTGCGCGAGCACGGGCAGCTCGACGTCGAACAGGGGGGAGCGGACCGTGGTGCCGAACAGGTGCTGGTAGCGCTCGTCGTCCGGGTGCGCGACGAGCGCGACGCACGCCGCGAGCAGCTCGGGGCGCGTGGTCTCGATGTGGACCGGGGCGCCGTCGTCGGGCGTGCCCGGCGCGACGCGGTGGAACGCGACCTTGTGGAAGTGGCCCGGGTAGTCGCGCGCCTCGAGCTCGGCCTGCGCGACCGCCGTCTGGAACGTCACGTCCCACAGCCCCGGCGCCTCCGCCTGGTACGCCTCGCCGCGCGCGAGGTTGCGCAGGAACGCGCGCTGCGCGGCCGTGCGGGAGCGGGCGTCGATCGTCTGGTAGTGCTGCGCCCAGTCGACCGAGAGCCCGAGCCGGCGCCACAGCGCCTCGAACTGCTTCTCGTCCTCGGCCGTGAGGCGCTCGCAGAGCTCGATGAAGTTGCGGCGGCTCACGGGCACCTGGTCCGCGGCCTTGACGGACTTGCCCTCGCCGCCCTCGTGCGGGGGCTCGAAGCCCTCGACGTAGGGCAGGCTCGGGTCGCACCGCACGCCGTAGTAGTTCTGCACGCGGCGCTCCGTGGGCAGCCCGTTGTCGTCCCACCCCATGGGGTAGAAGACCTCGAGGCCACGCATGCGGCGGTAGCGCGCGACGACGTCGGTGTGCGTGTAGGAGAACACGTGCCCCACGTGCAGGGAGCCCGAGACGGTGGGCGGCGGCGTGTCGATCGAGAAGACCTGCTCGCGGGTCTTCGTGCGGTCGAACGCGTACGTGCCCTGCTCGGCCCAGCGCGCGTCGTACGTCTCCTCGAGTCCGTCGAGGCTCACGCGGTCGGGTACTCCCGCGACCACCGCGCGGACGACGTCGCCGGCTACGGGGCCGGCGGGGGAGGTCGTGGCTGCAGCGGGTTCGGCCGCGCCCTGCGGCGCGTTCGTCGGGAAGTCGCTCATGGTCCCCCATCTTCCCAGATCCGCGGGCCCCGGCGGTCCGTCGCCCACGGCCCGGACGACGGGCGCGCGGCCGGCACCTCGGGTGCCGACCGCGCGCCCGGCGCGGCTACTGCGGGGGCGTCGCGCAGCGCAGGGTGGGGGCGAGCCAGTCGGCGTGGTCCCAGGCGTCCCCGTCCCCGGCGTCCGAGACGTGGAGCGTGACGACGTCGACCCCCGTCACGTCGACGTCGACGTCGACCGCCGGATCGGCGCGGCGCAGGGTCGGGCTCGTCCACAGGGCCGCGCCGTCGCCGCGCACGGAGAGCACGACGCTGGCCGCGGCCTGCGCCTCCGCGTCCACGCCCGCCTGCGCGGTCAGGCGCGAGCAGGCTCCGTCGACGCGCACCTCGACGACGCTCGTCGCGTGCACGCCGAGTCCCACCGGGCTCGTCGTGGTGCCCACGGTGAGCGGCCCGCCGTCACCCGCGGCGAGCTCGCCGTTGCTCGCGTCCCGCTCGAGCGGGCCCCAGCCGTTGTCGGCGCGCTGGAGGTCGAGCGAGGAGACGCCGTACCGGTCCTGCGCGGCGAACAGCACGTGCAGCGTGTCCGCCGAGAACAGCGCCGTGCCGGCGTTGGCGCTCGTCACGAGGCCCGACCACAGCTGGTTCGTCCCGGTGGTGCGCCCGTAGAGACCCGGCGTGCCCTGCGCGCGGTAGAGGTCGAGGTACTGGCCGGACCGGGCGACTCTCGCGAGGTGGCCGTCCGCCTCGTACCGCCACGCCTGGAAGGACGCGTCCGGGTCGCACGCGAAGAGCGTGGCCGGGGTCGCGGCTCCCAGGCACAGGTCGGGCCGCGCGCCGTTGTGGATCGCGCCGCGCGCGTCGAGGAACCACGTCTGCGCGGCGCTGCCGTCGCACCCGCCCGCGGGTGCCACGACCGCGCGCGGCGCGGTCCCGGAGAGGTCGGCGGCGAGGCAGCGCCCGCCGTCGACGGTCACCGGCGCCGGGTCGGGCAGGAGGGCGGACGCCGACTCGACGAGCCCCGTCGCGCGCAGCAGGTCCGCGAGCCCGTCCTTGGCGTCCGCGTCCCCGCCGAGCAGCTCGGCGCGGTGCGCGGCGACGTACGCGTCGACGTCGGCGGCGTCGGCACGCAGCGCGAGCGCCGCGTCCGCGACGGTCCGCGCGGCCGGGCTCAGCGCGGCGAGGTCGTCGGACCACGTGTCGAGCAGCACCTGCGTGTGCGCGTCGAGCACGGGGTGCGCCGTCCCCGCGAGTGCGGACAGCGCCGCGTCGAGCTCGGGGAGTTCCACGGCGCGCAGCGCGTCGTGCCCGTCCTCCTGCCCGATGACCACGGCCGGCTCGAGCGGCGGCAGGTCGGTGGGGATCGTCGTCGTCGAGCCGAGCTGCGTCGTCGTGCCGTTCGCCCGGCACAGGAGCCGGGCCTGCGAGGGCCGCTCCGACTCGGCGAGGTTGACGTTGACCTGCTTGACGCCGTCCGACGCGTCGAGCGCGACGTTCTCCGCGCGACCCCCGACGTACGTCACCTCGGCCCAGCACTGGCGTGCGGCGCCGGTGCTCGTCGTGTCCGGCGCCGGGAGGGTGAAGACGTTCCCGTAGTTCGAGCGGAACGCGGGGTACAGGACGGTCTGCGCGGGGTTCGCGGGGTTGTACCCGCCGAGCAGGGTGACCACCGGGACGCCGACGGCGCGCGGCTTCGCGGCCGAGAACGCCGCGTTGCGCGCCTTCGCGTCGACCCAGGACCCCGTCGCGGGGTCCCAGTCGCGGTAGCCGCTCGGGTACGACGCGTCGGGCACGACCGTGCGCAGGGACTGCTGGATGCGCGCGGCGCTGTACCCCGTGTGGTGCGTGTACCGGGAGAGGTCGCTCGTGGCGCTGCCGCCGGACATCGCGTCGCGCTGGTAGTTGTACAGGCCCGCGAAGCTCTGCTGAACATCGTGCCCGCGACGTCGACGCCCTCGGGCGTGAACGCCCGGTCGTTCCAGAGGTTCGAGCGCATGCGGTCGCGGTAGGCGATGTAGCCCCACCCGCTCTCGCTGTGGTGCGTCGCGTTGACGACGCGCGCGTCGCCGGTCCTCGAGCCGTCCACGCCGGGGTAGTGGCCGAGCCCGTAGGAGTGCCCGATCTCGTGGCTCCACTCGTTGCCCACCGAGTCGTAGAGCGTCGCCATGCCGTTGCCGCCGCTCAGGCCGTGGACCACGCGGCCGTTCGTGTACGCCCCGGCGGAGTGGTGGTAGACGCGCTGGTTGAACGTGCCGGGCTGCACCTGGTTCATGGGTGCGCTGGGGATGCCGAAGCTGGCGAGGTTCACGCCGGTCGAGAACTGGGCCTTGCCGACGTTCTCGCGCAGGTCGCCCGAGTGCACGTCGCCGGCCGTGGCGCTCGTCCCGGGCGACGCGTAGACGGCCCCGGACGCGACGACGACGCGGTCGAGCCGCACGGGCTCGTAGCGCGCGACGACGAGGCGCGAGACGGGGACCGTCTGGAAGTAGTCGGCGGCCGCGCGCGCCGTGTCGTTGAGCATGACGTGCCCGTCGCCCGTCGGGGGGTCGGTGAGCATGCCGAGCTCGGTGCCGTTCACGACGAGCTCGGTGGGCGCCGCGACCTCGATCGCCGACGCGGCGAGGGTGCCGGTGCGCCCGGCGCCGTCGGTGAGTTCCAGGGAGAGGCCGGGCACGACGACGTCCCACGGGAGCTCGACGCTCCACGCGCGCGTGCTGTAGACGACGTCGGGCCGCCCCTGGGAGTCGGCGACGTCGTCGCGCGGGATCGCGGACGGCGGCGCGAGCGGGAGCGTGGCGCGCACCTGCCCGCCGACGCGCACCGTGACCGAGAGCGACGTCACCGCCGACGTCGGGGTGAGCAGGAGCAGCGCGGTGCGCTCGGCGACGAGTGTCGGCATGTCGCGCGCGGTGTTGCCGGCGGGGTCGATCGTGTGGCTCTGCGCGAGCTCGACCATGCCGCCGAGCCCGCCGGTGAGGTCGTTGCGCACGGGGCGCGCCGAGCCGTCCGCGCGGACGTCGTGGAAGCCGAGCGGCCCGACGGCGGTCGGCCCCGCGTCCGGTCCGGCGGCGGCCGCGGTGGGGGCGCCGGGCGCGGGCCCGCCCG
>NZ_WMKA01000078.1 GCF_009711085.1 Cellulosimicrobium composti
CCACCTCCGCGGTCGCGGCGTCGGCGCGTGCTGCGGCCTCGCGCAGCGCGGTGCGCAGCTCGTCGACCCGGGCCGCGAGCTGGTCCCGCTCGCGGCGCAGCCGCGTGGTCTCGGCGCGCGCGGAGCGCTCGGAGGACAGCTCCTCGTCGAGGGCCCGCGCGCGCTCGACGGCGGTTTCCCAGCCGTCGGGGCGCAGCAGGAACGCCCCGGCCGCCGCCTCGCGGACCGCCGCGGGCGTCCCGGGCGCGCCCGCTGTCTCGCCCGCGGACCCCGTCACGTCCGGGGCGGGCGTGGTCTCGTCGTCGGTCCGGCAGGGTGCGGCGTCCGGCGGCTCCACGGCGTCGCCCGCTCCGGACGGCTGCGGCGCGCCGGGAGCCGGGTCGTGCTCTCGGGACCAGGCGACGGCGACGGCGTGCCGGAACCCGGCGTCGTCGAGGAGCGCGCGCCACAGGGGCGCCGCGCCGGCCGTCGCGCGCCGCCGCGGCGCGAACGCGCGGACGCGCTGGAGCCCCGCGGGGACGAGCGCGGCGTCGAGGTCGCCCAGCGTCCGGGCCGCCGCGTCGACGAGCAGGTGGCGCACCGACGGCGGGACGTCGCCGCCGTCGGGCGCGGCACCCGGCGTCCTCCCCGCAGCCATCTGGTCCCCCGTCCGCGCGCGGCCCGCGGCGCGCCGCGGGTGTATTCGTCCCTGATCGTCCCGAATCCCCGGCTCCACCCTATGCCGTCACGGCTCGGGGCGGTGACCCGCTCGCGGACGGTGTCGGTGCCCCTGGCTAGCCTCACCGCCATGTCGTCCGGCCCCCTCCTCGCCTCGTCCCGCACGGAGGCCGCACCGCGAGGGGTCCCGGTCCAGCCGACGCTCGACGACCTCGGCACACCGCTGCGCGAGGTCACCTTCGTGGTCGTCGACCTCGAGACGACGGGCGGGTCCCCGGCGGGGGCCGGAATCACGGAGATCGGGGCGGTCAAGGTCCGCGGCGGCGAGGTGCTCGGCGAGTTCCAGACCCTCGTGGACCCCGGCGTCCCCGTCCCCGCGTTCGTGGCCCGGCTGACGGGCATCACGTCGTCGATGGTCGCGAGCGCGCCGCGCATCGAGGCCGTGCTCCCGAGCTTCCTGGAGTTCGCGCGCGGCGCCGTGCTCGTCGCGCACAACGCGCCGTTCGACATCTCGTTCCTCAAGGCCGCGTGCCGCGCCGCGGGCTACGAGTGGCCCGGCAACCAGGTCCTCGACACCGTGCCGCTCGCGCGCCGCGTCGTCACGCGCGACGAGGCTCCCAACCACAAGCTCGCGACGCTCGCCGCGCTGTTCCGGGCCACCGTGACCCCCGAGCACCGGGCCCTCGCGGACGCACGCGCCACCGTCGACGTGCTGCACGCGCTCCTCGCCCGCCTCGGACCGCTCGGCGTCACCCACCTCGAGGACCTCGCGGGCGCGACCGACCCCGTCCCGCAGGACGTGCGCCGCAAGCGTCACCTCGCCGACGGCCTGCCCGACGCCCCCGGCGTCTACCTGTTCCGCGGCCCCGGTGAGGAGGTCCTGTACGTCGGCACGTCGACGTCGATCCGGCGGCGCGTCCGGTCGTACTTCACGCGCTCGGAGAAGCGCGGCCGGATCACGGAGATGGTCCGCATCGCGCACGCCGTGACCCCGGTCGTGTGCGCGACGCCGCTCGAGGCCCAGGTCCGCGAGCTGCGGCTCATCGCCGAGCACGAGCCGCGGTACAACCGGCGCTCGCGCCACCCCGAGCGCATGACGTGGGTCCGCCTCACGGACGAGGCGTACCCGCGCCTGTCCGTCGTGCGCGACGTGCGCGCGCCCGCCGCGCACATCGGCCCGTTCGCGTCGCGACGCCAGGCCCAGGCCGCGGTCGACGCGCTGCACGACGCGTTCCCGCTGCGTCAGTGCACGCGACGCCTGCCGGTCGTCGCGTCGCCCGGCGCGACGGCGTGCGTGCTCGCCGAGATGGGCCGCTGCTCGGCGCCGTGCACCACGACCGCGCGCGACGACGGCTACGCGGTCGTCGCCGACGACGTGCGCACCGCGTTCGAGGGCGACCCGTCGCGCGTCGTCGCCGAGCTCGGCCGGCGCATCGTCGCCCTGTCGCGCGACGAGCGCTACGAGCAGGCGGGCGAGCTCACGCACCGGCTGCGCGCGTTCCTCACCGGAGCCGCCCGCGCCCAGCGCCTCGCGCCGCTCGCGGCGTGCCCCGAGCTCGTCGCCGCACGGCCGACGGACGCGGGCGGGTGGGAGGTCGTCGTGGTCCGCCACGCGCGGCTCGCCGCGACCGGCGTCAGCGAGCCCGGCGTCGACCCGTGGCCGCTCGTGCACGCGCTCGTCGCGACGGCCGAGACCGTCGCGCCCCCGGTGCCGCCCGCGCCCGCGAGCCACCCGCACGAGGCCGAAATCCTCCTGTCGTGGCTCGAGCAGCCGGGCGTGCGGATCGTCGACGCGGCCGGCCCGTGGGCGTGCCCCGTGCGCTCGGCGGCGTCGCACGTCGACCTCGCGACGACGGCGCGCGACGTAGCCCGGCACGGCGCGCCCACGGCCCCGGACGACGACGGCCACGGCGCGTACCGGAACGCCCTCGGGCTCGGGCCGGGGACGCGCGCCGACCTGCACCCGGACGGCGCCGTGACCGTAGAGTGGTCGCCTGTCGACGACCCGTCCCCGGAGGAACCATGCTCACCGCCATCGTCCTGATCGACACCGACCCCGCGCGCATCCCCGAGGTCGCGTCCGAGGTCGCGGACCTCAAGGGCGTCAGCGAGGTCTACTCGGTCACGGGCAAGGCGGACCTCGTCGCGATGGTGCGCGTCCAGGAGCACGACCAGCTCGCCGACGTCATCGCCGACCGCATCAGCAAGGTGCCCGGCGTCGTGCGCACGGAGACGTTCATCGCCTTCCGCGCGTACTCGAACGTCGACCTCGAGCAGGCGTTCGCGCTCGGCCTCGACGACTGACGCAGGAGCGTCAGTCGCGCTCCGCGGCCCGGGCCCAGCGCGTGAGCGTCTCGCGCGCGGCGCCCGAGTCGACGCTGCGCGCCGCGAGGTCGTAGGCGGCGCGCAGGCGCTCCACGAGCGTCCCCTCGGCCGTGCCGGGCAGCGTGCCGTCGGCGACGAGGCCCGCGGCGGCGTTGAGCAGCACCGTCTCGCGCACCGGCCCCGCCTCGCCCTCGAGGAAGCGCCTCGCGACCTGCGCGTTGTGCGTTGCGTCCCCGCCCCGCAGGTCCGCGACGGTGACCGGCGCCAGCCCCAGGTCGGCCGCGGGGTCGAGCCGCTGCTCGGTCACGACGCCGTCGCGCACCTCCCACACGGTCGCGCCGCCCGTCGCCGCGAGCTCGTCGAGCCCGTCGTCGCCCCGGAACACGAGCGCCGACGTCCCCCGGCCCGCGAGCACGCCGGCGATGAGCGGCGCCATGCGCGCGTCCGCGACGCCGATGGCCGCGGCCCGCGGCTGCGCGGGGTTGGTCAGCGGGCCGAGCACGTTGAACGCCGTCGGGATGCCGAGCTCCTTGCGCGCGACGCCCGCGTGGCGCATCGACGGGTGGAAGACCATCGCGAAGCAGAACGTGATGCCGGCCTCCTGCACGATCTGCGCGACGCGCTCGGGCCCGTGGTCGAGCCGGATCCCGAGCTGCTCGAGCACGTCCGCCGCTCCGGACGACGACGTCGCGGCGCGGTTGCCGTGCTTGACGACGCGCACGCCCGCGCCCGCGATGACGAGCGAGGCCATGGTCGAGATGTTGACCGTGTGGGCGCGGTCGCCGCCCGTGCCGACGATGTCGACCGCCGGGCCGTCGACGGCGAACCGGCTCGCGTGCGCGAGCATCGCGTCCGCGAGGCCGGTGAGCTCGGCGACCGTCTCGCCCTTGGCGCGCAGCGCGACGAGGAAGCTCGCGAGGCGGACGGGCGACACCTCGCCCGACATGACCTGGTCCATCGCCCACGCGGTGCTGTCGGCGTCGAGGTCGTGGCCCGCGACGAGCTCGGTGAGCAGGCCGGGCCACGTGAGCCCCGCGCCCGTCGAGTCGCTCGTGGTCGAGGCGGCGGGGTGCGGGGTCGCGGTCACGGGTGGCCCTTCGGCTGGAGTTCTCCTGGTCGGCTACTGCGTGCGCGCGGCACCCAGCAGGTCGGCGACGGCGCGCTGGAGCACGACCGCGTCGAACGGCCGGGGCACCGCGTCGTCGGCGAGCGACCACGATGCTAGCCAACCGTCCTGCGGCCTGCCGGTGAGGACCAGGACCGGCGGGCACCGGTAGACCTCGTTCTTCAGCTGGCGGCACAACCCCATGCCCCCGGCCTTGTCCGCCTCGCCGTCGAGCACGAGCAGGTCCCAGCCGCCCGCGTCCGCGGACGCCACGACGGCCGCCGGCGTCGCCACCTCGAGCCACTCGATGTCCGGCTGACCCGCACCCAGGCGACGCCCGACGGCGAGGCGCACCTGCTCGCGCACCGTCACGTCGTCGCTGTACAGGAGGATGCGCGGCGCGCGCGGGGAAACGCTCGTGTCCCCGTGCGTCGTCGTCACGGTCGTCGTCATCGTCGTCACCGTCGCCTTCGTCGTTCCCGCTGGTGGGTCCGGGAGTGGCGCGCGCCAGCACCTGACGCGCGCGTCCCGACTGGCATCTTGGCACGTCGGACCCGGTTCCATCACCCCTGCGCGCGCACCTCCCGCCGACCGGCGCGCGGGCCGGGACCAAGGGCCCTGGCCCGCGTACCGGCGCCGTCGGTTTCATGGCACTTCGAAGCGATCCGTCACCAAGTGCAGGTCTGCGTGGGAAGATCTGGAGACATTGTGAGATTCACCGCCTCCGGGCGGCCGTCTGCGTGCCGCAGAGGGGCCGTTCGTCGGCCATAATGGCTCCTGTGTCGACCGCAACGGCTGCCCCCCACGCCCATCAGCACGTGAGCGTCAACCGACCGAACCCCGTCTCGGTCGGGACGATCGTGTGGCTGGCCAGCGAGCTCATGTTCTTCGCCGGCCTGTTCGCCATGTACTTCACGGTCCGCGCCGTGATGCCCGCCGAGGAGTGGGCGTTGCAGGCGGACAAGCTCAACCTGACCTTCGCGGCGATCAACACGACCGTCCTGGTGCTGTCGTCGGTGACGTGCCAGATGGGCGTGTGGGCCGCCGAGCGCTTCCAGCCCGTGCGCACCGGCTCGATCCTCCAGGTGAACCGCTGGGGGATGAACGAGTGGATGACGCTGACGTTCCTCATGGGCGCGTTCTTCATCGGCGGTCAGATCTTCGAGTACGCCGAGCTCGTCGAGCACGGCGTCTCGATCTCCTCGACCCCCTACGGCTCGGTCTTCTACATCACCACCGGGTTCCACGGCCTGCACGTCGTCGGCGGTCTGATCGCCTTCCTGTTCCTTCTCGGCCGCTCGTTCTCGGCCAAGAACTTCGGGCACCACGAGGCCACCACGGCCATCGTGACGTCCTACTACTGGCACTTCGTCGACGTCGTGTGGATCGCGCTGTTCTTCGTGATCTACATCCTGCGCTGACGACGCTGCCGGGGTCCGCCCCGGACCGCCCACCCGCCCCCTGCTCCCCCACCTGCGAGACGAGGATCATTTCGTGAAGGCACTCGCCGCCCGCAGACACCACCGCCTCGCGCCGGTCGTGCTGCTGCTGCTGGCGCTGCTGGTCACCGGTGGCGTCTACGCCGCCTTTGCACCGACCCCGGCCAACGCCGAGACCGCCAGCACCGAGGACATCGAGACCGGCAAGAAGCTCTTCCAGGCCAACTGCGCCACGTGCCACGGACCGAACGCAGAGGGCTCCGACACCGCGCCGTCCCTCGTCGGTGTCGGCGCGGCCTCGGTCGACTTCCAGGTGTCCACCGGCCGCATGCCGATGCAGATGGACGGTCCGCAGGCGCTCCAGAAGCCGCGCCAGTTCGACGAGGAGCAGACGGCGCAGCTCGCCGCCTACGTCGCGTCGCTCGGCGCGGGCCCGGCGGTCCCCACGGACGAGCAGGTCGACGCCTCGCTCGGCGACGTCGCCAACGGTGCCGCGATCTTCCGCACCAACTGCGCGATGTGCCACAACGCCGTCGGAGCGGGCGGTGCCCTCTCCGAGGGCAAGTTCGCCCCGCCGCTGTGGGACACGTCGGAGCGCAACATCTACCAGGCGATGCTCACCGGGCCCCAGTCGATGCCGGTCTTCAACGACGCGACCATCACGCCCGAGGAGAAGCGGGACGTCATCGCGTTCCTCGTCGACCAGCGCGAGGGCTCGGCGGGCGGCCTCTCGCTCGGCTCGCTCGGCCCCGTCAGCGAGGGCCTGTGGGCCTGGATCGTCGGAATGGGCCTCCTCGTCGGGGCCGCAGTGTGGATCGGAGCGAAGTCCTCGTGAGCGACTACCAGAACCCCCGGTCGCCCGAGTCCTCGCACCGCGAGGTCGGGCACCGCGAGCAGCACGGCTCCCTGGACACGTTCCCGGACCCGGGCCTGCCCGAGCACAAGAGCCGCCAGGCGGACCGCGACCCGCGGGCCGCGAAGCGCGCCGAGCGGCAGGTGGCGACGCTCTTCGGCATCTCGGCGATCGGCACGATCGTCGCGCTCGTCGTGTACTTCGTCATCCCGCCGGACGGGACGACCGCGGGCGTGCGCCTGTCGACGCTCGCGCTCGGCCTCGCCATCGCCTTCGCGCTGCTGGGCATCGGCTTCGGTGCCGTGCACTGGGCGAAGGTCCTCATGTCCGACCACGAGAAGGTCGACGAGCGCCACCCGATCGAGAGCGACCCGGAGACCCGCACGGCCGCGATCGCGGAGCTCGAGGCCGGCGTCAAGGACTCCGGCATCGCGCGCCGCGGCGTGCTCAAGGGCGCGGTCATCTCGGCCCTCGCGCTCTTCCCGCTCACCATCGCCGTCCCCCTCGTCGGGAGCGTCGGCGGCGACTGGAACGTCTCCAAGTTCAAGCACACCCTCTGGAAGCGCGGGACGCGCCTGGCGATCGACCCGTCCGGGCGGCCCATCAAGGCGGCGGACGTCACGATCGGCTCGGTCGTGCACGTCATCCCCGAGGCCTCCCAGGAGGAGATGCAGTCCCACGAGTGGATCACGGAGAAGGCGAAGGCCGTCGTCCTCCTGGTCCGTCTCGACCCGCGCGACCTCAAGTCGGACCAGTCCCCCGAGGGCGAGACCTGGTCGTACGACGGCATCGTCGCGTTCTCCAAGATCTGCACGCACGTCGGCTGCCCCGTGGCGCTCTACGAGCAGCAGACGCACCACCTGCTGTGCCCGTGCCACCAGTCGACCTTCGACGTGGCCGACAGCGCCAAGGTGGTCTTCGGCCCCGCGAAGCGGCCCCTGCCGCAGCTGCCGATCACCGTTGATGACGAGGGCTACCTGGTTGCGCAGAGCGGCTTCCACGAGCCCATCGGCCCGAGCTTCTGGGAGCGTCTGAAGTGACCACCAGCACCGGAACCGCCGCACCCCAGGCGGGAGCACGCAAGGGGGCCGCGCCGACGACGCCCGCCGGCAAGGCCGCCGACTACCTGGACCAGCGCACGAGCATCGGCGTCGCCGTCAAGGAGTTCGCGCGCAAGGTCTTCCCCGACCACTGGTCGTTCCTCCTCGGCGAGATCGCCCTGTACTCCTTCATCGTCCTGATCCTCACGGGGATCTTCCTGACGATGTTCTTCGTGCCGAGCATGTCGCTCGTCACGTACCACGGCGAGCCCGCGTCGATGAACGGCGTGCTCATGTCCGACGCGTTCGCGTCGACGCTGAACATGTCGTTCGAGGTCCGTGGCGGTCTGCTCATGCGGCAGATCCACCACTGGGCCGCGCTGATCTTCCTCGCCGCGATCGTCACGCACATGATGCGCGTGTTCTTCACGGGCGCGTTCCGCAAGCCGCGTGAGGTCAACTGGCTCGTCGGCATGCTGCTCATGATCATGGGTCTCGCCGCCGGCTTCTCGGGCTACTCCCTCCCGGACGACGTCCTCTCCGGCAACGGCCTGCGCATCACCGACGGCGTCGTGAAGTCGATCCCGCTCATCGGCTCGTACATGTCGTACTTCATCTTCGGCGGCGAGTTCCCCGGCGAGCACATCATCCCGAGGCTCTTCACCGTGCACATCCTCCTCGTGCCGGGCCTGATCCTCGCGCTCGTCGCGCTCCACCTGTTCTTCGTCGTGCTGCACAAGCACACGCAGTACCCGGGTGGCGGCCGCACCGACACGAACGTCGTCGGCTTCCCGCTGTTCCCGGTGTACGTGGCCAAGGCCGGCGGCTTCTTCTTCGTCGTGTTCGGCATCCTCGCCCTCATGGGCGGCACGATGGCGATCAACAACGTCTGGAACTACGGCCCGTACGACCCGTCACCGGTGTCCGCCGGAGCGCAGCCCGACTGGTACATGCTGTTCCTCGAAGGATCGCTGCGCCTCATGCCGGGCCAGACGGAGTTCGTCATCGGCGGCTACACGCTCTCGCTGAACGTGCTCATCCCCGCCGTCGTGATCCCGGGCCTGCTGTTCACGTTCCTCTTCGCCTACCCGTTCCTCGAGGCTGCGGTGACGAAGGACAAGCGCGAGCACCACGTGCTCGACCGCCCGCGGAACGTCCCGGTCCGCACGGGTCTGGGCGTCGCGTTCCTCACGGCGTTCATCATCCTGGCGCTCGCCGGGTCGAACGACCTCATCGCGACGCACTTCTCGCTGTCGATCAACACGATCACGTGGGTCTTCCGGATCCTGCTCTTCGTCGGTCCCTGGTTCGCGTTCTGGGTCACCAAGCGCATCTGCCTGGGCCTGCAGCGCAAGGACCGTGAGCTCGTGCTCCACGGCCACGAGACCGGCCGGATCGTGCGCTTCGCCCACGGCGAGTACATCGAGGTCCACCGTCCGCTCGACGAGCAGGAGCGCTGGCTCCGGGTCAACTACCAGGCCCACGCCCCGCTCGAGATCGAGCCGGCGACGGACTCGCGCGGCGTGCGCCGCAAGGGCTACAAGAAGGACAAGCGCCTCCAGCGTCTGTCCCGGTTCTTCTACGAGGACCGCATCGAGCCCGTGACGCCCGCCGAGCTCGCCGCCGCGCACTCTCACGGCGAACACGACGCGCTCGAGAGCACGAGCCACGAGCAGATCGAGGCCGGGACCGCCGCCGTCGGCGGTGGGCGCGATCTCGTCGAGCCGGAGAAGGGCGCCGACGAGCGCTGACCCGGAGGTTCCTGCACAGTAGGACGATGACCCGCGACCAGCCCCCTCACCGAGGTGGGCAGGTCGCGGGTCATCGTCGTCTTCGTGCCCGGACGCGCCCGGCCGCGTCGCTCTGAAGCCGAAGGCACCGCCAGATCGTCGCCCAGGGGCCGCGGGACCACCCCGGCGGCCCCGTACCCAGGAGGTACTGAAGATGCCCGTCTACACCCTGCCCGAGCTGTCCTACGACTACGGTGCGCTCGAGCCGC
>NZ_WMKA01000079.1 GCF_009711085.1 Cellulosimicrobium composti
AAGGCGGCCGGGGCGGACGGCGGCGGAGTCGCCGGGCCCGGGCCGGCAGGAGCCGCGGGCGCGTACGGCGCGGGGGCCGGGTACGCGGCGGCCTGCCCGGTCGCGTACGCGGGCTGGGACGGGGCGCCCGGCACGAGCGACGCGACGCCCTCGTCGCGTGACGCCGCGGGGACGGCGCCTCGGACGTCGAGGACGAGCGAGCGGCCCGCCTTGTCGTGCCAGCCCTGCGACCGGCCCGACGAGTCGAACCCGGGACTCAGGAGGACGACGAGGATCCCGCCCGCCGGTACGACGCCCACGATGATCCAGCGCAGCGCGGCACGGCCGAAGCCGACCGGGCCCCGCGACGCGGCGTCCACCGTGCGGATGCCGGTGAGGAGGTTGCCGAGCGTCTTGCCCGTCGAGCCCTCCCAGAACCACACCCCGATCCACCACGCGAGCGCGAGGACGGCCGCGAGCACGTAGACGACGAGGAGCTTGCCGAGGATCGCGGCCGCCTCCTCCTGCGTCACCGCCTGGGCGCTCCCGAGCGGGGCGCCCACGATCGCGGTCCCCGCGAGGAGCACGACGAGCGCGACGACCGCGGGCACCGCGACGTCCACGAGGTAGGCGACGAACCGGCGTCCGACGCCCGCGGACGGGGCGCCGTCGAGCGAGCCCGACGCGGGCGCGACGGGAGCGGGGCCGAACGCCTTCTGCGTCGCCGCGTAGACCTCGGGCTCCGTCGTCGTGTCCGGGGCCGACTGCGGGACAGCGGCGTACGGTACGGCGGCCCCGCCGCGGCCCGCGACGGCCTGCACCCCGCCGACCGGGCCGGCCGGCGGCTGCGCCACGGGGCGGCCGGTCCGGGGGAAGGGCTGCCCGCACACCGCGCAGAACGCGGCACCCGCGGACTGCGCGGACCCGCAGGCGGCGCACGTCACGTCGCTCATGACTCGTCTCCCTGTCGTCTCGTCGGCCCCGACGACGACCCTGCCGCCGGCGGCACGGCCCCGCCCTCGGGGCCGGCGCCGCGGCGGGGCAGCCACCGGCGCGGTCCCGACGAACCCGAGCCCGCGCGGACGGACCGCAACGAGAGGGCGGCACGCACGCGGGCACGACGGTTCACGGAGGAGCGTAGCCCCCCGAGCACGCCGTCGACGTCCGCCCAGAACGCCTCGATCTCCTGCTCGCTGGGCTCGCCCGCACCGAAGACCGTCGCGTCGGCGCGGTGCGCGAGCGGGATCGTCGCCGTCGCGCCGTACGACCGGGCGAGCATCCCCGCGCCCTCGCGGCGCGTGGACCCGGCCGGGACGGGCGTCCCGAGGTCGGCCGCGGCGTCGAGCACCTCGCGCCACCCGCCGCTCACGCGGTCGACCGGCCGCGGTGCCGTGCGCCGGCGCGCCCGGCGGCGCGACTTGTACGCGAGCACGAGGACGACCGGCAGGGCGAGGAGCGCGAGCGGGACGACCACGGCGACGCCGATGAGGAGCGCCTGGCCCCAGTCGAAGCCGTCGCTCTCGGCCTCCTCCTTGTCCTCGTCGTCGATCTTCCCGGCCTCGGCCTCGGCGGGCTCCTCCGGCGGCTCCGGGTCCTCGAGGATCGGCGGCTTCGGCACCTGGAGGCTCTTGGGCTCGGGCTTGATCTTGTTGTCCTCGTCGGGGATCGCCGTGATCGGCACCCACCCGTGCCCGACGAACGGCACCTCCGCCCACGCGTGGACGTCGGTCCCCGTCGCGGTGAACGGCTCCCCCGGCTCGAGCGGGTTCTTCTCCGCGTCCGGGTAGAAGCCCATGACGACGCGGGCCGGGATGCCCGCCTGGTTCGCCATGAGCGCGAGCGCGACGGCGAACTGCTCGTCGTCGCCGATCATCTCCTCGTCGGCGAGCAGCGTGTCGATGCGCTCCGCGGAGTGCCCCGGGCGCGACGGCGGCTGGGTGTCGAGACCGCTCGAGAAGACGCCGCTCGCGACGAGGCCGTCGCGCAGCGCGAAGAGCTGGTCGACGGGCTCGGTCTCCTCGCCCATGAACTGCGCGGCCTTGCCCGCGAGCGACGCGGGCAGCACGCCCTTGGGCGGCACGGGCACCTCGACCGACTGGTCGATCGCGCCGGCGCGCAGGTCGTCCTCGGTGGGCTCGGGCGTGACGAGCGCGTCGAGCGTGTAGGTGTCCCCCGGGCGCAGGCCCGCGGTGGCCAGGGCGGTCCCGGTCGTCGAGTTGTAGTACGTCGTCTCGCCGAGCTCGCGGGCACGCTCGCCCGTGTACGTGATGCCGGAGAGCTGCCCGACGTCGGGCACCCACACGCCGCCGTACGCGCCGATCTCGACGTCGACGCGCGTGGGCGTGCCGGGTGCGACGGTCGCGATCTCCTCGCCCGCGCGCGTGTAGACGCCGGAGCCGGGCAGGCCGCTCGAGACGTCGTAGACGACGCCGTTGTACGTGTCGAGGGCCGCGAGGCGCACCTTGGCCCCCGCGGGGAGGCCACGCACCGTGAAGAGCTCGTCCTCGCGCATGTCCTTGGCGTACTTGCGGAAGCCCGTCAGGGGACTGACGTACTGGTGCAGGTCGAGCGGCGGGACGACGGTCTCCCGGAGCACGGTGCGCGGCTCGTCGGGGAGCAGCGCGGGCGCGGCGAACACCGCCGCGACGGCGCCGACGACGAGCATCGCGGCCCCGGTCCGGACGCGGTGCCACCACAGCCGGCGGGTCGCGGCCCGACTCGCCTCGGTCGTGATCTGGTGCGCGCCGAGCCGCGCGGCCGTGACGCGCCACCCGGCCCACAGGAGCCCGACGCCGCCGACCACGAGGCCCTGCACGACGGGGAACGCCGCGATGACCGTCCCCAGGAGGATGACGCCGACGAACGCGACGGCCACCGGCACGAGCGCCCACGCGGCGCGGCGCGCGCGCCACGCGATCGTCCCCGCGAGCAGCGCGGTGACGAGCATGAGCAGGTACGGCACGACGGCGAGGTGCGGGAACGAGCGCAGCGGCGGGACGGTGGTGACGAACTCCTTCCAGCCCGTCACCGCGCCGGTCAGCAGGTCGGTGATCGTCCCGAGCGACGGGAGCACCCCGCCGATCGTGTCGGCCGGCAGCGCGAGGGCGCCGCCGAGGAGCAGGTACGCGACGACCGCCACCGGGAGGACCGTGAACGCCGCCCAGCGACGCCACGCGCCGAGCCAGGCGACGACGAGGCCGACGACGGCGCCGCCGACCGCGGGGAGCAGGTAGCCCGTCGAGCCCCACACGGGGCCGAACCCGACGGCGGTCGCGCCGAGCACGAGGACGAGCGCGAGCGCGTCGACGGCCCCGAGCGCGGTCAGGGCGCGCGGCGTGTCGGAGCCGCGCAGGCGGGTGGTGCCGCGCTGCGACGTGCCGGACGACGGCGCAGGGGTGCCGACCGGCGTGGCGCGGCGCGAGCCGCGCGTCGTGGTGCTGGGGGCGCTCATCAGTCGTTCAGCCTCCGCAGGGCGAGGGGGAGCTCGCCGAGCTCGCCGATCGTGAGGACGACGAGCTCCGCGATCGCGTGCCGGCTCAGGGACGCGCCGGGGACGCACTGGATCGCCATGACGCGCACGTCCTGCGGGAGCCGGGCCGAGGCCGCGCGGAGCTCGGTCGGCGTAACCTTGCTGCCGACGATGAACGCGACGACCGACGCGTCGGTGATCGTCAGTCCCGCGACACGCGCGACGTCCACGAGGGACGTGCGCTGGGAGGTCGTCTCGACGCGCGCGAGGTCGTCGAGGAGGCGCGTGCGGTGGTCGCCGCGCAGGTTGCCGTCGTTGACGAGGACGGTGACCCCGCGGTCCTCCTTGATCGCCTGGAGGCCGAGCGAGCCGCACGCGCTCACGGCGAGCTCGAACTCGTCGTCGTGCGCGTAGTCCTCGGCGCGCGTCGAGAGCAGCACGGCGAGGTGCGACCGGCGCGTCTCCTCGAACTGGCGGACCATGAGCTGCCCCGTGCGCGCCGTCGTCTTCCAGTGGATGTGCCGGCGGTCGTCGCCCGGCACGTAGTCGCGCAGCGCGTGGAACGAGACGTCCGAGTTGGAGATGTCCGTCGTGACCCGGCCCTCGAGGTCCTTGAGGAACCCGGTCGACGATCCGGAGAGGTTCTTGACGCGCGGGTGCACGAACAGCTCCTCGGGCTCGGTCCACACGACCTCGCGCCGCAGCAGCCCGAGCGGGTCGGCGCGCACCGAGCGCACGGGGCCCACGGAGATGACCGACCGGCGGTGCGTCGGCACCGTGAAGATCTCCTCGTGGCTCGCCTGCGGGCGCAGGCGCGGCACCGGGAACGTCGCCATGCCCTGCCCGACCGGCAGCTCCATGACCGACGGGAGCAACGGGCGCGCCGAGTCGTTGCGCACGTCGAGGCGGCCCACCGCGCGGTCGCCGACGGTGACGCGCTGCTGGGCGAGGTCGAGCACGACGGCGTAGCGGAACCGGCCGAGCACGAACGCGACGGCCGCGACGAGCGACACCGTGAGCAGGACGGCGACCACGAGCAGCTCGAGCCACGAGAGCGCGAGCCCCGCCCACCAGGCCGCGACCGTGGCGACGAGTGCCGCCCACCCGAACGGGCTGACCGCCGACGTCACGGGCCCGACCGCCTGCACGGCGGGTGCCAGAGCCCGCGCGACCGGTGCGAGGGCCCGCCGGACGGCCGCCACGAGGGGTTGCAGGAGCCCGGCGAGGGCCGACGACGCGGTACGCGTGCCGGCCGTCCCGGGGGGACGGCTGCCCGAGCGGGTGCTCGGGCCGGAGGAGGCGTTCATGCGATGTGCTCTCGGTCGGTGCGGGAGGTCGGTCCGCCGGTGGCGGCACGGTGCGGGACGGCGCGAGGCGCCGACCGCGTCAGGCGGAGCGGCGCTCCTGCGGCGCGGCGACGTCCGCGAGGAGCCGGCCCAGCACGGCCTCGTTGGTCGCGCCGGCGAACTCCGCCTCCGGGTCGAGCACGAGGCGGTGCGCCCACGTCGGCTGCGCGAGGTCCTTGACGTCGTCGGGCAGCACGTAGTTGCGCCCGTGCGCGGCGGCCCAGACCTTCGCGCACCGCACGAGCGCGAGCGCGCCGCGGACGGAGACGCCCACGCGCACCTCGGGGGCGTTGCGCGTCTCCTCGGCGAGCCGGGAGACGTACTCGAGCACGGCGCCGTCCACGTGGACGCGCGCGCCGAGCTCCGCCATCTCCGTCACGGCCTGGGTCGTGATGAGCGGCTGCAGCGTCTTGCTGCGGTCGCGGACGGACGCGCCGGAGAGGATCTCGACCGTCGAGGCGTGGTCCGGGTAGCCGATGGACGCCTTCATGAGGAAACGGTCGAGCTGGGCCTCCGGGAGCCGGTACGTCCCGGCCTGCTCGATGGGGTTCTGGGTCGCGATGACCATGAACGGACGACCGACCTCGTGCCCGACGCCGTCGACCGTGACCCGGCCCTCCTCCATGACCTCGAGCAGCGCCGACTGCGTCTTGGGCGATGCGCGGTTGATCTCGTCCGCCAGCACGATCGACGCGAAGATCGGGCCCTGGTGGAACTCGAACTTGGCGGTCTTCTGGTCGTAGATCGTCACGCCCGTGACGTCGGACGGCAGGAGGTCCGGCGTGAACTGGATGCGGTTGTTCGTGCCCTGGACGCTGGCCGCGAGGGCGCGCGCGAGCGACGTCTTGCCCGTGCCCGGGGCGTCCTCGAGGAGGATGTGGCCCTCCGAGAGCATGCAGGTCAGGGTGAGGCGCACGACGTGCGCCTTGCCGAGGACGGCCTGCCCCACGTTCGTGACGAGGCGGTCGAAGGTCTGAGCGAACCAGGTGGCCTGCTCGGGGGTCATGGTGCTCATGCGTCGCTTTCCGTTCGCTGTGCTGGGGGTACCGGGGCGGGGGGTGGCGCTAGTACCACGTCATGGTGTTCGTGTTGCCGATGGTCGTCGAGATCCGGACGGACGAACCGGGCTGGCCCCACACGCACTGCTGGCCGCCGGAGTAGTTGCCGTTGCCGTCCGTCCGCAGCGCGCGGTTCTGCGCGTCGTAGCTGTAGTTGCCGGAGCCGATCTGCGACCCGCCGCCGTAGCACGTGACGCGGAACGAGGTGTTCGCGGGCCCGTCCTTGATGGTGAGGTACAGCTCGGCGCACGAGCTGTGCTGGCACGTGCCCGGCCACCGGCCGTCGGGCAGCTTGTGGTTGCTGCCCTTGCTCACGGTGAACACGGGCTCGGGCTTCTTGTCCGACGTCGCGGACTTGCACGTCTCCTTGGCGGCGCCCTCGGTGGGCGTCACCTTGACGCAGATCTCGCGCGTGACGTCGTACCCGACGCTCAGCGTGCCCGAGCCGGACTTCGCGCTCGACTGCACGGCCCCGCGCACGGACACCGTGTAGTCCCGGCCGTTGCCGGACGTCGACCACTGGTACTTGATGGAGCGGTCGCCGCCGGACATGCTCACCTGGGGCGCCGGGATGGGCCCGTAGGGCGACTCCGCGTTCGCGGTCGCCGCCGGCCCGGGCTCGCGTGCGCCGTCGACGCCCGCGACCGCACGCACCTTGATCGAGTACGACTTGCCGTTGGTCAGGCCGCCGACGGTCTTGTTCGAGCCGAGGTTCTGCCAGCCGCCGCCGGCGTCGTACTGGTAGCTGATCTCGTCGGACCGGACGCCGTTGCCGGACGCCGCGCCGAAGGAGAGCTTGATCTGCCCGTTCGTCCCGGTCGCGTCGGCCGTGAGGTTCGACACGGCGCCCGGCTTCGCGAACGCGCGCACCGGGTCGGAGGCGGGCGAGAAGTCCGCGTCGCCGAACTTGTCCGTCGCCTTGTTGTGCGCGCGCACCCGGAACGAGTAGCCGGTGGTGTCCGCGGGCACGCCGATGGTCGCGGAGGTCGACCCGCCCGCGACGGACGTGGTGGAGACGACGGACCCGCCCCGGACCGCCTCGACGGTGTACGTCGTGATCGGGGCGCCGTTGTCGTTCGGCGCCGACCACGAGACCTTCATCTGGGACGTGTCGCCGATCGAGGTGCGCTGCGCCGACGGCTTGCCGGGCGCGGCAGGCTTGCCCGCCGGCGTCTCCGCCGCGGAGTACTCGCCCCACTCCGACGGGTCGGGGGCGAGGTTGTTCGCCCGCACGCGGACCTTGTACGCCACGCCGTTCTGGAGGCCGTCCCACGTGACCGACGTCCCCGCGAGGGCCGTCTTCTGCGTCGCCCCGCCCGGCGGTGCGGGCGAGATCTCCAGGTCGACCGTCTGGATGGGCGAGCGGTCGGTGTAGGTCTTGTTGGTCCAGGTGACGATAAGCGACTGGTCGCCGAACTCGAGCGTGGGTGCGGCGGGCGGGTCGGGCTTCTCGTCGGGGCGTGCGACGGCGGACGGCGGCGAGGCGGGGCCGTCGCCGACGGCGTTGGTCGCGAAGACGGTGAAGGTGTACTCGACGTTGTTGGTGAGGCCGTCGAGCGTGCACGTGGTGGTGCCGCAGGCCTTCTCGTAGCCGTTCTGGGACCGCACGGTGTAGCCGGTGATGTCCGCGCCGTTGTTGTTCGGCGGGTCCCACGACAGCACGACGGTCTTCGAGCGGACCTCCTCGACCCGGGGCGTGGGCGGGGCGTCCGGCTTGCCGAGCACGGTGAGCTGGATGCGGCCCTCCACCTCGCGGTCGGGGTCCTTCGTCGCGTCCTGGACGCGGTACCGGACCACCATGACGCCGATGAAGTCGTCGCGCGGGGTGGCCGCGACCTGGTCGCCCGTGACGCTCGCCGAGCCCTGACCCGTCTCGACGACCGCGTCGACGAGCGTCAGCGGCGCGACGTCCGGGAACGGGTTGGAGTCGTTCGCGAGGACGGGGACCCGCGTCTCCTTGCCCTGGTGCGCGTCCGGCACCGCGTCGTCGTTCGCGCGGGCCAGCGGGCGCGTCGAGGCGACGACGGTGAGCGTCGCGGTGCCCTCGACCGGCGGGTGCTCGCCGTCGGTCACGGTGATCGGCACCTGCACGACCGTGCCCTTCGGCACCTCCGCCGTGGCCTGGGCGCGCAGCGTGGTGCCGCCCTCGATCGAGACCGAGAGGCCGCCACCCGGCGGGGTGGCCTGGAACGTGAGCGCGTCGCCGTCGGCGTCCGTCGCGAAGCGCGCGAGGTCGACCGTGGCCTCCTCGCCCGCCGCGACGTCGAGCGTCGGGGTGCCCACGAGCTCGGGGGCGAGGTTCTCCGGCGGCAGGACGGTGATCGGGATCGTGAGGACGCTCGTGTTGCCGTCCGGGTCCTCGGGACCCGAGCCGTCCGTCACCTCGAAGGAGACCGCGGCCTGCCCGGTGAAGTCGGCGTCCGGCGTGTAGACGATCTCGGTCACGGACGTGACCTCGCGCGAGCCCTCCGTGGCCGTGACCTTGTCCTCGGTCGTCAGGCGCGGGCTGCGTCCCTCGACCACGAGGACGTGCTCCGTGAGGTCGATCGGCAGGGACTCGCCCGCGAGCACCTCGAGCACCGTCCCCGGTCGCAGCGTGGGCGCCTGGTCGGTGAGGCCGGGGACCTTGACGAACGCCTTGGCGGTGAGGCCGTCCATGTCGGTCACGGTGTAGGTGATGACCTGGCGGGCCTCGGTGAGGGTGACGACGAGCTCGCCGTCGGGGGTGACGGTCGTGGTCTCGGCGTCGCTGGTGACGGTGAGCTCGGTCGCGGCGCCGTCGGGGTCCTCGTCGTTGTCCAGGACGGGCACGGTGACCTCGGTCCTGCCGAGGATGTCCTCGACGGGCACGGTGTCGTCGCGCGCGACCGGGGGCAGCAGCGGCGCGTTCGCCGAGACGTTCACCGTCACCGCGCCCGTGGCCCGCGCACCGTACGTGTCCTGGATCGCGTAGTAGAAGGTGTACGCGCCGTCGTCGTCGGGCGAGGTGAGCACGATCCGGTCGCCGACGACCTCGGCGTCGAGGTCGTGGGTGTCCTCGATGCCGCCGGGCACGAGGCCCACCTGGTCCCCGTCGGGGTCGGTGTCGTTCACCAGTGCCGCGACCGAGACCGTGCGGCCGGGCCGCACGGTGATCTCGTCGTCCACCGCGACCGGCGGCTGGTTGGTCTCGCCCGGTCGCGAGATCCCCACGCGCACCGTGCCGTTCGCCGTCGCGCCGCGCGCGTCCAGGACCGTGTACGTGAACGTGTCGAGCCCCGTCGCGTTCTTCGACGCGGTGTACTCGATCATCCCGTCGACGACCTGAGGCGTGCCCTTCGAGGCGGGCGACGCGATCCCGGTCACCTGGACCGAGTCGCCGTCGGGGTCGATCCCGTCCAGCGGCACGTCCACGCGGACCGTCGCGCCGGACAGGACGCGGGCCTCGATCTCGCGGGG
>NZ_WMKA01000008.1 GCF_009711085.1 Cellulosimicrobium composti
GCGGCGCGCCGGGGTCGTGGGGCGCGCGCCGGTCGGGTGGGTCGGCGTGCGGCTCGCCTCGGGCGGGGTCAGCGGGCGGCGACGGCCGCGATCATGATGGCGGCGAAGTGGCACGTGAAGCCGATGACGGTGAGCACGTGGAAGATCTCGTGGAAGCCGAACCAGCGGGGACTCGGGTTAGGGCGTTTGATGCCGTAGACGACGGCGCCGAGCGTGTAGGCGAGGCCGCCCACGGCGACGAGCCAGACGACCGCGGGGCCGTTCGTCGTCGTCCAGAACTGCGGCATGTATCCCACGGCGACCCAGCCGAGCGCGACGTAGATCGGGACGTACACCCAGCGCGGGGCGTCGAGCCACAGGATGCGGGCGAGCAGCCCGAGCACGGCGCCGCCCCACACGATGCACAGCAGGATCGTCGCGGTGCGCTGGGGAAGGAGGAGCACCGCGAGGGGGGTGTAGGTGCCCGCGATGATGAGGAAGATGTTCGAGTGGTCGGCGCGCCGCAGGATGCCCGCGACGCGGGGCGACCACGTGCCACGGTGGTAGACGGCGCTCGTGCCGAACAGCAGGCACGCGCTGAGCCCGAACACGGCGCACGCGACCTTGCCCGCCACGGGCGGGGCGACCACGACGAGCACGATGCTCGCGACGAGGGCGAACGGGAACGTCCCGGCGTGGATCCAGCCGCGCAGACGCGGCTTGACGGCCTCGGCGACCCTCTCGACCGCGTCGCCCACGCTCTCGCGGACGCCGCCCAGCGCCTGCGCCGGCACGTGCGACCGCTCGCCGTCGTCGGTCGGGCGCGGCGTGCGGTCGGGGTCGGTCGGTCGGTCCACGGCGTCTCCTCGTGACGGGCCGGCGGGCGGCGGGGCGGGTCACGATGCGCGACGGCGTCGCGCACTCGAACCTACGCCATCGTAAGTTACGGCATCGTAGGTTCGCGACCGGTGACCTCCGCACCGTGTGAAGATCCTGGGCAGGGGCGTGCGCGGCGCTCGACGGCCTGCGGTCGAGGGCCGACCGGGCGGTAGCGTGTGCCCGTTCGGCCCGCGCGTCCCGACCAGGGACCAGCCCGCCGGGCGACACACCCGTCCGCCCATGCCCGAGGAACCGTCGTGCGTCTGCCCCGCCCCGTCTACGGACTCTACGAGCGTCGCCTTGCCGCGACCCTCTCGCACGAGAGCGTCCCTCGCCACGTGGGCGTCATCCTCGACGGGAACCGCCGGTGGGCGCGCTCGTTCGGGGAGTCCACGGCGACCGGTCACCGCCGGGGCGCGGACAAGATCGCGGAGTTCCTCGGCTGGAGCGAGGACCTGGGTGTCGAGGTCGTGACGCTGTGGATGCTCTCGACGGACAACCTCTCCCGCTCGCAGGAGGAGCTCTCCGCGCTGCTCGACATCATCGAGGACGCGGTCCGCGACCTCGCCGACTCGGGCCGCTGGCGGCTGCGCGTCATGGGGCGCCAGGACCTGCTCCCCGAGCGGCTCGCGGGCGCGTTGCGGGACGCGCAGCAGCGCACGGCCGCGGTCGACGGTCTTCAGGTCAACGTCGCGATCGGCTACGGCGGGCGGCACGAGATCGCCGACGCCGTGCGGTCGTACCTGCGCGAGCAGGCCGACGCGGGCGCGCGACTGGAGGACCTCGCGGAGAACCTCGACGTCGAGCACATCGAGGAGCACCTGTACACCAAGGGCCAGCCGGACCCGGAGCTCGTCATCCGCACGTCCGGGGAGCAGCGGCTCGGGGGCTTCCTGCTCTGGCAGAGCGCGCACTCGGAGTTCTACTTCTGCGAGGCGTACTGGCCCGACTTCCGCCGGGTCGACTACCTGCGCGCGCTGCGCTCGTACTCCCAGCGCGAGCGCCGCCTCGGGCGCTGACACCCGGCACGCGCCGGTAAGGTCGATGCGAACGCATCGACCGCTCGGAGGCGCACATGGGGGAGCAGGGCCACGGCGGCGCCCGCCGGGCCGTCCAGACCTGGGAGTCGCTGTTCCGCGCGCAGGTCACGATCATGCGGCGGCTGCAGTCCGACCCGGTGTGGGACGGCGTGACGCTGCGCGAGTACGACGTGCTCTTCTCGCTCACCAAGGGCCCCGACGAGGGGATGCGCCTGCGCGACCTCAACGAGCTCATCCTGCTCAGCCAGCCGTCGCTGAGCCGCATGGTCGACCGTCTCGCGTCGCGCGGGCTCGTCGAGCGCCGGTCCGCGCCCGACGACGCGCGCGGCACCGTCGTGCGGCTCACCCCGGCCGGCGCACGCGTGCAGCGGTCGGTCGGCCGCGCGCACGCGCGTGCGATCGCGACCTACGTGGGCGGGGCGCTCGACGACGACGAGCTCGCGACCCTCCAGGACCTGCTCGAACGCCTGCGTGCGGCGCAGGCGTCCATCCCCGACGTGGCGCCCCCTGCGGCGTCCGACGCCGGCGAGGACGCTCCGGGCGCGTGAGCGCTGTGTGGCGGGGAACACGTCCGGTCCGTCCGTTCCCCCGCTGACCGGGACGGACCCCGCTGCCTAGGATGCGAGCGTGTCCTCAACGCCGAGCACCCACCCGACCCCCGCCGTCCCGCGTCGCCCCGACGGCCCGCTGCGCGTCGTCGTCGCGCCCGACTCCTTCAAGGGCAGCCTGAGCGCCGCGGACGTCGCGCACGCCGTCGCCGTGGGCGTGCGCAGCGTCGTCCCCGACGCCCAGGTCGTCGAGCTCCCCATGGCCGACGGCGGCGAGGGCACCCTCGACGCGCTCCTCGCCGTCTGGGGGGTCCCCGCGCGCGAGGTCGAGACGGTCGACGCGATCGGCCGCCCGCGCACGGCCCGCTACGGCGTCTCGCGCGACGGCCGGCTCGGGGTGGTGGAGCTCGCGGAGGCGAGCGGTCTGCCGCAGGTGAGCGACGTCGCGCTCCAGCCTCTGCACGCGCACACGCGCGGCACGGGCGCCGCGGCCGCGGCCGTGCTCGACGCCGGGGTCGACGAGGTGATCGTGTGCCTCGGCGGGTCGGCGTCGACCGACGGCGGCGCGGGCATCCTCACGGGGCTCGGCGCGCGGCTCCTCGACGAGCAGGGCGAGCAGGTGCCCGACGGCGGAGAGGGGCTCGCGCGGGTCGCGCGCCTCGACCTCGCGGGCCTGCACCCGCGGGCGCGCGACGTGCGGTGGCGGCTCGCGGTCGACGTGACCAACCCTCTGCACGGCGAGCGCGGCGCGGCGCACGTGTTCGGCCCGCAGAAGGGCGCCCAGGAGGCCGACGTGGCGTTCCTCGACGCGGCGCTGCGGCGCTGGGCGAGCGTGCTCGTCGAGGAGGCGGGCTTCGACGTGTCGGAGCTCGCGGGCGCCGGCGCGGCGGGCGGGGTGCCCGCGGCGATGGTCGGGGTCCTCGGCGCCGAGCTCGAGCCGGGCGCACGCCTCGTCGCGGAGGCGATCGGGCTGCCGCAGGAGATCTCCCGCGCCGACCTGGTCGTCACGGGCGAGGGGTCGTTCGACTCGCAGTCGGTCAACGGGAAGGTCGCGGACGCGATGGGCGCGCTCGCCGCCGAGGCGCCGCACCGGCCGCCGGTCGTCGTGCTCGCGGGGCGCGTGCTCCTGCCCGCGCACCAGGCGCGCGACGCGGGCATCGCGGCGGCGTTCAGCATCGCGCCCGGGCCGATCGAGCTCGACGAGCTGCTCGACCGGACGGCGTCGCGGCTCACCGACCTCGCCGCGACGGTCACGAGCCTGCACGTCGCGTCGCGGCGCTGACCCGCGGCCACACCCTCGACGGCGGCGCCTCGGTCGGCCACGGCCGTCGACGACGCAGGGCCCGGCCCCCGTGCGGGGACCGGGCCCTGCGCGGGCGTGGCCGGGTCAGTCCGTGATCGCGAACGCGTCGATCTCGACGAGCATCTCCTCGCGCGGCAGGCCCGTGAACACCGTGGTGCGGCTCGGCAGGACGCCCTTCGTGGTGTGCTGCGCGACGAACGCGCCGTACGCGTCGTTCATGACCGGGAAGTCCTCGCGCTTGGTGAGGTAGACGCGCAGCATGACGACGTCGTCGAACGTCGCGCCCGCGGCCTCGACGATGGCCTTGACGTTCTCGAGCGTGCGCGTGGTCTGCGCCGCGACGTCCCCCGGGTGGAGGTACTCGTTCGTCGCCGGGTCCACCGGGCCCTGGCCGGAGACCTGGACGAACGGGCCCTTGCGCACCCCCTGGTGGAACGTGTGCGCGGGCGCCGGGGCGTCGGGGGTCGAGATCGCGGTCTTCTCGCTGGTCATGCGGTGTCCTCTCGGGATGTGCCGGGTCGGGTCGGGGTGGTCACAGGTCGATCGTCGCGAGGTCCACGACCTCGTCGCCGCGCACGACGGCGGCCACGCGCCACCGGTCGAACGTCGTGCACGGGTGGGAGATGCCGAACCCGACGACGTCGCCGGGCCGCACCTGGGCCGTCGCCGGGCCCGTGGTCGCCTCGCCCGCGGCGAGCGCGAGGTAGAGGTGCTGGTCGTTGAGCGCGGTGACGCGCGTCCCGGCGAGCTCGCGCGGGGCGAGCCAGCCGTCGTCGGACTGCGAGCGCAGCCACAGCGCGACGGGCAGGTCGATGTCGAACGACACGTCGCGGCGCCCGACGCCGCAGATCGCGAGACCCGGCTCGGGCACGGAGAGGACCTGGCCCCACACGGTCGCGGCGCCGCGCAGCGGCTCGGCGCCGGGGATGCGGCTCCACGGGTCGGTGCGCCCGTAGAACCCGTGGTCGTGCGTCACGTACGCGCCCGAGCGCACGACGACGCGCGTCGCGACCTCACGCCCGTCGGGGCCCGGGACCGGCCCGGGGAGCGCGGCGAGCACGACGTCGAGGAACGAGCTGCCGCCCGCCGAGAGCACGAGCGGCTCGTCGACGCCCGCGAGGCTCTCCCGGGCGAACGCCGTGCCGAGGTCCCGCAGGTCGTCGCACCACGCGGCGACAGCGGCGAGCTCGTCGTCGCTCGTGCCGCCCGCGACCGACCCCTCGTACCCCGTGACGCCGAGCAGCCGGAGCCCGGCGGCCCGGACCGCGCGCGCGAGGTCGAGCGCCGCCGCGGTGCTCCGCACGCCGGTGCGCCCGCCCGGCACGCCGAGCTCGACGAGCACGCCGACGCGCGCGCGGGTCGCGTCGTCCGCGCCCGCGAGCCCGCGCACCAGCAGGTCGACGCCGTGCGTCGAGTCGACGCACAGCCAGACCTCGTCCTCGGCGCCGGCCGCGACGCGCGCGAGGTCGTCGCGCAGCCACGCGATCTCGCGCGGGTCGAGCAGCTCGTTGGCGAGCAGGACGCGTGGCACGCCCCAGTCGCGCACCGTGCGCAGCTGCGCGGGCGTCGCGACGGTCGCCCCCCACGCGCCCGCGGCGGCCTGGCGCGCGTAGAGCGCGCGCGACATCGTCGTCTTCACGTGCGGCGCGTGCTCGACGCCCCGCTCGGCGCACACGCGCGCCACGACGCCGACGTTGTGGTCGAGCGTCGCGTCGTCGAGCGTGAGCAGCGGCCAGGAGAACGGGTCGTCAGTCACGCGCGGCGTGCCCGCGACGACGTCCGCGACGGTCGCGAGGCCCGCGAGCCGCAGTCCCTTCGTCCGGGGCCCGACGACGTCACCCGCCCACGGGCGGTCGGGCTGGGCTGGTCCGGTCGTGGAGCCGGTCATGCGGTCCTCCGGGTGTCGGTGGTCGGGGCGGGTCGGGCCGGGCGCAGCGGGCGGCCCGGGAGCGCGTCGGTCAGGCGGCCGTCGCGCAGGACGGGCACGCCCGCGACGAGCACGTCGTCGACGCCCGACGCCGGGCGGCGCGGGTCCTCGTACGTCGCCTCGTCGCGCACGCCGTCCGGGTCGACGAGCGCGAGGTCCGCGACCGCGCCCGGGGCGACGACGCCGCGCCCGGCGAGCGCGAAGCGCTGCGCGGGCCGGGTGGACAGGTGCGTGACCGCGTCGTGCCACGTCCAGTCCCCGAGCCTACGCACGTGCTCGGCGAGGAAGCGCGCGAACGCGCCCCAGCCGCGCGGGTGGGGGCGGCCGCCGCCCCCGACGGGCGCGTAGATCGCGTCCGATCCGCCCACGTGCGCCGGGTGGCGCAGGAGGGCGCGCACCGACTCCGGGGAGTTGGTGGGCGGCTGCGCGAACACGCACGACGCGCGCAGACGCGTCGCGACGAGCAGGTGCACCGCCGCGTCGGCGGGGGACAGGCCGAGGCGCGCCGCGACGTCGGGCAGCGCCACGCCCTCGGTCCACGCGAGGTCCGCGGCGGGCTCGTCCGCGGGCGCGCCGGCGGCCGGCCCGGTGGGCACCGCCGCCATCGTCACGCGCGGCCACAGGTCGGCGAGGGCCGGGAAGTGCTCGCGGTGGAGGCGGTCGAGCACCGCGGGGTCGCGCAGCGCGCGCACCGTCGCGTCGACGTCCGCCACGGGGAGCCACGTCGGCAGCGAGACCATCGACAGGATCGAGCACCCGCGCAGGTACGGGTAGGAGTCGAACGTGACGTCGAGGCCCTGGGCGCGGGCGTCGTCGACGTAGCCCAGGAGCTCGGCCGCCGGCCCGTGGTAGTGCGACACGTGCGTCGCGGCCCCGGACGCGCGCGCGACGCGCACGAGCTCGGCGAACGCCGGACCCGCCCTGTCCTCGTACCCGCGCATGTGGGACACGTGCGGGAGCCCGCGCGCGGCGAGCACGCTCGTGAGCGCGACGAGCTCCGCCTCGTCGGCGTAGGCCGCCGGGACGTACTCGAGGCCCGTCGACATGCCGAGCGCGCCGTCGTCGAGCGCGCCGGCGAGCAGGGCCACCATGCGGTCGACCTCGCCGCGCGCCGCCGAGCGCGCCGCCGGGCCGAGGACCGCGTAGCGGATCGTGCCGTGCGGGGCGAGGTAGCCCACGTTGACGCGCGTCGTGCCGTCGTACGTCGCGAGCAGGTCGGCGACCGGTCCGCCGCGGAACGTGGGGTGCTCGCCGTTGATCGCGGCGAAGTAGCCCGACGCCCAGGCTGCCGCGTCGTGCAGGCTCCCGCCCGGCTCCGTGCCCGCGCCCCCCGCGGTCGACTCGCCCGGTCGGGGCGACGGCGCCCACGAGACGCCGTCCTGGCCCACGACGACGCTCGTCACGCCCTGGCGCAGCATCGCGAGCTGCACGTCCTCGTCGAGCACCGCGGCCTCGCCGTGCACGTGCGCGTCGACGAACCCCGGCAGCAGGAGGCGCCCGCCCGCGTCCAGCGCCGCGGCGGCGTCGGGCGCGCCCGCCGCGGCGGGCGCGACGCTCTCGACCCGGCCCGCGCGGACCGTGACGTCGACGGGCGGGGAGGCGGCGCCGTCGGGCTCGACGAGCCGGGCGCCCCGGATCACGAGCGCGCTCACGCCGGTCCCCCCGCGCCCTCGTCGCGGCCCTCGACCCAGCCACCGACGCCGCGCAGGCCGCCCGCGGCGAGCTCGGCCTCGCGGTCGCGCGGCCAGCCCGCGACGCCCGGGCGGGTCTGCCACGGGTGCGGCCCGTCGAGCGGGCGGTACTCCACGCCGGCCGCGTCGAGGCGCGGCAGGTGGTGGGCCTCCAGGCGCTCGCGGAACGCGCGCGACGCGGGCGACCCGGGGGAGCGGTCGGTCTCGGGCGACCACATGACCTCGGCGAACGCGGCGAGGCGCGGGAACGCGGCGTAGTCGACGCGACGCGCGGAGTCGAGGTGCTCGGACCACAGCTCGGCCTGGCCGCCGAGGAGGCGCCCCGGCGTCGTGCCGTCGTCGCCGGAGGGCGCGACCGCGGCCGGGAGCGGCTCGAACGCGTAGACGTCCTCGAGCGTCGTGAGGAAGCCGACCGGCACGGGCTCGTCCGGGGCGTCGCCGCCGCGGTGGTCGAGGTAGACGACCTGCTCGGGGGCCATGACGACGTCGTGCCCCGCGGCGAGCGCGTCGGCACCGACGGCCCAGCCGCGCCACGACGTGACGACGACGTCGCGCGGGAGCGCGGGCCCGAACGCCTCGTCCCAGACGACGGCGCGCCGGCCGCGGGACGCGACGTGCTCCGCGAGGCGCGCGAGGAACCAGCCGTGCAGGCCGCCCACGTCGTCGAGCCCGAGCGCCTGTGCGCGCGCGACGATCGCCGGGTTCTCGCGCCACAGGGTGGTCGGCACCTCGTCGCCGCCGATCGCGACGAACGGCGCGTCGAAGACCTCCAGCACCTCGTCGAGCACGTTCCGGAAGAACTCCAGGGACTCCTCGGACGGGTCGAGCACCTCCGTGCTCACGCCCCACGTGGTGCGGACCTCGTGCGGCCGCTTGCGCGTGCCGAGCCCGGGGTACGCCGCGACCGCGGCCTCGACGTGACCGGGCACGTCGATCTCCGGCACGACCGTCACGCCGCGCTCGCGCGCGTACGCGACGACCTCGCGCAGGTCGTCCTGCGTGTAGTAGCCGCCGTGCGGGCGGCCGTCGAAGACCCCGGCCCGCCACGTGCCGACCCCCGACTCGCGCCGCCACGCCCCGACCTCCGTGAGCCGCGGGTACCGCTCGATCTCGACGCGCCACCCCTGGTCGTCCGTGAGGTGGAGCTGGAGCACGTTGAGCCGGTGGGCCGCGGCGAGGTCGACGAACCGCAGCACGTCCGCGAGCGGGAGGAAGTGGCGCGCGACGTCGAGCAGCACGCCGCGCCACGCGAACCGCGGGTGGTCGGTGACGGTGACGTGGGGGAGGACCAGCGGGGGCGTCGTCGTACCGGGCGCCCGTCGCCCGGGGGCGCGGCGGAACGCGGCCGGGCCGGCGAGCTGGCGCAGCGTGTGCGCGGCGGCGTGCGCGCCGTCGAGGTCGGCAGCGGCGACGCGGACGCCCGCGTCGTCGACCGCGAGCCGGTAGCCCGACGCCGGGAGCGCCGCGTCGAGCGCGAACGTCACGGCGGGTCGGTCCGCGGCGCCGGGGTCGTCCGGGCCGCCCACGGGCGCGAGGTCGAGGCCGAACGCGTCCTCCGTCGCGCGCCGCCACCGCCGTGCGGCCGGGCGCAGCGCGGGGTCCGTGGCGACCCGGGTCCCGTCGGGGAGGGCGACGACGCCGTCGCCCGGCGACACCGACACGGGGGCGGGGACGAGCCCGAACGGGTCCGTCGCGGGCTCGGGGGACGACGCGGTCACCTTTTGGAAGGACACCGAACGAGCCTAGCCGCATCTCCCGACGCCGGGGAGCGCCGACGCAAGGATTCGTTTGGCGCCCGCGAATCACGCAAGCGGCTTGCAGTCGCGCGTATAGTCGGCGGCATGTCGAGACGTCTGGCGGAGGTCGCCACCAAGGTCGGTGTCAGCGAGGCCACCGTGAGCCGCGTGCTCAACGGCAAGCCCGGGGTCTCGCAGGCCACGCGCGACGCGGTGCTCACCGCGCTCGACGTGCTCGGCTACGAGCGGCCCACCAAGCTGCGCGGCGAGCGCGGCCGCCTCGTGGGCCTCGTGCTCCCCGAGCTCGTCAACCCCATCTTCCCGGCGTTCGCCGAGGTCATCGGGGGTGCGCTCGCGCAGCAGGGCTTCACGCCCGTGCTGTGCACGCGCACCGCGGGGGGCGTCACCGAGGCCGAGTACATCGACCTGCTCCTGGGGCAGCACGTGTCCGGCGTGATCTTCGCCGGCGGCTTCTACGCCGAGCGGCAGGCGGACCACGCGCACTTCCGCCGGCTCGAGAAGCTCGGGCTGCCCGTCGTGCTCATGAACGCGTCCATCGAGGACCTCGACTTCCCGCGCGTCTCGTGCGACGACCTCGTCGCGATGAACCAGGCGCTCGGCCACGTGCTCTCGCTCGGGCACGAGAGGGTCGGCCTCCTGCTCGGCCCCGCCGACCACGTGCCGTCGGAGCGCAAGCTCGCGGCGGCGCAGGCGTTCGCCGAGCGGCAGGGCCACGCGCTCGACCCGGCGCTCGTCGTGCACAGCCAGTACTCGCTCGAGAGCGGCCAGGCCGCCGCGAACCGGCTCCTCGAAGCCGGCGCGACCGCGATCGTGTGCGCGAGCGACCCGCTCGCCCTGGGCGCGATCCGAGCCGTGCGACGGGCCGGCCTGGACGTCCCGGCGGACGTGTCCGTCGTCGGCTACGACGACTCGAACCTCATGAACTCCACGGACCCGGCGCTGACGACCGTGCGCCAGCCGATCGAGCCCATGGGCCGGGCGGCGGTGGACCTGCTCGCGAGCATGATCGCGGGCGCCGACGTCTCGCGCGACGAGCTCCTGTTCGAGCCGGAGCTCGTCGTGCGCGGGTCGACCGCCGCGGCCCGCGGCGCCGGCCGCGAGGCCGTCGGGTCGTAGCACACGCACCCTTGTTCTCCCGGGCCCCGGCCCGGCGCCGTCGCGCGCCGGGCCGGGGCCCTCGTCGTGCGCGGGTCGATCGCCCTCCTCGCACGCCGCGTCAGTCTCTCGGCGTCGAGAGATAGCATTTCGATAACGGCCTTGTCGGGTTCTTGCGCGCTTCCTGTCGTCTAGTTACAGTCGTCTCGACGGCGCGGTCGACACCCCGGTGCACGACGGCCGTCCCGGGGCCCGCCCCGGTCCGGCACCGCACGCGGTGCAGCAGCAGGCGAGACGTGCCCCGCGCGCCCTCGCTCCCGAACTCACGGAAGAGGACGCGGTGAGCAACGACCACCCCCGAGTCGCCGACGGCGCACCCACCCCCGAGGCGACCGCCGGTCCGGTGGGAGCGGAGCGGGCGGCGTCGACCGACTGGTGGCGCAGCGCCGTGATCTACCAGGTGTACGTGCGCAGCTTCGCCGACGGGAACGGCGACGGCACGGGCGACCTCGCGGGCGTGCGCCGGCGCCTGCCGTACCTGCGCGACCTCGGCGTCGACGCGATCTGGTTCACCCCGTGGTACGTGTCCCCGCTGGCCGACGGCGGCTACGACGTCGCGGACTACCGCGCGATCGACCCGCAGTTCGGCACGCTCGCCGAGGCGGAGGCGCTCATCGCGGAGGCCCGCGCGCTCGGCATCCGCACGATCGTCGACGTCGTCCCGAACCACGTGTCGTCCGAGCACGAGTGGTTCCGGGCCGCGCTCGCCGCCGGGCCGGGGTCGCCCGAGCGCGAGCGCTTCTGGTTCCACCCGGGCAAGGGCGAGGACGGGTCGCAGATCCCGACGCGCTGGGTCTCGGAGTTCCAGGGCAGCACGTGGACGCGCACGACGGACCCCGACGGCACGCCCGGCGAGTGGTACCTGCACGTGTTCGCGCCGGAGCAGCCGGACCTCAACTGGAACCACCCCGACGTGCGCCGCGAGCACGAGGACATCCTGCGGTTCTGGTTCGACCGCGGCGCGGCGGGCATCCGCATCGACTCGGCGGCCCAGCTCGTCAAGGACCCCGCGCTGCCCGAGGTGCCCGCGCACCCGGGCCCGGGGGAGCACCCGCACGTCGACCGCGACGAGCTGCACGACATCTACCGCGGCTGGCGCGCCGTCGCCGACTCGTACGAGGAGCCCCGCGTCCTCGTGGGCGAGGTGTGGCTCGCCGACCGCGCGCGGTTCGCGCAGTACCTGCGCCCGGACGAGATGCACACCGCGTTCAACTTCGACTTCATGGCGCGCCCCTGGGACGCGAAGGCCCTGCGCGAGTCGGTCCAGACGACGCTCGACGCGCACGCGCCCGTCGCCGCGCCCGCGACGTGGGTGCTGTCGAACCACGACGTCACGCGCCCCGTGACGCGCTACGGCCGCGAGGACAGCTCGTTCTCGTTCGCGGCCAAGCGCGCCGGGACGCCGACCGACCTCGACCTGGGGCGCCGCCGCGCCCGCGCCGCCGCGCTGCTCTCCGCCGCGCTGCCCGGGTCGCTCTACGTCTACCAGGGCGACGAGCTCGGGCTCCCCGAGGTCGAGGACCTCCCGCCCGACGCGATCCAGGACCCCATGCACGCCCGCTCCGGCGGTGTCGACCCCGGCCGCGACGGCTGCCGCGTGCCCCTGCCGTGGACGCGCGGCGGCACGAGCCACGGGTTCGGGCCCGACGGCGGGGCGCAGCCCTGGCTGCCCCAGCCGCCCGGCTGGGGAGAGGTGTCGGTCGAGGCCCAGTGGGACGACGACGCCTCGATGCTCGCGCTCTACCGTCGCGTCCTCGCGACGCGGCGCGCCGAGCCCGCGCTGCACGGCGGCGCGTTCCGCTGGCTCGACGCCCTCGACGGCGTCGCGCTCGGCGACGACGTGCTCGCCTTCACCCGGGGCGACGGGCGTGACGCGGTCACGTGCGTCGTCAACCTCGGGGCCGAGGACGTCCCGCTGCCGGCGGACGCCGTGGTCCTCGTGCGCAGCGACCTCGCCGCCGACGCCTCGGGCGGTCCCGGCGCGCCGCAGCCACCGGCGCCCCTGACCACCGACACCGCGGTCTGGCTCCGCGCGACCCCGTCGCGCCCCTGACCGCCACACCGGCGCGCCCCACCGGGCGGGCCGGCGACCCGCACCCACCCCACCCAGCACCCAGCACCACCGGAACCCAGGAGTGACGATGAAGTCCACACGTCAGGCGATCGGCCTCACCCTCGCGGGGGCCCTCGCGATCAGCACGCTCGCCGCGTGCTCGAGCGGCGGCTCGGGCAGCGACGACGAGAGCAGCGGCTCGGACGACGGGAAGGTCACCCTCTCGGTGGTGTCCCTGCTCCCGGGCTCCGAGCAGGAGGCGATCGACGCCTTCAACGCCCAGGTCGAGGAGTTCGAGGCCGCGAACCCGGACATCGACGTCGTGCCCGAGGAGTACGAGTGGAAGGCGACGACGTTCGCGCCCCAGCTCGCGGGCGGCACGCTGCCCGACGTCTTCGAGATCCCGTTCACCGACGCGAAGACGCTCGTGGAGAACGGCCAGCTCGCGGACCTCGACGAGCAGTTCCGCACCCTGCCGTACGCCGACCGCTTCAACCCGGCCATCCTCGAGGCCGGCACGGGCGCCGACGGCCACGTCTACGCGATCCCCGCCAAGAACGTCTACGGCGTGGGCCTGCACTACAACCGGGCGCTGTTCGAGTCGGCCGGCCTCGACCCCGACCAGCCGCCGACCACGTGGGACGAGGTCCGCGAGTACGCGAAGAAGATCGCGGACGCGAACCCCGGCGTCGCGGGCTACATGCAGATGTCGCAGAACAACACGGGCGGCTGGCAGCTCACGGTGAACACGTTCGCGCGCGGCGGCCGCACGCAGGAGGTCGCGGACGACGGCACGGCCACGTCGACCCTCACGAACGACGGCACGAAGGCCGCGCTCGAGTGGCTGCAGGCCATGCGCTGGGAGGACAACTCCCTCGGGAGCAACTTCCTCCTCGACTGGGGCACGATGAACCAGGCCTTCGCCGCCGGCCAGGTCGCGATGTACACGTCGGGCTCCGACGTGTTCACCTCGCTCGTGCAGACGAACGCGCTCGACCCGTCCACGTACGGCCTCGCCGCGCTCCCGCTCGAGGGCGACGACGCGGGCGTCCTCACCGGCGGCACGCTCGCCGCGATGCCGGCGACCGTGGACGAGGCGAAGAAGGAGGCCGCGATCAAGTGGATCGACTTCTTCTACCTCGGCAAGCTCGTCGACGAGAAGCGCGCCGTCGCCGACGCCGAGGTCCTCGTCGCGAACGACCAGCCCGTGGGCACCCCGGTCCTGCCGATGTTCTCCCAGGAGCAGTACGAGCAGAACCAGGAGTGGATCGCGGACTACATCAACGTGCCGCTCGACCAGATGACGAGCTACACGGACACGATGTTCGACCTGCCGCTCGTGGGCGAGCCGTCGCAGAAGACGCAGGAGATCTACGCGCTGCTCGACCCGGTCGTCCAGGCCGTCCTCACGGACGAGAACGCCGACGTGGACGCGCTGCTGGAGCAGGCGAACACCGAGGCGCAGGCCCTGCTCGACCAGGGCTGACCCCGCCGGGTCCGCAGCCCGGGCCGGCCGGCAGCGCCCCCTGCCGGCCGGCCCGACCCCACCGGTGCTCGACGGCGCGACGCACCTCGCGCCGTCGAGCACCTCCCACCGCACCGAAGGACGTTCTCCGTGACCGCCACCACCGCCCCGCCGCGACGGGGACCCGCCTCGCACGCGCGGGCCGACCGGACCGGCCGACGCCGCAGCCCCGTGACGTGGTTCCGCGGCGGCGGCCTGAGCAACCTCGTGTTCATGCTGCCGCTGATCCTGATCTTCGGCGTCTTCTCGTGGTTCCCGATCGTGCGCGCGGTGATCATGAGCGTCCAGGAGACGAACCTCGTGAGCGACCCGACGTTCGTCGGGCTGGACAACTTCCGCCAGGTGCTCGCCGACCCGCTCCTGGGCAAGGCCGTGCGGAACACGCTGTACTTCGCGTTCCTCGCCCTGCTGTTCGGGTACCCGGTCCCGCTCGTCGCGGCCGTGCTCATGCGCGAGGTCCGCCGGGCACGCGGCCTGTACTCGGCGCTCGCGTACCTGCCGGTCGTCGTGCCGCCGGTCGTGGCCGTGCTGCTGTGGAAGTTCTTCTACAACGGCAGCCCCACGGGCGTGTTCAACACGATCCTCGGCTGGGTGGGCCTCGGCCCGTACCCGTGGCTCCAGGACGCGTCGACCGCGATGCCGTCGCTCGTCCTCGCGGCCACGTGGGCCGGGGCGGGCGGCACGATCATCATCTACCTCGCCGCGCTCACCAGCGTCCCGCCCGAGCTCTACGACGCGTCCGAGGTGGACGGGGCGGGCCTGTGGCGCAAGATCTGGCACGTCACGCTGCCCGCGCTGCGCGGCGTCCTGTTCATCACGCTCATCCTCCAGGTGATCGGCACGGCGCAGGTCTTCCTCGAGCCGTACTTGTTCACCGGCGGCGGGCCGAACAACGCGACGCTCACCGTGCTGCTGCTCATCTACCGCTACGCCTTCCAGAACAGCCTCGGCGGCGACTACGGGGCGGCGACCGCGCTGTCGCTCATGCTCGCGGCCGTCCTCGCGGTGTTCTCGCTCGTCTACTTCCGGCTCACCCGGTCCTGGAGCACGTCATGACTCTCTCGCCCACCGACAACCCGAGCGAGATCGGCGTCGTCTCGCAGGACTCCGCGGCCACGACGGACGTCGCCGACGACGCGGCCGGGACCGCGCGGCGCGCCGCCGAGGCGAGCCGGCGCCGCCGCGAGGCCGAGCGCCGCACCGCCCGCGCACGGCGCCGCAAGGCGCTCGACGGCGTCGAGGACCGCGGTGCGCTCTCCGAGGCCGACTGGCGGCGCCCGTCCGTCCGGTGGGGGATGGGCACGACCCACGTGCTGCTGCTCGTGGTCCTCGTCGTCGCGGGACTCGGTCCCATGCTGCTGCTCGCGAAGTACGCGGTGACCCCGACGCAGGACATCCTGCGCACGCCCATGGCCGTGTTCCCGAACGGCATCGCGTGGGACAACCTCGACCGGGCGTGGAACGACGTGCAGGTCAGCCGGTACTTCCTCAACACGATCTGGCTCGCGGTCGGGTCGTGGGCGTCGCAGATCCTCGTCGCGACGACGGGCGGCTACGCGCTGTCGGTGCTGCGCCCGCGGTACGGGAAGGTCGTGCAGGCGCTCGTGCTGTCGACGATGTTCGTCCCGGCGATCGTGCTGCTCGTCCCGCTGTACCTGACGATCCTCGACCCGCCGCTGCTCGGGCGGTCGCTCATCAACAGCTTCTGGGCCGTGTGGCTGCCGGCGGGCGCGAGCGCGTTCAACGTGCTGCTCGTCCAGCGGTTCTTCGACAGCCTCCCGCGCGAGGTGTTCGAGGCCGCGCGCATGGACGGCGCCGGGCCGTACCGGTTGTTCTGGTCGGTCGTCCTGCCGATGTCGAGGCCGATCGTCGGCGTCGTCTCGGTGTTCGCCGTCATCGCGGCGTGGAAGGACTTCCTCTGGCCGCTGCTCGTGCTCAAGGACCCGGCGATCCAGCCGCTGTCCGTGCGCCTGCCGTCCATCGAGGCGTCGACCGACCTCGGCGTGTTCCTCGCGGCGCTCGCGATCTCCACGCTCATCCCCGTCGGGCTGTTCCTCGTGTTCCAGCGCATGTTCCTCCAGGGCGCGGGCCTCGGGGGAGCGGTCAAGGGCTGACCGAGCCTCCCGCCGAGCACGAGGTTGGTGTCGTCATCCGCCCGATGACGACACCAACCTCGTGCTCGACCGCGAGCACGGTCGTGCTCGGCGGTGCCCCGTACCGGGCCCAACCGCCCGACGACGTCGCGCGCGCCGGGCGGTCGGGTCGCGTCGCCTCAGCCGCGGCCCCGGCCCTGCATGGCGCGCAGGACGGCGTCGTGGACGTCGGTGTTGCGCTGCGCCCCGGCGAGGCGCTCGGCCCCCGGTCCCTGCGCGGTGATCGGCGTGGCCTCGCCCGTGTGGCCGCCCGTCGTCCAGTCGACCGTGAACTGCAGGTCGGAGCCGGCGAGGTCGAACGGCCCGTCCTCGGTCGTGGCGCCCTCGCCGCCCTCGTCCTCGGGGTCGACGTTCTCGATCGCGAGACCGCCGGTCGCGTGGTCGCCCACGACGAGCACGAGCGTGCCGCGGTTCCTCTTCGCGAAGTCGAGCGCGAGCGCGACGGTCTCGTCGAGCGCCTGACCCGCCTGGATCGTGCGCGTCGCGTTGCTGCGGTGCGCGAACTCGTCCACGGCCTCCTCCTCGACGAGCAGGAAGAACCCGTCGCGGTCGCGCGACAGCACGTCGAGCGCCTTCGCCGTCATGTCGACCAGCGGCACCTCGGGCTCGTAGAGGTCGCCCTCGCCCTCGTTCCGCTGCTCGAACATCTCCTCGTTCGCGAACAGGCCGAGCAGCTTGCGCCCGCGCGCGTCCGCGAGACCGTCGGCATCGCTCACGTACGTGTACCCGAGGTCCTGCGCGCGCTCGACGAGGTTGCCCGCCGTGCCCTTGCTCTCCTCGGTCGGGTCCTTCGCCGGGTTGTCCTCCCACGCGCCCGGCTCGCCCGCCGGGAACCACCAGTCCTCGCCGCCGCCGAGGATGACGTCGGGGCGCGAGCTCTCGAGGAACTGGCGCGCGATCTCGCTCTGGTCGCCGCGGTCGGGCACGTGCGCGCCGAACGCGGCGGGCGTCGCGTCGGTGACCTGCGCCGTCGTGACGAGCCCCGTCGCCTTGCCCAGGCCGCGCGCGGCCTCGAGCAGGGTCGGCACAGGGTTGCCGTCGGCGTCCACGCCCACCGCGCCGTTGTACGTGCGCACGCCGGACGCGAACGCCGTCGCGCCCGCCGCGGAGTCCGTGACGGCCTCCTCCGGGTCCGCCGAGTCGGTCGTGGTCCAGCCCGCGTGCTCGAGCGTGTTCATGGCGAGCTGGCCGTCCTTGCCGACCGTCGCGAGCCGGACGAGCTCGCGGTGCGACAGGCCGAGCCCGTCGCCCTGGATGAAGATGACGTTCCGCGCGCGGTCGTTGCCGTGCCCGTGGCCGCCGCCGCGGTCACCGCCACGGTCGCCCCCGCCGAACGGCAGGAGCATCACGAGCGCCGCGGCTGCCGCGACCCCCGTGGTCCCTGCGCCGAACCGTCCTCGTCGTGCGTGCATGAGCCTCTCCTTCCCACCGGCGTCGCTGCCGGTGACGGCGCGGCCGCCCAGGACGGGGTCGCCGTCGTGCACGGGTCGCGCCCGACGGCGTCGGTGCCGCCGGAACGTCCCACGCTAGGCAGGGGCCCGGCACTGGCAACCCGGGTCGGGGGGTTGCGCGGGACGTCACCAGCGGTTGTGGACCTCCTCGGCCCAGCCGTCCAGACCGGCGAACCGCACGGGTCCCGCGCCCGTCCCTCCGGGCGGGGTGAACGTGCCCGACCACGCGCCGAAGCACTGGTCCGTCGACGACGACACGACGCCGAGGTTCGTGCGCGTGACCTTCGTGTGGAAGCGCTCGAACGTCGCGTCGAGTCCGCCGCCGGTGACGCGCCACGGCCGGTCCGGGTCCGCGAGGTCGTAGTCCCACACGAGCTCGTCGGGGAGGTGGTGGAGGCGCCCGTCGACGAGGACCGCGTTCTCCGTCGACCCCGTGCCGACCGTCCACCTCCCCCCGACCTGGAGGCCGACGACGTGGCCGTGGCTCTCGCCCGACCCCGCGCCCCAGTTCCAGCGGACGTCGTACGGCCAGCGCCCGCGACCGTGGTCGAGCACGGCCCACGACGACCCGGCGGGCACGTCGACCGTCCGGCCGTCGACCCACAGCGTCCCGCGCGCCGGGCGGGCCACGTCCTTCACCGTGTACTGGAACCGGGTGTCGCTCCACGGCACGACGACGGCGAGCCGCTCGTGCCAGTGCGGGAGCTCGGCGACGACGTCGAACGAGACGTCGCGCGTGCGCGCCCGCAGGCGGGTGCCGCCCTCGACCTCGTCGAGGTCGATCGCGAGGGCCTTCGCGCGGGCGCGCGCCGGTCCGTCGCCGAGGGTGCCCGGCAGCACGACGCCCCGGGACGGCACGACGGTCGCGGCGGCGCCCCACGTGCGGCCCGACGCCCGGTCGAGCACCCAGACCTCGTGCACCGCGGCGTAGTCGATCGACGAGACCGTGAGCGCGAGGACGTGGGTCGGCGTCATGACGCCCCAGTACTCCCAGCGCTTGGTCCGCCCGCGGCCCCGCAGACCGCGGCCCACGCCGTCGGTGTCGACGAGCGGCCGGCGCGCCCAGCCGACGGCGCGCCGGTCGAGGCGGCCGTCGGGCAGGGTGAGCGGCACGCGCTCGGTGATCTCCGGGAGCGGCACTGCTCCACCTCCACGCGGTCCGGCTCGGGCGACGTGTGCACGGGCGTCGGTGCCCGGCGCGCCCGAGGAGCGAGCGGCCCGAGTCTAGGCGCGCCGCGGCGGGGGAGGAGGTGACACTCTGTCCCGTCAATGTCACGTCCGAGCCGTCCCGTTCCGGACGGGCGAGCCCCGGGCCGGGTGCCATGATCAGGAGCATGCCCCCGTTCTCCCCCCAGGACGTCGCTGCCACCGAGCGGGCCGCCGTGCCCGCCACCCCGGCGGCCGGCGTCGACACCGCGCCCGAGACCCCCGACCTGCGCCCCTACGACGCGCTGCTGCTCTACTCGTTCGGCGGGCCCAACAAGCCCGAGGACGTCGTGCCGTTCCTGCGCAACGTCACCGCGGGCAAGGGCATCCCGGACTCGCGCCTCGAGGAGGTCGGCGAGCACTACTACGGGTTCGGCGGCAAGAGCCCCATCAACGAGCAGAACCTCGCGCTCAAGGCGGCGCTCGAGGCCGAGCTCGCGCGGCGCGGGATCGAGCTGCCCGTCGTGTGGGGCAACCGCAACTGGGAGCCGTACACCGACGACGCGATCACCGAGCTCGAGGCACTGGGCGCGCGCAACGCCGTGGCGCTCGTGACGTCCGCCTACTCGTCGTACTCCGGCTGCCGCCAGTACCGCGAGGACCTCGCCGTGGTGCTCGACCGGCGCGGCCAGCTCGGTCCCGAGGGCTCGACGGGCGTGCAGTTCGACAAGGTGCGCTCGTACTTCAACCACCCGGGCTTCGCGCAGGCGAACGTCGACGCGGTCCTCGACGGCTACGCGGCGCTCGCGGAGAAGGGCGGCGACACGGCCGCCGCACGCCTCGTCTTCGTCACGCACTCCATCCCCGACACCATGGAGGCCGCGTCGCGCATCGCGTACGCGACGTACTCCGAGCAGCACCTCGACCTCGCGCGCGTCGTCGCCGCCGCGGTGTCCGAGCGCCTCGGGCACGAGGTCTCGTGGGACCTCGCGTACTGCTCGCGCTCGGGCCCGCCGAGCCAGCCGTGGCTCGAGCCCGACGTCAACGACCACCTCGAGGCCATCGCGCAGGACGGCGTCCGCGACGTCGTGCTCTCGCCGATCGGGTTCGTCTCGGACCACATGGAGGTCGCGTACGACCTCGACACCGAGGCGGTCCAGACCGCGACGGAGCTCGGGATGACGGCCGTCCGCGCCGGTACCGTGGGCACGCGCGAGCCGTTCGTGCGCGGGCTCGTCGACCTGCTCGTCGAGCGCGCCGCGATCGCGCGCGGCGAGGCCGTCGCCGAGGCCACGGTCGGCGACCTCCCCGCGTTCCGCTCGGTGTGCGCGCCCGGCTGCTGCCTGCGCCGCGACGGCGAGCCGAGCGGCGTGCCCGCGCTGTGCAGCACCGACGTCCACAGCTGACCCGAGAGGAACCCCCGATGAACGACGCCGCGCGTGTGCCCGCGGACCACGACCAGATCAACTCCACCATCCGCTACGCGATGTGGTCCGTGTTCGCGACGGCCGCGCCCCTGCCCGCCGACGCGGACGAGCGAGCGGGCCTCGTGAGCGACGCGCTGGCCGCCGTCGGCGGCGGGGACGACCCGGCCGCGACGGACGGCGACCTCGTGGTGCGCGGCTGGTACGACGTCGCGGGCCTGCGCTCGGACGCCGACCTCATGGTGTGGTGGCACGGACCCACGGTCGAGTCGGTGCAGCGCGCCTACCAGCACCTGCGCGCGAGCGGCCTCGGGGCGCACCTCGAGCCGGTGTGGTCGAACGTGGCGCTGCACCGCCCGGCGGAGTTCAACCGCGGCCACGTGCCCGCGTTCCTCGCGGGCGAGGCGCCGCGCGACTACCTGTCGGTGTACCCGTTCGTGCGGTCGTACGACTGGTACCTGCTGCCCGACGCCGAGCGCCGCACGATGCTGCGCGACCACGGCCTCGCGGCGAGGGACTACCCGGACGTGCGCGCCAACACCGTCGCGTCGTTCGCGCTCGGCGACTACGAGTGGATCCTCGCGTTCGAGGCGGACGAGCTGCACCGCATCGTCGACCTCATGCGCGAGCTGCGCGCGACGGAGGCGCGCCGCCACGTCCGCGAGGAGGTCCCGTTCTTCACCGGGCCGCGCACGACCCTCACCGCCTGGGCGGACCGCCAGCCCCTGGCCTGACCCCGCACCGCCCCGCGCCGCCCGGCGCCGAGAACGAGGTTGGTGCCGTTATCCCGCGGATAACGGCACCAACCTCGTTCTCGGCGGCGAGCAGGGTCGTTCTCGGCGGCAGGCAGAGGACGTCGCCCAGATGCTCAGCAGGCTGAGTGATGCGACGGTGGAGGCATGACCTCAGCTGCCGCCGTCCCGGCGGGCGCCGTCCCCGCGCCCGCGCCGTCCGACCGTGTCCGCCAGGTCGTCGTCCTCGTCGGCGCCCTCGTCGCGGCGGGCACCGCCGCGTTCGGCGCCGGAGCCTTCGGCGGCACGGCGGTCCAGGACGCGTCCGGCGGTGCCCTCTCCGCCGAGGCGACCCCCGTCGCGCCCGACAACCCGGCGTTCCGGATCTGGTCCGTGATCTACCTCGGGCTCTTCGCGTTCGCCGTCTACCAGGTGCTGCCGCGGCACGCGGCGAGCCCGCGCCTGCGAGCGACCGCGTGGTGGGTGCTCGCGTCCATGGTGCTCAACGCCGCGTGGATCGGCGTGGTCCAGGCCGGGTGGGTCCCGGTGAGCGTCGTGGTCATCGCGGCGCTGCTCGCCGTCAACGCCGTGGCCGTGGTGCGGCTCGTGCGGCTGCGCCCCGAGTCGACCGCGCAGGCCGTCGTGCTCGACGGCACGCTCGGCCTCTACACGGGGTGGGTGAGCGTCGCGACGCTCGCGAACGTCGCCGCGGCCCTCGCGGACGGGGGCGTGGGTGAGCTCGGCCTCGGCGCGACGGGGTGGTCGGTCGTGCTCGTCGCGGCGGCCGCCGTGCTGTCGGTCGCGTGGGCTCGGTTCACCGCCGGGCGGCGTGCGCTCGCGCTCGGCATCGGGCTCGCGATGTCGTGGGGGCTCGCGTGGATCGCGGTGGCCCGGTTCCAGGGTCCGCTCGTCGACACGACCGTGGCCTGGGCGGCCGTCGCGGCGTCCGCCGTCGCGCTCGTCGCGGGCGTCGTCGCCGCGACCCGCCGGCCCACGGACTGACCACGACCCCGCCGGCCCACGGACCGACCGGCCCCACCCGTGCCCGGCGGGACGCGCCGGGCACGGGCGGGCGCCGGCCGTCAGGGGTACAGGCCGCGGATCTGGTGCGCCTCCGCCACGCGCTGCACGCCGATGACGAGCGCGGCGTCGCGCAGGCTCAGCTCCTCGCGCCGCGCCAGCGCGGCGACCTCCTCGTACGCGTGGAGCATCCGGTGCTCGAGCTTCTCGCCGATCTCGTCGGCCGTCCACCAGTACGCCTGGTTCGCCTGCACCCACTCGAAGTAGGAGACGACGACGCCGCCCGCGTTCGCGAGGACGTCCGGCACGACCGTGACGCCGTTCTTCGCGAGCACGCGGTCGCCCTCGGCGGTCGTCGGGCCGTTCGCGCCCTCGACGACCCACCGCGCGCGCACGGTGCGGGCCGTGTCGCCGTCGAGCACGCCCTCGACGGCCGCCGGCACGAGCACGTCGACGTCGAGCGCGAGGAGCGCGTCGTTGTCCACCGGGTCCGCGCGGTCGAAGCCCACGACGCTCCCCGTCGCGGCGACGTGCTCGACGAGCGCCCGCACGTCGAGCCCGTCCGGGGCGTGCACCCCGCCGTACTGGTCGGAGACCGCGACGACGCGGGCCCCGCGGGCCGCGAAGATCGCGGCCGCGTGCGAGCCGACCTTGCCGAAGCCCTGGATGGCGACGCGCACGTCGGTCAGCGGCACGCCCGCCTCGTCGAGCGCCGCGGCGGTGACGTGCACGACCCCGGCGCTCGTCGCCGTCGTGCGCCCGAGCGACCCGCCCACGGTGATCGGCTTGCCGGTCACGACGGCCGGGATCGTGTAGCCCTGGTTGACCGAGTAGGTGTCCATGACCCAGGCCATGGTCTGCTCGCTCGTGCCCATGTCGGGCGCCATGATGTCCCGCTCCGGGCCGATCACCGGCATGATCTCCGACGTGTAGCGGCGTGTGACGCGCTCGAGCTCGGCCTCGGAGTAGCAGCGCGGGTCGATCGCGACGCCGCCCTTCGCGCCGCCGTACGGCAGGTCCACGAGGGCGCACTTCCACGTCATCCACATGGCGAGCGCGCGGACCTCGTCGATGTCGACGCTCGGCGCGTAGCGCAGGCCGCCCTTGCCCGGCCCACGTGAGACGTTGTGCTGCACGCGGTAGCCGTGGAAGAGGACGGTGCGGCCGTCGTCGCGCCGCAGCGGCACGGCCACGTTCACCTCGCGACGCGGGGTCGCGAGCATCTCGTGCAGACCGTCGTCGTAGCCGAGGAACTCGACCGCGCCCGCGAGCTGGGCGTGCGCGGTGTCGAGGGCCGACGCGGGCGGGGCCGCGCCGTCGGGGGCGCGGCGGGCGCCGGGCGGGAGGTCGGTCCGGGTCTGGTGGTCGGTCGGGGCGGGTTCGCCGCTCGTGGTGGTGGGCGGCACGGACGTCGTCGTCACGGTTCCTCCGGTTCGAGGTTCTCCGGTGCCGCGGGGGTGTGCGGCACCGGAGGCCACGCTACCGCCGGCGCGCGCGCTCGCCGGGCGGGCACGCGCCGGGGCGCGCGGGCGCAGGTGCGCCCCGGCCCCGGCGCGTCGCGCGCGGGTGCGGCTCAGCGGCCGAGCGCGTCGACCGCCGCGAGCTCGTCCGGCGTGAGGGAGAAGCCCGTGACCTGGAAGTTCGCCTCGATGCGCTCGGGCGTGACCGACTTCGGGATGACGACGAACCCGTGGTCGAGGTGCCAGCGCAGCACGACCTGGGTGGGCGTGACGCCGTGCGCGGCCGCCACCTCGGCGAGCACGGGCGCGTCGAGGTCGGTGCGCTTGAACGGGCTGTACCCCTCCAGCACGACGCCGCGCTGCGCGAGCTCGTGCGCGATCCGGTGGTCGTAGTCGGCGGGGCTCCACGGGATCTGGTCGACGGCCGGGGTCTCGCCCACCTGGTCGGAGAGCACGTCGACCTGCTCGACCGAGTAGTTGCTCACGCCGATCGAGCGGACCAGGCCCTCGTCGCGCAGCGCGACGAACTGCTCCCAGACCCACGGCGACGCCTCGCCCGACGGCGGCCAGTGGATGAGCCACAGGTCCACGTAGTCGGTCCCGAGGTCGCGCAGCGACGCCTCGATCGTCTCGCGCTCGCGGCCCGCTGCGTCCGGCGGAAGCTTCGTGGTGACGAACACGTCGGCGCGGTCCACGGACGAGTCGGCGAGCGCGCGGCCCACCTGCGACTCGTTGCCGTAGCCGGTGGCGGTGTCGACGTGCCGGTAGCCGACGTCGAGCGCGTGGCGCACGGCGCGGTACGCGTCGTCGCCCTCCGACTGCCAGGTGCCGATGCCGAGGAGCGGCATCGTGCCGCCGGGCAGCTCGACGGTCGGGACGGTTCCGGGGGAGGGGCTCGTAGAGGTCATGGCGTCAGTCTCCGCGTGCGACGGCGTCGCTCGCCACCGCGGGGCCGCCCGGCGCACGCACGACGAGCGCGCGACCCGGCACGGTGCCGTCAGCGGCGCGTGCGCCGCCGGTACTGCGCCGGCGTCTCGCCCGTGAGGCGTGCGAACGTCCGCGTGAACGACGGCTGGTCGTAGAAGCCGCTGTCGGCCGCGACGTCGCCGATCGGCCGCGTGGTGCCGGCGAGCAGCCGCGTCGCGTGGTCGACCCGCGTGCGCAGCACGAGCTGGCGGGGCGTGAGGCCGTACACGCGCCGCACGCGCCGGTCGAGCACCGCGGGCGTGGCCCCGGCCGCCTCGGCGAGCCGCGTCGTCGTCCAGCGCGCCCCGAGGTCCGCCTCGACCGCGGCGACGAGCGCGGCCATCGAGCCCATCGTCGCGTCGTCGGCCGCGCCCGCGCGCAGGTCGTGGGAGACGGACACGATCCCCACGAGGCGACCGGCGTCGTCGTGCACGGGGAGCTTCGACGTGAGGAACCAGCCCGAGGTGCCGCCGAGCCGGCGGATGCGCTCGAGCTCGCCGCGCAGCGACCGGCCCTGCAGGACCTCGGCGTCCTGCTGCTCGTAGCGCTCGGCGAGCTGCGGCACGAACAGGTCGCGCGCCCGGCGCCCGAGCACCGCGCGGCGCGAGCGCTCGTTCGTGCGAGCGACGAACACGGGGTTGACCGCGGCGTAACGCCCCGTGACGTCCTTGGCGCAGAACATCGTGTCCGGCAGCTCGTCCATGAGCGCGACCATCGCGGGGCTGAGCGCGGCGAGCAGCGCCACGCCCTCGGGCCACAGGTTGTCGCGGACGGGTGCCATGTCGCCCCGGATCGTACAAGACGAGTCAGCGCGACCCGGGGCACCCTGGGAGGATGAGCAACGACGCGCCCGCACGGCCGCTCCCCACCCCCGGAGCCGCCGGCGACCCGACCCGCACCCCGGTCCAGACCTCCCCGGACGACCTCGTGGAGGACGCGGTGGCCCTCGCCCGCCGCTGGCTCGCCGCGAGCACCGCGGACGACGCGGGCGACGCGCGGGCCCGCCGCACGGCCGAGCGGCTCGGCGCGCTCGTCTCCGACCCGGCGGGCCTCGAGCTCGCCGTCCGGTTCGTCGACGACGTCGCGCGGCCGCAGGACGTGCACGTCGCCGCCCACGCGCTCGGCCGCCTCGGTGAGCTCGCCGGCAGCGCCGGCTCGTTCCTCGGGCCCGTTGACCGGACCCTGCTGCGGGTCGGGGCGCGCGTCGCCCCCGTGCTGCCGCGCGTCGTCGTGCCCGCCGCGCGCGTGCGCCTGCGCCAGCTCGTCGGGCACCTCGTGGCCGACGCCGGTCGCGGCCTCGGCCCGCACCTGGCCCGCACGCGCGCCGAGGGCTANCCTGCGCCAGCTCGTCGGGCACCTCGTGGCCGACGCCGGTCGCGGCCTCGGCCCGCACCTGGCCCGCACGCGCGCCGAGGGCTACGCGCTCAACGTCAACCTCCTCGGCGAGGCGGTGCTCGGCGAGGCCGAGGCCGACGCGCGCCTCGAGCGCACGATCGCGCTCGTACGGCGGCCCGACGTGGACTACGTCTCGGTCAAGGTGTCGTCCGTCGCGTCGCAGCTCGTGCCGTGGGACCTCGACGGGTCGTGCGCGCGCGTCGTCGAGCGCCTGCTGCCCCTGTACCGGGCGGCGCGCGACCACGGCGTCTTCCTCAACCTCGACATGGAGGAGTACAAGGACCTCGCGCTGACCACGGCCGTCTTCCGCGAGGTGCTCGCGCACGACGACCTGCGCGACCTCGAGGCCGGGATCGTGCTCCAGGCGTACCTGCCCGACGCGCTCGGGGCACTCGACGGGCTGACGCGCTTCGCGACCGAGCGCGTCGCCGCCGGGGGAGCGCCGGTCAAGGTGCGGCTCGTCAAGGGCGCGAACCTCGCGATGGAGGCCGTCGAGGCCGAGCTGCACGGGTGGCCGCAGGCGCCGTACCCCAGCAAGCCCGACGTCGACGCGAACTACGTGCGCCTGCTCGACCACGCGCTGCGCGCCCCGCGGACCGACGCCGTGCGCATCGGCGTCGCGAGCCACAACCTCTTCCACGTCGCGCTCGCCGTGCTCCTCGGCCGGGCCCGCGGCGTGAGCCACGCGCTCGACGTCGAGATGCTCCAGGGCATGGCCCCCGGCGAGGCGCGCGCCGTGCGCGACGAGGTCGCGGCCGACCGCGTCGAGACCGGCCCGCACGCCGGGCGCGGCGGCCGCGTCGTGCTGTACACCCCGGTCGTGCGCGACGAGGACTTCGACGTCGCGATCTCCTACCTCGTGCGCCGCCTCGAGGAGAACGCCGCCGAGCAGAACTTCCTGCACGCCATGTTCGCGCCCGGCGGCGCCGCCCCGACCAGCCCGATGGACCGGCAGGAGGCCGCGTTCCGCGCGTCGGTGCGCCACGGGGTGCGCTGGACGGAGGCCGACGTCGCCCCGCGCCGCCGCCCCCGCACGCACGAGGAGCCGCCGGCCGACGGGTTCGCCAACGCACCCGACACCGACCCGGCGGTCGAGGAGTCGCGCGCGTGGGCGCGCCGCGTCACCGGTCCCGGCTTCGGGGACGAGCCCGTCCGCACGCCCGAGCTCACCACGACCGCCCAGGTGGACGACGCCGTCGCGACCGCCGTGCGCGCGACCGCCGCGTGGGCGCGGGTCGCCCCGGCCGCCCGCGCCGCCGCGCTGCGCGCCGTCGCCCGGCGGCTCGAGGCCGCGCGCACGGACCTCGTCGCCGCGATGGTGCACGAGCCGGGCAAGACCGTCGCCGAGGCCGATCCCGAGGTGAGCGAGGCCGTCGACTTCGCGCGGTACTACGCGCGGTCCGCCGAGGAGCTGGACCGCGTGCCCGGCGCGCGCTTCACGCCCGACGGCGTCACGCTCGTCACGCCGCCGTGGAACTTCCCCGTCGCGATCCCCGTGGGCGGGGTCCTCGCGGCGCTCGCGGCCGGGTCGGCCGTGCTCGCGAAGCCCGCGCCGCCGACCCCGCGCTGCCTGGAGGTCGCCGTGGACGCGGTCCACGCGGGCCTGCGCGACGCCGTCGCGGCGGGACCGCAGGACTTCGCCGGGCTGGGCGCCGTCTCGGTGACGGACGTCGTGCAGTACGTCCGCGTGCCCGACGACGACCTCGGCACGCACCTCGTGACGCACGACGACGTCGCGCGCGTCGTGCTCACCGGCTCCATCGAGACCGCGCGCCTGTTCGCGCGGTGGCGACCGTCGCGCCCGGTGCTCGCCGAGACGTCGGGCAAGAACGCGCTCGTCGTCACGCCGTCGGCGGACCTCGACCTCGCGGTCGCGGACCTCGTGCGGTCGGCGTTCGGGCACGCGGGGCAGAAGTGCTCGGCGGCGTCGCTCGCGATCCTCGTCGGCTCGGCGGGGGACCCGCGGACCGAGACCGGGCGGCGCGTGCGGCGCCAGCTCGTGGACGCGGTGCGGTCGCTCGCCGTCGGGCCCGCGACCGACGTCTCGACGACCGTGGGCCCGCTCACGGAGCCCGCGTCGGGCAAGCTGCTGCACGCGCTGACGACCCTGGAGCCGGGGGAGTCGTGGCTCGTGCGGCCGCGGCCGCTGGACGGCGGGCCGGACCTGGACGGCCGCCTGTGGACGCCCGGCCTCAAGGAGGGCGTCGCGCCCGGGTCGCCGTTCCACCTCACGGAGTACTTCGGCCCGGTGCTCGGGATCATGACGGCCGCGACCCTCGACGACGCGATCGCGCTCCAGAACGCCGTGCCGTTCGGCCTCACCGGCGGGATCCACAGCCTCGACGACGCCGAGGTCGCGCGGTGGCTCGACGCCGTCGAGGTCGGCAACGCCTACGTCAACCGGCACATCACCGGCGCGATCGTGCAGCGGCAGTCGTTCGGCGGCTGGAAGCAGTCGGTCGTCGGGCCCGGCGCCAAGGCGGGCGGACCGAACTACGTGGCGCAGCTCGGTCGCTGGACCGACGCGGAGGGTGACCCCGGCGTGGCCGACGCCGACGCGCCGCCCGCGCGCGAGACGTCGCCCGACGCGTGGCTCGCGTGGGCGTGCGCCGACGACGCCCGCTGGTGGGACCAGGAGTTCTCCGTGGAGCACGACCCCTCGGGCCTGCGCGCCGAGTCGAACGTGTTCCGCTACCGGCCCGTCGACCTCCTCACGGTGCGGGTCGGCGCGGACGCGCGGCCCGTCGAGGTCGAGCGCGTGCTGCACGCCGCGCGGACCGCGGGCGTGCCGGTCGTCGTCGTGCCCTCGACGGGCGACGGCGCCGTGAGCGACGAGGAGCTCGCGCGCCGGGTCGCGGGCGGCGCCGTGCGCGGGCGCGTGCGCGTCGTCGGCTCGGCGCCCGGGCTGCGCGAGGCCGCGGCCGAGCGCGTGGGCGACGTGACCGTCCTGGACCACCCCGTGGTCGCGAGCGGGCGGCGCGAGCTGCTCACCGTGCTGCGAGAGCAGGCCGTGAGCCGTACCCGGCACCGCTACGGCCACGTGCGCGACTGACGCTAGCCGGACACGCTCACGGACGCCGCGCCGCGGAACGCGCGCAGGCGCTCGGCCTGCGCCGCGACGGCGTCCGTCAGCGGCGCGCCCCACCCGGCCCACGGGTCGACGCGCACCGTGAGCCGGCGCCCCGACGTGCGCGGGCGCCACGTGCCGATGACCTCGCCGTCCGCGAGCACCGCCCCGGGACGCCCGAGCACGCGCCACAGGTCCTTCGCGTGCGCGTCGTCCGGGACGAGCGTCGCGCGGTCGCGCAGCTGCAGCGCCAGGTCGTACGGGCCGACGAGCCGGACGACCGGCGCACCGTCGGCGCCCTGCGCGTCGCGCACGCGCTCCGCCGCTCCCGGGAGGCGCTCGGCGTCGTCGGCGAGGGCCCAGCGCTCCGCCGGCCGGTCCCCGCCCGCTGCCGCGTCCGGCACGTCGACGCGCACGGCGTCCTCGGGCCAGCGGGCGCGTACCTCCTTGACCGGCGCGTCGAGGAACGCCGCGACGTCCTGCACGCTCGCGGCCGGGAAGAACCGCAGGTAGCCCCGCACGACGTCGAGCCGCGGGACGGCCTCGTCCCCGAGCCGCCCGTACCGCGGCGGGTCGAGGCCGGGCACGCGGCGCAGCACGGGCGGGGACGTGCCGGGCTCGAGCTCGAGGCCCGCCTGGAGCGCCGCGAGCCGGAACGTCTGCTCGTAGCTGTGCGTCGCGCCGCACGGACGGCACCAGCGCAGGTGCGGCTCGGGCAGGCGCGCGGTGAGCCGCGTCGAGAGGTCACCCTTGACGGTCGGCTCGACGACGATCTCGCGCTCCAGGTCCGTCTCCGTGCGCAGCGCGTCGAGCACGGCGATCCCCGCGGCGCGCAGCGGGCGGCTCGCGTCGAAGACGCGCTTGGCGGCGTCGGCCTCCGAGAAGGGGGCCGTCGCGACGGCGACCTCCGCCAGGTCGGCGCGGCGGTAGACGTGCGGCGCCCCGCGCAGCGACCACACGAGCGCCAGGTCGTCCGGGAGGCTGCCGGGCTCCACGGCGGGCGCACCGCGCAGGGCCAGCGCCCAGGCAGCACCGTCCGGTCCGGTGTCCTGCACGCCCAGGTCGAGGGCCGCGACGTCGGACGCCGACGCCGCGGACCCGGGCGCGCGGTCGAGCTCCTGGGCGAGCCAGCGTGCGGCGAGCACGTCCGCGCGCGACGCCGTGACGAGCGACGAGGAGAGGCTCATGACCCCCAGGCTACGAGCGGCCTCCCACGCGCGCGGGTGGGAGGTCAGACGGAGTCGCGCTCGACGAGCTCGGGCGCGAGCACCTGCGACGCGATCTCGTCCCCGCGCCCGGCGACGAGGTCGAGCAGCAGGTCGGTCGCGCCGCGCACCATCTCCACCATCGGGTTCTGGACCGTGGTGAGCGGAGGCGACGTCGTGGCCGCGTTCGCGAGGTTGTCGAACCCGACGACGGACACGTCGCCCGGCACGTCGCGCCCGTGGGCCGCGAGCACGCGCAGCGCGCCCTCGGCCATGAGGTCGGACGCCACGAACAGGCCGTCGAGGTCGGGGTGCGCGGCGAGGAGGCGCTCCATCGCGGCCGCGCCGCCCGCGACCGCGAAGTCGCCGATCTCGACCGCGTCGTCGGCGAGCCCCTCCTCGCGCAGCACCTCGCGCCAGCCCGCCAGGCGGTCCACGCCCGCCGTCATGTCCTGCGGGCCGGCGATCGTCGCGACGCGGCGCCGGCCCGCCGCGACGAGGCGACGCGCCGCGAGGCGACCGCCCTCGACGTTGTCCACGTCGACGTAGAGCAGGTCCGGCGTCGGGCGGAACGGCCGCCCCACGAAGACCGCCGGCAGGCGGGCCGCGAGCAGCGCCTCCTCGAGCTCGTCGTCACGGTGGTGCGACGCGACGATCGCGCCGTCGACGTGCCCGCTGCTGAGGTACCGGACGATGCGGCCCGGCTGCTCGTCGGGCCGGGCGAAGAGCAGCACGAGCTGCAGGTCGGTGCCGCCCAGCGCCGCGCTGACGCCGCGCATCGTGCCCGCGAGGAACGGGTCGGTAAGGATCCGCTCGTCCGGCTCGGGGACCACGAGGGCGATCGAGTCGGTGCGGCGTGTGACGAGCGAGCGGGCGGCGCGGTTGGGCGTGTAGCCGAGCTGGGCGACGGCGGCGTCGACCGCGGCCTGGGCCTCGGGCGACACGCGCAGACCGCCGTTGATGGCGCGCGACGCGGTCGAGCGCGAGACGCCCGCCGTCTGGGCCACCTCGTCCAGGGTCGGCGCGGAGCGCAGGCTGTTCATCAGACCATTATCCCGCGCACGTGCGCCGGGCCGCACCGCCCCGCTCACCGTGTCCTCACCCCCGCCTCACTCCGCCACGGCGTCCGCGGCCGGAGCGGCGTCCGCGACCGGGGCGGGACGCGCCGGGACCGCGTTGTCGCGCGCGACCTGCGCATACCACGCGCCGCTCGCCTTGACCGTGCGCTCCTGCGTCTCGTAGTCGACGCGCACGATCCCGAACCGCTTCGTGTAGCCGAGGGCCCACTCGAAGTTGTCCAGGAGCGACCACGCGAAGTACCCCCGCACGTCCGCGCCCGCGTCGATCGCGTCGCGCGTGGCGCGCAGGTGCGCGTCGATGAACGCCAGACGGTCCTGGTCGTCGACCGAGCCGTCCGCCTCCACCCGGTCCGGGTAGGCCGCGCCGTTCTCGGTGATGTACATCGCGACGCCGCGCGGCCCGGTGAAGTCCCGCTGGAGGCGGGTCAGCAGGCGCGTGAGCCCCTCCGGCTGCACCTCCCAGCCCATGTCCGTGAGGGGCAGGCCGCGCGAGTGGCCGTGCACGCCGTCCGCCGCGGGGTAGGGCGACGACGTCGCGCGCACCGGTGCCTCGGCGTCGGGCTCGTCGCGCACGCCCTCGGGGCGCGTGCCGCCGGCCGTGCCCGGCGTCTCGGCCTGGGGGTGCGCGGAGACGGCGCCGCCGTTGTAGTAGTTGACGCCCAGCGTGTCGATCGGGGTCGAGATGATCTCGAGGTCGCCGTCCTTGACGTGGTCGAGCAGACCGTACGGTGCGACGTCCTCGAGGACGTCCGCGGGGTACTCGCCGTGGAACACGGGGTCGAGGAAGATCCGGTTGAACTGCCCGTCGATGCGGCGCGCCGCGTCGACGTCGGCCGGGTCCTGCGGGTCGACCGGGTCGGCGACCGTGAAGTTCAGGGTCAGGCCGAGGTTCGCCTCCGGCGCGCGCTCGCGCAGCGCCTGGACCGCGAGGCCGTGACCGAGCAGGAGGTGGTGCGCCGCCGCGAGGCCGTCCTCGCGCGACTGCCGGCCCGGGGCGTGGACGCCCGCGGTGTACCCGAGGAACGCGGAGCACCACGGCTCGTTGAGCGTGGTCCACACGCCGACGCGGTCGCCGAGCGCCTCGTGCATCGTCACCGCGTACTCGGCGAAGAGGTACGCCGTGTCGCGAGACGTCCAGCCGCCCTTCTCCTCGAGCGCCTGCGGCAGGTCCCAGTGGTACAGCGTCAGCCAGGGCAGGACGTCGGCCTCGAGGAGCTCGTCCACGAGCCGGTCGTAGAACGCGAGACCTGCCGGGTTGGGCGCGCCGCCGTCGGGACGCACGCGCGCCCACGACGTCGAGAACCGGTAGGCGCCGAGGTTCAGGTCGCGCAGGAGCGCCACGTCCTCGCGGTACCGGTGGTAGTGGTCGCACGCGACCATGCCGTCGTCCCCGTTCACGACGGCGCCCGGCACGCGCGCGAACGCGTCCCACACGGAGTCCCGACGGCCGTCGGTGTGCCCGGCGCCCTCGATCTGGAACGCGGCCGTCGCGGCGCCCCAGAGGAAGCCCTCGGGCATCTCGACGCGTCCGGTCGCGGTCGCCGGGTTCGGGGGGAGGGGCGCGGACGGGACGAAGCTGGTCATGGTCGATTGTCCTCCGAGAGGTCGGGGTGTGGCACGCGGACGGGCCGGTGGGGCCCGCCCCGCGGGACGGTCGGGGCACGGCGGGTCCGCGTGCCGGGGTGCCGGCACGCGGACCGCCGCGCTGCGGCGCCGGGCGTCAGCCCTTGACGGCGCCCTGCATGATGCCCGCCACGAGCTGGCGGCCGGTGAAGATGAAGATGACGATGAGCGGCAGCGTCACGAGGAAGATCCCCGCCATGACGAGCGAGTAGTCGACGAAGAAGTTCGCCTGGAGGGACCGCACGACGAGCGGCAGCGTCGGGTTGTTCTGGTTGAGCACGATGGACGGCCAGAAGAAGTTCGTCCACTGCTGCACGAACGTGAACAGGCCGAGCATCGCCGCGGCCGGGCGCGCCGCGGGCAGCGCGATCGACCAGAAGGTGCGGATCATCGACGCGCCGTCCACGCGGGCCGCCTCGATGAGCTCGTACGGCAGCGCCTCGCCGAGGTACTGCGTCATCCAGAACACGCCGAACGCCGTGACGAGCGCGGGCACGATGACGGCCTGGAGCTTGCCGATCCACCCGAGGTCGGACATGAGGATGTACATCGGGATCACGCCGAGCTGCGTCGGCACCGCCATCGTCGCGATGACGAAGACGAGCAGCGGCCCGCGCCCGCGGAACCGGAGCTTCGCGAACGAGAAGCCCGCGAGCGTCGAGAAGAGCACGACCGACAGCGACGTGAGCACCGCGATGACGACCGAGTTCCAGGCGGCCTTCCAGAAGTTGATCGCCTCGGAGCCCATGACGTCGGCGAATCGGTCGAACAGAGTCGCGTCCGGCAGGAGCTGCGGCAATGCGCTGCGCGAGATCTCCTCCGGCGTGGACGACCCGAGGATCAGGGTGAAGTACAGGGGGAACACCGAGACCAGCAGGACGATCCCGAGGATCGTGTACGTGACCCAGCGCGGGCGGCGCTGCGTGCCGCCGACGTTCTTCCCGGCGCTGCGGCGTCGGGCGGCGGCGCGGGCCGCGCCCGGGCCGGCGGTCTGGGCGATGACGGGGACGGAGCTCATCGCTTCCTCCGGTCGGTCGTGCTGGCGGCGGTCGGGACGGACGCCTCGGTGCCCGCGGCGGCGCGCTGGGCGTTCATGGCGCCCTCGGCGCGCAGGCGCTTGCTCGCCTCGTGGCGGCGGCGCACCCAGCGCGGCGGCCTGGGCTGCGCGGTGGACGTGGCGATCCGCCGCGTGACGAGGAAGTTGACGATCCCGATGAGGATGATGAGGAGGAACAGCAGCCACGCGACGGCGGCGGCGCGGCCGAAGTTCTTCTGGTTGCCCCACGCGACGTCGTAGAGGTAGAGCACGGTCGTCATCCACTGGCGGTCCGCGCCGCCCAGGCCCTGCGCGTCGAACATGCGCGGCTCGTCGAAGATCTGCAGGCCGCCGATCGTCGACGTGATGACGACGAAGATGATCGTCGCGCGGATCTGCGGCACGGTGACGGAGAAGAACTGGCGCACGCGCCCGGCGCCGTCGATGATCGCGGCCTCATACAGCTCGCGCGGCACGGCCTGCATCGCGGCGAGGAAGATCAGGGCGTTGTAGCCGGTCCAGCGGAAGTTGACCATCGAGGCGATCGCGACGTGGCTCGCGAGCGCGTCGGCGTGCCAGCGGATCGGGTCGATGCCCACGAGGCCGAGCAGCTCGTTGATGAGCCCGTACTGGTCGGCGAACAGGCGGCCGAAGATCATCGAGACCGCGACGGGAGCCACGACGTACGGCAGCAGGACGCCCATGCGCCAGAACGTCGCGGCGCGCAGGTTCTGGTCGAGCAGCGCGGCGATCGCGATCGCCGCGATCACCTGGGGCACCGAGGACAGCAGGAAGATCGAGACGGTGTTGCGCAGGGACTTCCAGAACGTGGGCTGCGCGAGCACGTCGGTGTAGTTCTGCAGGCCGACGAAGTCGCCCTGGCCGCCGAGCAGGTTCCAGTCGTAGACCGAGACCACGGCGGTGTACACGAGCGGGAAGAGGCCCGTGACCGCGAACAGGACGAAGAACGGCGAGATGTAGAGGTAGGGCGAGAGCTTGACGTCCCAGCGGCTGAGGCGCTGGGAGAAGCCGACGCGGCGCGGCGTGCGCGGGGTCGGCCCGCTGAGCCCGGGCGAGGGCTGGGTGGGCGTGAGGACGGCCATGTGGGGTTCCTGGGCTGGTGTCTGGGTGGCTGCGGGTTCCACGGGAGCCGCGTCCGGCGTGCGGACGCGGGCGGGGCCGGGGCGGCAGGTGCTGCTGCCGCCCCGGCCCCGTCAGGTCACAGGCCCAGGTCCTGGAAGGACTGGAGCGTCTTCTGCCACGAGGACGCGGCGTCGTCCGTCTTCTCGACGTCCACGCGCTTGATGCCGTCCTGGACGGTCTGGTGGATCGAGAAGTAGTTCGCGCCCTTGAACGGCGCGCCGTCGATCGCGAGCGCACGGTTGACGAAGATCTGGCCGACCGGGGCGTCGTTGAAGAAGTCGTTCGTGAACGACTGCACGGCGTCGGACTCCTGCGCCTCGAGCTGCGACGGGAACGTGCCCGCGTTCTCGAACGCCGTCGTCTGCTGCGCCGGGTCGGTCAGCCACGCGGCGAGCTCCTTGGCCGCCTCCGCGTTCGGGCCCGAGGCCGGGACCGTGAGGAACGAGCCGCCCCAGTTGAGGCCGCCGCCGGGGAAGACGTCCGCGACGTTCCAGCCGGTGACGCCGCCCGAGCGCTCCTCGACCGGGCCGGTCATCCACGCGGGGCAGATCATCGTCGCGAAGCCGTCGTTCTGGAACGCGGCGTCCCAGTCGCCCGACCACTGCTCGAGGCCCGCGGAGAGGCCGTTCGTCGTCGACTGCTCGACGACCGTGTCGTAGATGTCGATGATCGGCTGGTTCGTCGCGAGGTCCTTGGGCGTGCCGTCGGACTCCTCGTAGGCGTTGTCGATCTGGTTGACCATGGCCTGCGAGATGGACATCGCCGAGTCGTACCAGGCGGAGTCGCTCGCGGCGACGAAGGTCGCGCCCGCGGCGAAGTAGTCGTCCCACGTGGCGTCCTCGCCACCGAGGAGCTCGGCCACGGCGGCGGGGTCGCTCGGCAGGCCCGCGGCCTCGAAGAGGTCCTGGCGGTAGCAGATCGCGCTCGGGCCGATGTCGGTGCCGTAGCCGATGACCTTGCCGTCGGTCGTCGTCGCCTGCTGGACCTTCCAGTCCACCCAGCGACCCTCGAGCTCGGGGTCGGTGAGGTCGGTGAACAGGTCGGGGTACTGCATGAGCTCGGGGAGCCAGTCGACCTCGATGGCCTCGATGTCGGCCAGGCCCTCGCCGCCGGCGGCGAGCTTGGTCGTGAGGTTGGTCCGCGCGTCCTCCGACTTCGCGGCCTTGGTCTGCTTGACGGTGACGTTCGGGTGCGACTCCGAGTACGCGGCCAGGAGCTCGTCCGAGTAGCCGAAGTCGTTGAACGTGGCGACCGTGAGCGTGATCTTCTCGTCGCCCGAGCCCGTCTCGGCGTCGTCCGAGCCGGACCCGCTCGAGCACGCGGTCAGGGTGAGGGTGATGGCCGCGAGGCCTGCGACGGCGGCGATCGCCTTGCGGGGCCGGCGGGTCGTACGGGTGCTGCTCAGCACGGTGACTCCCTTGTCGGTGGGGCGGGGTCGTGGCAGCGCTCCCACTCCTAAGTGGTAGCGCTTCCACACAACGGCCCGATGGTGCGTTCCCCGGGGAATCCGTGTCAAGCCGCAGGCCGTGAGGGGCGTGGTGTGGTCGCGCTCCCACTCGGACGTTTCCGCAGGTCAGTGCGACGCGGGTCCCTACCGGCCGGTCGGTGTCCGGGGAAATCGTTACCGGTTCGAGACCGCCCCCGGAGCGTGGCTACCGGGTCAGCGCGCGAGCCACTCGCGCCCGGCGGACTCCTCGGCCGCGAGCGCGGTGCGCACCGCCTCGGCGGCGGCCTGCTCGATCGCGCTGCCGAACAACGGCACCGACGCCTTGACGTCGCCGTCGTAGCGCTGGACGGTCCCGTCGCCGTCGGGGGAGAGCGTCACGGTGCCCGTGAGGCGCACCGGGGCGCCGGTGATCTCGAGCGAGACCGTGCCGGCCCGCTCGCCGTCGCGCTCGGGCTCGTACGCCTCGGCCTGGCGGATCTCGAGCTGCCCGCCCACGAACGAGCGCACGTGCGCCGGGATCTGGTCCGTCGGCAGGGTGCGGCGCACCGTCACCGTGAAGCCCTCGACCGGCCCGCCCGTGACGTCGACCTGCTCGACGTGCGCGCCGGACCCGCCCGACCGGGCCGCGCGCCACCGGACGAACTCCTCGTCCGCGAGCATCGCGCCGACGGCGGGGACGGGGGCGGGATAGCGGAGCTCGACGCTCAGGTGCACGGGACCTCCTCGGGCCCTCGCCGACCCTCACGGGGCCGGGCGACGGGTCGGTCGACGGTTCGGGCGACGGTTCGGGCGACCGCGTGCGGGCGCTGATGGGGACTCTACCGGTCCGACCCCTCTACGCTGGGGTCCGTGTCTGCCATGAGTGATCTCATCTCCCGCCACGCCGACCTCAGCCCGGCGGACAACGAGTGGTTGCACCTGCTCGTGGGGGACTGGCAGGTGATCTCCGACCTCGCGTTCGCCGACCTCGTGCTGTGGCTCCCCACGACGGACGGCAACTTCGTCGCCGTCTCGCAGTGTCGCCCGTCGACCGGTGCGACCGTGCACTACGACGACATCGTCGGGTCGCTCGCGCCCGAGGGTCAGCGCCCCCAGCTCGAGCGCGCCCTCACCGAGGCGCGCTCGCAGCGCTCGCGCGAGCCGCGCTGGTTCGGCGCGTACGCGGTCCGTGAGGAGGCCATCCCCGTCGTGCACGACGGGCGGGCGATCGCGGTCGTCGCGCGGCAGACGAACCTCGGCAGCGGGCGCACGCCCAGCCGGCTCGAGCTCAACTACGTCGAGGCCGCGGACGACCTCATCGCGATGATCTCGCGTGGCGAGTTCCCGTTCCCCAACGCCGCGACGGGCCCGCGGCGCGGCGCCCCGCGCGTCGGCGACGGCCTCATCCGGCTCAACTCCGAGGGCGAGGTCCTCTACGCGAGCCCGAACGCGCTGAGCTGCTTCCACCGGCTCGGCGTCATCGGCCCGCTCGTCGGGCGCTCGCTCGCCGAGGTCACCGCGGACCTCATCGAGCACCAGACGCCGGTCGACGAGTCCCTCCCGCTCGTGGTCATGGGCCGCGCGCCGTGGCGCACCGAGATCGAGGCGCAGCGCGTCGCGCTCTCGCTGCGCGCGCTCCCGCTCACGGAGTCGGGCCAGCGCATCGGCGCGGTGCTGCTGTGCCGCGACGTGTCGGAGCTGCGTCGCCGCGAGCGCGAGCTCATCACCAAGGACGCGACGATCCGCGAGATCCACCACCGCGTGAAGAACAACCTGCAGACCGTCGCCGCGCTCCTGCGGCTCCAGGCCCGCCGCATGGACGTGCCCGAGGCGCGCGCCGCGCTCGAGGAGGCCATGCGACGCGTCGCGACGATCGCGCTCGTCCACGAGAGCCTGTCGCAGACGCTCGACGAGGAGGTCGAGTTCGACGACATGGTGGGGCGCGCCCTGCGCCTCGCCGCCGACGTCGCGTCCGCCGACACGAGCGTCCGCACCGTCCGCACCGGCAGCTTCGGCCTCGTCCCCGCCGAGGACGCGACCCCGCTCGCGCTCATCCTCACCGAGCTCGTCACGAACGCCGTCGAGCACGGGCTCGCCAAGCAGGACGCGGGGACGGTCGAGGTCGCGGTCGAGCGCGACGGGTCCGCGCTGCGCGTCGTGGTCGCGGACGACGGCGTGGGCATGCCCGACGGCGACGTCGCCCGGGCGGGCAAGGCGGCCAAGAGCGGCCTCGGGACGCAGATCGTGCGGACGCTCGTGACGAACGAGCTCGGCGGGACGATCGAGTGGTCGCCGCGGCCGGGCGGCGGCACGCAGGTCGTGCTCTCCCTCGTCCTGCGCGACGCGAACCGGCAGGGCTGACGGCCGTCCTGCGGGACGTGAGCCGGCGGGGCTGACGGCGAAGGATGCGCGCGTCGGGGGACGGCGCTGCTGCACGTCGGCGCGGATGACGTGCCGGCCGGTCGCGCCGGCCGGGCTGTCGTGCCGTCGGGGCTGCGGTGCACGTCGGCCGCAGACGCGCCGTCGCGTGGGCGGTGGTGCCGGGCCGCCGGCCGGGTGCGGGAACGACGACGGGCCGCCACCCGCGAGGGTGACGGCCCGTGGTCGACGTTCTCGACGCGGGGTGGGGCTCAGCCGGCGCGGCGCGCGCGGGCGGTGCGCCGCTTGAGCGCGCGGCGCTCGTCCTCGGACAGGCCTCCCCAGACGCCGGCGTCCTGGCCGGACTCGATGGCCCACTTCAGGCACGTGTCGACCACGTCGCAGCGGCGGCACACGGCCTTCGCCTCCTCGATCTGCAGGAGCGCGGGCCCCGTGTTGCCGATCGGGAAGAAGAGCTCGGGGTCTTCGTCGAGGCAGGCTGCGCGGTGGCGCCAGTCCATGATCGTCGTCTCCTTGGCAGAGGGGAGCCTGGTCGCGAGGTGATGACTCGTCGCGGGGCAGCCCGGCATGGGTCTGCCCGGACCAAGGCTCGAGGCGGGGGTGATTGATGCTTGAACCAGGTTCACACCTCGTGAAGCACAGCACAAGAGGTGACGAGAAAGTTTCCGCCGCATGAATCGTGAGGTCTTCGTCACACGGGTGTGAAGCCGCAGGTCGGCGCGTACGCTGGGTTCTCGTGCCCTCCCGCGACCGTTCCGCAGCATCGCCCGCACCGCGCCCGACGCCGCCCCCCGGCGGCCCCTCGTCGCGGCCGGCCGCGCTCACGGCGCTCGTGGCGGGCGTCGGCGTCGAGATCGTCGCCCTCGTGGTGGGTGCCCTCGTCATCCTCGTCGAGCTCGTCCGTGGCGGGTCGCAGTCCGCGGGCGTGAGCGGGTTCCTCGTGGTCTTCGCGCTCGGTGTCGCGGCCGTGCTCGCCGCGAGCGTGCGCGGCCTGCTGCGGGGCCAGCGCTGGGCGCGCTCCCCGGTCGCGACCTGGCAGATCCTCCAGGGCGTCGTCGCCGTCTCGTCCCTGCAGGTCGGGGTGACGCCGTGGGTCGTCGCGGCCCTCGTGCTCGCGCTCGCGGTGCTCGTCCTGCTCATGCTGCGCCCCGTGGTCGAGGCGACGACGCGGGACGCGCGACCGGCTTCCTGAGCCGCCGCGACACCTGAGCCCGACCGCTGCCGGGGTGCCGCCCCCGGCGTCACGGGACCGCGACCTGGACGGGCGCGAGACGCGCGCCGTCGACGAGCACGCCGCGGCCCGGACGTGGGCGCCCCGGCTCGGCGAGCCAGGCGAGGGAGTGCCCGAACACCTCGGAGCTGCCGCGCTCGCCCGGGGCCAGCACGACGCCGGTCCGGGCGCCCCGCAGGTCGGCGAGCGGCCCACGCAGCGCCGTCGCGGCGCTCGCGGTGGTCGCCGTCGCGACGAGCACGATCCCGTCCCGGGCCAGCGTCGCGAGACGGTCGGCCTCGAGGACGCACAGCTGGGCGAGCACGTCCAGGTCGTCGACCGCGACCACGCCGGGCGCAGCGCCGCCGCCGGTCGGGCCGTGAGTCGGGTCGCCGCCGCCGGACGGGGCGTGTGTCGGGTCGCCGGAAGGTCTGCGGGGCGGGTGGACGGGCGGGCCGGAGGCAGCGACGGCGTCGAGCAGCGCGGCGACCTCCGACGGGGTGAACCGCCGCGCCGTCGGCGTGCCGCGCGGCGCGAGCGCGGCGACCGCGCCGTCACGGGCGACGACGCCCCGCAGCGCACCGGCGCGCGCGACCTGCTGGACCACGAGCCGCAGCGCGCTCGTGCGACCGCTGCCCGGCGGGCCGACCACGAGCGCTCCGCGCGACACGTCGAGCGACAGGGTGCGGGCGTCGTCCCCGCCGAGCCCGACCAGCACCCGCAATCCTTCCGCGCTCGCGGGGCCCGCGCGGCGGTCGTCGGGAGGGCCTGCGCCCGGGCCGGGTCCCACGCTCGACCCCGGCTGCGGCGGCCGGGCGGGGTCCAGGTGCAGGTGCGGGTCGGAGCGGTCGAGGTCGGACGCGTCGACGCGGTCGGGGAGCCGCGCGAGGCGCATCACGCCCGGCCACCCGCCGGTGACGCGTACCGTGCCCGGCTCTTCGCCGCTCTCACGCACCTGCGCACGGAGGTGCGCTCGCCCGCCGGGTCGCGCGTCGGCGTCGGCGTCGGGGGTCGGGCGCACGGGCGGGTCCGTCTCCGGGCCCGGTTCGGCGGCCCGCGGCAGCGCGACCTGGCACAGCAGCGGGTCGTCCGGCCCGAGCCAGACCGCGCGGCCGGCAGGACCCCCCTGCCCGGCGAGCGCGCTCGGGACGCCGAGCGACACGTCGTCGTGGCGGTCGCGCGACGCGAGGACCACGCGCACGCCGACGTGGGCCGCGAGCCCGCCGACCGTCGGCCCGCTCCCCGCCAGCGCGACCGCGGTGGTGCCCTCGGCGAGGACGTCGGCGAGCAGGTCGGCGCCCGCGCCACCGGCCACGTCCGCGAGCGCGGCCCGGACCGCCTCGACGTCGTCGACGACGAGGAGCCTCCGCGCCCCGGTGCCGGCAGGGCCGGACGATTGCCCGTCGTGGTGAGCGGTGGCGCCTGGCGGCTGCCCGCGGTCGGGACCGGCGAGGCCGGGCGGCCGTCCCTGGGCGTCGTCGTGACCAACGAGGCCGGGCGGCCGTCCCTGGGCGTCGTCGTGACCGGCGAGGAGCCGCAGGAGCCGGACGAGCCGGCGCACGTCGCCGCGGCCCACGACCGTGCCCGTCCCGGGGTGTGACGAGAGGTCGGCGAACGCCCCGACGGCGTGGACCGCCCATCCGCGCTCGAGCGCCGCCCACGCCGCGGTACGCAGCGCGCTCGTGCGGCCCGACCGGGCGCGGCCGAGCACCGCGAGGTGCCCGTCGGTCGGGTCCCACCGGAGCACCGCGCGGCGTTGCTGCGCGGGCACGTCGCCGAGCGCGAGAGGCAGCCCCGCAGGGTCGCTCGCGCCGGACCTGTCAGCACCGTCCTGCCCGACGGCGGAACCGCTCGGCCCGACCTCGGCGCGCTCGAGCTCGTCCGCACCGACGTGCGTCGGCAGTGGAGGGAGCCAGGGTGGCGGCGGCGTGCGCGCGCCGCGGCGCGCGGCGACCTCGCGCGCCGCGTCCACGAGACGTGCGAGCGCATCGCCAGCCGTCGCGTCGCCCGCCGTCGCGTCGCCCGACGGAGGGCCGGCCGACCGGTCACCCACGGTCAGGTCTCCCGACGGGACCGCGCGGCGACCGGTCGGACCGCCGCCCGACAGGCTCGGCGTCGCGCTGCGGGGGACGTGCCACGGCGGTGCGAGCCGCGCCCCGGGCGCCGCGGCGGGCGTCTCGCCGCTCGCGCGGGCGCACTGCACGGCGAGGGGAGGCTCCGCGCCGCGGCGCAGGACGAGGCGCCCGGGCGCCCACGCCGGGACGAGTGCGGCGTGCGGACACTCGACGACGTCCCGGGAGTCGGCGACGTCGACCACCCGCAGGGCGAGTCGCAGCGTGATGTTGGCGCGCACGTCCGCGCTCACGGCTCCTGCCGGCCGCTGCGTCGCGAGCACGAGGTGCACCCCGAGCGCGCGCCCCTGAGCGGCGACGCGCAGCAGACCGGGGAGGAGCTCGGGCAGGTCGTCGGCGAGCGCGCGGAACTCGTCGACGACCACGACGAGCCGGGGCAGCCGACCGCGCGGCAGGTCGTCGACGCTCGTCGCCCCGGCCGCCGTGAGGACGCGCTCGCGGCGGTGGAGCTCGGCGCGCAGACCGTCGAGCGCGCGGCGGGCCAGGCCGGGGTCGAGGTCGGTCACCTGGCCCACGACGTGCGGGAGGCGGCCGCACGCCCCGAAGCTCGTGCCGCCCTTGAAGTCGACGAGCGCGAACGTCACCTCGTCGGGGGAGCGCCCGAGCGCGAGCCCCAGGACGAGGGTCTGCAGCAGCTCCGACTTCCCGGCGCCCGTCGTCCCGGCGACGAGCACGTGCGGGCCGTCCTCGACGAGGTCGACCGTCACGGCTTGTCCGTCCGCGTCGACGCCGAGGACGGTGCGGAGGCCGCGCCGGTCGCGGCGCGGCGCGTCGTCCCAGCGCGCGCCGACCCATCCCGCGAGGTCGTGGCGCGCCCGGGGCGCGCCGAGCAGGTGGCCGAGCGCGACGTCGGGCGGCAACGACGGGGCGGTCGGGTCCGCGGGGTCGGCCCCGCCCGACGGCGTCCCGCCCAGGCGGCCGAGGTGGGCCGCGGCGGCGAGGCGGCGCGCGAGCGCCTCGGCCCACGCCGTGCCCGCCGCGACGTGCTCGCGCTCTGTCCGGGCGCCGTCGGGGCCGACGAGGACCGCGGCAGCGCCGGTGACGTCCAGCACGGTCCGACACCACGCGGGGACGTGCGCGGCGTCCTCGACGACGAGGAGGACGTCCGTCCCCGCGGCGCGCAGTCGCTCCCACGCGGTCGCGAGCTCGCCGGGCGGCGCGTGCCCGTCGACGACGAGGACCCCGGGTGCGCGGGACGGTGCCGTCCCGTCGGCGACCGGGACCCGGGGCGCGTCGGACGGTGCGGGGCTCGCGACGGCGCTCGCCGCCCGCGCGACGGCGGTCGCGGGGCTCCCCGGCACGACGTCGGCGAGGTCGGCGACGGCCGACGCACCGGGCAGCCACCGGCACCACGCCCAGTCCGCCGCGGCGGGTGGCGGGTGCCGCACGGTGAGCGCGGCGCCCGCGGCCAGGTGCTCGGCCAGCACGGCGCGCGCGGCGCCGAGCGCCCGCGGCCGGGGCCCGACGACCGCGAGGCACCCGTCCGGGAGGCGGGGAGGTACCGGGCCGGCCGGTGCGTCGCCACCGGCCGGGTCTCCGGCCACCGGCCCGACCGCGCCCACGCCCGACGGCCCACCGGCCGAGCCGCCGGGAGCCCTCCCGGTGGAACGGCCGGGGTCCCGGCGGGGCCCGAGCGCACCACCCACGGCGGGTGCGAGCCGCGCGACGGCGGCCCACGTCAGCACGTCGGCGGGCCGGGGAAGCAGCGGGTCGAGGTGCGCCGCCACTGGTGCGTCGGCGACCCCGGGACGTGCGCCCCCGCCGGGCTCGGCCACGACGAGGGCGCCCTGGCGAGCGGCGGCGCGGCGCCGTCGCGCCTCGACCAGCGCGGGCACCACGAGCGCGAGCGGCCCGACCAGCGCGAGCAGCGCGTACAGCGGCTGACGGAAGGCTGCCGCGAGGGCGAGCGACGCGGCGACCGGCGCGAGCGCGGTCGTGAGGTGCGCGGCGCCCGGACGGCCCGGGCTCGTGCCGCCGGTCGTCGGCAGGGCCGGTCCGGTGCGCGGTCCGTGCGCGAGCCCGGGGCGCGGGCGCAGGGCGTAGACGCCGCGCGGGGCGACGAGCGCGTGACCCGGGCGCCACGCCGTCGTGCGCCACCGCGGGACCACGCGGCCCGCCCGGACGGAGCGCGCGAGGAGCGTCCCGGCGTCGTCGGGGACACGACGCGTGCCCCGCGGCGCCCGGACGCGGACCCGGGTCCCGCGGCGACGGGCGCGCCAGCGGACGTCGAGTCCGTCGAGCGCGACGCGGCCGCGCGCGCTCGTCAGCGCGACGACGCGCCCGGCGTCCGCGCCGCCCACGACCGCGAGGTGCAGCGGGGCGGCGAGGACCTCGTCGGCGCGTGCGGGGTCGTCGGCGCCGTGCGCCCCCGCCGCTCCCGGCTCCGCGCCGGACGACCGCCGGCCGACGCCGGACGGCTCCCGGGCGGTCGACGGCCCACCCCGGACGGCGAGCGTCGCGCCGGGGAGCAGGGGGCGGGTGCCGCACCGCTGGTCGTCGTCGACGGCGACGCCGTCCACCACCAGAGGCGCCGTGCGGAGCTCGGGACGGCACGCGAGGCGCGCGAGCGCGGCGCGCGCGTCGCCCAGGCGGGCACCGGCGTCGAGCAGGACGTCGGTGCCGGGGTGGACGGTCACGCGCAGCGCGCCGGGCGCAGCGACCGGCGTGACGGAGGGCGGCGGTCCGGCGGGGTGGGCGGACGCGGCGGGTGGCAGGACGAGCGGCACCGCGCGATCGTGCCCGGCGTACGCCGCCCCGCTCCACGCACGAGCGCGCCCCTGTGGACGGGTGATCCGTCCACAGGGGCGCGCGTCGAGAGTGGGCCGGTGGTGTCCCGTCGTCCGGTCAGTCCACGGCGAGCGCCGCGACCGGCGAGGTGCGGGCCGCCGTCCGGCCCGGCACGACCGACGCCACGAGCCCCGCGACGAGCGCCACGACGAGCACGAGGGCCACGTCCCGCCACGGCACCGCGAGCGACACGTCGCCCATGATGCTCAGCGCGGTCGCCGCGCCGGCCCAGCCGTACAGCACCCCGAGCGCGATCCCGAGGACGGCGCCGACGCCCGCGATGAGCATGCCCTCGATCGCGAGCATCCACCGCAGCTGCGCCCGGCTCAGGCCGATCGCGCGCAGCGTCGCGGACTCGCGCCGCCGCTCGATGACCGACAGCGACAGCGTGTTCGCCACGCCGATGAGCGCGATGACGACCGCGACCGCGAGGAGCCCGACGATGACGCCGAGGATCGTGTCGATCACGCTCTCCATGAGCGCGCGCTCGACGGCCGCGCCCGCGACCTCGACCGGGACGTCCACGTCGACGATCGCGTCCTGGATGGCCGGGACGGCCTGCGTCGGGTCGGCCGACTCGTCGAGACCGACCCACAGGCGCGACGTGACCGCACCCGGGTCGAGCGCCCGCGCGTCGTCCGTCGCGAGGAGCCACGACCACCCGACCGCCCCGGTCCGCGCCACGACGTCGAGCGTCGCGCCGTCCGGCCCCGTGAGCTCGAGCCGCTCGCCGTCGGCGATGCCCCACGACTCGGCCTCCTGCTCGGACAGCATGAGCGTGCCCTCGGCCAGGGGCGCGAGCGACTCAGGAGTGCGGACGACCTCGCGCGCCTGCTCGGGGTCGACGCCGTGGACCGTGAGCTGGGTGCCGTCCGGCAGCGTCGCCTCCGCCGCGACGAGCTCGACGACGCGCGCGACGCCCTCGCTCCCGGAGACGGCACGCACGGCCTCGCCCGGGACGGCCTCGCCCGAGGACCCGTAGAGGTCGGTCGCGACGAGGACGTCCACCGGGTACTGCTCGTCGAGCGCGGTGTCGAGCGACGTGCGGGCGCTCGCGGCACCGGTCGACATCATCGCGACGAGCGTCACGCCGATGAGCAGCGCGGTGCTCGTCGCGGTCGTGCGCCGCGGGTTGCGCAGCGTGTTCGCGGTGGCGAGGCGCGCCGTCGACCCGGTGCCCGCGAGCAGGCGGCCGACGAGGGACACGACGCCGGGGAGCCAGAACACGGCACCGACGAGCACGCCGACGAACGACAGGGCGCCGCCCGCGACGCCGGCGAGCAGACCGATCTCGGGGTTCCCGGTGGTGCCGAGCCAGATGCCTCCGCCGAGGACGGCCAGGCCGGCGACCGTCAGCAGGCTCGCGACGACGAGGCGCGCGCGGCCGCCGCCACGGGCGAGGCTCGGCGCGTCGGCCGGGCGCAGCGCCTCGAGCGGGGCGACGCGCGTCGCGGCGCGGGCCGGGGCGAACGACGCCACGACGGTCACGACCGTGCCGACGAGCAGCGGGACGAGCACGACGACGGGGGTCACGGCGATGGTCGCCGGGATCGGGACGCCCAGGTCCGCGCCGCGGGCCACGAGGAGCGCGACCTGCGTGAGCAGAGCACCGAGCAGGATGCCGCCCACCGAGGACACGACGCCGAGGATCGTCGCCTCGGTCAGCACGGAGCGCGCGAGCTGCGACCGGTTCGCGCCCACGGCGCGCAGGAGGGCGAGCGTGCGCGTGCGCTGCGCGACGAGCACCTGGAACGTGTTCGTGATGACGAGCGCGGCGACGAGCAGGGCCACCGCGGCGAAGCCGAGGATCACGTAGGTGAAGACGTCCTGGTCGCCGGTCATCTTGCGCGCCTGCTCCTGCGCGTGCTCGTCCGGGGTCACGGCCTTGGCCTCGTCCGGGGACGCGGCCACGAGCGCGGCGCGCACGGTCTCGAGGTCCGTGCCGGGCGCGAGGCCGACCATGGCCGCCGAGTAGGTGCGTGCGGGCTCGTCGGGCATCGACTGCGCGGCCTCCCACGCGGCGACGTCCTCGGCCGTCACGACGACGGCGCCGCCCATCTGGGCGTACGCGCCGTACGGGTCGGCGGTCGTGCCGACGACGCTCAGCTCGTCGCGGACCTCCTCGTACGCGCCGCCGTCGGGCGCGGAGCCGTCCCACACGTTGCGCGAGCTCGTGACGGCGTCGCCGATCCCGACGCCCAGGCGCTCGGCCACGGCCTCCGGGAGCGCGACCTGCCCGGTCGCGGTCGGCATCGAGCCCTCGACGACCTCGAGGGCCTGGAAGCGGGGGTCGGACGGCGCGGGGACGCCGAGCTGGAACACGCGCTTCGAGCCGTGGGACAGGTCGAGGTAGGTGAACTGCACCGCGTCGACCGCGTCCACGCCCGGGACGGAGCGCAGGGCGTCGACGTCGTCGGCGGTCAGGTCGGCCGGCGCGGACACGACGAGGTCCGCGCTCGCGAACTGCGCCGCGATGGAGTCGTTCGTGGTCCGGGTCATGACGTCGCCCGCGATGAGCGTCGCCGTGACGAACGCCGTCCCGATGACGATCGCGACGCCGGCCGCGACGAGGCGGCCGATGCTGCGGCGCATCTGCGCCAGGGTGAGGCGGAGCATCAGGCGCGCACCGCCTGCGGCACGTCGGCGCCGGGAGCCTCCAGCGTGCGCAGGGCGTCGAGCCCCGCGAGCACCGACTCGGGCGTCGGGTCGGTGATGTCGCCCGCGATCCGCCCGTCGGCGATGAGCACGACGCGGTCCGCGTACGCCGCGGCCGTCGGGTCGTGCGTGACCATGATGATGGTGCGGCCGAGCTCGCGGACCGAGCGGCGCAGGAAGCTCAGCACCTCGGCGCCCGACCGCGAGTCGAGGTTGCCGGTGGGCTCGTCCGCGAACACGACCTCGGGCCCGGCGATGAGGGCGCGCGCGATCGCGACGCGCTGCTGCTGCCCGCCGGACAGCTCGCTCGGGCGGTGGGCGAGGCGCGCCTCGAGGCCCAGCGTGCGCACGAGCGTGTCGAGCCACGCGCGGTCGACCTTGCCGCCCGCGAGCTCGACGGGGAGCGTGATGTTCTGCTCGGCCGTGAACATGGGCAGGAGGTTGAACGACTGGAACACGAAGCCCACGCGGTCGCGGCGCAGCTGCGTGAGCGCGTTGTCGTTCAGGCCGGTGACCTCGGTGTCGCCGATGAAGGCGTGGCCGCTCGTCGCCGTGTCGAGGCCCGCGAGCAGGTGCATGAGCGTCGACTTGCCCGAGCCGGACGGGCCCATGATGGCCGTGAAGTGACCGCGCTCGAAGTCGACGTCGACGCCGTCGAGCGCGTGGACCGCCGCCTCGCCCTTGCCGTAGGTCTTGCGCAGCGAGCGGGCCCGCACCGCGGGCGGGCCGGCGGGGGCCGGGTCGGTGGGTCGGTACACGGTGGTGTCCACGTCGTCTCCTGGGGCGTCGTCGTCGGTCGTGCGGCGCGCCCGACCTGCGGTCGAGGGCGTGCGCCGGGATCGTGGACGACGCTACGGAGCGGGGGCGGTCCGCCGCGTCCGGCGACGGTCGGGTCCTGCGCGCGGGGCGGGTCATCCCGTGGTCGTAGACGCGTCCCGCGCCGGGCGGACGGCGCCCCACCCAGGGCGGACGCGCGGACGGCGCCCCTCCTGGCGGCGGACGCGCGGACGCCCCGCGGGTCGCGGTGACCGGCGGGGCGTCGGGGGGTCGCGGAGGCGCGCTCGGATCAGCCGCCGGGGCGCACGAGCCCCGTCTCGTACGCGGTGACGACCGCCTGGACGCGGTCGCGCGCGCCGAGCTTGGCGAGGATGCGCCCGACGTGCGTCTTGACCGTCGCCTCCGCGACGAAGAGGTCGCTCGCGATCTCGGTGTTGGAGCGACCGCGCGCCATGAGCACGAGCACCTCGCGCTCGCGCTCGGTGAGGCCCTCCACGGCCGCGTGCGCGGGCGAGTCCTCGACCTGCTCGGCGGGCAGTGCCGTGACGAGGTGCTCGAGCAGGCGGCGCGTCGACGACGGCGCGATCACCGCGTCCCCGCGGTGCACCGTGCGGATCGCGGCGAGCATCTCCTCGGGCGGGGCGTCCTTGAGCAGGAAGCCGCTCGCGCCGGAGCGGATGGCCTCGAGCACGTACTCGTCGAGGTCGAACGTGGTGAGGACGATGACCTTGGGCGCGTGGCCGCCGTCGGCCGCCGCCGCGGTGAGCCGCGCGGTCGTCTGCAGCCCGTCGAGGTGGGGCATGCGCACGTCCATGAGCACGACGTCGACGGGGTGGTCGGCGAGCAGGCGCAGCGCCTGCAGCCCGTCCCCGGCCTCGACCGCGACGGTGAGGTCCGGCTGCGAGTCGATGACCATGCGGAAGCCCGCGCGCACGAGCTGCTGGTCGTCGACGAGCGCGATGCGCACGGGGTCGTGGGTCTCCGGGGCGTACGCCCCGTCGGGGAGGACGGCGTCGGTCATGGTGTCCTGTCGGTCGGTCGGGGCCGGGGTCCGGTCGCGGGGAGGTGCGGTGGCGCGTCAGGCGGGCGTCGGGGGCGGGGGTGGCGGCGGGACCGCCGCGCCGGGCGGGCGCGCGGGGCCCATCCTGCCCGACGGCGCGGGCGCGGGCAGGACGGCCGTCGTGGCCGCCGGGCCGGACACGGCTGCCGGGCCGGGCGCGGCACCCGGGGCGGGCGGGACGGGGAGGCGCAGGTGCACGCGGAAACCGCCGCCCGGCCGCGGGCCGACCTGGACCGTGCCGCCGAAGAGCGCGGCGCGCTCGCGCATCCCGAGCACGCCGTAGCCACCGGGCCGCGCGTCCGTGTCGGCCGCGGTCGAGGCGCCGCGCCCGTCGTCCTCGACCTCGAGGTCGAGCGTCGTGGCGCCCCAGCGCACGACGACCGTGACCTCCGGGTCGGGGCCCGCGTGCTTGAGCACGTTCGTCAGGGCCTCCTGGCACACGCGGTATACCGTGAGCCCCGCGCCGGGCGGGAGCTGCCGCGCGTCGCCCACGCGGACGAAGGACACGCGCAGGCCGCTGTCCCGGACCTGCGCGACGAGGGACTCGAGGTCCGCGGTGTCGGGCTGCGGCGCGCGCTCGAGCGCCGCCGTCGCGCCGCTCGCCGGCCCGGACGCGGGCGGGCCGTAGGGCGAGCCGGCGCTCTCCCTCGGCGCGGTGCCGCGGCCGGCGGGCAGCGCGAGCGTGCCGCCCGGGCCGACGGCGGGAGCCGGGCCGGGGACCCGCGGCGCCTCGGACCGCAGCACGCCCAGCAGGCGTCGCATGTCGGCGAGTGCCGTGCGCCCGGTCTCGGACACGGTCGTCAGCGCGCGGGCCGCGGCGTCGTGGTCGTGCGCGGCGGCGTACCGGCCGCCGTCGGCCTGGGCGATGATGACGGAGAGCGAGTGCGCGACGATGTCGTGCATCTCGCGCGCGATGCGTGCGCGCTCGGCGGCCGTCGCGATCCGCGCCTGCTGGTCGCGCTCGACCTCGAGCCGCTCCGCGCGGTCGACGAGCGCGGCGATCGTCTCGCGGCGCGAGCGCCGCACGAGTCCGAACGCCCAGACGGCGAGGAACGTCATGCCGCCGAACGCGGACGTGAAGAACACCATCATGGCGAGGTCGGCGAGGCGGCCCGAGAGGAGGCCTAGCGCGACGCCCAGCACGACGGCGCCGGCGAGCGAGGACGCGATCGCGGTGCGGTGCGCCCAGCGCGGCCCGTACACCGTGACGGAGTAGAGCGCGACGAGCACGGCGAAGTCCGCGGGGAAGATGAGGAGGTAGCCCGCGAGCAGGTGCGCGAGCGCGACCGCGTACACCGTGATCGCCGACGCGAGCGGCCGCGACCGCCGCCACGGCAGGGGGAGGAGGAGCAGGACGGCCCAGAACGCCGCCCACCCGCCGTGCGTCGCGTAGCCGCTCGCCCCGGACGCCGAGAACGCCGCGGACGCCGGGACGAACACCACGGCGAGGACGAGCGTGACGGTGAGGTCCACACCGAACCGGTGCTGGTCGGACCACTGCCCGAGCCGCTCGTACCATCCCATGCGCTCCAGCCTAGGCAGAGGGTGCGCGCGGGGCGTCCGACCAGGGTCGCAGAGTTCACGCGACACGATGGGACCGAAGTCGTACTGATGCCCTAGCATGAGCGAATGACCCACGTACTGCTAGCGGAGGACGACCCGGCGATTGCCGAACCTTTGGCGCGCGCACTGACACGTGAGGGTTATAACGTCGTCGTCCAAGGAACAGGTCAAGGGGCGATCGACTCGGCCGGCGGCGCCGACATCGTCGTGCTCGACCTGGGCCTCCCGGACATGGACGGCCTCGACGTCGCCCGCGAGATCCGGCACAAGGGCCTCACCACCCCGGTGCTCGTCCTCACCGCGCGCGCCGACGAGGTGGACCTCGTCGTGGGCCTCGACGCGGGCGCGGACGACTACGTGACGAAGCCGTTCCGGCTCGCCGAGCTGCTCGCGCGCGTCCGGGCGCTCCTGCGGCGCTCGCACGGGGAGCAGGTCGACGAGGAGGAGCTCGCCGCGCAGGACGTGCGCATCGACGTCTCCGCGCACCGGGCGTTCCAGGGCGACCGCGAGCTGCACCTGACCACCAAGGAGTTCGAGCTCCTGCGCGTGCTCGTCGCGAGCGCGGGGTCGGTCGTCGTGCGCGACGCCCTGATGCGCGACGTGTGGGGGTCGGAGCCCGTCGGGTCGACGAAGACGCTGGACATGCACGTGTCGTGGCTGCGCCGCAAGCTCGGCGACGACGCGAACGCGCCGCGCTACATCTCGACCGTCCGCGGTCTCGGCTTCCGCTTCGAGACCGGCGAGAGCTGACCGACACCCACCGGGGACGAGGACACGGGGAGCGAGGGGAAGCGTGCGGCGTCGGATGCTGCAGGCGACGGTGGCGGCCGTGGCCGTCGCGGTCATCCTCCTGGGCTTCCCGCTCGCCTTCTACGGGGCGCGGTTCGTGCTCCAGGGCGAGGTCGACGACGTCACGTCGCGCGTCGAGCGCCTCTCGCGCTCGATCGACGCGCGCCTCGCCGCGGGGGACGACATCCCGGACTACGTCATCGAGGACGCGGTCCAGCCCCGCGCGAGCGACCCGCCCGCCCAGGTCTACGTCACCCTGCCCGACGGCACCGTCCTCACCGCCGGTGAGGAGATCACGGGCCGGGGGATCGAACAGCCGGTCCACTCCGAGTCCGGCGCGCTCGTCACGCTCACCGTCTCCTACTGGGACGCCTACCTGCGGGCCGCGCAGGTCGTGCTGCTCGTCGTCGCGGCGGCCGTCGTCGCGTTCGCCGCGGGCATCGGGATGGCGGTGTGGCAGGCCAACCGCATCTCCGCGCCCCTCGTGTACCTCGCGGCGTCCGCGGAGCAGCTCGGCTCGGGACAGGTGCGCCCACGGCTCGAGCCGTCCGGCGTCGAGGAGATCGACCTCGTCGCCGCCGAGCTGGCGCGCAGCTCGGACCGGCTCGCGGGACGCCTCGCGGCCGAGCGCCAGTTCGCGGCCGACGCCTCGCACCAGCTCCGCACGCCGCTCACCGCGCTGAGCATGCGGCTCGAGGAGATCTCCCTCGCGTCCGACGACCCGGACGTGCAGGAGGAGGCGCGGATCTCGCTCGAGCAGGTCGAGCGGCTCGTCGGGGTCGTCGACGACCTCCTCGCCTCCTCGCGCCGCGCGCAGGGCGGCACGACGGAGGCCGTGAACCTCCTCGACGTCGTGCACCAGCAGGAGGAGGAGTGGGTGCCGACGTTCGAGAAGGCCGGGCGCCGGCTCGTCGTCGACGTGCCCGCGGAGTACCAGGTGCTCGCGACTCCCGGCGCGCTCGCGCAGGTGCTGGCCACGCTCATCGAGAACTCGCTCAAGCACGGCGGCGGCACGACGACGGTCCGCGCGCGGCCGTCGGGCACGAGCGGCGCGATCGTCACCGAGGTCTCCGACGAGGGCGACGGCGTCCCCGACGACCTCGCGCCCCGCATCTTCGAGCGCGAGGTCACGTCCGGGGCCGGCACGGGCCTCGGCCTCGCCCTCGCGCGCGACCTCGCGGCGTCCGACGGCGGCCGGCTCGAGCTCGCGCAGCGCCGCCCCGCGGTGTTCGCACTGTTCCTCGCGGGCGTCCCGCGCCGCCTCGACCCGCGCGTGGTGCTCCCCGCGGGCACGGTGGTGGCGTCCGGTCGCCGGCGTCGTCGCCGCGGCTGAGGCGCGCGCTCCCCGCTCACCGGGCTCCCGATCACGGGTCCCTGCTCGCCGGCGGGCCGGTGCTGCCCGGCCCCCTGACCGGGCTCGGGTGCCGGATCAGGCGCCGGGCGTCGTGGCGGGCTCGGGCGTCCGGTCGCCCGTGAAGACGAGGCGGCGGTAGGCCAGGTAGCGGAACGCGGTGCCGAGCGCGAGACCCACGACGTTCGCGGACACGTTCTTGGCGAGCGGCGACGTGAGACCGAGCGCGTAGGTGGAGATGGCGAGGCACCCGACGGCGATGAGCATGCCCCCCACGTTGACCACGACGAACGCGGCGAGCTCGCGGCCGCGCGTAGCCGTGCGTCGCGCGGAGAAGGTCCAGTACCGGTTGCCCACCCAGGCGACGAGCGTCGCGACCGCGACCGACAGGACCTTGGCCGTGAGGGGCTTGTGCCCGAGGACCTCGCCCGGGCCGAAGCTCAGCAGGTTGAACAGCCCGAGGTCGACGACGTAGGCGACCGCGCCGACGGACCCGAACTTCGCGAGCTCGCGCACCCGGGCGAGCACGCGCTCGCGGCGCGGCGCGGGTGCCGCGAGGGCCTCCGTCCGCCGGTCCAGGTCGCTCGTCATCCCTCGAGGCTACCGGGCGTCCCGCGGCCGTACCCCGGCGGGCGCCGGGACGCGGGCGTCCGACGAGCGGGCGGCGCGCGGGCGCGCGGCGCCCAGGCACTAGGGTGGGTGCACGTGGCAGCCCCAGTGATCGCCGTGGTCGGCGGAGGACAGCTCGCACGCATGATGGCCCCCGCGGCCGGCGAGCTCGGTGTGCACCTGCGCGTGCTCGTCGAGGCCGCGGACTCGTCCGCCGCCCAGGTCGTGGTCGACGCGCCCGTGGGCGCCGCATCCGACGAGGCAGCGGTCCGCGCCCTCATCGCCCCGGCCGACGGCGCGCCTGCGGCCGTCCTCACGTTCGAGCACGAGCACGTCCCGAACGCGCTGCTCACCGACCTCCTCGAGCACGGGACGCCCGTGCGGCCCGGCCCGGACGCGCTCGTGCACGCGCAGGACAAGATCGTCATGCGGCGCCGGCTCACCGAGCTGGGCGTGCCGTGCCCGCGCTGGGCCGCGCTCCCCACGGACCCGGCGGACGCCCGGACCGCGCTGACCGGCTTCCTCGCCGAGGTCGGTGGCGAGGCCGTCGTGAAGACGGCGCGCGGCGGTTACGACGGCAAGGGCGTGCGCGTCGTGTCGCTCGCCGCGGGCGGGCCCGAGCAGGTCGCGGAGTGGATCGAGGCGGCGGCCACGGGCGGCCCCGAGCTGCTCGTCGAGGAGAAGGTGCCGTTCACGCGCGAGCTCGCGGTGCTCGTCGCGCGGCGACCGAGCGGCGGCGCCGAGGGCCGCGGCGAGGTGCGCACGTGGCCCGTCGTGGAGTCGATCCAGCGCGACGGCGTCTGCGCCGAGGTGATCGCGCCCGCTCCCGGCCTCACCGACGCCGAGGCGGAGCGCGCGCGCGACGCCGCCGTGCGGATCGCGGAGGGCCTCGGGGTGACCGGCGTGCTCGCGGTCGAGATGTTCGAGGTCGCGGGCGAGGACGGTCCGCGCGTGCTCGTCAACGAGCTCGCGATGCGCCCGCACAACTCGGGGCACTGGACCATCGACGGCGCGGTGACGAGCCAGTTCGAGCAGCACCTGCGCGCCGTCCTCGACCTCCCGCTCGGGGACACCGCCCCGACCGCGCGGTGGACGGTCATGGCGAACGTCCTCGGCTCGACGCTCGACGAGCTGACCGACGCGCTGCCCGCGGTGCTCGCCGCGTACCCTGACGCGAAGGTCAACCTGTACGGCAAGGGCGTGCGCCCCGGGCGCAAGCTCGGCCACGTGAACGTGAGCGGCGACGACCTGGACGAGGTCCGGCGTCGGGCGCTCGCCGCGGCCGCCGTCCTGCGGGGCGAGGACCCCGAGGGCACCCCGAACGAGGAGCGAGCATGAGCGAGAACCCTGTCGTCGGCATCGTCATGGGGTCGGACTCCGACTGGCCCGTCATGGAGGCGGCGGCCGACGCGCTCGCCGAGTTCGGCGTCCCCGTCGAGGTCGACGTCGTGTCCGCGCACCGCATGCCCGTCGAGATGATCGACTACGGCCGGACGGCCGCCGAGCGTGGCCTGCGCGTGATCGTCGCCGGCGCCGGGGGAGCGGCCCACCTGCCGGGCATGCTCGCGGCCGTCACGCCCCTGCCCGTCATCGGGGTCCCCGTGCCGCTGCGCCACCTCGACGGCATGGACTCGCTCCTGTCGATCGTGCAGATGCCCGCGGGCGTGCCCGTCGCGACGGTCTCCGTCGGCGGGGCGCGCAACGCGGGTCTGCTCGCCGCGCGCATCCTCGCGGCCGGCACGGACGACGACGCCGCGCGCCTGCGGGACAAGATGGTCGCCTTCCAGGCGGACCTGGGCGACCAGGCCCGCGCGAAGGGTGCACGCCTGCGCGCGTCGCGGTCAGAGGAGCCACGCACCGCGCGGTCCTGACGCGCCGAAACCTGCAAAGGATGGGCGGCAGACGACATACTTCGGTCATGAGGAAGCATCCGCCCCGTCCGATTCACGTCGTTGCTGTGATGTCGACGCTTCTCGTGCTCGGAGGCTGCGCGGCCGGGAGAGCCGCACAGGTGGAGACTCCTGGCGCGACAGCCTCCGTTCGGTCGGTGGAAGGCTCGACGACGGTCCTCGAGCCCCTGGAGGCGGAACAGGTTTCGAGCGACGACCCTGTGTACGGCGCGGCAGTCGAAGCGGCGCTCGCCCGTGCGATCGGCGACCAGCAGACGCCGTATGCGCTGCGCTCGGACTCGATCGACGAACTCGTGCTCGTGACCTGGGGCAGTTCGACGTGCCCCGAGGTCCCTCGTTCCGGTCGGTGGCTCGAGGCGGACCCGCCCTACACGGCAAGGTTCCTCGTCGAGTTCTCGTCGTCGACGTTCCAGGACACGTCACCGGACGAGGCATTCGTCCACGCGTGCACCGACGACCTCAGCCCCGGTGTCTTTCGGGTGGCCGTCGGTGACGTGCCAGCAGGACTCCTCCGGGTGGAGTTCCAAGAGGTGCGACGTGTGGGTGGCGTCGACGTTCCGGGCTAGCTCCTGTCGCGGCAGTCGGTGGTAGCCAACTACTGAGGCAAGCCGCCGACTTGGCCTGGTGGGAGCTTTCCATCCCGGACGTCGACCCAGAACTGGCCGACGGTGTCGGGGTCCAGCTGCACGGTCGACCCCACGTTGCCGCCCGGGCGGTAGTCGGGGTTCGAGATCGGCGGTGTGCCCGTGATGCCGTCGGGACCGTTCGCCTTGCGGAACGCGAGCGCGAGCTTGCCCAGGTCGATGATGCCGGTGCTCTGGTCGACCGTGAGGGATCCGAGACCCGAGTCCAGCAGCGAGACCTGGTCGCCCGGGCGGAACAGGATGCTCGGGTTCGCCGCCTTCGAGCTGATGGCGCCGATCACCTGGCGCTGGCGCTCGGCGCGTCCGATGTCACCCTTCGGGTCGGAGTAGCGCATTCGCGAGAACGCGAGCGCGGTGTGGCCGTCGGCGACGTGGCACCCGGCCGTCCAGACGAGCTCGCTCCTCGGGTCGTTCACGTCGTAGTCGAGGCACAGCTCGACGCCGCCGACGGCGTCGACGATGCCCTCGACCCCGCCGAACCCGACCTCGACGTAGTGGTCGACCGTGAGGCCGGTGAGCTGCTCGACGGTCTGCACGAGCAGCGGCGGGCCGCCCCACGAGTAGGCCGAGTTGAGCTTGCTCGCGCCGTTGCCGGGGATCTCCGCGTACGTGTCGCGGGGGAGGCTGATGAGCGCGACCGGGCCGCTCGGCGGGGCGTGCAGGATCATGATCGTGTCCGTGCGCGCGCCCTCGGTGCCGTCCTCGCTGATGCCCTCGCCGCGCGCGTCCGAGCCGGCGAGGAGGTAGGTGTTCCCGGGTGTGCCGGGCGCGCCGGAGAGGGCCTCGACGTGCTGGATCTTGCCGTTCGCCCAGATGAGCAGGCCCACCGGCCAGGCGAGGAGCGCGACGATCACGACGCAGGCGACGAGCCCGACCACGCGGCCCTTGCGGACGCGGAAGCCGCCCCCGCCGGTCCGCGGTGCGGCCGGGCCCGACGGCGGTCGACCGCCCCGGTCTCCCGGCCCGCCCGTGCGTGGGCGCGGGGACGCGCTCGGGCGGCTCCGCGGCGACGTCGGCACGGCCTGGGCGCCCGCGCGAGGCGCGGACGAGACGCGCGGGGGAGTCGACGCTGCTTGTCCGGGCTGGCGCGCCGGAGCGACGGACGGGGGGAGGCCCGACGCCGCCGAGCTCGTTCGCGCGCGCGGGCTGCGGGCGGGAGGCGCGGGCGGGGGCGTGCCCTTGCGCGCCGGGGTCACGGGGATCTCGCGCGACGACTGGCGCTTGATGCGCGGCTCGAGCCGCACGGCGTCGTCGGGGGCGGAGGGACGGGGTCGCGCCTGGGCGCGTCCGCTGTTGCCCACCGCGATCGCGTCGTCGACCGACGACGGCCGCGGGGCGCGGCCGCCCTGCGGCGTGAAGCTGGGAGGGAGCGACCGGGGGTCGCGCGACGGGTCGGTCATGGCGTCACCCGCACTGCGCGGTCTCGTCGGCGGCGGAGAACGCCTCCTTGCCGGCTTCCTTCGTCTGCACCGGGGCGGGCTCCGAGGACGCGTCGTCCGGCGGCACGTCTGCGCTCTCCCCGGCCTGTGACGGCGGCTCCGTGGCCTCGACCGCGCCGTCGGGTCCGCCAGTCTCGTCGGCGGCGGGTGCGGGCGCGACGATCGGCTCGTCGGCGCGCACCTTCGCCCACAGCTCGTCGGCCTCTGACGTCCAGACGACCTTCGCGTCGGGGTCCTGCGGGTCCGGCGCGTTCGGAACGGTCATGAAGGTGATGTTGCCACTGGTCGCGCCCTTGAGGCTGAAGGCGAGCCCGGCGAGGCTCGGGATCGACGAGAGGTTGTCGCTCATGGTGAGCGACTTGGTGCCCGCGTCGACGAACCCGTAGATCTGACCGAGGTCCGAGAGCACGTTCTTCGAGAGAACCTGGTTCACCGTCGCGGCGAGGAGCTGTTGCTGACGGCTGATGCGGCTGAGGTCCGACCCGTCGCCCACGCCGTAGCGGGCCCGCGCGAACCCGAGCGCCTGGGCGCCGTCCAGCGTCTGCCAGCCCGCGGCGAGCTGGAGGTCCGCCTTGGGCGAGTCGATCGCCTCCGGGATGCAGATGGGGACGCCCCCGATCGCCGTGACCATGTTCTGGAAACCGGCGAAGTCGACCACGACGAAGCCGTCGACGAACACGTCGGTGAGGCTCTCGACCGTCTGCACCGTGCACGCGGCGGCGGAGTCGACGTCGCCGCCGACGGTCGCGCCGTTCGCGAACGCCGCGTTGAAGCGCGTGTTCGCGGGTGCGGTCGTCTTGCCGCTCGTCGTGTTGCAGGCCGGGACGTCGACGCGCGAGTCCCGCGGGATCGAGACCATCTCGACGCGCGAGCGGTCCGCGGAGACGTGCACGAGGATCGTCGTGTCCGATCGCATGCCCTCGACGCCCTCGACCTCGTGGCCGTTCTCGCCCCCGCGTTCGTCCGAGCCCATCACAAGGATGTTGAGCGGCTTGCCGGCGTTGGGGTCGTCGGGGTCGGGCGTCGACGGCGCAGGACGGTCCTCGACCAGGTCGAGAGCGCTCGAACCCGAGATGTTCCCCACGATGTTCGACACCGCGGCCGCGCCGCCCACCGCGCCGAACGCGAGCACCGCGGTCGCGACGAGGCCGGCCGTCCTGGCTGCGCCGTGCGTACGGAGAGCCCGCGCGTGCGACGGCCCGCGCGACTGCCGGTCGGCAGCCGCGGTGCGAGCCTGGGCACGGGAACGGGACGTCACGGGCAACGAGCATAAGCGGCGTGTGCGATGCCACGGCGCGGGGGGCGGGCTCGGCGCGTGGAGGAGTTGTGGAACCTAGAGTTCGCGGGGGGCCGCGGTCCGACGGCTGCGCTCGTCGTCCCCGAGGACGGGCCCTGGCTCTGCATTCTCGAGCTGGACGGCGGAGTCGTCCACGCGCTCGAGCCGGGCCTCGGCGAGGCTCAGCTCGCGGGTCAGGACCGTGATCTTGCGCTCAAGCTGGTTGGCCCGACGGTGGCTCGTCGCGATGAAGCTGACGAACGCGATCACCAGGGCGTACAACAGGAGGTCGGTACCGCGACCCACGTCGAGCAGGTTGGCGACGAAGGTCAGTGCCTCGGGGAACAAGATCGCGAGGACGGCGGCGATGACGAACCCGACGAGGAGCAGCCGGCGGATCGCCTGGTGGCGTGCGTTGGTGGTCGACCGGGTGAGCAGCACGGTCACCACCACGACCGCGGCGACGAGGATGACCTGGATGAGCATGACCGATCCCTGCTACTTGAAGACGAGGTCGACGAGGATGTTGACGGAGTTCCAGAGCGACTGGCCCTTGCCCTTGGAGTAGTCCGTGTAGAGCACGTGAACCGGGTGCTCGCGCCACGGGAGGCGCGTCCGGCCGAGCTGGAGGACGATCTCGCTCGCGTGCGCCATGCGGTCCTGCGTGAGGTCGACCTTCCGTGCGGCGTCCACGCGGATGACCCGGAGGCCGTTGTGCGCGTCGGTGAGACGCAGACCCGTGCTCTGGTTCGTGAACCACACCGCCGTCCGGAGCACGAGCCGCTTGAGGAGCCCGGGCTTGGTGCGGTCGTCGAGGAAGCGCGAGCCGAAGACGACAGCGAGGTCGTCGGAGCGGGCCAGCTCCACCATGGCGACGGCGTCCTCGACCTGGTGCTGACCGTCCGCGTCGAACGTCACGAGGTAGCGCGCGCCCTCCTGGTCGCGCGCGTACTCGATGCCCGTCTGGAGCGCTGCCCCCTGGCCAAGGTTCACCGCGTGACGGACCACGATGGCGCCCGCCTCGCGTGCCCGTGCCGCGGAGTCGTCCGTGCTGCCGTCGTCCACGCAGACGACGTTCGGAAAGGTCTTGCGCGCCTCGGCGACGACGCCGCCGACGACCGCGTCCTCGTTGTAGAGCGGGATGACGAGCCACACGTCGTCGGTGACGGTGCGAGTGGGCGCGCGACCGTCCGTCGCCGCGTCCGAAAAGTCCATGCCCTCATTCTTGCAGCATCCGGAGCGAGGTCGGGACGAAGGTCTGTCGTCCCGCGCCGACCGCGTCGGTAGGCTGGCCGACGCGGCGCCGCGGTTAGAGTGAGCCCGCCCACTGCTGTCGAGAGCGAGGAGCTCTTCCCATCATGAGTGTGCGCATCGCACCCAGCGCCGATGTCGCCGAGAATGCCGCGATCGGCGACGGCAGCCAGATCTGGCACCTCGCCCAGGTGCGTGAGGGGGTGTCGATGGGGGAGTCGTGCGTCGTAGGACGGGGCGCCTACATCGGCACCGGCGTGCAGATGGGCCGGAACTGCAAGGTGCAGAACTACGCCCTCGTGTACGAGCCGGCGACGCTCGCGGACGGCGTCTTCATCGGGCCCGCCGTGGTGCTGACCAACGACACGTACCCGCGCGCGGTCAACCCCGACGGGTCGCTGAAGAGCGCGGACGACTGGCACGCCGTCGGCGTGACGATCGGCGAGGGGGCCGCGATCGGAGCTCGCGCCGTGTGCGTCGCCCCCGTGACGATCGGCGCCTGGGCGACCGTGGCCGCCGGCGCCGTCGTCACCAAGGACGTCCCGGACCACGCCATCGTCGTCGGGGTTCCCGCGCGGCGCGTCGGCTGGGTCGGGCGAGCGGGCCGACCGCTGGAGCAGGACGGCGAGCACTGGGTCTGCCCGGTGACAGGGGTTCGCTACGAAGAGCACGACGAGACCATCAGAGAGGTTGCGGCCGAATGAGCCAGACACTGATCCCCGCGGCGAAGCCGATCGTCGGGGACGACGAGCGAGCGGCCGTGGACCGCGTGCTGCGCAGCGGGATGATCGCCCAGGGCCCGGAGGTCGCCGCCTTCGAGCAGGAGTTCGCCGACGTGCTCGTCGGCGGGCGCACGTGCGTCGCCGTCAACTCCGGGACCTCCGGGCTCCACCTGGGCCTCCTCGCCGCGGGCATCGGCCCCGGCGACGAGGTCATCGTCCCGTCGTTCACGTTCGCGGCGACCGCGAACTCGGTCGCGCTGACCGGTGCGACGCCGGTGTTCGCGGACATCGAGCCGGACCACTTCTGCCTGTCGCCCGACGCGGTGCGCGCCGCGATCACCGAGCGCACCAAGGCGATCATGCCGGTGCACCTCTACGGGCACCCCGCCGACATGACGGCTCTCGGCGCGGTCGCGGACGAGCACGGGCTGCTGCTGTTCGAGGACGCGGCCCAGGCGCACGGCGCGACGCTGGCAGGACGCCCCGTCGGTTCGTTCGGCTCGTTCGCGATGTTCAGCCTCTATCCCACGAAGAACATGACCTCGGGGGAGGGCGGCATGGTGTCGTGCGCGACGGACGAGATCGCGCGCAACGTCCGCCTCCTGCGCAACCAGGGCATGGAGCGCCAGTACGCGAACGAGCTCGTCGGGTTCAACGCACGGATGACCGACGTCCACGCGGCGATCGGGCGGGTCCAGCTCACGAAGGTCCAGGGCTGGACGGCTGATCGCCAGCGCAACGCGGCGTTCCTCTCGGAGAACCTCGAAGGCGTCGTCACGCCGCCGGTCGCTGACGGCGCGGTGCACGTCTACCACCAGTACACGATCCGGGTCGCCGACGACCGCGACCGGGTGGTGACGGCGCTCCGCGAGGAGCACGGCGTCGGATCGGGCGTCTACTACCCGATCCCGAACCACCGCCTCGAGAGCCTCAAGCACTTCGCACCCGACCTCGACCTCCCCGAGACGGAGATCGCCGCTCAGCAGGTGATCTCGCTCCCGGTGCACCCCTCGCTCACGCAGGAGGACCTCGACCGCATCGTCACCGCGGTCAACACCGTCGTGAAGGCTGGTGCGTGATGGCAGACCTGCGTGCGGGCCTCATCGGGCTCGGAGCCATGGGCCGGCACCACGCCCGGGTGCTCCGCGAGATCGACGGTGTCGACCTCGTGGCCGTCGCCGACCCGGGCGGTGACCCCTACGGCGTGGCCGGCGACCTCGACGTCCTCCCGGACGTCCAGGGACTGATCGACAGCGGCATCCAGATGGCGGTCGTCGCCGTCCCGACGGTCTTCCACGAGGAGGTGGCGCTCGCTCTCGCCGCCACCGGGGTCCACACCCTCGTCGAGAAGCCTATCGCGGCGACGAGCGAGGCCGGACGCAAGGTGGTCGACGCGTTCGCGGCCGCCGGCCTCGTCGGTGCCGTTGGGCACATCGAGCGGTTCAACCCGGCGCTCCAGGAGCTGCGGCGCCGGATGGAGGCCGGTGAGCTGGGCGAGGTCTACCAGATCGCTACGCGACGCCAGGGACCCTTCCCGTCACGCATCGCCGACGTGGGCGTGGTGAAGGACCTCGGCACGCACGACATCGACCTCACCGCGTGGGTCGCCCAGAGCCACTACCGCTCGGTCGCGGCGCAAACCACGCACCGCAGCGGTCGTCCGCACGAGGACATGGTGACGGCCATCGGGCGTCTCGAGAACGGCGTCGTGACCAACCATGTCGTCAACTGGCTCTCGCCGATGAAGGAGCGCGTCACCATCGTCACGGGTGAGCGCGGTGCGTTCGTCGCCGACACGGGGACCGCCGACCTGACGTTCTACGCCAACGGCGTCATCCCCACGGAGTGGGAGGCCGTCTCCGCTTTCCGGGGCGTCTCGGAGGGAGACGTCACCCGCTACGCCTTCGCCAAGCGGGAGCCGCTGCGCGTGGAGCACGAGGCGTTCCGGGACGCGGTGCTCGGCCTCCGCCAGGATGTCGTGACCATGGAGGAGGGCCTTCGGACCCTCGAGGTCGCCGAGGCCGTGCTCGAGTCGTCGCGGACGGGATCGACGATCTCCCTCTGAGCGCTGGCGCCCCGCCATGCGGAGTTCCTCCTGTGACCGTACGGTGTCGAGAGCGTGCCCAAGGCACACATCTCGATCGCAGGGGAGGAACGATGCGGGCTCGACGCCGGCTCGGAAAGTCACTTCGAATCGTCGTGGCGGGCGCCGCCGCGCTCGCGCTACCTCTCACGGTCGCGATCGCCGCGCCCGCCACGTCGGAGCCCGTCGGCAAGACCCTCCAGCCCGACGGCGGCAGCGAGGGGATCGAGTCCGAGGTCGCGGAGCTCACGGTGGACCAGGGCCCCGAGACGCTCGGCACGCAGGCCGCTCCGGACGACCCCTTCGAGCAGGCTGGTGTCCCCGAGAGCGCCGGGACCGTCGTCGCGACCTCGGGACAGACGTCCGGCCTCGCCGTGGTGGGCGTCACGTGGGCGCACGGCACCGCGCCGGAGGGGGCCAGCGTCGTCATGCGGTCGCGCACGGCGGACGCTTGGTCGGAGTGGGCACTCCTCGAGCAGGAGGACGTCGTCTCGGAGGACCCGGGTGCCGACGACCTCGGGTCGGCGGCGACGGAGGTTCGTGACGGGACCGAGCCGGCCTTCGTCGGCGCGGTCGACGAGGTCGAGGTCGCGGTCCGCGGCGCGGGCGAGGCGCTGCCGCAGGACATCCGGCTCGTCGTGATCGAGCCGGGCGAGGCCGACGCCGAACCCACGGTCGCGAACGCCAGCTTCGTCGGGGACCCGGACGCCGTGCCGGCGCCCGCGATCGTCGACGAGTCCGCGTCCGGGGTCTCGACGGGGACGCCGGACGCCTTCACGACGGCCGCGGTGGCGCGTCCGGCGATCAACACCCGGGCGCAGTGGGGCGCCGACGAGTCGATCATGACGTGGACCCCCCAGGTCGGGCGCGTCAACGGTGCCGTCGTCCATCACACCGCTGGTTCCAACAACTACACCGCAGCCCAGGTCCCCTCGATCATCCGGGGCATCTACACCTACCATGCGCAGTCCCGCGGCTGGGGCGACATCGGCTACAACTTCCTCGTCGACAAGTTCGGCCGCATCTGGGAAGGGCGCGCAGGCGGGGTCGAGCGGGCCATCGTGGGCGCGCACGCGGCGGGGGTCAACTCGCACACGTTCGGGCTGTCGCTCATGGGCAACTACGACCAGGCCTCGGTCCCCGCGGCCGCCATGGACGCGATGTCGCGTCTCCTCGCGTGGAAGCTCTCGCTCCACGGCGTCCGGGCGAACGGGACGGCGAGCATCGACGGCCGGACGCTGCCCGCAGTCGTCGGGCATCGAGACGTCGGCCAGACCGCGTGTCCCGGGGCCAACCTGTACGCGCGGCTCGGTGAGCTGCGCTCGCGCGCCGCCAACCTCCAGCCGAGCCCGCTTCGCGGACCGCTTGTACGCGACCTCACGGGCGATGGCTTCCCTGAGCTCCTCGCTGAGAATGGAGGCGTCGTCTCGCTGGTCACAGCTGGCCGCACGTGGTCGGCGTCCACGAGGTACGGGCCTGGCTGGAATGACGGGAGGGTCTTCTCACCCGGCGATTTCGACGGCAACGGCCGTGGCGACCTCATGCTGATCGACCGCACGGGGCGACTGTACTTCTATGGGTCGAGCGGCTCCGGCTGGCAGCCCCGACGATTCATCGGATCCGGCTGGAGCGTGATGGACGCGGTCGTCGGGGGTCACGACTGGGACGGGGACGGCCGTCCCGACCTGCTGGCGCGCCGTAGCAGCGACGGGTCCCTATGGCTCTACTCCAACAGTGGCGCGGGTGGCTTCCGAGGTTCACGGCAGATCGGCTGGGCGTGGCAGCAGATGTCCGCGATCACCTTGATGGGCGACCTGAGTGATGGCCGACCGTCGCTCGTGGCCCAGCAACCTGACGGTCGGCTCGTGACGTACGTCGGTGACGGGCGGGGGAATTTCGCGGTGAGCCGGCCTCAAGGAACCGGGTGGAACACGATGACGTCGGTCCTGGGGCCCGGTGACGCGACCGGAGACGGCGCGTTCGACCTCGTCGCTCGCGACGGCGCCGGGCGGCTCCTGCTGTACCCCGGCAACGGTGACGGATCCTTCCGTAGCCCCGTCCAGATCGGCCAGGACTGGCAACAGTTTTCCACGGTTTTGGTGACGCGGAGCGGGGAGACCGTCGAGTTCTACCCGGTGTCCCGGAGCGGGGTGCTTCACCGCTACCCATACGTCCGCAGCGGGCAGTTGACGAGCTCGTTCTCGACATCGGTGCGCGCGGCACGCGGTTCGGACGTCATTGTGCCGGGCGACTGGGACGGTGACGGTCGGCCGGACCTCGTCGTGCGCGACCGAGCGGGGAGCCTTTTTCTGCACCGGGGTACAGGAACGGGGACCTTCAGCAGCACCGGCAACCAGATCGGTCGCGGATGGGAGGGCATGCGTGACATCGTGGGTGCACCGAGCTTCGGTGCTGACGGTGAGCCCGGCATCCTCGCGCTCGAGGCCTCCACTGGCCGGATCTGGCTGTACCCCGGAACGGCGCACGGTGCCTTTAAGTCGCGAGTGCTTATCGGGAGCGGCGCCACCCGTGCAGACATGATCGTGAGCGTCGGGACGTGGACCGGAGGGAGCCACGACCTCGTGACCCGGGAAGGTGGCGACCTGATCCTGCGCAAGGGGAACGGGGCTGGTCAGCTCGGGCCCGCCCAGCAGATCGGGTGGGGCTGGGGCGGTGCATCCGCAATTGTCGGAGTGGGCGACGCGACGTCCGACGGCGTGCCTGACCTCGTCTTCGTCGACGCCGGCGGATCGGTCCGTCTCTACCCGGGCAACGGCAAGGGTGGATTCCTTGCGGCCCGGCCGTTCGGCCAGGTGTCGTCGGGAGCAGTGGTGTTCTGAGTCGGGAGCCTGCTGTCCCAGGACCGCGGGACTCGGCTGCTTTCTTTCCCAGTAGTCAGACGAGGCGCTCCACCGAAGTCCAGCCCGGACCAATGGCAGTGCGGCGCGGGAAACTTGTCCCTGACCACGCGTAGAGGTAGAGCGTTCCACCGGGATCGGCTGCGACCAGATCCGGTCGTCCATCGCCGTCGAGGTCCTCCGTCGTGGAGACGAGGCGCATCGGCGACCACCCCTGGCCGATCGGCGTCGCCGCGAAGCCCCCTTTGCCGTTGCCCCGGTAGAGGAACAAGGTCCCCGCCGCGTCCGTCGCGAGGAAGTCGGAATGACCGTCGTCGTTCCAGTCGCCTCCGCCGACCACGTTCGTCATGGAGCCCCAACCTGGGCCGACACGGACCTTCGAGCCGAAGCCTCCGCGACCGTTGCCCGCGTAGAGCCACATCGTGCCCATGTTGTCGACGGCCAAGATGTCGGAGTCCCCGTCGCCGTCGACATCTCCGGGCGCGACGACGGTCGTCATCGAACCCCAGCCCGGGCCTACGGCCACACGCGGTCCGAACCGACCTGCGCCGTTGATCGGGTACCGCCACATCCGGCCTGCGGCGTCGACCGCGAGGACGTCGACGCGCCCATTCCCGGTAAGGTCGTTGGCACGTACGGCTATGCGCATCGCCTGCCAGCCCTCGCCAACCTGCGTGACCCTACCGAAGGTTCCGGCACCCGTACCCTCGTAGTGGTCGAGCGCGCCGTCGTCCTTCTGGACGAGAAGATCCGGTCGACCGTCCGTGCTGAAGTCGGTGTCCAGGCGTGTCGAGCCCGTGATCTTCCACCAGTCGCTCCGAAGCCCCAGCGCGGACCGGATGCCGGCACCCGTCGTGGTCTGCTGACCCTGCGTACCGGTCACCGTCACGCTCTCGACGCGGCCGCCCCACTCCCCATTGGCGGTTCGGGTACGAACCTCGATGCTCCGAATCTGGCCGATCCCTGGGAACGCGGCGGCGAACTGGGAGACCGAAACGGAGACGCTCCACGAATGGACCGGATTGCCGACTGCGTCCCAGGGATCTGCCCTCGCCACCAGGTACGGTTGGCTCCCCGTCTTCGTCCAGCCGCCGTTGGACGAGCTGAACTGCGTGAACGCCGGTGCGCCCCCGTATGTCCGAATCTGCCCGGCCGTCTCGCGGATCGCCGTGTCGGTGCGCGCGGCCTCGTGGACTGTGACGACCGAGCCACTCCCGTTTAGGGTCCGGTAGCCGCGATAGACCTGGCACTGCGTCGTGTCGCACGTGTCCCACGCACGCGAACCTGCGGCCCGTCGGTCGAACGAGGCGTAGGTGCGTGCAGCGACAGCCTGTGCGCGCAGGGCGTCGTAGGGCCAGCTGGACGGTGACTCGGCGGGGACGACAGAACGGAGATAGCTCTCCATCGAGACCTGGTTCACCGAGCGCAAGCCCGGGGAGGAACCGTCGGCGACAGCCCGGATCAAGCCTCGGTACTCTCGTCGTGTCCCGTCAGGGACGACGAGCTGGACTGTATCTCCGGGGGTCGCGAAATCGAGGTGCGTGGTCCGCAGGGTGGACCAGCGAACCCAGCTGCCCGCGGAGAGGCCGTCGACATGGAGGTCGGCTCCCGAGCGGACGACGCGCCACTGCGTGACCGTACGTCCTGCGAACTGGGGGGTTCGCACCGTCCCGGCCGCGTCCCTCACGGTCATCCCCGGGACGGCGACGACTCGCACGTCGTTGTCCGTGTCAGCGGAGACGAGTGCCCGGATCGGGGAGTCGCGCTGGCCGGTGTGCGCGGTGCCCGGGTAGTAGAAGTCGAGGATCGCCCTATACCCCACACCCTGCGTCGCCGCCCCGCGCGCACCGTACTGCGAGAGCCCGATCCCGTGCCCGTAACCGTGGCCGGCGATCGTTACGGTCCCGGACGGCGGTAGGTTCACGCGCTCGGCCGTCACGATCGACGCCTGGGCCGGGGCGCCACCCAGCAGGGCGAGCACGAGCCCGAGCCCTGCGACCACCGCCGCCCCATGTCGCTGCTGCGACCCTCGCAGCCATGTCCACGTCATCGTGCCACCTCGTTCCTTGCGTACGATTCCCCTCCAGGCTAGAGCGTGTCTTCCGCTTTGCGAGAGAGGTGTCCTCGGGAGCATGGGGTGCCCTGTGACGTCTCGGATCCGGCTCCTCGGAGAGCGGAACGTTCTGTAACGGTTCGGTACACCAAGCTCGCAGACGGGGGACTGGCGGTGATCCGCGCTCCGCGTGCCAGGTAGTGTTCTCTCGGTCGTGCGGAGCGTTCGCGTGTCTTGCGAGGCGTCCCGGCGTCCGCGGAGCGGACGCGAGGGTCGCACGGGGCTCATGCGATAGGAAGGTGGATGACGCCGATGGGTCGAGTGACCTTGGCGACGAGGATCTACGCACCCGAACCGGCCGCCGCGGCGTTCCGGCTTCGCGCGCTGGCGACAGCGCTGGTGAACGAGGGTCTGAGCGTCACGGTGCTTACGTCGCGCGCGCCCCTGCGCGGCGGTGAACGTGGAGAGCACTCTTCCGGCGTCGACGTCCGACGCTTTCCCGTCCTTCGCGACCGTACCGGGAGCGTCCGAGGCTACGTGCCGTACCTCAGCTTCGACATACCGCTGTTCTTCCGGATGCTAGTCGCTCCCCGCCCAGACGTTGTCGTGGTGGAGCCGCCCCCGACGACCGGCCTCGCCGTGCGCCTCGCCTGCGCGATCCGGCGCGTCCCGTACGTGTACTACGCGGCGGACATCTGGTCCGACGCGTCGGCCGCGCTCGCGCCCCGGTTCGTGGTTCGCGCACTCCGCGCGCTCGAGTCGTGGGTGATGCGGGGCGCGGCGTCCGTGATCGCTGTGACCGACGGGGTAGCGGAGCGCGCGAAAGAACTGGGAGCTCGTGGCGTCCGACTCGTCCGCAACGGGATCGACACGGCGGTATTCACGCCCGCCGGCTCCGCGCACCCCAACGCTCCAACGGCACCGTACGTCGTCTACGCCGGGACCATGTCGCAGTGGCAAGGGGCCGAGGTGTTCGTCAGAGCGATGGCGCTCGTGCGCGAGAAGGTGCCCGACGCGGTCCTGGTGTATCTCGGTCAGGGAGCATCCTGGCAGACGATCGAACGCGAGGCCCGGAAGCTCCCTGACGGTGGGCGATGCGTGCGCATGCTGCCTCCTGTTCCTCCGGCTGAGGCGTCCGCGTGGCTTCGTGGAGCGCGGGCCGCCCTGGTCAGCATGAGACCGGGCGCCGGATACGACATGGCGTTCCCCACGAAGATCCTCGCCGGCCTGGCGTCCGGCGCACCTGTGCTCTACGCCGGCTCGGGCGTCGCACGAACTGTGGTGGCGCAGCAAGGGCTCGGCCGCACCGCCGACTGGGACGACGAGAGCGTCGCGGCCGAAATGGTCACGATGCTCGAGAAGGCTCTCGACGGGGAGGAGCGCCGCCAGCTCGCTCGATGGGTCGACGCCAACGCGTCGTGGACCGCGCGTGCGAGCGAGGCTGCGAAGATCATCCGTGGGGCATTGCCGGAAGGAGCCCGATGAAGATCATCGTCGACCGGATCCGAGCGCTTCTTCCCTATCTCCCCCCAGGGGCACGAGCGTTCTTGGTGTGGCATGCGATCGTGTCCAGCCTCCTGGCGCTCGTCGACGTCGTGGCGCTCGGCTTGCTCGCCGCGGTGGTGAGCGTCATGGCGACAGGAGGCGAAGGGCAGGTCCCGTTGATTGGGACGGTCGATTCGTCGCAGTACCCGTGGATCATCGTCGTTCTCGTGGCGCTGATCTTGCTGAAGTCGGCTGCCAACATCGCGCTCCAGTGGTTCGCCACGCGCAGGTTCGCGCATTTCGAGCTCGAGATTGGGGACCAGCTCTTCGCGTCGTATATGCGGGCGCCTTGGCTCGACCGCCTCAAGCGGACGACGTCGGAACTCGTGCGGCTGTCGGACGTGGGTATCGCGAACACAATCGCCGGTTTTCTCCTCCCCGTGCTGATGCTGCCGTCGCTCGTTGTGACTTTCGTGGCGCTCGTTGCGGTCCTTCTGCTTGCCCAACCCGTTACCGCGCTCGTCACGCTGTGCTATCTCGGTGGAATCGGAGCAATTCTCTACTTCTGGGTGGCGCGCAAGTCCCTGCAGGCAGGGCGTGTCAACCGGGACTACTCGATGCGCGTTGCGGGCCTAATGACTGAAATGGTCGGGGCGCTGAAGGAGATCACCCTCCGCGACAAGTTCGGCGAGGTCGCCTCTGTCATCCGGGAGAACCGTCAGCGTTCGACTCATGCGCGCGCCAACATCTCGTTCCTGGGTGCCGTACCCAGATTCGTAATCGACTCAGCGCTCGTGGGCGGGTTCCTCCTGGTCGGCGCTGTGAGCTACCTCGTCTCAGGGGCAGAAGGCGCGATCAGCGCGGTCGCCCTGTTCGCAGTCGCGGGGTTCCGCATGGTGCCGTCGTTGACCGGCTTTCAGGGTGTCGTGACGACGGCCACGTCGAACGCCGCCCACGTCTCCGCGGTGCTGGCGGATATCGAGATGGCGAAGACTTACACAGCACGTGCCGAGGAACTCGGGAAACACACCCTTCCCGACGACGCGGAGCGAATCGCCTTCCGAGGGGTGACCTTCAATTACCCTGATCGGTCGGAGGCCGCGGTGCGGGATGTGAACCTGAGCATCGAGCTCGGCTCATCCGTTGCGCTCGTCGGTGCCTCCGGGTCCGGCAAGAGCACCCTGGTCGATCTCATGCTGGGACTGATCGTGCCGCAGAGAGGATCTATCCGCGTCGGGGACGCGCTGCTCGGAGACGTGCTCGGTGCATGGCGCAGGCGTGTGGGCTACGTGCCTCAAGACGTCGCCATCTTCGACGGCACCGTGGCTCAGAACGTCGCGCTCACGTGGGACGAGGAGATCGACAAGGACAAGGTTCGGGAGGCCCTCAGGCGGGCGCAGCTGCTCGACGCGGTGCTGGCGCGGCCCGGCGGGCTAGAGTCACGGGTCGGAGAACGCGGGCTCGCCCTCTCAGGCGGTCAGAGGCAGCGCCTGGGGATCGCGCGCGCACTGTTTGCTGATCCGCTGGTGCTCGTCATGGACGAGGCCACGAGTGCGCTCGACACCAAGACGGAGTCCGACGTGACGGCAGCGCTGCGTGCGCTGCACGGCGAGGTGACGCTTGTCTCTGTGGCGCACCGTCTGGCGACGATCCGTCATGCGGATCAGGTCTGTTTCATGAGCGACGGAAAACTCGTCGCGACCGGCTCGTTCGACGAGCTCGTCCGGGACGTGCCGGAGTTCGCGGTGCAGGCAACTCTGGCGGGCCTGGCATGAGCGGGCCGACCGTAGACGTGGTCATCGCGGTGCACGACTCTGCGCGCCCCCTGCGCCGCGCGATCGACTCAGTTCTCGACGGAGCGCCGTCTGGTGTTCGGGTGATCGTCGTCCGCCACGGGCTGCCGGCGGAGTCGTTCGGTGACCTCCGCGACGCCTACGAGGCGTCACTCGTGACATGGATCGACTTTGCGGACGGAGTCCGCAGCGCGGCGGGGCCGTTCACGGCCGGTGTCCAGGCGGCGACCGCGGAGTACGTGGGTCTCCTCGGCTCGGACGATCGCTTCGAGGTTGGCGCGTTAGCTCGCATGGTGGGGCGTGTCGCGACGGACCGTCCTGACGTCCTGGTCTATCCGATGCGATACGACGACGGCCCCCCGTTGGCCAACCCGCTGAGCCGCTGGCGGCGCGAGCGCCGCCTGGACCCCGTGCGTGACCGCCTCGCCTATCGGACCGCCCCTCTGGCGCTGTTCAGGAGGACGCTCGTGGACGATCTCGGGCTGCGGTTCACGCCGGGCGTCGCTACGGGTGAAGATGCGGAATTCTCGGCGAGGTTGTGGTTCGCCGACGTCCGCATCGACTTTCACCCGCGCGACCCGGGCTACGTGATCATGGCCGACGCCGGTACCCGTGTCACGATGACGGCGCGACCTTTTCGCCAGGACCTCGAGGCGTACCGCGGTCTCTTCGACTCGGACTGGATCCGTGGACTGGGGCCGCGAGAGCGCCACGCGTTCGTCGTCAAGACGGTCAGGGTCCACGTCTTGGGTGCCTTGCTTGCTCGAGCGTCCGGCGAGGCGTTCTCGGCGGACGACGTCGCTGCCGCTCGGGAGCTCGCGCAGATGGGCGTCCAGCTCGCTCCGCGGATGCTCGACCCGTTCTCTCGTGCGGATCGCGCGGTGCTGGACGTTCTGCTGGACGAGTCGACCGGACCTGACCGCATCCGGGCGGTCGGCGCCGAGCGCGGACGCGCGTCCCGTGTCGCCCGGTGGACGCCTCGGGCACCGTGGCGGATCTTCGATCGCGAAGGGACCCTGCGCCGTCTCGTACGCTACGTGACCTGGCCGGGGCGGAGGCAGGGGACCACGACGTGACGCGCTCCCGCCTCGTCCTCCTCACGAACGAGTACCCCTTCGCTCGTGGCGACGCAGCCTTCCTTGAGACGGAGGTGCCGCACCTCGCCTCCGCTTTCGACGACGTCGTGGTCTTCAACTACCCGCAACCCGGGGACGAGGAACTTGTCGCGATGCCGCCCGGCGTCAGGTACGGCGGCTCGGTCAAAGGCGGCAGTCGCCGACGTGCCCTGGGGCACCTGGCCGTGCCCTCGGTGGCGTCCCGCCTGCTCGGTATGCTCGTCCGCGAGTGGCGTGCCGGGCGCCTTCGGGGAAGGTGGCGGACCGAGACGATGGCGGCGCTGGCCAGCATCAAGCGCGGTCGAGACGCACGACTCCGGGCCGCGCTCCGCGAGCCGGGTTGGCGTACGACGGTCTACGCATACTGGGCTGCTGGGGCGGGGCTGGCGGTCGCGGGGCTGCCGAGATCGTCCGGACCGGTCGCGCTCCGGCTCCACCGGTACGACCTCTACGAGGAGGAGCAGAGGTCCGGTCAGCCTCTGCGGGCGAGCTTGATGAACCGGGCGGACGTCGTCCTAGCCATCTCCGAACATGGGCGCGACTACTTGCTGGAGCACTACCCTGAGCACGTTGACAGCTCGTGGATCGAGCTTTCTCGTTTGGGGACAGCGGACCACGGCGTGCAGCCGCAGCGGGTGGCCGGTGGGCCGCTCGTCGTCGTCTCGTGTTCGTCCCTCACGCCGGTGAAGCGCACGACGTTGATCCTGGACGCTGTCCATGCCCTGAGCCGGTCGCGCCCGGTTCGGTGGGTGCATCTCGGTGGCGGACCGCTCGAGCACGATCTCCGTGAGCGTGCGAGTGCGGTCGCCGATGCCGGGCTCGAGGTCGAATTGCGGGGCCAGATGAGCCACGACGAGGTGATCGACTTCTTCCGCAGCACCTCTGTTGACGTGTTCGTGAACGCGAGCGCGAGCGAAGGCGTCCCGGTGAGCATCATGGAGGCGCTCTCGTTCGACGTCCCCGTGGTCGCCACCGACGTCGGCGGTACTGGTGAGATCGTTGGCGAGGCGCACGCTTCTGGCATCCTGGTCGCCGCAGACGTCGAACCCAGCGAACTCGCGGCGTCGATCGAGCGGGCGTTCCTTGAACGTGAGCGGTTCGCGCCGCGCGAGACGTGGAGGCGTCTGAGCGACGCCGACGAGAACGGTCGGCGCACGGCGCAAGTCGTCGCGCACCTCACACCTCGACGGAAAGGTCAAGCCACGTGAGCGGATCGCCGCGTCCCTCTCTGCTCATCATCTCGTTTTCCCGCCTCGCGTCAGACGCACGCGTCCTGAAGCAGATCAAGCGGTTCGCGGGGATCTATGACGTGACGACGTGCGGCTACGGTCCACGGCCTGACCCGCGGGTAGAGCACGTCCGGATCGAGGACGAGCACTGGCGCACCCACCACGGTCGCTACATCACCCTGCGTACATATCCCCTCGCCCACCGGCTCACGCCCAAGGCGGTTGAGGCGCGGGCGAAGCTGCGCGGTCGCCGGTTCGACCTCGCGATCGCAAACGACCCCGACACCATTCCGCTTGCGTTCTCCTTCGTCCCGCAGCGGCGTGTGCTCGCAGACCTCCACGAGTACTCGCCCCGGCTCCACGAAGACGACGATGTGTGGCGTAGCCGGATCGGGCCCTACTACGCGTGGCTGTGCCGGCGGTACGGCACTCGTGCCGGCGCGGCCACCACGGTATCTCAGGGGCTCGCGGACGAGTACCAGCGCGAGATCGGGCTCCGTTGCGAAGTCGTGACGAACGCAGCTCCGTTCGCTGATCTCCGGCCGGGACCGGTCGGAGATCGGATCAGACTCGTACACAGCGGAGCGTGCCTGCGCAACCGGCAGCTCATGCTCTTGCTGGACGCTGTCGAACTGAGCTCCGCCCCGGTGTCCTTGGACCTGTACCTCGTGCCCAACGATCCGGGTTACCTCGACGAGCTCCGCAGCCGCGCGGGGGCCCTTCCGCACGTTCGCGTGAACGATGCCGTCCCGTACGCGGAACTCGTGCCGCTGCTCAACGGTTTCGACGTGGGAGTCCACCTCCTGCCACCAGTGAACTTCAACAACGCGTGGGCATTGCCCAACAAGTTCTTCGATTATGTCCAGGCCCGGCTGGGGTTGCTCGTCGGACCATCGCCAGAGATGGCTTCGGTGACCACGCAGAGAGGGCTGGGACTCGTCGCGCAGGGCTTCACGGCTGAGGATCTCGCAGCACAGATTGATCGGCTGACGCCGGAGACGGTCGCGTCGTTCAAGGCTGCCAGCGACCGAGCGGCGCGACCCCTCGCGGCGGACGCTCAGGTCGACGTGTGGGAGCGTACACTTGCCAGCTTGCTGGAGTCGGGCGCATGAGCCGTCCATCCGTGCTGATCATCTCGTTCTCGCGCATCGCGAGCGACGCGAGGGTGCTCAAGCAGGTCCGTCTCCTGAGTGAGAAGTTCGACGTGAGAACCTGCGGTCACGGCCCGCGGCCCGAGGGTGTGTCGGAGCACGTCGAGATTCCGGAGGAGTGCCAAGCCTGGGTGAAGGACGCGCGGTGGCTGCTCCTCCGGCAGTACAAGCGGGTCTACTGGACGAACGCGGCTGTCCGTGAGGCGCGAGCAAGGCTGACGGGACGCTGCTTCGACGTCGTGCTGGCAAACGATGTCGAGGCGGTCCCGCTCGCCCTCGCGCTCCGCCCACGCGGTGGGGTGCATGCCGACCTCCACGAGTACGCGCCAGGGATGCACTCCGAACTGCCTCGTTGGAGATGGTTCGTGGCCCCGTACTACCGTTGGTTGTGCCGGACGTACGTGACCCGGGCCAGCTCGACGACCACCGTGGGGCCCATGATCGCTGCAAGGTACGCGCAGGAGTTCGGGATCGATGCCGGGGTAGTTCTCAATGCGACCCCCTTCGTCGACCTCGCGGTGGGGGAAGTCGGTCGTCCGATCCGACTGGTCCACAGCGGGAACGCGATGGTCTCGCGCGGCCTGATGTCGGTCGTCCAGGCGGTCGAGGCATCGACGGCCGACGTAACGTTGGACCTTTACCTGATGCCCAACGAGCCGGAGCACCTCGCCGAACTGAAGAGGCGGGTAGCCGGCTCGGAGCGGGTGCGCGTGCTCGATCCCGTCCCTTACGCGCAACTTGTTGAGAGGCTCAACGAGTACGATGTGGGAATCCACGTCCTGCCGTCGATCAACGAGAACAACCGGTGGGCCCTGCCGAACAAGCTGTTTGACTACGTCCAGGCGCGACTCGCCGTGCTCGTGGGACCTTCACCTGAGATGGCCGCGATCGTCCGGGAGCGCGGCCTGGGCGCGGTCACCGAGGGTTTCACAGCGCAGGACCTGACGACGGTCCTCGACGGGCTGGCATCGGACGAGGTCATGGAGTGGAAGCGGTCGTCCGCCTCTGCCGCGCGCGACCTCTCGGCAGAGGCAGCGACGGCCCCGTGGCTCACTGCAATCCAACGCATCGCGGCCTCAGCCGAGACGGCTGACGACGTGCGGTAAAGGACCGCCGTTGGCCCGCTGTCCGCGGGGCGTAAGCCTGCCGCGTGGGGCCTCCGCAGTTGCACCTCAAGCGCTGGGATCGCGGGCCGGCCGCCGATCGCTTCACGCGCGCGCCTCGAGCGTCTTGATTACGCGGTGCGCGGCGTTGCCGTCGCCGTAGGGAGCGGTGTCGGTAGGTCGGGGAGCGGGCCGGCGGACGGCCGCGGAGATCTCGTCCGCGGTGTCGGCAAGGACGTTCCAGCCCAGGTCCACCGTCTCGACCCACTCGGTCTCGGTGCGGACGGTCGTGCACGGGACCCGAAGGAGGAACGCCTCCTTCTGGAGACCACCCGAGTCCGTCACCACCCCGGCGCTCGCGAGCACGGCGGCGACGAGGTCGGGATAGGCGAGCGGAGCGTGCACCCGCAGCGAACCCTGTTCGAGGGCGACGCCGTGGACAGCGGCCTTGGCGACCACGCGAGGGTGCGCCAGGAGGACCACAGGGCGGTCCAGCGTCGAGAGGGCTGCGGCGATCGTGCCGAGCCGCTGCGGGTCGTCGGTGTTCTCGGCGCGGTGGAGCGTCGCCACGTAGTACCCGCCGCGCTCGAGGGAGAGCTCCGTCAGGAGGCCGACAGGTTGCTCTGCGACCGTGTCGCGCACCTGGAACAGGACGTCCGTCATCACGTCGCCCACGAGGACCGACCGCTCGGCGAGACCCTCGGCCGCGAGGTGGCCCATGGCGACGTCGGTGGGCGCGAGGCACAGGTCCGCGGCGTGGTCGGTGAGGACCCGGTTGTGCTCCTCGGGCATGCGCCGGTTGAACGACCTCAGGCCCGCCTCGAGGTGGGCGAGGCGGAAGTGCAGCTTCACCGCGGCGACGGCGGCCGCGAGGGTCGAGTTGGTGTCGCCGTAGGCGAGGACCCAGTCCGGACGGTGCTCCTCGAGCACCCCGTCGAGCGCCCCCAGGATGGCGCCCGTCTGGACGCCGTGGCTTCCGGACCCCACTCCGAGGTGGACGTCCGGGTCGGGGATCTCGAGATCCTGGAAGAACACGTCGGACAGCATCGGATCGTAGTGCTGGCCGGTGTGCACGATGACGTGCTCGACGCCTGCCGCGGACGCGGCGCGGGCGATCGGGGCGAGCTTGACGAACTGGGGACGGGCGCCGACGACACTGAGGAGCTTCACGGGCGACGATGCTATCCGGTCGCCCTGGTAGCGTCCTCCGTGATGAAGATCGTCGCCGTGACCACGTGGTACCCGACCGGGTTGAGCCCGTCGCTCGGTCCGTTCGTCGAGAAGGACGTCGAGGTGCTCTCGCGGGACCACGAGGTCGAGGTCGTCCACCTCGTGCCGCCGTCTCTCCACGACGGGGAGTCCGTGGTCGAGCGGGGTGGTGTTCGCGTTCACCGGGTGGTCATGTCGACCCAGAGGCCCGACCATGTAGCGCGCGCGGCGCGTGAGCTGCGTCCCCTCCTTCGTGAGGCGGACCTCGTCCACACGATGGCCTTCTCCGCGCTCCTTCCCTTCGCGCTCGGTCGCCCCGATGCGCCCTGGGTCCACACCGAGCACTGGTCGGGCCTGACGAACCCGGGCACGTTGCCGGCGGTCTGGCAGGTCGCCCTGCCGGTGCTGCGACCCCTGCTCGCGCGACCCGACGTCGTCACCGCGGTGTGCGAGTACCTTGCGCGCCCGATCCGCGACGTCCGGTCGGGCAGGACCGCCATCGTCCCGTGCATCGTGCCGAGCCCGACGTCCCTCGCGCCACGTCCCGAACGGGGCGAGGTGCTGCGCCTGGCTGCCGTCGGCGGTCTCATCGACAGGAAGGACCCGGTCCTGGCGGTCGAGACGGTGGCGGCGCTCCGGGAGCGGGACGTCGTGGCGGAGCTCACGTGGGTCGGTTCCGGACCGTTGAGGGACCGTGTCCTCGGGCGGGCGAACGAGCTGGGGGTCGCCAACCGGGTCCACCTGCCCGGCGTGCAAGACGCGACGGGCGTCTCTGACGTCCTCGCGGGTGCCGACATGTTCTTCCTGCCCACGCGTGCCGACAACTTCTGCGTCTCCGCCGCGGAGGCTCTGGTGCACGGACGTCCCGTCGTCGTCGGGGCGACCGGCGGCCAGGGCGAGTACATCCGTTCCGAGGTGGGCAGCCTCGTGGACGTCCAGGACGCCGGAGCGTACGCGGACGCCATCGTCGCGACGGATGCTCGGACCCGGTCGCTCGACGCCGCAGAGATCGCTGCCACCATCGGGGACCGGTTCAGCCCCGAGTCGGTGCAGCAGGGTTACGCCGACGCCTACCGGGACGCTGCGGGCGCCCGGCGAGAGGCGGGCAGGTGACACCTCGGGAGGTCGACGTCGTGGTGGCCGTCCACGACCCTCGTCGTCCGGTGGCCCGCGCGGTCGCCTCGGTGCTCGCGCAGGACGGCGTGCACGCACGGGTCACGGTCGTGTGCCACAACACCGATCCCGCCGTGATCGTCGAGGCGCTCGGGGCTGTGCATGCGGCGGGCGGCGACGACCGGGTACGGACGCTCGAGTTGCGCGACGGCGTGCCAAGTCCTGCCGGGCCGTTCAATCTCGGGCTCGACCGCGCCGAGGCGCCCTTCGTGAGCATCATGGGATCCGACGACTGGCTCGAGCGCGGCGCGCTTGCGTCCTGGCTGGAGGTCGCGCGGGGTACGGGCGCGGAGGTGGTGATCCCGCGCCTCGCGCACGCGAACGGAGCGCGGGTCCCGACGCCGGCGGCGCGACCCGGTCGTGTCCGGGACCTCGACCTCGTCGAGGACCGTCTCTCCTACCGGAGCGCTCCGCTCGGGCTTGTGCGACGTGAGACGGTCGACCGGCTCGGGCTCCGCATGCGCGAAGGTCTGCGCGTGGGCGAGGACGTCGCCTTCGCGACCGCGCTGTGGGCCGGCGCGAAGGTCGCGTTCGACCGGCGGGGCCCGGCCTACGTCATCGGTGACGACGCTGTCGAGCGTGTGACGTACACCCCGCGTCCGATCGCCGAGGAGCTGGCCTTCGTCCTCGACCTCGTCGCCCTGCCGTGGTTCACCGCCCTTCCACCGGCCGCCCGTCGGGCGATCGCCGTCAAGGTCGTGCGCATCCACGTCTTCGGAGCGGTTTTCCATCGGCAGAAGCGCGAGCTGTGGACGAGCGAGGAACGTCGTGACCTGAGCGCGGTCGTCCACGCGCTCGACGCCGCCGCGCCGCACTACGATCGGGTTCTCTCGCTCGCCGACCGAAAGCTCCTCGACCTCACGCGCTCGCGCACCGGGACGGCCGATGCGCTGATCGCGGCGTCGGTCAGGAGGCGGCACCACGGACGCCCGGCGACCGTCCTCACGCGCGACCTGTCGCGTCTCCTCGCGCGCGAGGCCCCAGTGCGCTTCATGGCTGCGTCGTTTCTGACGACGCGTTGAGCACGCCTATTGTTCTCTCGGACCACCATCCTGCCGACGCACCTCTGAGGACCACCATGCGCATCGCCGTCATCGCCCTGGGCAAGATCGGGCTTCCCCTTGCTGTCCAGTTCGCCGACCAAGGGCACGACGTCGTGGGCGTCGACGTCAACCCTGCCGTCGTCGACAAGGTCAACTCCGGGGTGGAGCCGTTCCCCGGCGAGGCGCATCTTCAGGACAAGCTCACCGAGCTCGTGCCGGCGGGGCGGCTGCGGGCGACGACCGACTACGGCGACGCGGTCCCCGGCGCCGACGCCGTCGTGCTGGTGGTCCCGTTGTTCGTCGACGAGGAGACGGCGCAACCGGACTTCGGGTGGATGGACGCCGCGACGCGGTCGCTCGCCGAGCACCTGACCCCGGGGACCCTCGTGTCCTACGAGACGACTCTTCCGGTCGGGACCACGCGCAAGCGGTGGAAGCCGCTCCTCGAGGAGGTCTCCGGCCTCCGCGAGGGTGAGGACTTCCACCTCGTCTTCTCCCCGGAACGCGTGCTGACGGGACGGGTGTTCGCCGACCTGCGCCGTTACCCGAAGCTCGTCGGCGGTCTCTCCGAGGCCGGCGCCCAGCGGGCCCGCGAGTTCTACGAGGCGGTGCTCACGTTCGACGAGCGGGCCGACCTCGCCCGCCCGAACGGCGTGTGGGACCTGGGCTCGGCCGAGGCGGCGGAGCTCGCCAAGCTCGCGGAGACCACCTACCGGGACGTCAACATCGGCCTCGCCAACCAGTTCGCCCTGTTCGCCGACGAGCACGCGATCGACGTCTACTCCGTCATCGAGGCGTGCAACTCGCAGCCCTACAGCCACATCCACCGCCCGGGGATCGCGGTGGGGGGTCACTGCATCCCCGTCTACCCGCGGCTCTACCTCTCGGTGGACCCGAAGGCCTCCATCGTCCGCGAGGCCCGATCCGTGAACGCGGCGATGCCCGAGCGTGTGGTCGAGCGCGCGGCCGAGGTCCTCGGCGACCTCTCCGGGCTGCGCGCCGTGGTCCTCGGCGCCGCGTACCGCGGTGGGGTCAAGGAGACGGCGTTCTCGGGCGTCTTCGCGACCGTCCAGGCACTCGAGAAGCGCGGTGCGACCGTCGTCGTCCACGACCCGCTGTACTCCGACGAGGAGCTGCGTTCGCTGGGCCTCGAGCCGTACGCGTACGGCGAGGCCGCCGACCTTGCGGTGGTCCAGACGGACCACGCCGAGTACGCGGAACTCGCTCCGGAGCGGATCCCGGGCGTCCGCCTCGTCGTCGACGGCCGCCGCGTCACCGACGCCGCCCGGTGGTCGGGTACGCCGCGCATCGTGCTCGGTGGCGGGACGGCGTGACCGCACCGGACGGTTCCGCGGCGCGGGTCGTCGCCGTCGTCGTCGCGTACGCGCGCCGAGACCTGCTCGTCGAGGCGCTCGACGCGCTCGCCGAGCAGACCCGTCAGGTCGACGCGGTGCTCGTCGTCGACAACGCGTCGCCCGACGACTCGGCGGTCGTGGCGTCGACGCACCGGGTGCAGCCGACCGTGCTCGAGCTCGCGCGCAACACGGGCGGCGCGGGGGGCTTCGCCGTCGGCATCGCGCACGCCGTCGACGCGATGGGCGCGGACCTCGTCTGGCTCATGGACGACGACACGATCCCGCGACCCGAGGCGCTGCACGAGCTCCTCGCGGCGCGGGACGACTACGACGGACCGGTCGCGATCCTCGGGAGCCGGGTCGTCTGGACGGACGGGCGCGAGCATCCGATGAACACGCCGCGCCGACGCCCCGGCGCGTCGGGTCACGCGATGCGCTCGGCGGCGTCCGTCGCGGCGATGCCGGTGCGGTCGTCGTCGTTCGTGTCCATGCTCGTCGACGCCCGAGCGGTCCGGTACCACGGGCTGCCGATCGCGGACTATTTCATCTGGAACGACGACTTCGAGTACTCGGCCAGGCTGCTGCGGACTGGGACCGGGCTGCACGTCCCGCGCAGCGTCGTCGAGCACCGGACGAAGTCCTTCGGCGCGTCCGACGCCGACCCGGGGCCACGCTTCTATTACGAGGTGCGCAACAAGATCTGGATGCTCACGCGGTCGTCGTCGCTCTCCGCGTCCGAGCGCGTCCTGTATGCGGGCGCGAGCGCGCGTCGATGGGTCCGGACCGCCGGGCGATCCGAGGATCGGCGGGCGCTGCTCAGGGCCGGTGCACGAGGCCTGCGCGACGGCTTGTTCCGGAGCCCCCGGTCGAACGTGACGTCGCTAGCCGGACTCGGCCCCGTCAGCGGCTCGGTGGAGCGACTGGAACGGTCCGCGCGGTGACAGGGACGCCGTTCTCCGTCCTGCTCCCGTACTACCGCAACGACGACCCCGCGCACCTGCGAAGGTCCTTTCTCTCAGTGACGGCCGATCAGACACGCACGCCGGACGAGGTCGTGCTGGTCGAGGACGGTCCGACCGGTCACGAGCTCGACGCGACGGTGCGCGGACTGCTGGAGGGGTCCGTCGTCCCGGTCCAGCACGTGCGCCTCGAGACGAACGTCGGGCTCGCCCGCGCCCTGGAGGAAGGGCTGGCCCGCTGTCGACACGAGATCGTCGCCAGGCAGGACGCGGACGACGTCTCTCGCCCGGGGCGCTTCGCCCGGCAGCTTCCGCTTCTCGAGCAGGGTTTCGACCTCGTCGGTAGTGCGATCGAGGAGCTCGACGACCGGCGTGCCGGAGAAGGGCTCGTCCGTGTGCCACCGACGACGCAGGCCGACATCGAGCGGCGGGCGCGCTTCGCGTCTCCCTTCAACCACCCGACCGTGGTCTTCCGTCGGACCGCGGTCCGGGAGGCCGGTGGATATCAGCACCTCGATCTTCTCGAGGACTACTGGCTGTTCGCTCGTATGATCGCCCGCGGCGCCCGCGTGGCGAACGTCCCGGAACCGCTCGTGCTCTACCGGGTCGATGCCGGCGCGTATCGTCGCCGTGGAGGTCGAAGGCTGCTCCGCTCGGAGATCGAGCTGCAGAGCCGCATGCACCGCATCGGATTCACCACGCGTGCGCAGCACGTCCGCAACGTGGTCCTTCGCGGCGGCTATCGTGTCCTGGGCGAACCGGTCCGGCGCGCCCTCTATCGGTCCTGGGTCCGGCTCGCGACCCGCCGAGCGCCCCTGGGGCCTGCCCGGCACGCGAACCACCAGGCGAAGACCCGTGATGAGTGAGGAAACGAGGCGTCGGTGAGCTGGTGGTCCGTCCTGGACGAGCTCGGGTGGGCGCTCGCCTTCCTCTTCGGACCAGGCCTCGCCGTCGGTGCCGCGCTGGGCCTGCGCCGCGCCTGGCTCCTGGCTGCTGCCCCCGCCGTGAGTGTGGCAACGCTCGGTGGCGGGGCGATCGCGCTCGAGCTCGTCGGGGTCCCGTGGGGACGTCTCGGCGCCGTCGCCGTCACCGTGGTCGTCGTCCTATGCGTCCTCGGGCTCCGTCGTCTTTTCGGCTCCCGGTGGCCATCCGACTCCGCTACCCCGCCCTCCGGCATCTGGACGCTCGTCGGCCTCGCGGTCTCCGTCCCGCTCGCGGCCCTGCCCATCAAGCGAGGGATGGTCGACCCAGGCATGCCGGCTCAGACGTGGGACACGCCGTTCCATGTCAACGCGGTGCGCTGGATCCTCGAGAACGGAGACGGGTCGACGCTCCACCTCGGCGCGGTCTCGACCAACCCGCAGATCGAGCGCTTCTACCCGGCGGGCTGGCACGACGTCGTTGCGCTGGTCGTCGGTGACTCGATCCCCGCGGCGATCAACGTCACCGCCATCGTCGTGGCCGCGGTCGTGTGGCCTCTCGGCCTCGCGTGCCTCGCTGGCGCGATCGTGCCGGCGAGCCGCCTGGCGCCCGTCGTCGCGATGTGCGTCGGCGGCGCGTTCGTCGCCTTCCCCGCCCGCATGCAGTCCGTCGGGACGCTCTGGCCCAACGCGCTCGCGTTCGCCATGCTCCCCGTCGCGCTCGCTCTGACCGTCCGGCTGACCGGGATGCGGCGTGCCGCGCTGCCGGGAGCAGATGCCGGGAGCCGACCCGTCGTCCTGCTCGCGCTCGTCGCGGTGCTCGGGGGTATCGGTGTCTGTCACCCCAACGGTGTCCTGGCCTACGTCGTCCTGAGCGCCCCGCTGTGGGGCGCCGCATGGTGGCGTGCCGCCCGCGACTACCGGACGGCGTCGGTCGCGGTGCGATCCGTGGTGGTCGCGATCCCGGTCGCGGTCCTCGTGGTCGGATCGGTGCTCGCGTTCTCCCCGCTCGTCCGTTCCGTGTCCGCGTACGAACGGGAGCATCTCCAGGGCCGCGGCAGCGCCGTGGTCAGCGTTCTCACGGACGCCCAGCAGGCGGGCATGATCTACGGCAACTCGGACAGGGCGTGGTGGCTCCTCGTGCTCGTCGCAGCCGGGGTGCTGACGGCCCTGCTGCTCCGTCGTGGTCGATGGCTGCTCGTGAGCCTGGCTCTGGTGACCGGCATGTACACCCTGACCGTCGCCCCGATGCCGGCGCTCCAGTGGATCGTGGGGCCGTGGTACTCGGACCCGCTGCGCATCGGCGCTCTCGGTGTGGTCGCGATGGCACCCCTGGCCGCGCTCGGTGTCGTCGGCGTCGGCGAGACTGCCCGCCGGGCCGTGGGCGCGCGCGGAGGGGGAGGGGCCCGGCGCGCGGCGGTCATGGCCGACGTCGTCACGGCGGGAGTGCTCGTCGTCGCGGTCGTCGGCAGCGGCTGGCTGCGCGCCGACGGTCGGCAGTGGATGTACGACCTCTATTACGCTGACCCCGAGGGCCGTTGGGGGCTGGTGACCGAGGACGAGCTCGCGATGATCGAACGACTTGGCGACGAACTGCCCGAGGACGCGGTCGTGCTCGGTTCGCCTTTCACCGGCGCCCCGTTCGTGTACGGGATGACTGGTCGCGAGGTGGTGTTCCCCCACATCACGGGCACGTGGGGGCCGGACGAGAGGCTGATCGCGACCGATCTCGATCGGCGGTGGGACGCGGACGAGGTCTGCGCGGCGATGGAACGCGTCGGGGTGACCCACCTCTACGTCGACTCTCGTCCCTACTGGCCGGAGAACGAGAACCAGGTGCTCTACGAGGCCTTGCTCGACGAGCCCGACGAGCTACCGCTCGGCCTCGAGCTCGTGGACGAGGGCGGCTCGGCGCGCGTGTACGCGATCACCTCATGTGAGTAGCCGTCCCCGCCCGTGAACGTTCGGTGTTGACCCCGTCGCCGGAGCCCGCGACGACGGTCCCGGACCTGCCGGTCACGTAGGCTGTCCCGGCCAGCGTGCTTACTAAGGAGATTGAGTGGACGCCGACCTTGTCGTTGTCGGTTCGGGTTTCTTCGGCCTGACCGTCGCAGAGCGCATCGCCGCGGAGCACGGCCGGAAGGTGCTCGTGATCGACCGCCGGCCGCACATCGGGGGCAACGCCTTCAGCGAGGCCGAGAAGACGACGGGTATCGAGGTGCACCGCTATGGCGCGCACCTCTTCCACACGTCGAACGAGCGGGTGTGGGAGTACGTCAACCGCTTCACCGCGTTCACGAGCTACGTCCACCGCGTGTACACGACGCACCGTGGCGAGGTCTTCCCGATGCCGATCAACCTCGGCACCATCAACCAGTTCTTCCGGTCCGCCCACGGCCCGGACGCTGCGCGCGCGCTGGTCAAGGAGCTCTCCGCCGAGCTGGGCGGCAAGAAGCCGGAGAACCTTGACGAGCAGGGCGTGTCCCTCATCGGACGTCCCTTGTACGAGGCCTTCATCCGCGACTACACCGCGAAGCAGTGGCAGACCGACCCGCGCGAGCTGCCCGCCTCGATCATCTCGCGCCTGCCGGTCCGCTACACGTATGACAACCGCTACTTCAACGACACGCACGAGGGCCTGCCGGTCGACGGGTACACCGCGTGGCTCGAGCGCATGGCGGACCACCCGAACATCGAGGTCCGCCTCGGGGTCGACTTCTTCGACGAGTCGCAGCCGGTGAGCAAGGGCAACGTCGTCGGGAACGTCCCGGTCGTCTACACGGGGCCGGTGGACCGGTACTTCGACTACGCCGAGGGCGACCTGTCGTGGCGCACCCTCGACTTCGAGGAGGAGGTGCTCCCGGTCGGCGACTTCCAGGGCACCTCTGTGATGAACTACGCCGATGCGGACGTGCCGTACACCCGCATCCACGAGTTCCGGCACTTCCACCCTGAGCGGGACTACCCGACGGACAAGACCGTCATCATGAGGGAGTTCTCGAGGTTCGCCGAGCGTGCCGACGAGCCGTACTACCCCGTCAACACGTCGGCGGACCGCGAGCGGCTGCTCAAGTACCGCGACCTCGCGGCAGCGGAGAAGGACGTCCTCTTCGGCGGTCGGCTGGGCACGTACAAGTATCTCGACATGCACATGGCTATCGGAGCGGCGCTCTCGATGGTCGACAACAAGCTCGCGCCGTACTTCGGCGGCGGGACCAGCATCGTGAGCGGAGGAGTCGACGCGTGACCGCGACCGAGGAGAGGGAGAAGGTCGACGAGGTGGTGGAGATGCGCACTGTCCAACGGGTGATCTTCCCGCTGGAGTCGGACTCCGACAGCCTGGCGCTCTACGTTGAGGCGGGCGACGCACGGCCCTCTCCGACGAAGACGGACCTCGCCTCGCTCCGCGCCGGTACCGCGCAGGGCCAGCCTCGGGCGACCGCCGAGTCGATCCGCTCGCAGGATATTCGGAGCAGGTCCTCGATGAGCGTCCGTGCCGGTCGCCGGGTGTCGTTCGGCAGCTACTTCAACGCCTTCCCGGCGGGTTACTGGCGCCGGTGGACCGTCGTGCGCACGGTCCGGCTGACTGCGGAGCTGCGGGGCTCGGGGAACCTGACCGTCTACCGTTCGAACGCCAAGGGCGCACAGCACCGTGTGGAGTCCTTCCACGTCGAGGGGCACCGGACCATCACGGTCGACCTCCCGCTCGACCGGTTCGGGGACGGCGGATGGTACTGGTTCGACCTCATCGGCGGGACCGACCCGATCATCCTCGAGCGTGCGGAGTGGTCCGTCGAGGAGACTGCGGCGCGGCGCGGGCGGACGTCGCTCGGGATCACGACCTTCAACCGCCCCGACTACTGCCTGGAGACGATCCGCAGCGTCGCGTCGAACGAGGGCGTCCGCGAGATCCTCGACGAGCTGATCATCGTCGACCAGGGGACGCAGCGGGTCGAGGACGAGGACGGGTTTGCCGAGGTGGCGGCGGAGATGGGCGACCAGCTGCGCATCATCAAGCAGGCGAACATCGGGGGTTCTGGCGGTTTCTCCCGGGCGATGTACGAGACGGTCACCCAGGGGCGGAGCGACTACGTCATCCTCCTCGATGACGACATCGTCCTCGAGCCGGAGAGCGTCGTGCGCCTCGTGACGTTCGCGGACTTCACGCGTGTTCCGACACTCGTCGGCGGTCACATGTTCGACATGTACAACCGGTCCGTCCTGCACACGTTCGGGGAGATCGTGGAGCCGTGGCGCATCCAGCCCGGCCTGCCCCACCCGGACATGGAGAACGGGCACGACTTCCGCGAGAGCGGACTCCGGGCGACCTCCTGGCTCCATCGGCGAGTCGACGTCGACTACAACGGCTGGTGGATGTGCCTGATCCCGACCGAGGTGATCCGGACCATCGGCCTCTCGCTCCCGGTGTTCATCAAGTGGGACGACGCCGAGTACGGCTTGCGGGCGCGTGCGCACGGGTTCCCGACGGTCTCGCTTCCAGGTGCGGCGGTGTGGCACGTCTCCTGGGGTGACAAGGACGACCTGGTCGGCTGGCAGTCGTACTTCCACGAGCGCAACCGACTGATCACCGCGCTGCTCTACTCCTTGTACGAGCGAGGTGGCCGTGTGCTCCGTGAGTCGACGTACATGGACGTCAAGCACCTCATCTCGATGCAGTACTACACCGAGCGAGGGCGAATCCTCGCGATGCGGGACGTGCTCGCTGGTCCGGGCGGCCTGCACGACATGATCGGCACGAAGCTGCCCGAGATCCGTCAGCTCACGAGCGAGTTCACGGACGCGCAGTTCAAGCCCGATCTGGACGCGTTCCCGGCCCCGGGAGCGGCCAAGCCGCGCAACAAGGGGCGTGGGGTGCAGATGCCGAGCCGGCTGATGTTGGGGCCGTGGGCGGCGAAGACCGTGGTGCGGCAGGTGGCGAAGCCGGTCCCCGAGGCCAAGCAGGGGCGCCCCGAGGCGGTCGTCCCGCACCAGGACGCGCGGTGGTGGCGTCTGTCGCAGTACGACTCCGCGATCGTCTCGAACGCCGAGGGCACGGGCGTCTCCTGGCACAAGAGGGACCCTCGGGTCGTCCGGCGGATGCTCGCCGAGGCCGTGAAGTTGCATGCGGAGCTGTTCGCGCGGTGGGGCGACCTGCGGACGACGTACCGTGACGCACTCCCGCACATCACGTCCTTCGAGGCCTGGGAGAAGACCTTCGCCGACAACCCGCCGGCGTCGTGACCACGGGGGCACCGCTCGTCGCCCCAGGACAAGGTCGCGGGCTTCTCGACGTCCTGGACCGCCGGTTCCTCCTCCGGCTCATCGTCCGGAAGGAGCTCCGGGTCCGCTACCGCGGATCCGTGCTCGGGATGGCCTGGTCGTACGTCAAGCCGGCGACGCAGTTCGCCGTCTTCTTTGTGGCGATGGGGCTTTTTCTCCGGCTCGGTGACCAGATCGAGGACTACGCGGTCTACCTCTTCTCGGGCATCGTCGTCATCAACTTCTTCGGCGAGGGCTTCGGCAACGCGACCCGCTCGATCGTGTGGAACGCGCCGTTGGTCCGAAAGATCTACCTGCCGCGCGAGCTCTTCCCCGTGGCGTCGATCTATGTTTCGGCGGTCCACTTCTTCCCCCAGCTAGTGGTCCTCCTCGTCGGGACCGTGATCGCCGGCTGGAGGCCCAGCGCCGCCGAGTTGGCCGCCGGCGTGCTGGGGCTCGTGATCATCGCGACGCTCGCCCTCGGGCTCGGGCTCCTCGCGGGGGCGATCAACGTCTTCTACCGCGACGCCGAGAACTTCGTCGACCTCATCGTCATGGTCGCGACCTGGGCGTCTCCCATCCTCTACAGCTGGGAGATGGTCCGGGACACCCTTCCAGGGTGGCTCTTCACCGTCTACCAGCTCAACCCCATCACGGCTGCGGTCGAGCTCTTCCACTACTGCTTCTGGTTCCCTGCCACGTCCCGGACCGCCGAGATGCCGCCGAACCTGTGGATGTGGGGATTCGTGGGCCTCGGAATCTCCGTCGCGGTCGTGTTCCTCGGCCAGTCCGCCTTCCGGCGCCTCGAGGGGCGCTTCGCGCAGGAGCTGTGATGACGACGTCCATCGAGATCTCTCACGTCCAGAAGCGGTTCACGCTGCGACACAACCGCTCCCTCAAGGAGCTCGCCGTCGCGCTGGTGCGCGGAAAGGACCTGTCCGACACGTTCCTGGCGCTCGACGACGTGTCACTGACCGTCCAGGAGGGCGAGACGGTCGCCCTGCTCGGGTTCAACGGCTCAGGAAAGTCGACGCTTCTCAAGCTCATCTCCGGCGTCCTGCAGCCGGACTCCGGGACGATCGGCACCCGTGGCCGGGTCGCGGGGCTCATCGAGGTCGGCGCGGGCTTTCACCCGGACCTCACGGGTCGCGAGAACGTGCTGCTCAACGGTGCGATCCTCGGCATGTCCGAGAAGCAGGTCCAGCAGCGCTTCGACGACATCGTGGCCTTCAGCGAGATCGAGAAGTTCATCGACACCGAGGTGAAGTTCTACTCGTCCGGGATGTTCCTGCGCCTGGCGTTCGCGGTCGCGGTGCACTCCGACCCGGAAGTCTTCCTCATCGACGAGATCCTGGCCGTCGGGGACGAACCTTTCCAGCGTAAGTGCCTCGACCGCGTGCGCCAGCTGCGTGACGAGGGGCGGACGCTCGTGATCGTCAGCCACGACCTCGACATGGTGGCCGACCTGTGCGACCGCGGTGTCCTGCTCGAGAAGGGTGTCGTCATCGCGGACGGCGAGTCGCACTCCGTCGTCGAGAAGATGCGCCAGGGCTGACGCGCCGTGACGCGCTCTGAGCGATAGTCCGGTGGTGGCGCGCACCCCGGAGGTGCGCGCCGCTGGCGTCACCAGACCGTGACGCGCTCGGCGGCGACGAGCCGGGAGAGCGCCTCCGCGTCCGCGGCGAGCGCGTGTGCCCGGCCGCAGGAGAGCTGGACGACCGACCCGTCGTCGGCCAGGACGCCGAGCACCGCGCGGAGCGCCTCCTCGAGGGTGGTCCCGCCCCGTGCCAGGACGCGGGCGCCCGGGGTCGCACCCTCCGGGGGCACGGACCCCAGGACGAGGTCGGCGTGCAAGGCGACGATCCCCGCGGCGGTCTCGAGCGCGGCCGTCCCGCGGCCCGGCTCCGGAGACCAGCCGACTTGATCCCCGTACGTCATGACGGCGGACGCGGCGTCGACGGCGCCCGCCGGGAGGTCGCCGTCGTAGCGCCGTGCCAGCGCGGGCAGGGAGATGGCCACGAGCTCGGCACGGGTGCCGGCCCAGCGGTCGGGGCGCGTCGTCACGACGACGTCCGGTCGCGCGGTGCCGCGACCCGTCGTAGCGTCGTCCTCGGCGGCCACGAGCACGACCGTCGCTCCGACGCGCCATACAGCCAACGCCCAGACGACCGTGCGCCAATGCACGGGAAGGTCGAGGACGACTCGTGTACCGGGGCCCGCGTCGAATTCTTCGACGAGAAGGTTGGTCGTCTTGTTGACCCAGTTCTCGAGCACGGCGCCGGAGAGCTCGACGCGCTCACCGTCGTCGCCGTACCACGTCAGACGCGGCCGGCCCGGGTCCCGGGTGAGGAGATGCAGCAGGTCAGCGACGTGCGCGGGGCGGTCGCTGCGAGGTCCGAGGGGATGGGGAGCGGTCACCATGGACTCCACCCTAGAGTGCTGATATCGCGTCCCGACATGTCGGAATTTCACCCCTCGCCTCCTCGTCGCTATCACATTTCGGCTTGACGCCCGCGGACGACACGCGTGTAATTTCCTCAATGCAGTTTCCGGCGGGGTTCTCGCCACGAGGCCCGGCGAACGGCATGAAGGGGCGCACGATGTGGAACATGCTGGACGGGACGGGAGGGGCTTTCCCCTCCGACGCTGAACGAGAGGTGGAGCGCGTGGCACCGGTGCTGCCGCTCTTCGGCGAGCCGGTCGACGACTCGCTCATGGGGTGGCAGGAGCGCGCGCTCTGCGCCCAGACGGACCCGGAGGCCTTCTTCCCGGAGAAGGGCGGGTCCACGCGTGAGGCCAAGAAGGTCTGCACGGGCTGCGAGGTCCGCGCGGAGTGCCTGGAGTACGCGCTCGAGAACGACGAGCGGTTCGGCATCTGGGGCGGTCTCTCGGAGCGCGAGCGCCGCAAGCTCAAGCGCCGCGTCGTCTGACGACGAGCCCACCTCGGGCCCGTCGTCGGGCCGCACCGTGACGGGGTCACGACACCCCGCCACACCGGGGCGCGCAAATGCCGCGCCCGGAGCCGTGTCCGTCGCATGATCGACGGGACATGACTTCCTCCGACCTCACCACGTCCGCACGCAGCGCCCGCCCCGGCGACCTCACGCCGGGGGCGGCCGCGCGTGCCGCTGCGGTGCCGGGCGTCGTCGCGGCGCCCGAGATCGTCGCCGCCATCACCGGGGCGCTGCCCGTCGTCACGACCGTCACGGCCGTGGTCGTGACACGCGGGAGCACGCCGTTCCTCGCGCACACCTTGGCCGCGCTGCGCGCACAGACGACGAGCCCGCACGCGGTCGTCGTCGTCGACGCCGCGACCGGCGACGCGACGCGTGAGCACGAGGGCCTCCAGCTGGGGGACGCGCGGTTCGTCGCGGCCCCGCGGGCCCGCTCGTTCGGGGACGCTGTCGACACCGCGCTCGCGCACGTCGAGCCGGGCACGTGGCTCTGGTTGCTCCACGACGACTCGGCCCCCGCGCCCGATGCGCTCGCCGAGCTCCTGCGCGCGGTCGAGCACTCGACCGCGGTCGCGGTGGCGGGACCCAAGCAGGAGCGCTGGACGGTGGGCAGAGGAACCGATCCCGCCGCGCCGTTCGAGCCGGGCACGGCGAGCCGCCTCGTCGAGGTCGGCGTCACGACGACGCCCCTGGGGCGGCGGATGACGGGGATCGACGACGACGAGATCGACCAGGGCCAGCACGACGCGCGCGACGACGTGCTCGCCGTCGGGCTCGCGGGCGCGCTCGTGCGCCGCACGGTGTGGCAGGAGCTCGGCGGGACCGACCCCGAGTACGGGCCGTTCGGCGACGGTCTCGACCTGTGCCGCCGGGCGCGGCTCGCCGGGCACCGCGTGATCGTCGTGCCGTCCGCGGTGGTGCGGCACGCGCAGGCGTCCCTCCTCGGCCTGCGCGACCGACGACGCGGGACGAGCGCGCTCCCCGCGCCCGATCCGGACTCCTCGTCCGCCGCACGGCGCCGGTCGCAGCTTCATGCGCGGCTCGTCGGAGTCGCTGCGCCGTGGTTGCCGTTCGTCGCGCTCGCGATGGTCCTCGGCGCGCCCTTCCACGCCGCCTACCGGCTGCTCGTCAAGCAGCCCGGCCACGCCCGGGACGAGCTGCTCGCTCCGTTGTGGGCGCTCGTCCGGGTCGGGCCCGTGTGGCGCGCGCGGCGCGCCGCGCGACGCACCCGCAGGCTCCCGCGTCGTGCGCTGCGTCCGCTCCGCGGCACGTGGCGCGAGGTCCTCGCGGAGCGTCGCGACCGCCGTCTGGCCCGCGCGGAGCAACGGCGGACCGCATGGGCCCCGACGGACATCGAGCGGCGCGAGCTGCGCGCCCTCGCCCTACGGCGGCGGACAGGGCTCGTCGCGACGGTCGTGGCCCTGGGGGCGTTCACGGCCCTCGTGTTCGGCCCGCTCGCGGGGGCGCTGCTCGCCGGCGGGCGCCTCGTCGGCGGGTCGCTGCTCCCCGCGACGGGCACGCTCGGCGACGTCTGGCGCGCCGCCACGACCGGGTGGGTCACGACCGGGCTCGGAGCCCCGGCGCCGGCCGATCCCTACGTGACGGCGCTGGTCCCCGCCTCCCTGCTCGCGGGCGGGGCGACGCAGACCGCGGTGAACCTCCTGGTGCCGGCGTGCTTCGTCGTAGCGGGGCTGGGCGCCTGGTTCGCTGCGGGGACCCTCGTCCGCTCGGTCCCGGCGCGTGCGTGGGCCACCCTCGTGTGGGTGGCCGCGCCGGCGCTGCTCGCCGCCGTCGGCGCTGGGCGGGTGGGCGCCGTGCTCGTGCACGCCACCCTGCCGTGGCTCGCGCTCGCGATCGTCCGGGCGCTCGGGCTGCAGCGCGTCGACGCCGTCGCCCCGGCAACGCCCGATGCCGCGCGTCCGGTCCCGCGGCGCGAGCCGGGGTCGCTCGCCGCGGCCGCGACCGCGGGCCTGCTCTTCGCCGTCGTCGTCGCGGGCTCGCCCGTGCTCCTCCCGGTCGGCGTGCTCGTGCTCGTGGTGGTCGCGGTCGGGGTGCCGGCCCACCGCCGCTACCTGGCCCTCGTGCCGGTCCCCGCACTCGTGCTGTTCGCACCGTTCCTCGTGCACGTGGCGAGGACCGCGGGCGACGGCGGGTGGCGTCTTCTGCTCGCCGACCCCGGTGCGCCCGTCGCGGCCACGGCCGCGCCGCCGTGGCAGCTGCTCCTCGGCCTGCCCGTGACGCCGGGCGCCTGGTTCGGGCTCGACGGCTCGGGCGCTGTCGACCTGCTCGCGCGGTGGGCGCCGTTCGCGGCCGGGGCGGTGGTCGTGGCGCTCGCCGTCGTGGCCGTGCTCCGCGGTCGTCGCCTCGCCGTCGGCGCGTGGTTCGTCGCCGCGCTCGGCCTCGCGACCGCCATCCTCGCCGGCTCGACCGTCGTCGCCGCCGGGACGACGCCGGACGCCCCGGTGACGGGCTGGCCCGGCGCGGGCACCTCGCTCGCGCTGCTCGCGCTCCTCGGTGCCGCGCTCGCCGGGGCGCCGCGGCTGCCCGACGGCGACGCCCCGCCCTGGCGGTCGGGTGCCGTCGTCGCCCTCGGTCTCGTCGTGACGCTGCTCCCGCTGGGCACCGCGGCGTCGTGGACGGCGGGCGTGCTCGACCGGGACGACGCCCGGGTCGGCGACGTCCGCGCGACGACCCAGCCCGTCGTCCCGCCGGTCGGCCGCCAGATGCAGTCCTCCCCGCGCCAGGCCCGGGTGCTCAGCCTCGAGCTCGGTCCCGGTGGGGTGGTCGAGTACGCGGCCCTGCGCTCGGACGGTCCGCAGGCGGTCGACTCCTCGGTCGTCGTGGAGGCGTGGCAGGCCGCGGACCCCGGCGCGTCCGAGGGCGAGCTGCCCCGGGTCGTCGCCGACCTGGTCTCCGGCACGTCCGCCGACGTGAGCGACGGCCTCGGGCGCCTCGGCGTGGGCGCCGTGCTCCTGCCGGCGTCGGCGGAGCAGGACCAGGCGCGCGCGGAGCTCGTCGCGCGGCTCGACACGGTGCCCGGTCTCGAGCGCATGACGGAGGGGCAGTCGGGGCTGGTGTGGCGCGTGGCGCCTGACGGCCTCGACCCCGCCTACGCGTGGGTCGAGTCGGCCGCGGGGGCGCAGCCGCTCGACGCCGACCGTCAGGCGCTCCGACCCGTCGACACGGCCGTGCCGGCGGGGTCCGAGGACCGCGTGGTCGTGCTCGCGGAGGACGCCTCGTCGGGGTGGCGGGCGACGCTCGACGGCCGGCCCCTCGAGGCCGTCGACCCGGCGACCACCGGGGGGCTCCAGACGTTCGCCCTGGGTGGCGCGGGCGGGCGGCTCGAGGTGTTCCACGCGGCCGACCACCGGTCGGGCTGGATGACGGCGGCAGGGATCACCCTGCTCGTGTACGTGCTGCTCGCGGTGCCGGTGCGGCGTCGTCGGGCGGGGACGAGGTAGCGCGGTGACGACGGAGAACGAGACGGGCGAGGGCCGGGCGGTCCCGGACGGGACGACCGCCGGGACGTCCCGCAGCCGGCGGCGCGGGATGGTGCGACGCGTCACGACGACCGGCGCCGGCCTGGTCGGGATGCTCGCGGTCGGCGCCGTGGCCGCGCTCGGGAGCACGGGTGCGACGCTCGTCCCCGCCGCGCCGGCCCCCGCCGACCCGGTCGAGCAGGTCGCCGTCGAGCCGGCCCCCGAGATCACGGTCTGCCCGGGCCCCGCGCGCCTCACCGACCCGGAGACGGTCGGCGACGCGCAGTTCGGTCCCGCGCCGGTGGGCACCGAGAGCAGCCTGCGCGCGGTCGTGGCGGGCGACGGGTCGGCCGGGCTCGGCGCGTTCGACGGCACGGCCGCGCGCGCCGACGCCCGGGCGCTCGATCGCGCCCCGGACGCGGACGCGACGGTGAGCACCGTCGAGGACCCTGCTGCGGGCAGCGTCCTGACCGTGCGCCCGGGCGAGGGAGCGGCGCCGCGGGTCGCGGCGTCGGTCGGATCCGTGACGACCGCCGGCGACCTGCGCGGCCTCGCCGCGGCGAGCTGCGCACGGCCCGGCATCAGCCAGTGGCTCGTGGGCGGGAGCACCCAGATCGGCAGCAGCACCCAGCTCGTGCTCCAGAACCCGGGCCTCACGCCGGCGGTCGTCCAGGTGGACGTCTGGGGCCAGGGCGGCCCGGCGGTGCTCTCCGGGGGCGGGCAGCAGCTCGTCGGTCCGGGCGAGGAGGTCGTGACGCTCGTCGAGGCCGCCGCCCCCGAGCAGCGCCGCCTCGTCGTGCACGTCGCGGCGTCCGGCGGGCTCGTCTCCGCGTACCTCCAGCACTCGACGCTCGACGGTCTGGTCCCGCTCGGGGTCGACTATGTCGTCCCCGGTGCGGAGCCTGCCGAGGACCTCGCGCTCGCGGGCGTCACGAGCGTCGGCGAGGCCGTCGACGACCCGCACGCCCCGCAGCTGCGCCTCCTCGCCCCGGGCGACGCCGCCGGGACCGCACGCGTCACGGTCTACGGTGCGGACGGCCCCGTGCCGCTGCGTGGCGTGGAGGACGTCGCCCTCACGCCCGGGGTGGTCACCGACGTCTCGCTCGGCGGGCTCCCGGCCGGCTCGTACGCCGTGGCCGTGCATGCGGACGTCCCCGTCGTCGCCGGCGCGTCGGTCGACCGGCGCGGCGAGGCAGACCCCGACCTGCTGCACGAGGAACGTCAGTACGACCGGGCGTGGATCGCGGCGCGCACGCTGACGCCGGCGTCCGCGGACGCTCTTCCCGACGAGGACGCCCCCGTCCACGAGGCCGACGCGCGTGCGGGTCAGGTTGCGCTCGTGCCCGGGACGGCGTCGGCGCTGACGCTAGCGGCGGTCCCGACGGCGGGCGGGGCGGAGGGCGACGACGTGACCGGACGCCTCGAGCTCCGCGTCCGCGCCTACGACGAGGACGGCGCCGAGGCCGGGACCACGACCGTGCAGCTCGCGGCCGGCACGGCGCAGACGCTCGACCCGTCCACGCTGCGGCCCGAGGGCTCGGAGGCGGTGGTCGCGGCCCTGACGGTCGACGTCGTCGGTACGCGGGGTGACCTGGACCCCGTCTGGTCGGTCACGGCGAGCGCGGGTCCGCCGAGCGGCGACGAGGGCGACGAGACACCGAGCCTGCTCTCGGTGCTGACGCCCGTCGTCGACGCGCCCGCGCCCGGCGAGGTCGCCGTCCGCGCGTCGGGCACCGCCGGCCTCGGGGGCTGACGGGCGCCGCACTCAGCGGTCGCCCGTGTACCGGGGGTCGATCTCCTCGGGGGTGCGGGCCAGCAGGTGCGCGACCTGCTCGACGAGCACGTCCCGGACGAGGTCCTCGAGATCCTCGGCGTCGAAGGCACGAGCCTCGATCGGACGCCGGTAGACGACGATGCGTGCGGGCTGCCCGGACTCTGCGGGGAAGCACCGGCCGAGCGGCACGCCACCGTCCTCCCAGGGTGCCGGGTCCGACGGCGGGACGTCCTCGACCGCGAACTCCGTCCCACGCAGCTGCTTGGCCCACGAGCGCTCGACCCGTTCGACGACGTCCACGACGACGTCGTCGAACTTCTCCGCCCGCGTGCGGCTCGCGGGGGCGGTGGGCGGCAGGAGCGGCCCGCGGATGCCGCGACCACGGCGGTCCCGGCGTCGCGGCACGGGTCCCTGGCCGCCCGGACCGGGCGCACGGGGCGGGATGACGAGGTCGTCGAAGGAGACCGGAGCAGGGGTGGCGGCGCCGCGCCGCGACCAGCGGTCGCGGGCTCGGCGCCCCTTGCCGGCGGGCTCGGGCCGCGAGCCGGGGGAGGGAGTGTTGCCACGCACACGACGACTCTAGCCCGCGGCGAACCGGCGCAGCGTGCCCACCACCGGCGGCGCAGGCACCTCGGACGGCGTGTGGCGTCTCCGCGACACGCCCGGAGGGCGTAAGGTCAGCGCGTGAGATCCGTCAGGCAGTGCTCGCGCACGGCGTGCGTCCGTGCCGCCGTCGCGACCCTCACCTACGTCTACGCCGACTCCACGGCGGTTCTGGGCCCGCTCGCGCACCTCGCCGAGCCGCACAGCTACGACCTGTGCGCCGAGCACGCGGAACGCCTCACCGCGCCGCGCGGCTGGGAGGTCGTGCGTCTGTCGCCGCAGTTCGTCGAGACCGGCCCGAGCGACGACGACCTGTCAGCGCTCGCGGACGCGGTGCGCGAGGCCGGCAAGGTGCGGACGGAGCCCGAGCCGCCGGATGTCACCGAGGTCGGACGACGTGGTCACCTGCGCGTGCTGCGCGCCGAGGGCGACTGACCCGTCACCGGCCGAGGGTGCGCACGTACGCGTCGACCTCGTCGGCGCGGGGGAGCGCACCGGCCTCGAGCGCGGCCCGGAGCGACGGGGCCGCGGCGTCCTTCGCGGAGAACGACGGGACCAGCACGCGTCCGTCGGGCCCCGACGTCGGCCAGGCGATCGCGAGGTCGCGGTCGGTCGGGTCCACGCCGTGCTCACGCTCGGGCGCGTACCCGCTCGAGCAGAGGTAGACGACGGTCGCCCCGTCCTCGAGCGCCATGAACGCGTGCCCCACGCCCTCCGGGAGGAAGACCGCGCGACGCTCGTGCGTGTCGAGGGTCACCGCGTCCCAGTGCCCGAACGTCGGGGAGCCGACCCGGAGGTCGACGACGACGTCGAGGACGGAACCCGCGACGCACGTCACGTACTTCGCCTGACCGGGCGGGACGTCGGCGTAGTGGACGCCGCGGACGACGCCGGCTGCCGACACCGACGCGTTCGCCTGCGCCAGGTCGAGGGCACGTCCGGTCGCCTCGCGCAGGACCGAGGCCTTGAACCACTCCAGGAAGACCCCGCGCTCGTCGGCGTGCTGGCGCGGGGTGAGCTCCCACGCGCCGGGGACGGTCAGCTCACGGGCGTTCATGCTGCTCCTCGGTAGGGTGCGTGCGGAGGTGGTCGTGGTGCGATGGGTGGTCACGGGGGCCGGGGGGATGCTCGGCACCGACCTCGTCGACCTGCTGCGCGCCCGGGGCGAGAACGTTCGCGCACCGGGCCGTGCGGGGCTGGACGTCACGGACGCCGCGGCGGTCGACGGCGCGGTGCGGGGAGCGGACGTCGTCGTCAACGCGGCCGCGTACACCGCGGTCGACGCGGCGGAGGACGACGAGGCACGAGCCTTCGCCGTCAACGCGGTCGCCGCACAGCACGTCGCGCGGGCAGCGGCGCGGCACGGCGCGCGGCTCGTCCACGTCTCGACGGACTACGTCTTCGACGGCGGGGCGACCGGCCCGGACGCGAGACCCTACGCCGAGGACGCCCCGCTCGCGCCGCGCTCGGCGTACGGGCGCTCCAAGGCGGCCGGGGAGTGGGCGGTGCGGTCCGAGCACCCCGGCGGCCTGGTCGTCCGCACGGCCTGGCTCTACGGCGCCCACGGCACGTGCTTCCCTCGGACGATCGTGCGCCTCGCGCGCGATCGCGGGTCGGTGGACGTCGTCGGCGACCAGGTCGGTCAGCCGACGTGGACCATGGACGTCGCCGATCTCGTGATGCGTCTCGTCGGCGCGGGAGCGCCGGGCGGGACCTACCACGGGACGGCCCAGGGGCAGGCGTCGTGGTGGGAGCTCGCACGGGAGGTCGTCGCTGCCGCAGGTCTCGACCCGGAGGGCGTCCGGCCGACGTCGAGCGCGGTCCTCGCCCGTCCCGCGCCCCGTCCCGCGTGGTCCGTCCTGGGGCACGACGCGCTGCGTCGCCTCGGGGTGGAGCCGATCGGGGACTGGCGCGAGCGGTGGCGTGCCGCCGCCCCGCGAGTGCTCGCCGGGCTCGACGACCCGAGCGCTCACGTGTCGAGCAGCGACAGCAGGTAGGTGCCGTAGCGCGACGGCGCGAGCGCGGTCGCCCGCTCGCGCAGCTCCTCGTCCGAGAGGAACCCGCGCCGCCACGCGACCTCCTCCGGCGCCCCGATCTTCAGCCCTTGACGGTTCTCGATCGTGCGGACGAAGTCGCTCGCGTCGAGCAGCGAGTCGACCGTCCCGGTGTCGAGCCAGGCCGTGCCCCGCGGCAGGACCTCGACCTGGAGCCGTCCTTCGCGCAGGTAGTGCAGGTTGACGTCGGTGATCTCGTACTCGCCGCGCGCCGACGGCCGGAGCGAGCGTGCGACGTCGACGACGTCCGCCGAGTAGAAGTAGAGGCCGGGGACCGCGTAGCTGCTCCGGGGCCGGACCGGCTTCTCCTCGATGCTCAGCGCGCGCCCGGTATCGTCGAACTCGACCACGCCGTACGCCGTCGGGTCAGCGACGCGGTAGGCGAAGACGGCGCCGCCGTCGATCCCCGCGAAGCGCTGGAGCCGGTCGCCGAGACCGGGGCCGTAGAAGATGTTGTCGCCGAGCACGAGAGCCGCGGAGTCGCCGTCGAGGAAGTCGGCGCCGAGCACGAACGCCTGCGCGAGCCCGTTCGGCTCGGCCTGCACCGCGTAGGAGACGGAGATCCCGAACTGCGACCCGTCGCCGAGCAGGCGCTCGAACGCGGCGGCGTCGTGCGGCGTCGTGATGACCAGGACGTCGCGGATCCCGGCGAGCAGGAGCGTCGAGAGCGGGTAGTACACCATCGGCTTGTCGTAGACGGGCAGGAGCTGCTTGCTCACGCCGAGCGTGATGGGGTGCAGGCGCGTGCCCGCGCCCCCTGCCAGGACGATCCCCTTCATCCCGGAAGGCTCTCACGAGAGCCGCGCCCGGCGGCGGGTGAAATGCCCGGTGACGGGCCGGGACGCGACGCGCCGTCGATAGACTCGCCGCGGCAGGTGGACGCGTCGAGGAGGTCGGCTGTGCGGGTGCTCGTGACCGGAGGCGCCGGCTTCATCGGGGCGAACTTCGTGCGTCGCACGGTCGAGACGCGCCCCGACGCGCACCTCGTCGTGCTCGACGCGCTGACGTACGCGGGCGACGCGCGCTCGCTCGACCCGGTGCGCGACCGCGTACGGCTCGAGGTCGGCGACGTGGCGGACCCGGACGTCGTGGACCGGCTCGTCGCCGAGGCCGACCTCGTGGTGCACTTCGCCGCGGAGTCGCACAACGACAACTCGCTCACGGACCCGTCGCCCTTCGTGCGGACCAACGTCGTCGGCACGTTCACGCTCCTGGAGGCGGTGCGCCGCCACGGCGTGCGCCTGCACCACGTCTCGACCGACGAGGTCTACGGGGACCTCGAGCTCGACGACCCGGGGCGCTTCACCGAGGCCACGGCGTACAACCCGTCGTCGCCCTACTCGTCGACGAAGGCGTCGAGCGACCTGCTCGTGCGCGCGTGGGTGCGCTCGTTCGGCGTGCGCGCGACGATCTCCAACTGCTCCAACAACTACGGCCCGTACCAGCACGTCGAGAAGTTCATCCCGCGGCAGATCACCAACCTCCTCGACGGGGGCCGCCCCAAGCTCTACGGCCGGGGCGCGAACGTGCGCGACTGGATCCACGTGGACGACCACAACGACGCGGTCTGGGCGATCGTCGAGCGCGGGACGCCCGGCGAGACGTACCTCGTGGGGGCGGACGGCGAGCGCTCGAACCTCGAGGTCGTCCAGGACCTCCTCGAGATCTTCGGCCGCGACCGCGACGACTACGAGCTCGTCGCGGACCGCGCGGGCCACGACCTGCGGTACGCGATCGACGCGACGCGTCTGCGGACCGAGCTGGGCTGGGCGCCGCGGTACACGTCGTTCCGCGAGGGGCTCGCGCGGACCGTGGACTGGTACCGCGAGCACGAGGACTGGTGGCGCCCCGCCAAGGCGCGCACCGAGGCCCGGTACGCCGCGAGCGGGCAGTAGCGGCGTCCCGGCCGGGAGGGCGCCGCGGCGCGTGCGGATCGTGCGCGGATACAGTGGGCGCGTGACGACCGACCTCTCCCACCTCATCAAGGCGTACGACGTCCGCGGCACCGTCCCGGACCAGCTCAACCCCCAGGTGGCGCGGGCCGTCGGCGCGGCGTTCGCGCGGGCCGTCGTCCTGCCCGAGGCGCCCGCCGGGTCGAGCGACGCGCCGGCGCGGTCGCGCGTCGTCGTCGGGCACGACATGCGCGACTCCGGACCCGCGCTCGTGGACGCGTTCGCGGCGGGCCTCACGGACGCGGGCGTGGACGTCGTGCGGATCGGGCTGTGCTCCACGGACGGGCTCTACCACGCGTCCGGCGCGCTCGGCGTGCCCGGCGCGATGTTCACCGCGAGCCACAACCCGGCGGTGTACAACGGCATCAAGCTGTGCCGCGCGGGGGCTCGTCCCGTGGGGCAGGACTCGGGGCTCGCGGAGGTGCGCCGACTCGCGGAGGGCTACCTCGACGAGGGCCTCCCGGACCCCGCTGACGACCCGGGATCGGTCACGGACCGCGACACGCTCGCGGACTACGCGGCGTTCCTGCGCTCGCTGGTCGACCTGTCGGGGATCCGGCCGCTCAAGGTCGTCGTGGACGCGGGCAACGGGATGGGCGGCTACACCGTCCCCGCGGTGCTCGGCACGGGTGCCGGGCTGCCCGCGCTGCCGCTCGACGTCGTGCCGCTGTACTTCGAGCTCGACGGCACGTTCCCGAACCACGAGGCGAACCCGCTCGACCCGGAGAACCTGCGCGACCTCCAGGCCGCCGTCGTGGAGCACGGCGCCGACCTCGGGCTCGCGTTCGACGGTGACGCCGACCGCTGCTTCGTCGTCGACGAGCACGGCGACCCGGTGTCGCCGTCCGCGATCACCGCGCTCGTGGGGCTGCGCGAGGTCGCAAAGGAGCTCGAGGCGGGGCGCACGCCGACGGTGATCCACAACCTCATCACGTCGCGCGCCGTGCCGGACTTCCTGGGGGCAGCGGGCGCGCGGACCGTGCGCACGCGCGTCGGCCACTCGTTCATCAAGGCGGAGATGGCGGACAACGACGCCGTGTTCGGCGGCGAGCACAGCGCGCACTACTACTTCCGCGACTTCTTCTTCGCGGACACCGGGATGCTCGCGGCGATGCACGTGCTCGCCGCGCTCGGGTCGCAGCCGCACCCGCTGTCGGCGCTCGGGGAGATGTACGAGCCGTACGTCGCCTCGGGCGAGATCAATTCGACCGTTGCCGACGTGCCCGCGGCCCGGGCGCGCGTCGTCGAGGCCTACGTGACGCAGCAGGGCGGGGGCCCGGTCGAGGTCGACGAGCTCGACGGGCTGACCGTCTCGCACTGGGACTCCCACCCGCAGTGGTGGTTCAACCTCCGCGCCTCGAACACCGAGCCGCTGCTGCGGCTCAACGTCGAGGCGGCCGACGAGGACATCATGGAGAAGGTGCGCGACGACGTCCTGTCGCTCGTGCGCACGCACGACGACGAGGAGCGAGCATGAGCCTGCAGATCGACCCCTGGGTGCGCGAGGCGCTGCGCTGCCCCGTGACGGGCGCGCGGCTCGTCGAGGGCACCGGGCCGTCCGGCGAGCCGGAGCTGCACTCCACCGACCCCGACCGCCCGCTCGCATACCCCGTGCGCGACGGGATCCCGGTCCTGCTGGAGAACGACGCGCGCGAGCTCTGAGAGCCGCAGCGGTCCCCTGAACGGCAGAAGGCCGGCTCCCCGCTGGGGAGCCGGCCTTCGTCGTCAGCGCGCCTGGGCGCACCGACGCGGCTGCGGCGAACCGAGGACCGCAGCCCGTCCGTCGCGCGGCGTCAGACGCCCGCGGACTCCTTGAGGTCGTCGACGAACGTCGGGTTCGCCTCGAGCCACGCCTGGACGGCCTCGGCCTCGTCGGCGTACTCGTCGGAGTTGAACATCATGTTCTCGAGCGAGAAGAGCTGCTCGTCGTCCAGGGTGAAGGCACCGACGAGCTTGGTCAGCGTCGGGTAGCGCTCCTCGAAGTCGCCCGCGCCGTAGGTGTGGATGGACTCGGCGTCACCGAGCGTGCCCTCGGGGTCCTCGAGGTCGCGCACGGGGAACTCGTCGTAGGCCCAGTGCGGACGCCAGAGCGTCACGGCGATGTTCTCGCCGGCCTCGGTCGCGCCCTTGAGCTCGGCGAGCATGGCCGGGGTCGAGGAGATGGTGTAGTCCATGCCCTCGAGGCCGTACGTGGGGATGACCGCGTCCTGGGTGACCTTGGTCAGGCCGGCGCCCGCCTCGATCCCGACGAGCTTGTTGCCGTACTCGTCGGCCATGGACGCGAGGTCCTCGAGGGACTGCGCGGGCGAGTCCTCGTTGACGGCGATCGTGAGCTTGGCGTCGTCGTACCACGTGCCGAGGTCGGTGATGTCGTCGCCGTACTTCGCGACGTACTCCTCGTGCGTGATCGGGAGCCACGCGTCGAAGAGCAGGTCGAAGTCGCCGCCCGCGAGGCCGGTGAACACGACGCCGATCTCGCCGGTCTGCGTCTCGACGTCGTAGCCCTCCTCCTCGAGGATCGCCTTCCACAGGTGGGAGACGGCGATGCCCTCGTCCCAGCCGGAGGGGATGCCGATCGAGACCGAGGACTCGTCCTCGCCGGTCGAGGCGTCGCCGGAGCCGGAGCCCGACTCGGACGCGCAGGCGCTCAGGCCGAGGCCGAGCACCGCGGCGGCGGCGACGGCGGCCGAGCGGCGGGCCGTGCGGGTGCGGGACGTGCGTGCGGGAGTCATGCGTGTCCTTCCGTCGGGCGGCCGGAGACCGGCCGCCGTGGGTGGGGTGGGTGCCCGACGGCGTCGGGCGGGGCGTACGGGGCGCGGGCGGGCCGCGCCGTGGGTGGGGTCAGGCCCGCGTCGCGGCGAGGGCGCGCGCGACGGGCGCCTTGGCGCCGAGGCCGGCGGTCACGCGGTCGAGGAACATCGCGAGGATGACGACGGACAGGCCCGCCTCGAAGCCGAGCGCGATGTCGATGCTCGACAGCGCCGCGACGACGTCGTTGCCGAGGCCGCCGGCGCCGACCATGCCCGCGATGACGACCATGGAGAGCGACAGCATGATGACCTGGTTGACGCCGGCCATGATCGTCGGCAGGGCGAGCGGGAGCTGGATCTGGCGCAGGATGCGGCCCGGCGTGGAGCCGAACGCGTGCCCGGCCTCGACGACCTCGGAGTCCACCTGCCGGATGCCGAGCTCGGTGAACCGGACGCCGGGCGCCATGGCGAAGATGATCGTCGCGATGATCCCCGGCACGGGGCCGGTGAGGAAGATGACGACGGTCGGGATGAGGTAGACGAACGCCGGCATGGTCTGCATGAAGTCGAGCACCGGCCGCACGACCGCGGAGACGCGGTCGTCGCGCGCGGCCCAGATGCCGAGCGGGACGGCGAGGAGCAGCGCGATCGCCGCCGACAGCAGGACGAGCGCGAGGGTGTCCATCGCGTTGCCCCACTGGTCGACGCCGGCGATGACGACGAACCCGACGAGCGAGCCGAGCGCCAGCTTCCAGCCCTTGACGAAGAACGCGAGGGCGGCGAGCACGACGGCGACGACCCAGAACGGCGGGCTCGCCAGGATCGTGTCGAGCGCGTCGTAGACGCCGACGAGGACGTCCTTGACGAAGCGGAACAGGGGGCGGAACGTCGTCGTGATCCAGCTGACGAACGTGTCGACCCAGTCGCCGAGGGGGATGCGGGGCACGAGCGTGTCGGTCACGCGGCACCTCCCTCGGTCGAGGCGACGGCGTCCGGGGCGGTGCCGAGGTCGATCTCGCCGGTGCGGGGCTGGTCCGCGGGGACCATGGCCTCGAGCAGCGTCACGCGCGGGACGACGCCCACGAGCCGGCCGTCGGCGTCCGTGACGGGCACGGGGAGGGAGGACTCCGCGGCGGGGGCGAAGATCTCCGCGAGGGGCGTGTCGGGCGAGACGGGCGCGACGCCGTCGTGCACGAGGTCCCCGATGGTCTCCTTGCCGGCGCGGAGCGCAGCCACGGCGTCGTCGTCGCGCACGATGCCGTGGAGCACGCGCTGGCGGTCGACGACGTACGCGGCCGACACCTGCGCCTCGCGCATCGCGCGGCTCGCCTGGCGCGGCCCACCGCTCACGGGGACGACGACGGCAGGGCGCACCATGACGGACGAGGCCGTGAGGACGCGCGTGCGGTCGACGTCGGCGACGAACTGGGCGACGTAGTCGTTCGCGGGGTCGGACAGGATCTGCTCGGCGGTGCCGATCTGGACGATCCGGCCGTCGCGCATCACGGCGATGCGGTCGCCGAGGTGCATGGCCTCGTTGAGGTCGTGCGTGATGAACACGATCGTCTTGCCGAGGCGCTGCTGGAGGTCGAGGAGCTGCTCCTGCATCTCGCGGCGGATGAGCGGGTCGAGCGCGCTGAACGCCTCGTCCATGAGCAGCACGTCGGTGTCGGCCGCGAGCGCGCGGGCGAGGCCGACGCGCTGGCGCATGCCGCCGGAGAGCTGCGACGGGAGGGAGTCCTCCCAGCCGCCGAGCCCGACGAGGTCGAGCGCGCGGCGCGCCTTCTCGCGGCGCTCGGCCTTGGCGACGCCCTGGATCTCGAGCGGGTACGCCGCGTTGTCGAGGACGGTGCGGTGGGGCAGGAGCGCGAAGTGCTGGAACACCATGCTCACGCTGCGGCGGCGCAGGGCGCGCAGCTGCTTGGCGTCGGTCGCCGCGAGGTCGGTGCCGCCGACGAGGACGTGGCCGGACGTGGGCTTCCACAGGCCGTTGAGCATGCGGATGAGCGTGGACTTGCCCGAGCCGGACAGGCCCATGACGACGAAGATCTCGCCGCGCCGCACGTCGAAGCTGGCGTCGATGACCGCGGCGGTGCCGAGCACCTTGACGTCGTCGCGAGACGCGCCCTGCTCGAGGCGGCGGATCGCCTCGACGGGGCGGCGGCCGAAGACCTTGTAGACGTCGCGCACGGAGACGGCGACGTCGGACGGGGGCGGTCCGGTCGGGGACGACGGCCGGTCGGCGGCCGTCGTGGTGTCGGGAGGGGTCGTGCTGGGGGCTGTCACGCGAGTGGGCCTCGCCTTCCGTGCGGGGGACCGGCACGCCCCGCGCGAGGACGGCGCCAGAGGGGGCTCCGGCGGCGGCGTCTCGGGGGCGTGGCGCGAGGACCGCGTCGGCGCGTCACGGCTCGGCGCCGGGCGGCGCCCTCCGCGCTGCTCGCGCAGCGGTCCTCGTGCTGGTCCGACATCCATCGGTACCGCACCACCCTGCCTGATTCGAGGTTCAAATTCTACCTGAGGGGCCGCTGTCGGGGGTGATTCCAGGACGATTCTTGACCCGGCAACGCTGCAACGACGCGGATCGCGGCAGATCACGGATCGTTATCCCTTCGTGACCTTGAGATGGTCAAGCATTCGTGTTACGCGCGCGCCCGGGCGCGCGCGCCGGACGAAGCAGCGCGGCCTGCCCGCGCACCCCGGTCGCGCGCGCCCCGGCCGCGCGCCCGTCGTCGTCGGTAGGCTGGAGCCCGGCGGGACCGCGGTCCCGCACGGCGCGGACGGGAGCCCCCAGCGCAGCCACCGGCCGACCGCCGGCGGGCCGGCACGACCGGTCCGGCCGGCACCGAGATCGCACAGGAGAACCATGTCCACCACAGCGCAGGCCCCGACGTCCGGCGCCACCCCCGGCTTCGACGAGGTCCCCGGCCGCTACAAGGTCCGCGACCTGTCCCTCGCGGAGGCGGGCCGCCACCAGCTCCGCCTCGCCGAGCACGAGATGCCCGGCCTCATGGCGCTGCGCGCCGAGTACGGCGAGTCCCAGCCGCTCGCGGGCGCTCGGATCGCGGGCTCGCTCCACATGACGGTGCAGACCGCCGTCCTCATCGAGACCCTCGTCGCCCTCGGGGCGCAGGTGCGCTGGGCGAGCTGCAACATCTTCTCCACGCAGGACGAGGCAGCCGCGGCCGTCGTCGTCGGGCCCCACGGGACGCCCGAGGACCCGCAGGGCGTGCCCGTCTTCGCGTGGAAGGGCGAGTCGCTCGAGGAGTACTGGGACTGCACCGAGCAGATCCTGCTCTGGCCGCCCGCGGCCGACGGCACGCCGTCCGGCCCGAACCTCATCCTCGACGACGGCGGCGACGCCACGATGCTCGTCCACCTCGGGCTCCAGTACGAGCGCGCCGGGGTCGTCCCGCCGGACACGCTGCCGGGCGAGCCCGACCACACGCACGAGATGAACGTCGTGCGCGCGGTGCTGCGTCGCGCGCTCGACGCCGACCCCCTGCGCTGGACGACGGTCGCGCAGGGGATCCAGGGCGTCACCGAGGAGACGACGACGGGCGTGCACCGTCTCTACCAGCTCGCCGAGGCGGGGGAGCTCCTGTTCCCGGCGATCAACGTCAACGACTCGGTGACCAAGTCGAAGTTCGACAACAAGTACGGCATCCGCCACTCGCTGCCCGACGGGATCAACCGCGCGACCGACATCCTCATCGGGGGCAAGGTCGCGTTCGTCGCCGGGTACGGCGACGTCGGCAAGGGCGCGGCCGAGGCGTTCCGCGGCCAGGGCGCGCGCGTCGTCGTGTCCGAGGTGGACCCGATCTGCGCGCTCCAGGCCGCGATGGACGGGTTCCAGGTCGCGCGCATCGAGGACGTGCTCGGCGAGGCGGACTTTTTCATCACGACGACCGGCAACAAGGACGTCATCCGTGCCGAGCACCTCGTCGCGATGAAGGACAAGGCCGTCGTCGGGAACATCGGCCACTTCGACAACGAGATCGACATGGCGGGCCTCGCCGCGGTGCCGGGCGTCACGCGCACGGAGATCAAGCCGCAGGTGCACGAGTGGACGTTCGCCGAGCCGGGCCCGGACGGGCAGCCCGCGGGCCGCTCGATCGTCGTGCTGTCCGAGGGGCGCCTGCTCAACCTCGGCAACGCGACGGGCCACCCGTCGTTCGTCATGAGCAACTCGTTCTCCAACCAGGTGATCGGCCAGATCGAGCTCTTCCAGGACGCGACCGCCGCCGCGAGCGAGGGCCGCGAGCGCGCCTACGCGCGCCAGGTGTACCGCCTGCCCAAGGTGCTCGACGAGAAGGTCGCGCGGCTGCACCTCGGTGCGCTCGGCGTCCGGCTGACCGAGCTCTCGCCGTCCCAGGCGGAGTACCTGGGCGTGCCGGTCGAGGGCCCGTACAAGCCCGAGCACTACCGCTACTGAGCACGGGCCGCTCGGACCACCTGGAGGCAGCATGGAGCCGTCGCACGACGAGCGCGTCCCCGGCGCGCCCGCGCCCCGCGGCGGGGCGGCGGGCCGAGGCGGCGAGGTGATCGGGACCCGGCCCCCGGGCCGGGTGCGGCCCCTGTGGCACCGCGTGGGCGACCGCTGGGAGCGCGAGCCCCCGCACGACCTGCTCTACGGGGCGATCGTCGCGGGCTTCGTCATGGCCGTGTCGAGCGTGCACGCCCCGACGGGCGACCGCGTCGTGGTCGCGACGTCGCTCGTCGCCGTGGGCTACTGGCTCGCGCACTGCTACGTCGACGCGGTGAGCGGCCGCTTCCACGACAGCGGGCACTCGCTGTGGGAGCGGACGGTCGCGGCGCTCCGGCTCAACCTGGGCGTGCTGCTCGGCGCGGTCCCGGGGATCGTCGTGTACCTGGTCGGGCACGCGCTCGGCCTCGCGGTGGAGCAGGCGGCGCTCGTCGCGGTGTGGTGCACGGTCGTGCTCCTCGGCGTCGTCGGCTTCTTCGCCGCGTACCGGGCGGGCGCGCGCGGCGGGCGCCTCGTGAGCGAGACGGCGCTGGCCGCCGCGTTCGGCGGCGTCGTCATCGCCGTGAAGTACCTGCTGCACTGACGGGACCGGCGTCCGCCCGGCCGGGACGGGGGTTGTCCCCACCCCGGCCCGGCGGACGCCTCCCTGTCACGCCCGCGCGCGCTCGTCGAGACTGGCACCATGACTGCCGTGACCCCTGACCAGCCGAGCGTCGTGCCCCCGGGCGGCCCCGCGAGGCCGGGCGCCCCGTCCACCGGTGCTGCGCCCGGCCCCGGGACCGTGACGCCCGACGGCACCGCGCAGGCGGCGCCCGGCGACGTCGCGGCGTTCACCGGCTCGCGGCCCGACCCCCGCTACGTCGACCACCGCGAGCACGTGTCGTTCGTGCGCGCGCCCTTCGCGGCGCGCACCTGGCGCGAGTACGGCTACCTGTGGCTCGCGATCCTGCTCGCGCCGTTCGCGTTCGCCTACGGCCTGTTCTCCGTGACGTTCCTCGTCGCGATGCTCGTCCCGGTCCTCGGGCTCGTCCTCGCGGGCTGGGTCGTGGTCGGCGGGCGCGGCTGGGGCTCGATGTACCGGTCGATCGCGCGCTCGACGCTCGGCGTGGACGTCGCCGCCCCGGCGCCGTACGTCCGCCGCAAGGGCTTCTGGAGCACCCTGTGGCACGGGATCGGGGACGGGACCGGCTGGCGCGCCGTCCTCTTCCTCCTCGTGACGTTCCCGCTCGCGATCGTCGCGTTCGTCGCGAGCACGGTCTTCCTCGCGGTCGGCCTGGGCGGCACGACCCACTGGATCTGGTCGCGGTGGCTGCCGCTGCAGCAGGCGAGCGACGGGTCGTGGCACCGCGGGGCGTCCTTCGGGGCGAGCTGGTTCGTCGACACCCCCGTGCGCCAGCTCGCGCTCGTGCTCGCCGGGCTCGTCGTCCTCTGGCTGTGGGCGCAGGTCACGCGCGGGTTCGCGCACCTGTTCCGCGTGCTCACCGTCGCGCTGCTCGGCCCGACGCTGTCGAGCCTGCGCGTCGCCGACCTCGAGGAGTCGCGCGGGCGCACGGTGGAGGACGCCGACGCGAAGCTGCGCCGCATCGAGCGCGACCTGCACGACGGCACGCAGGCGCGCCTCGTCGCCGTGGCGATGCAGCTCGGCGAGGCGAAGGAGCAGCTGGCCTCCGGGGGCGACCCCGTCGACGCCCTGGAGCTCGTCGAACTCGCGCACTCCTCGACCAAGGAGGCCCTCGTCGAGCTCCGCGAGCTTGCGCGCGGCATCCACCCGCCCGCGCTCGACAACGGGCTCGCGGTCGCGCTCGAGACCCTCGCCGCACGCTCGCCCCTGCCCGTGACGGTCGACGTCGACCCCGCGGTCGAGGCGTCGGGCCGCCTCGCGCCCGCCGTCGAGTCGATCGCGTACTTCTGCGTCGCCGAGCTCGTGACGAACGCCGTCAAGCACGCACGCGCGACGGGCGTCTACGTGCTCGTCGAGCGGCAGGGGAGCGGGCGCGGCGCGCGCCTGCGCCTGCGGGTGCGCGACGACGGCCAGGGCGGCGCGCGCGTCGTGCAGCCCGGGGAGGACGGGCACCGGTCCGGGCTCGCGGGCCTCGCGGAGCGCGTGCGGTCCGTGGACGGCACGCTCGACCTGACGAGCCCCGTCGGCGGGCCGACCGTCGTCACGGTGCTCCTGCCCGTGCGCGTCTGACGTGTGCCCCCCCGACGGCGTCCTCCCGGGGCGGGGGACCGGCGTCGGGCACGATGGCCCCGGGGGATCCCACCAGCCCGGGCCGCACGGCCCGGCCGACCGGAAGGACACCATGCGCCTCGTCATCGCCGAGGACTCCGCCATCCTGCGGGACGGGCTCGTCGCGCTCGTGACCCGCCGCGGGCACGAGGTCGTGGCGGCCGTCGCCGACGGCGACGAGCTCGTCGCCCAGGTCGGGCACCTCGCCGCGCAGGACGCGCTGCCCGACGTCGCGGTCGTCGACATCCGCATGCCGCCCACGTTCACCGACGAGGGGCTGCGCGCCGCCCTCGCGCTGCGCGCCGCGCACCCCGACCTCGGGGTCCTGCTCTTCTCGCAGTACGTCGAGACGCGCTTCGCGAGCGAGCTCCTCACGGGCGGCGCGCGCGGCGTCGGCTACCTCCTCAAGGACCGCGTGGCCGACGTCGGCGAGTTCGTCGACGCGCTCACGCGCATCGCCGCCGGGCAGACCGTGCTCGACCCGGAGGTCGTCAGCCAGCTCATGGGCGCCTCGCGCGCCGACGACGGTCTCGCCCGGCTCACGCCGCGCGAGACCGAGGTGCTGGAGCTCATGGCGCAGGGCCGGTCGAACTCGGCGATCGCGCAGCAGCTCTACCTGTCGTACGGCGCCGTGGAGAAGAACGTCACGTCGATCTTCGGCAAGCTCGGCCTCCCGCAGGACGCGGGCGACCACCGGCGCGTGCTCGCCGTGCTGCGCTACCTCAAGGTCTGAGCGCGGGGGACAACCCCCGTACCGGCCGGGTGGCCGGCCGCGGCGAGGCCGGGGGACCCTCCCGTACCGGGACGAACGGGATGTTTCGAGACTGGTGAGCACCGGGCAACCGCCCCGGACCGCCGACCTTGGAGCATCCCGTGGCCGTCCTCTCGCCGCCGCCGTCCCCGTCCCGCACGTCGTCGCGGGCCCGCCCCACGTCCGCCCGCCCAGGCGCGTCGCCCGACCGGACGGGCCGTCCGACGTCGGACCGCGCCACGACCCCGGGCGCCGCCGCGGTCGCCGCCGCCCAGCGCGGACCGCGCCGGCCGCCGCGCGACGTGTTCGTCGACGCCGTGCGCGCCGTCGCCACCCTGAGCGTCCTCACGGCGCACTGGCTCATGGCCGACGCGACGTGGGACGGGGAGCACCTGCACGTCGGCAACGCGCTCGCGCACGGCGCCGGCTGGACGGTCACGTGGGTGCTCCAGGTCCTCGCGCTGCTGTTCTTCGCGGCCGGGGCGTCGGCCGCGTACGGGGTGCGGCCCCGGCCCGACGGCGGAGCGTCCCCCGGCCGCGCGGGTGCGGGCCGGGTCGTGGCCCGCCCGAGCGTCCCCGCCGACCTCGCGTCCGGCCTGCGCCTCGCCGGGCGGCGCCTGCCGCGGCTGCTGCGCCCCGTGGGCGTGTTCGTCGGGGCGTGGGCCGTCGCGATCGGCCTGCTGCTCGCGGCGGGCCTGCCGGGGGACGCCGTGCGCACGCTCGCGACGCTCGCGCCGCAGCTCCTGTGGTTCCTCGCCGTCTACCTCGGCCTCGTGGTGCTCACCCCGCTCCTGCGCCGCGCGCTGCACGCCGCGGGCTGGTGGGCCGTCGGCGCGCTCACCGCGCTGCCGCTCGGCGTCGAGGTGCTGCGGTTCGACGCCGGGCTGGAGCGCCTCGCGCTCGTGGACGTGCTGCTCGTCTGGGCCGTGCCCTACGCGATCGGGCTCCTGTACGCCGACGCGCGGGCGGGCGTGCGGGTCGTGCGCCGCGGCCGGGTCGTGCCCGTGGCGGTGCTCCCGCGGCCGGTCGTGCTCGTGGGCGTCGGGCTCGCCGCCGCGGCGCTCGCGGCCCTGCTCGTCGCGGTCGGCCCGTACCCGGTGTCGCTCGTCGGGATGCCGGGCGACGCGATGTCGAACCTCGGCCCGCCCACGGCGCCCGTCGTCCTGCACGGGGTCGCGCTCGTCGCGCTCGCCCTCGCCGCGCGAGGACCGCTCGTCCGTTGGGCCGACGGGCGGGGTCGGGGCGTGGTCGCGGGCCTCGCGCGGCGCTCGATGACGGTCTACCTGTGGCACCTCACGGCGATGATCGTCGTCGTCGGGGTCGTGCTCGTGGTGCTCGGTCAGGACCTCCCGGCCGTGGGCGGCGCCGACTGGTGGGCGAGCCGGCCCGTGTGGTTCGGCGCGTTCGCGCTCGTGCTCGTCGGGATCTCGCGTCTCGTCGGGCGGTTCGAGGGACCCGCGGCCGGCGCGCCGGCCCCGGCGTCAGCGCGTCGGGTCGGGCACCGAGTAGGGGAGCCGGTGCAGCATCTCCGCCTGCTCGTGCGCGAGGGCCTGCGCGCGCCGGGCCGTGGCCCGGTCGCGCTCGCGCCGCTCGGTGAGCACGGCCACGAGGAACGCCTCCGGGTGCGTCCCCGGGGGCGGACCCGGGGCGACGTACCGCTCGACCTGCGCCGCGAGCTCCTGACCCAGACGGGCGCGCGACGCGGGGTGCAGCCGGGCCGCGCGGCCGAGGAACTGGCGGGCCGCGAGCGCGAGGCCGTCGGGCAGACGGCGCATGTCGGCCCGGGCGGCCCACGCGGCGAGGTAGGGCGGCATCGCGAGCGGGGCGAGCGTCGGTCGCCCGCCCCGCACCCGGATCGCGTACGTGCCCGCAGCCATGTCGCCGAGCCGCTTGCCCTTGTCGTTCGTCAGCGACGCGACGAGCGCGACGGATCCGAGCGTCAACCAGATCTCGCCGATCCCGACGAGGGCGCGCAGGAACGCGTGCCGGAACCGGACCGGGCCGCCGTCGTCGCGCACGACGCGGATGCCGAGCGCGAGCTTGCCGAGCGACCGCCCGCGCGAGAGGGTCTCGACCGTCGTCGGGACGACGACCATGACGAGCACGGCGATCGCGACGCTGATCGCGGGCGCGAGGTCGGGGTCGACGAGCTCGAGCGTGCCCGCCGTGGCCCACAGGAGCGCGATCAGCACGACGAAGATCGTCAGGAGGTCGAGGAACAGCGCGAGGCCGCGCGTCACGAACGACGCCGGCCGCGCGTCGAGGACCACGCCCTCGCCGATCAGGATCCCGTCGCGCACGCCCGCTCCTCGCCCTCGTCCGTCCCGGGCCCGCGCCCGTCCCTCGATCGGCGCACCGGCGGCACGCCTCGTGTGGCAGGGTATCGGTCGTGGACCTCGACGCCTTCACCGACGTGCACCGCGCGGAGTGGGACCGCCTGGAGACCCTCACGCGGCGCCGCACGCTCGACGGCGCCGAGGCCGACGAGCTCGTGCGGCTCTACCAGGCGGTCGCGACGCACCTGTCGACCGTGCGGTCCGTCGCACCCGACCCGGTGCTCGTCTCGCAGCTCTCCGTGCTCCTCGGCCGGGCGCGCACGCGCATCGCCGGCGCGCACGAGCCCGCGTGGCGCGACGTGGTCCGGTTCCTCACGGTGTCGCTCCCGGCCGCGCTGTACCGCATCCGGTGGTGGTCGGTCGGCGTGACGGTCGCGTGCCTCGTCGTCGGCCTCGTCGCGGGCGTGTGGGTCGCCACGACTCCCGAGGGTCTCGCGTCGATGGGCCCGCCGAGCGTTCAGCAGAACTACGTCGACGAGGCGTTCGCGTCCTACTACGACCCGGGCATCGACTTCGCCGCCGTCGTGTGGACCAACAACGCGTGGATCGCGGCGCAGTGCGTCGGGCTGGGCATCACGGGCGTCTTCCCCGCGTACGTGCTGTTCTCCAACGCGGTGGCCGTCGGGTCGATCGGCGGCATGATGGCGGCGCACGGCGAGCTCGCGCTCTTCCTCCAGCTCATCACGCCCCACGGGCTGCTCGAGCTCATGTCCGTGTTCGTCGCCGGCGCCGCTGGCCTGCGTATCTTCTGGGCATGGGTGGACCCGGGCCCGCTGCCGCGCTCGCGCGCGCTCGCCCAGGAGGGACGCGCCCTCGTGACCGTCGCGATCGGGCTCGCGATCGCGCTCGCGGTCTCGGGCGTCATCGAGGGCTTCGTCACCGGCTCGACGATGCCCTGGTGGCTCAAGATCGTCATCGGCGCCCTCGCTCTCGCCGCGTTCTGGGTCTACACGATCGTCCTGGGCCGCCGCGCCGTGGCGGCGGGCGAGACGGGCGACCTCACCGCGGATCACGCCGGCGACGTCGTGCCGGTGGCCGCCTGAGCCGTCCCCGGCCGGTCGGTCACGCGCTCGCGTCGTGCACGACGACGCGCGCCCGGGCGTGCGGCCACGCGCACCCGACCCAGGACCGCGCCCGGTCCTCGATCCCCTCGCGGACGCCCGGTGCGCGCAGCCGGTCGGCACCGAGCGGCCGGACCTCCACGAGCACGGTGTCCTCACCGTCGGGGCGGGCCGTCCAGGCCCCGGCGACCCGGCCGTCGACGAGCACCGTCGCCGCCACCTGCCCGTTGACGCTCACGACGCTCTTCACGGGCACGTCGCCGAGGACGCGCGTGCGGTCGGCGTGCGACAGCACGAGGTTGTCGAAGTCCCCCGCGAGGACCACCGGCACGGGTGCCGTGCCGGGCGGCCGGGGCGCGTCGGGGAGGTCGAACAGCGGCGTGCCGTCCGGGCCGGTGAAGGTCACGAGCTCCGGGCGCAGCGCGTCGAACGCGGCGCGCAGGCGCGTCAGGCCCGCCCAGCGCTGCGCGTCCGCGACGGACGCGGGCCCGAACGCCGCGAGGTAGCGGCGTACGAGCCGCACGCGCGCGGCGAGGGCCGCGTCGGGGTCGGCGTCGTGCGCGACGGCGTCGAGCGCCGGGTCGGACCGTCCGAGCCACGCGTGCGCCGTCGTCCACGTGGTCGTCGTGCCGGGGCCGCTCGCACCCCACAGGCCGCGCGGCGGGACCTGGACGAGCGGGAGGAGGCATCGCGCGGCGTACGCGAGGTGCGTGGGGTCCACGTCCTCCCACCGCTGCGCGAGGCGTCGCCCGAGCTCGACCGACGTGAGCGGCTCGGCGAGCAGGTCGCGCGCGGCGCGCTCGACGTCGTCGAGGTCGACGTGCGCGAGCGCGGTCCCGTGCTGGTTCTTCGACCGCAGGTACGTCGCGAGGCCCGGGCGGGCGAGCGCGGTGAGCTCGAGCGCGTCGTCGGCGGCCACGAGGTGCACCGTGCCGCGCAGGGTCGCGACGCGCACGACCTCGCGGTCGAGCAGGCGGTCGCCCAGGTCGGCCGGGGCGAAGGCCGCCAGGCGCGACCAGAGCGCGGGGTACGGCGACGACGGGACCTGCGACTGCAGCCCCACGAGGTGGCGCACCTCGTCGAGCACCGTGGCGTCGCGCGGCACGTCGAGGTGCTGCCGCGCGAGCAGCGCGCGGTTGAGGTCGTCGTGGCTCAGCCGCGGCCCGTGCCGCTCGTCGCCCATCGCCGGGTCAGGAGAGCACGATCGCGAGCGCGGGGATGAGGAACGTCGCGAGCAGCGCCGCCACGACGATCATCGCGACGCGGCGGTTGCGTCGGGCGCGCTGCCGGGGGTCGGTCGGCTGCCAGGCCACGGGGTCTCCTGAGGTCGGGGGACGTGCTCGACGACCCTACCGCCCGACCCGTGCGGTCCCGGCCGAGCATGCGCTGAGGGCGCGTCCGTGGCCGCGGACGAGCCACAGCCGCATGGTCGGCGGCTCAGGGGTGGGTGGGGGTCAGAGGCGGCCGGCCGCCTTGAGCGCGAGGTAGGTGTCGGCGAGGCGCGGGGCGAGGTCGTCCGGGAGGGCGTCGACGACCTCGACGCCGCGCTGGCGCAGCACCGTCGTCACCGCGGCACGCTCGATCTCGCCGCGCGCGGCGGCCGCGGCGTCGTACACCTCGGCCGTGCCCGAGCGCTCGTCGCGCAGCGCGGCGACCTCGGGGTCCCCGGCGGCCGCGAGGACGACCTGGTGCTTGGCGGTGAGCTGCCCGACGACGGGCAGCAGCCCGGTCTCGACCGCGGCGGGGTCGAGCGTCGACAGGAGCACCACGAGCGCGCGCTGCGACAGACGCTCGTGCACCGCGCCGACGAGCCCGGGCCAGTCCGTCTCGAGCAGCGCGGGCTCGAGCGGGGCGAGCGCGTCGGCCATCGCGGGCATGAGCCGCGGACCGGCGGCCCCGGCGACGCGCGAGCGCACCGTGCGGTCGTACGCGACGAGCTCGACGCGGTCGCCCGCGCGGCCCGCGAGCGCGGCGAGCAGCAGCGCGGCCTCGATGCTCGCGTCGAGGCGCGGCTCGTCGCCCACGCGCGTCGCCGAGGTGCGCGACGTGTCGACGACGATCAGCACGCGCCGGTCGCGCTCGGGGCGCCACGTGCGCACGACCATGTCGCGGCCGCGCGCGGACGCCCGCCAGTCGATCGAGCGCACGTCGTCCCCGATGACGTACTCGCGCAGCGAGTCGAACTCGGTGCCCTCGCCGCGCACCTGGACCGCCGCGCGACCGTCCATCTCGCGCAGGCGCGCGAGCCGGCTCGGCAGGTGGCGCCGCGACGCGAACTCCGGCAGGACGCGCAGGCGCCCGGGCACGGGGATCGAGGCCTGGCGCGCCGCGAGCCGCAGCGGGCCGAGCGACCGGATCGTGACCCGGTCCGCGACGCGCTCGCCGCGCCGCGTGGGCACGAGCACCGTCGTCACGCGCGTCGCCTCGCCGGGCGGGAGGTCGACCGCGTGCCGGTTGCCCTGCGTCCCCGCCGACGGCGGCCACGCGTCGCGCACGAGCGCGCGCAGCCGTCGCGACGCGAGGTTCGTGAGCGTGAGGCGGGACGTCGTGGTGTCGGTGAGCCGCACCGAGCCGGGGACGCGGCGCTCGATCGCGACCCGCCGCGGGGACGCCGCGAGCGCGACGTCGAGCGCGCACAGCGCGACGACGAGCAGCGTCCACACGAGCACCGTCCCCGGCACGGGGAACAGCAGCACGGGGACGATCCCGAGCGCCGTCAGCACGACGGCGCGCCACGTCAGGGCCACGAGCGGCGCCTCAGCGGGGGACGGGGACGGACGCGAGCACGGTGTCGAGCACGCTCTCGGCCGTCACGCCCTCGAGCTCGGCCTCGGGCCGCAGCTGCACGCGGTGGCGCAGCGTGGGGTGCGCGAGCGCCTTGACGTCGTCCGGGGTCACGTAGGAGCGGCCCGAGAGCCACGCCCACGCGCGCGACGTCGCGAGCAGCGCCGTCGCACCGCGTGGGGAGACGCCGAGCGACAGCGAGGGGGAGTGGCGGGTCGCACGGCACACGTCGACGGCGTAGCCGAGGACCTCACGCGCGACCTGGACGCGCGCGACCTCCTCGCGCGCGCGGTCGAGCACGTCGCGCCCCGCGACGGCGCGGACGCCCGCGGCCGCGAGGTCGCGCGGGTTGAAGCCCGCGGCGTGGCGCGCGAGCACCTCGACCTCCTGCTCGCGCTCCGGCAGGGGCAGCACGACCTTGAGCAGGAACCGGTCGAGCTGTGCCTCGGGGAGCGGGTACGTGCCCTCGTACTCGACGGGGTTCTGCGTCGCGATGACGAGGAACGGGTCGGGCAGTGGGCGCGGCGTGCCGTCGACGGACACCTGCCGCTCCTCCATGGCCTCCAGGAGCGACGCCTGCGTCTTGGGGGGCGTGCGGTTGATCTCGTCGGCGAGCAGGAGGTTCGTGAAGACCGGGCCCTCGCGGAACGAGAACTCGGCGGTCCGCGCGTCGTACACGAGCGAGCCCGTGACGTCGCCGGGCATGAGGTCGGGCGTGAACTGCACGCGCTTGGTGCCGAGGTCGAGCGACGCCGCGAGCGTGCGCACGAGCAGCGTCTTGGCGACGCCGGGCACGCCCTCGAGCAGCACGTGCCCCTTGCACAGCAGCGCGATGAGCAGGCTCGTCACCGCACCGTCCTGCCCGACGACGGCCTTGCCGACCTCGGTGCGCACGGCGGCCAGCGCCTGGCGCAGCTCCGGGGTCGGAGCGGGCGGCACGTCGTGCGACGCGGTGGCGGTCGCCGGGTGCCCCGGGGCGGGCTGCGCGTGCGGCGCGGGCCCCTGCGGTGCCGGGGCACCGGGCGCCTGAGGCCCGGGCGCGGGCGGGCCGG
>NZ_WMKA01000080.1 GCF_009711085.1 Cellulosimicrobium composti
AGGCTCAACCCTTGCGTCGCCTACGTCAACGACGCCCCGGAGGGAACCCTATAGAACTGGTGTTCGAATATGATTGTGTCGTGGGTCGTCGACGTCCGCCTCCGGGCGGCTGGCCGTCCGGTATCGAGACGGTGCCGATGCGTGACTACGCCGAAGAAGCGCCCGAACTCGCGCGTCGCGGCGTGGCGATCGTGCGGCCGCCGGAGGGCATCCCGGTGCGGGCGTGGATCACGCAGCGCCAGAGCGGCGAGGCCCGCGTCGACGGTGAGGCCGTCGCATGGGCCGGCCGCCAGGTCCACGTCCGCTACCTGTTAACCGGCTATGGCTCGCATTTGCGCAGGTCAGCAGCCTCGTGAGGCTGCCGGGAGATCTATCGCGGTAGGGGTGGGCTGTGCTACACCTGTGGCGCATGGACGCCAGGGCCGCGTTGCGGCTGGAGCAGCGCGGCGAGGGCTGGCACCTCGTGGGTGAGGGCGCGGACCGGTTCCTACTCGTTGATGAATACCTGAGTCACCTGCTGGATCGGAACTACTCTCGCGCCACGGTGCGGTCGTACGGGTACGACCTGCTCGCGTTCTGCCGGTGGCTCTCCGACCGGGATCTCGACCTGGCCGCGGTGACGACGGCCGATGTGCTGGACTTTTTGCGGGCGTGCCGGGAAGCGAGCGTCCCGGGTCGTCCGGGGCCGAACGTGGTCTCGATGACGGGGCAACGGCTGGACCGGTATGCCGCGTCCACGATCAACCGGCGCCTGGCCGCGGTCTCGGGCATGTTCGCCTTCGCTGGACTGCGCTCGCCGGGGCGGAAGAACCCTGTCCCGCGCGGTCGTGACGCCCGGTGGACTGCGCCGGGCGAACGGACGGGCCTGCTCGCGCACACCAGACGCCGGCGCGCGCCACGTTCGGTGCTGCGCCTACGCGAACCGAGGCGGCTTCCCGCTTCGTTGTCGCCGCAGGACGCGAGGGCGCTGGTCGGGAGCCTTCGTACCTGGCGCGACCGGGCGATCGCGGGCCTGATGCTCTGGTGCGGGCTGCGGTCGGGCGAGGTCCTTGCCCTGAACGTCAAGGACGTCGACATCGGCGGCCGGTGGGTCACCGTGACGGGCAAGGGCTCCCGTCAGCGCCGCGTCCCGCTGGACGGGGACGCCGCCTCGGTGATCGACGCCTACCTGCTCGTAGAACGCCCCGAGTCCGACAGCGACCGCCTATTTCTCGTCGCCAAGGGGCCGAACCGAGGCCAGGGCCTGACCCCAGCCGGTCTACGCACGATCTTCCGCTACCACCGCCAGCTCACCGGCGTGTCCGGCGGTCACCCGCACGCCCTGCGCCACACCTTCGGCACCACCTTGGCCGAAGCCGGCGTCGACCTCGCCGTCCTCCAGGCGCTGCTCGGTCACGCGCACGTCGAGACCACAGCCCGCTACGTCCACCTCGCCCCGGCACACGTGAAAGCAGAGTTCGATGCCGCCCACGAACGCCTCCGCCCCCGCGACGCCTGACCACCACGCACTCAGTGACCTGGACGGGGACGACCTTCTGGATGCCTACCTCGCCCACCTCGCCGCAACCGGTCGCACCAGCGCGCACTTCAAGCGCGCGGCACGCAAGTTCTTCCGGACCTGGCCCGAACCAGAAGCATGGGCGAGCCTGCCGCTGACAGACCGCCTCGCCGCCGACAAGGACACCCGCCCGGCCCTGACCTTCCTCATGCTCCACAACCGGCTGCACCCGGGATACGACTACCTGCTGGAACGGACCCTCACCCCGTTCTGGCGCGAGATCAACACGAGCCCTCTGCGCGGCGAGATCGACCGCTTCCTCGACGCCGCCGAGACGATCGGGTTCGCGGTCCGCACCCGGATCGCCACCGGGTCCCAGGTCCCGGCCCGGTTGCTGATCCAGACCGGCCGACGCCTCGAGGAACTCACCCTCGGCGATCTCAACGAGTTCACCGCGGCCTGCTACGAACGCCGACAACGCACCGGCATCGTGCACGAGCACTACCTGTCCGCGATCAGCAACACCCACCGCGTGCTCTATCACCTCGGCGTCCTGGACACCCTGCCCTCGCGGCCCGGACGCGCCGCCCAGGACCTCGACGACCGGCTCGCTGGCGTTACAGCGACGATCCGGGCGGAGATGATCGCCTACCTCGAACGCAAGCGAGCGACGTGCAGCCCGCACCACGTCACGTCCATCGCGACGAAGCTCGACCAGTTCGGCACCTTCCTCACCGAGCACGACCCCACCCTGACTACGCTCGGCGACCTGGACCGCCGCAACCACATCGAACCGTGGCTGGCCGCACTGACCCAGGCCGCAAGGATGCGCGACGGCGAGCCCCTCACTGCCGCGAACCGCAGCCGTCGCGTGACCACGGTGGCCACGTTCCTGACTGACATCTCCGAATGGGGCTGGGATGCCGCGCCCTCGCGCAAGGTCTTGTTCCGCGAGGACATCCCCCGGCTCCCCAAGGTCTTGCCGCGCTACCTGCCCGTCGACGTCGACCGCCGCCTGACCGCAGCACTGACCGAGTACCCGGTGAACGAGCTCGCCGCTCTCGCGATCCGCCTCCAGCGCGCCTGCGGCCTACGGATCGGCGAGCTCCTCGACCTCGAGCTCGACTGCGTCCACGAGATCGATGGCAACGGCGCCTGGCTCAAGGTCCCCCTCGGGAAGCTGGACACCGAACGCATGGTCCCCCTCGACACCGAGACCCTCGAACTCGTCGACCGCATCATCGAGGTCCGTTCGCACGGCCGCCCGATCCGCCACCCGCGCTACCGCCGCCCCGCACAGTTCCTCCTCACCCACCACGGCCGCCGCATCAGCAACGCAGCGATCCGCGAGGAGCTCAACCGCGCCACCGCGGCCGCGGGCCTGGAGCACATCACCACCCACCAGCTGCGGCACACCTACGCCACCGCGCTCGTCAACGCAGGCGTGTCGCTGCAATCCCTCATGGCCCTGCTCGGACACGCCAGCGCAGCCATGAGCCTGCGCTACGGGCGCCTCTTCGACACCACCGTCCGCCGCGAGTACGACCGCGCGCTCGAGCTCGCCAAGGCACAGGCCCCCCGGACCGCGGACGGTCTTGCGTCAACGAGGGGGCAACGAGTCCAACTCCCGCTGGTCGACATCACCGGCGGCAAGGACTGGCGCACTACACCCCTGCTCAAGTCCCGCATGGCCGGAGGCTTCTGCCTCAGAACTCCTGCCCAAGGCGCCTGCAGCTACGCCAACATCTGCGAGCACTGCCCCAGCTACCGCGCCGAACCCTCGTCACTACCCATCCTCGCCGTCCAACGCATCGACGCCGAAGCCCTCGCCCACGACGCCGAACAACGAGGCTGGATCAGCGAAGCCCAACGCCACCACCAACTCATCGAACGCCTCGACGCCCTCATCGCAGGCGCCCACGAAGCCGTTTGATGCGATAGGCCTGTTCCGCAACGCTCGTACACCCAGTGCCGACCGGATCCGGCTAATTGGTACGAGCCCTTTACGGGGAGCAGACGCCTTACTTGCGTGTTCTGATGGACGACTTGCAGGTCGTGGGATACGGTCCGTCGCGGGGGCAGGGCTGCCCCTGGGGGCGCTGAGCCCTCTCACCTAGGGGAAGGTTCGAAGATGAGCCGAAAGATGCGGGGGAAGAGCATCGCGCTCGCCCTGGCGGTGGCCACGGCCGTGAGTGTCGGAGCCTCCGGTGCGGCGTTCGCGGGTAGCCACGGGGCAACCACCACGGGTTCGAAGGCGTACTCGTACGGAACGACGATCTACAACCGGGATACTGTCGCGGACGGTGACTGGACGCGTTCGAACTGGAACGCTCCGACCGGTTCGGGTGGGATCAGCAACCAGAGCGGGTACAACACGACCGTCTCGAAGGGCACGGGGCACGACATCACGGCGGTCCAGGCGTGTCGCTCGCGCAACGCGCTGCCGATGGTGTGCTCGAGCTGGAACAGCGACTACTGATCCGGATCGACGCATGAAGTCTCCGTGGGCACTGCCACGAACGGTGTCTTTACTCGTGGCAGTGTCCACGGCGCTCGTCGTCCTGACGACGCTTGCACTCGGCATCGCCGCAGGGACGTATGCCGCGCGCGTGGATTTTGCGGATGCCACCGCCATCCGTAACTCCCAACTCTTCCCCGACGAACCCACCACTGTCCGAGCACGCCCACTCTGGGTGAGTGCCGACGCCAGAAGCGCGATCGCAATCGTCGCCGAACCCGTCTCGCCCACGGCGCCCGCACCGTTCGGACTCACCGCCTGGCCTGAGCCGGGCCAGTTCTTGGTCTCGCCCGACCTCACAGGGTCTGTTGAGGAACTGGGGGCGCGATTCGGTGAGCTGGCGGGGGTCCTTCCCGATGAGGCACTTCCCTCCGCCACATCACGGACGCTGCTCGTTCGTCCCTCCGAGCCGCTGGACGACCAGTGGGCAGCAGCCGGGTTCGGCGTCAAAGGACCGATGCAGCAAGTCGCAATCCAAGGCTCGGGGTTCTTCCTCGACGATCGGATCTCCGCACCGGCAGCTTTTGCAGGCATCGTCCTCGCCGCAGTACTGCCAGCGCTCGTGCTGTTGGGCACGGCCCTGCAACTGGCAATGCGTCGTCACGCACGGCTCAATCGCACGCTCGAAGTGCTAGGCGTCGACCCCCGTCGCCTCCACCGCGAACTCCTTAAGCAAGTTCTGCCGCCACTGCTAGTTGGCGGGCTCCTTGCCACTGGTCTCGTGCTTGTCACCTACTTCACTGACATCACAGTCCCGTTCGCCGGCTTCACAGTGCGGAGCGTCGACGTCCAGCGGCACACGGCCATCTACGCGGGATCGGCGCTGGGAGGCCTGCTCGTTGCAGTGCTAGTGGCGTTCGTTGCTACCTACCCCCGCCGTCTCGCGCAGGGCAACCGCCCGCGCGCGGTGAAAGCACCACGCTCACGGCCATGGCTGGCCGTTGTCGGCGTCGCGGCGGTCTTGGTCACCTCGCAGGTCGCAGTTGCGGAAACTGCCGCCGCGGTGGCTGCCGGTGAGGATCGGGGGGCGGTCCTGTGGGTGATCGGCGGCTCTCTGATCGCGCTGTGCTTGATGCCCGCAATGGTCGGCCAGCTGATGACGCTCTGGGCCGGGGGCATCACGTCTCTCGCCCGCCGCAAGGGTTCAGCGACGGCTCTGCTTCTCGGTCGTGGCTTGGAGAACTCCCGACGGGCAGCAGGCGTCGCTGCAGCAGGCGCTGCGCTTATCGTAGTCACGGGCCTGGCTAGCACGTGGGCGCTGATGGGCGCCATCCCTGCCGTCCAGGCGCAGAAGGTGATCGACCAAATCGACGGCAGGTTCGTGCAGATCACCCCACCTTCGACAGGTCTCGTGGGTTCCGAGGAGGCGCTTGCGGCACTGCCGGACAGCGTCGGGATCCTCACCCTGATGGAAGAGGCGCATCAGCTCGAGGATGGGTCCTACGACTTCACGACCTCGATTCACGGCTCCGAACCTGCTCTTGAGCACTGGGGCCTCGTACCGGGCGAAGAGACCCCCGTCACCCAACTGCCGGGCATGCTCAGTACAACCATCACGAGTGGGCAAACGACCCCCGTGGCGATCAACCTGGGCGAGCCGGTACCCGCCGATAACGATGAAATCCGGCTCGCTTACGTCGCGTTCAACGTCGATGGCACCCGAGTCGATCGAGACGCCGTTCAGCGAGCTGTCGCACAGAGCGGGGGCCCAGGGTGGAACGTCTCGGTCGGTGGCGAAAACTGGGTCATCGGTGCGAACGACCTCGCGCACGCGTTCCGGTGGATTGGATGGTTCGCGATCGCCGGAGGCATCCTCCTCATCAGCGCCGTCTGGATCCGCACCGTCGACGATCAGCGACGTCAGATCGCCAAGGCGCTGCCCGTTGACGCTCTCTTCTCCTCACACCCCCGCCTACCGGCGATTCTGGCGTATCGGATGGGAGTCATCATCGGGGCCACTCTCCTTCTTGGTGGCGGCACGGCCGCACTCTTCGCCCGCGTCACTAGCGCGAGTTTGAGCACAACCGGCGGGTCGGGTCCCGTCATCGCCGCGGTATGCGTGATGGTCGCCGTCGTCCTTGGGGCGATGGCGCTGCCCACGGGGTTCGCACTGCAAAAGCTCAGCCGAGACTGGACGCCGGGAGGCGCGCGTGACTAGAACGGACACAGCCCTTGAGCCACACGGCTCACCGAGCGCATCACCGCAGCCTGCAGTGCGGATGCACGCCGTGAGTCACTCGTTCGGTCAAACGAAGGTGCTTGACGACGTCGAGCTCCAAGTGGGCTACGGGGAGTCAGTCGCAATCATGGGTCGATCAGGCAGCGGGAAGACGACCCTGCTGTCGTGTCTGCTGGGATTGATCACTCCCCAGGTGGGGGAAATCCATCTCGGTGCCACCGCGCTAAGCGGGCAAGGGCGAAGAGATCTCGCGCGGGTCCGATCCGAGACCGTCGGAACCGTCTTCCAACACAGCGAACTCGTGAGCGAACTCACCGCGGAAGAGAACGTTGCGCTCCCGGCCCTCATGAACCCTCGGACCAAGGCGGGTGCGCTCGACCGCGCTCGGACCCTGCTGGCCGACCTCGCAGTACCCACGCAAACCCGCGCCCGAGACCTCTCCGGCGGAGAAGCTCAACGCACCGCGCTCGCTCGAGCCCTGATCAATAGCCCGTCAATCCTGCTGGCCGACGAACCGACCGGAGCCCTCGACACCGAGCTGCGCGACCGGGCATCCGCACTTCTGTTCGATCTGGCCCGAATCAACAATTGCGCGCTGATCCTTGTCACACACGACCCCCTCCTAGCCGGACGCGCAGGCACGACATATCACCTCGATCAAGGAAAACTACGCCCTGCCCAGATTGCCTGACTGGAGTAGCGCGACAGCGCGAAAAGGTGCAACGCGCTCCCCAGGCGTCCGGCACTCTCCCACCTCGCGGCTACACGATGGCCACTTACAGTGCGGAGCTCGTCGGCGGATTAGCCGGAGAATACCTCTCCCCCGCCGGGCGGGAAGGGTGGGCCTGGCTCTGGGCCGACGCCGTCGAGCGCCGCTGAGCCCAGATACGACGAGCCCCGACCACCAGGGGGCGAATTCCAGCAGTCGTTGCAACGCCGACCGTCTCGGCAGCATCGTAGGCCGCGGACCCAGACTGCTCGGGCACTGCCACCCGACGCGGTGGTGAAAGTCACACCTGCCAGGTAGCCTGACCGCACACCACGACCAGCGCAGTCCAACTAGAGCCGTCGGCATCCATGCTTGGCCGCGAGACTGCGTATGGCACCGACGTCATCAAGGGGGCAGTAAATGAAAAAGTCGTGGCACGCGCTACTCGCCACAGGGGTGGCCACCGCGCTTCTAGTTGGAACTGCAGGCGCAAGCAGTGCAGCAAGCGCCGGAGTTGATCCGTCGGAACCGGACCTCACTCTCCATTTGACCGACGAGGCATTTTCTCAACTGACCCCATCAGCGGGGCTGGTAGTGCAACAGGACGGTGGGTCAAGCGTCGGCACGCTTGCCCTCATTTTCAACGGGTGTGAGGGTTTCACCGACAACCCGCACAGATCAGGGCCAGACGCAAGCGTTCACGGCCGTACGCGATGCCCGGGCGTTTCGCCGGTCAAGCAGCAGACCACTGCCCTCTACCGAATCGACTGGTGGGGCGACAACCTCATGAACCGTGTGACCGGCCAGGCTTACAACAAGTCGGGCACACTCGAGGTTCCTGTACACGCCAATTGCGGAGGCGCGCCGAACCGTGGCTACAGGGGGGTCTCAAACCACCTCGCCGACTACAACGGCCAAAGGGGAACGGTGACCACTGGAAACGAAAAGTGGTTCGCCTGCAACTGAGACGGGCAGTCCTCGGGGCGAGGGCCGTGACGCTTGCTGTGGCTGCGGCCCTCGCCTTTGCCGCGTGCAACACCGGCGATTCACCCGAGAGGACGAGCTTGCAAGGCGCAGAGCGGGCGCCCTCCGTGGTCGTAAAGTCATACCCCGATGAGCCGCCCGCTGCCTCGATAGCGGGCGTCCGACTGCCTACCATGAGTTCCTACTGGCAGGGTGCGGATGGGGTCCTACACGTCACTCGTCCGGAAACCGAGTCCGAGGCTCGCGATCTGGCTAAGGCCCTCCCCTCTGTGAGCCTCGGGGACCTGCCCTCTGTGCAGTTCGATCATCCTCAAGCACCCACAATGATGGTGGTGGCGTCCTACGCGGATGTTGATGAAGCGGGTATCCCTCAAGGCGATCGCGATGAGTACACGCTAAACGCCGCGGACATCATGAATTTGGCTGAGGAGGTGTCAGGAGGCATCAGGCTGGGTCTATCGATTCCTCGTGGTGCTCGATTAGTCACTATCGTTGCCTACTATCAAGCACCTCCAACCGAAGTTGAATCAAACCCTTCGCCCAACAGTGCCTCTTGGTCATTCGAGGTCAACAAGCACTGACGGGACTTCATCAATATGTGGCGATTGGGGCAAAATGGTAGTTTCGTGGCATGATCATCTAGATACATCTTGGCAAGTAGACGCGGTCTATCAAGCTGAGTTTTGGTCGTCAGGCCCGGGCGGCCTATCCAAGCGGACAGCGGCGATATCGGGCTGCGATATCGAGGCCGCTATCGCATGGGCCCGCGCTGAGGCTTCACGTACGGGAGAAGCACCGGTGATATGGCTGAGAATCGAGTACGACCCGGAGGTGGGAGCGGGTCGTGTAAGACTCTTTGGCACGGACCCTTCCGAGGCGCACGAAGGCTCGTGAGACTGAAAGCGGCGACAGAGGCCTGCCGAATCGCTGCCATCCCTGTGGAATACTCGAGACGCAAGCCAGTTTCTCAGGCGTTCGCCAGCTGATGAAGGCGTTGAAGCGGTGACTCCCAGCCCAGCACCTTTCGGGGCCGGTCGTTGAGTTGACTCGCGGCGACCGCCAGAACTTCGCGAGTGTGGTTAGCGAGGCTGGTCCCCTTGGGGAAGTACTGGCGAAGCAGCCCATTGGTGTTCTCGTTGCTGCCGCGCTGCCAAGGTCTGCCCGGGTCGCAGAAGTAGACCGGGATCCCGGTAGCTGCGGTGAACTCGTGGTGGCGACTCATCTCGGCTCCCTGGTCCCACGTCAGTGAACGACGCAGCTTGGGCGGGAGCGGCTCGACGGAGTTGAGTCCCCGATAGTGGTGTAGCGCGGTTGCCG
>NZ_WMKA01000081.1 GCF_009711085.1 Cellulosimicrobium composti
GCCTCCGTCCCGCCCGGCTCCGGCGTCACCGGTCGCGTCCCGACCGAACAGGCGCCGGCCGGCCCCGCCGCCGCGTCCGGCGTCGGGACCGGTGGCGCGTCCGCCGAGCAGCCCGCGCCCGCTCCGCGACCCCGCCGCCGCCGCGGCGCCGTCGTCGCGATCGTCGTGCTCTCCCTCGCGCTCGTGGCCGCGCTGGGCGTGGGCGCGTACCTGTGGCTGACGACCACGCGTTGGCAGGAGACGAGCGCGGACTGGGAGCGCGAGGCCCGCGGCCTCGGCGAGGACGTCGCACGGCTGCGCACCGAGCTCGACGGCGCCAACGCGGAGCTCGAGTCCGCACGCACGCAGCTCACCGCGGCGCAGGACCGCATCAGCGAGCTCGCCAACGAGAAGGCCCAGCTCGGCGACGAGAACGAGGCGTCGCAGCAGTACCTCGACTACCAGAGCCGTGTCTCCGAGGCGGCGGGCAAGGTCGCCGCCGCGCTCGGCCAGTGCACGACGGCGCAGTCCCAGCTCATCGGCTACCTCAACAACCGCGACGCGTACGACCCCGCGGACCTCGAGCGCTTCGCCGACCAGGTCGACCTGCTGTGCCAGGAGGCGACCGACGCGAACGCCCAGCTCCAGCAGGAGCTCGCCGGATGACGCGCGGGCCCCGCCGGGTCGTCGCGCTCGCCGTCGCCGGGACGCTCGGCGCGGGCGCGCTCGCGGGGTGCGGCGTGCTCCCGGAGCTCCCGGACCCGGTGCCGGACTCGGTCGTCCCGTCGCTCGTCGCGCCCGACGACCCCGCCGGCTCGGAGAACCTCTCCCCCGACGGCTTCGACGCGGTGCGCCGCATGGCCGTCCGGATCCGCAACGTCCGCTGCGACGGCCTGTCGACGGGGTCCGGGTTCGCGGTCGACTCGCGGACGCTCATCACGAACAAGCACGTCGTCGACTCGTCGCGCTCGCTGCAGCTCCTCACGTACGACGGCCGCGACATCGCGGCGCAGACGGCGAGCGTCGCGGGCCTCGCGGACCTCGCGATCGTCCGCACGGCCGAGGACCTGCCGTCGGCGCCCACGCTCGCGGCGGCGGACCCCGCGCCGGGAGACGCGGTGACGGTCGTGGGCTATCCCGAGGGGGGTCGCCTCACGGTGACGCAGGGCGCGGTGATCGGCACGACGACCGACCCGCTCAACGAGAACCTCGGCGAGGTGCTGGTCACGGACGCCCCGGTCGAGCCCGGCAGCTCCGGCTCGGCCGCGCTCAACGACGCGGGCGAGGTCATCGGGGTCGTCTACGCGAAGACCTCGACCGACAAGTCGCTCCTCGTGCCCGTGAGCACGCTGCAGACGCTCCTCGGCGACGAGTCGGCGTTCACCGAGCTGCCGGAGTGCGACGCCTGACCCGCGCGGCGCGGGCGTCGCGCACCCGCGGGCGTCCTGCCGCGCACCGCTCCCGCGCACGCCTCCCGCGCGCAGCGCGGACCCCGGGTCTACCCTTCGTGCCATGAGCACACACGGGAGCTCGGACACGGCGCCTGTCGACCCGGCGCACATCACCCACGCGGCACGCGACACGCTCACCGTGCGCCGCGTCTTCGGAGAGTCCTACGAGCGGGACGGCACGCTCGTCATCCCCGTCGCCACGGTCTGGGGCGGGACGGGCTCGGGATGGGGCTCCGGCGCGGGCGAGCTCTCGGGCAAGGGCGCCGCGGACTGGCGCCGGCGCGTCGGCGCGGCGGCCGCCGCGGCGCAGGACGGCGAGGGGACGCAGGGCGCGGGCTCGTCGTCCGACCCGGGGTCCGGGAACGCCGGCGGCGAGGCGGGCGGCGAGGGCTCGGGCGGCGGCGGAGGCTTCGGCGTCCGCGTCGTGGCCAAGGGCGTGTACGTCGTGGACGACGCGGGCGTGCGGTGGCAGCCCGCGCTCGACCTCAACCGCGTCATCCTGGGGGGCCAGGCGCTCGGCGCGGTCGTCGCGTTCTCGGCCGCGCTCGCGTGGGGCCTGAGCCGCCTGCGCCGCCGCTGAGCACGCTCAGCCGGCGCGGCCGACCCGCAGCTCGAGGCCGTCGACGCGCTCGGACACCACGGGGTCCGTGGCGAGCGCGGCGTTGACCTGCCCGAGGACGGCGTCGAGGCCCGCGCGGTCCAGGCCCGCGTGGATGCGCAGCACGACGGCGACCTCGGCCCGGCGGCCGGGCTCGGCCCACACCTGCGCGACGTGCTCGACCCCGGCGACCGAGCGCTGCACGGCGTCGAGCACCTCGGGGGCGACGACGCCGTCGACGACGGCGGGCGCCCAGGTCTTGCCCTGGGCGAGGGCCCACACGGCCGGGCGCGGGACGAGGGCCGTCACGGGACCGCCCGGGTCGAGGACGAGCAGCGACCAGTCCTCGCTCACCGCGGACAGCGCCGCACGGCGGGCGTCGACCGGGACCGGCCGCGCGCTCGCGCGCCACGCCGCCATCGCGGCGACGGACGTGAACACGGGCAGCGCGCGCCGCCCGTCGGGCGCCTGGATCGCGACGACGCCCGCCGACGCCTCCTTGTCGACCGTGTGCCCGTGCTCGCCCTCCTCCGCGCTCTCGAGCTCGGCGAGGATCGGCACGAGGACGCGCGTCTCGCCGAGCCGCGCGACGACGTCCGCGAGCGGTGCCGTGCCCGCGGCGTACGCGTCGAGCAGGGCGACGAGCGCCGGGTCGGCGGACCCGTCGTCGCCCGCGAAGCCGGAGCTCGGCGGGAGCGCCTTGCCCGGGCCCGCGGGGTCGTGGTCCGTCGTCACGGCCGGCCCGCGACGTCGAGCGCCTGCGGCAGCGTGAACGCGCCCGCGTAGAGGGCCTTGCCGACGATCGCGCCCTCGACGCCGGCCGGCACGAGCGAGCGCAGGGCCTCGAGGTCCTCGAGGCTCGAGATGCCGCCCGACGCGACGACGGGCGCCTCGGTCCGGGCCGCGACGTCGCGCAGGAGGTCGAGGTTCGGGCCGCGGAGCGTGCCGTCCTTCGTCACGTCGGTGACGACGTACCGGGCGCACCCGGCCGCCTCCAGGCGGTCGAGGACCTCCCAGAGGTCGCCGCCCTCCTGCGTCCAGCCGCGCGCCGCGAGGGTCGTGCCGCGCACGTCGAGGCCGACGGCGATCGCGTCGCCGTGCTCCGCGATGACCTTCGCCGTCCACTCGGGGTTCTCGAGCGCGGCCGTGCCGAGGTTGACGCGGCGCGCGCCCGTCGCGAGCGCACGCTCGAGCGACGCGTCGTCACGGATGCCGCCCGAGAGCTCGACCTGGACGTCGAGGCGCGCGACGACGTCGGCGAGCAGCTCCGCGTTGGAGCCGCGGCCGAACGCGGCGTCGAGGTCCACGAGGTGGATCCACTCGGCGCCTCCCGACTGCCAGTCGAGCGCGGCGGCGAGCGGGTCGCCGTACGAGGTCTCGGAGCCCGCCTCGCCCTGGACGAGGCGGACGGCCTGGCCGTCGGCGACGTCGACGGCGGGGAGCAGCACGAGGCGGTCGGTCACGGGGTTCTCCATCGGTGTCGGTCGTGCGGGCGGCGGGCGCGTCGGCACGCCGGTGGGGGTGCGCGCCGCGGGGCGCGCAAGGTCAGAGCGAGCGGACCCAGTTCTCGAGCAGGGTCGCGCCCGCGTCCCCGGACTTCTCGGGGTGGAACTGCGTCGCGGACAGCGGGCCGTTCTCGACGGCGGCGACGAACCGGCCGCCGTGCTCGGACCACGTGACCAGAGGCCGACGGACGGGCGAGTCCGCGGGCAGGTCCTGGCCCGTGGTGAACGTCCGGGCGGCGTAGGAGTGGACGAAGTAGAAGCGCTCGTCCTCGACGCCCCGGAACAGCACGCTGCCCTCGGGGACGTCCACGGTGTCCCAGCCCATGTGCGGCACGACGTCCGCCTCGAGCCGGTCGACGAGTCCGGCCCACTCCCCGAGCCCGTCGGTGAGCGTGCCGTGCTCGTCGCCCTGCTCGAACATGACCTGCATGCCGACGCAGATGCCGAGCACGGGCCGCCCGCCGGCGAGGCGGCGGCCCACGATCTCGTCGCCGCGCACGCCGCGCAGCCCGGCCATGACGGCGGCGAACGCCCCGACGCCGGGCACGACGAGACCGTCCGCGTCCTGCGCGCGGGCGCGGTCGCCGGTCAGCTCGACGTCGGCGCCGACGCGCTCGAGCGCGCGCACGGCGGAGCGGACGTTGCCGAACCCGTAGTCGAGGACGACGACGGACGGTCGCCGGGTGCCCGAGGACGCCGGCGTGGGCTGCTCGCTCATGCGCCGCCCTTCCTCGCCCGGCGCGCGGCCGACGTGAGCAGACGCATCGCCTTCCAGCGCGAGATCGACGAGCTCGCGACCACGCCCTCCTGGTCGGCGAGCGTCGTGGTGCCGGTCAGCAGGTCCTCGAGCGCCTCGGGGGCACCGCCCAGCACGAGGCCGGGCGCGAGGCGGTCGCCGGGCTCACCGTCGCTCCAGCGCGTCATGGTGAGCTGCTCGCCGGTGCGCTCGACGAGCACGAGCGGCACGCCCTTGACGAGGGTCGTCAGCGCCGCGGCCGCGTGCGCGGGCGCGTCGCCGGACGTGTCGCGCAGCACGGCGACCGCGCCCACGTCCGTCGGCACGACGTCCGCCTCGACCTGCGCGAGCGAGCACGCCGCGGCGAGGGGCTCGGCGCCCGCGATCTGCGTGATGAGCGCGACGAGGTCCGGCGCCGCGGGCCCCGTCAGGGACGACAGGTCGTCGGGGATCTCGACGCCGCCCAGCGCGTCGTCGTCGTGCGTGCTCACAGGGCCCCCTTCGTGGACGGGACGCCCTCGACGCGCGGGTCGGGCGACACGGCCGCGCGCAGCGCGCGGGCGAGCGCCTTGAACTGCGCCTCGACGATGTGGTGCGGGTCGCGGCCCGCGAGGACGCGCACGTGGATGCAGATGCCCGCGTGGTGCGCGATCGACTCGAGCACGTGCCGCGTGAGCGACCCGGTGAAGTGCCCGCCGATGAGGTGGTACTCCTGGCCCTCGGGCTCGCCCGAGTGGACGAGGTACGGACGCCCGGAGACGTCGACCACCGCGAGCGCGAGCGCCTCGTCGAGCGGGACGGTCGCGTCGCCGAAGCGCCCGATGCCCACCTTGTCGCCGAGCGCGACGCGCAGCGCCTCGCCGATCGTGATCGCGACGTCCTCGACCGTGTGGTGCGCGTCGATGTGGGTGTCACCCGTCGCGACGACCTTGAGGTCGATGAGCGAGTGCTTGCCCAGCGCCGTGAGCATGTGGTCGTAGAACGGGACGGACGTCGAGATCTCGGTCCGCCCCGTCCCGTCGAGGTCGAGCTCGACGAGCACGCTCGACTCGGACGTCGCGCGCTCGACGCGCGCGGTGCGCTTCACAGTCCTGCCACCTCCACGAGGGCCTGTCGGAAGGCCCTCATCTCGTCGCCGGTGCCGATCGACACCCGCAGCCAGCCGTCGGGACCAGTCTCCCGGATGAGCACGCCCCGCTCCAACAACGCCGCCCAGACCGCGTGCCGGTCCTCGAACGCCCCGAACAGCACGAAGTTCGCGTCGGACTCGGCGACCTCGAGCGGGCGCCCGTCCGGGTGCCGCAGCGAGCGCAGCCACGCCACGGTCTCGTCACGGCGCTCGCGCAGCTCCGAGACCTGGGCGAGCAGCTCGGCGGAGTGCGCGAGGGCCGCGCGCGCGACCGTCTGCGTCACCGCCGACAGGTGGTACGGCAGACGCACCACGCGCAGCGCGTCGACGACCTCGCGCGACGCCGCGAGGTAGCCGACGCGCGCGCCGGCGAGCGCGAACGCCTTCGACATCGTGCGCGTCACGGCGAGGTTCGGGTAGCGGTCGAGGAGCTCGAGCGCGGACGGCGTCCCGGCGCGCCGGAACTCGCCGTACGCCTCGTCGACGACGACGACCGCGGGCGCCGCGCCACCGTCCGCGAGCGGGACGCGGACCGCGAGCGCCGCCTCGCACACCGCCTCGACGGTGGCCGCGGGCAGCGCGGTGCCGGTCGGGTTGTTCGGGCTCGCGAGCAGGACGACGGACGGCTGCTCGCGCGCGACGACCTCGCGCGCGTGCTCCGGGTCGATCGTGAAGTCGTCCGCGCGGCGACCGACCACCCAGTCCGTGTGCGTGTCGCGCGCGTACTCGGGGTACATCGAGTACGTCGGGGCGAACGAGACGGCGGTGCGCCCCGGGCCGCCGAAGGCCTGGAGCACGTGGAGCATGATCTCGTTCGAGCCGTTCGCCGCCCAGAGCTGCTCGGGGGCGAGGGCGACGCCCGACTCGGTGCCGAGGTACGCCGCGAGGTCGGCGCGCAGGCCGAGGAAGTCGCGGTCGGGGTAGCGGTTGAGCCCCGCGGCGGCGTCGCGCACCGCCTGCGCGATCGTGTCGACCACGCGGGCGCTCGGCGCGTACGGGTTCTCGTTGACGTTGAGCAGGACCGGGACGTCGAGCTGCGGCGCGCCGTAGGGCTCGACGCCGGCGAGCTCGGGGCGCAGCGGGAGCACGGGTCGTCCCGCGACGGGGGGTGGGGTCACCAGGACAGTCTACGAACCGTGCGCCGCCCCGCGTCCGTGACGTCCGGCACGCGGGCACGGTTCCCCGCCCGCCGGAGCCCCGTCAGGCCGAGGTGACCTCGCCGCCGTCGACCGTGACCGGCACCTCGGGCAGCGGCGCGGGCGCGGGCCCCCCGAGCACCGCGCCCGTCGCGAGGTCGTAGCGCGACGCGTGGCACGGGCACAGCAGCTCGCCGTCCCCGGGACCGACCGTGCAGCCCTCGTGCGTGCAGATCGCGCTGAACGCCGCGAACGTGCCCTCCTCGGGCTGGGTGACGAGGAGCTGCGCCCCGCCGACCGTCACGGCGAGCGCGCCGCCGACGGGGACGTCGGACGTGCTCGCGAGCGCCTCCCCCGGTCCGACGAGCCGCCCTCCCCCGCCGTCGTCGTCCCGGTCGTCGTCCGCGTCGTCGTCGGCGCTCCCGCCGCGCGTGCCCGACGGCGGCTCGCCCCCGCACGCGGCGAGCAGCAGGAGCGCCGCGCTCGCACCGGACCCCGCGAGAACCGCGCGCCGCGTCGCCACGACCGGGCGCCGCCCGTCCGCACTCTCGACGGTCCCCGCGCACGCGAGGCACGCGCCGGGCCGGACGCCCGTCGCGGGCGCGGTGCCGGGAGGGGACGGAACGGTCCTGGGGCCGCTCTCGTCGACGTCGGGTCCGGGGCGCGGTACGTCCATGGCCGGCCTCCTCGCGCGGTGCGTGGACGGACGGGCCCGCGGCCCGTCCCGCCGCCCGCGCGCGCTGCGACCGGGACGGCGGTTCAATTGAAGCACCGGCGCGAGCCGACCGCGCCCCGACCCGCAGGGAGCGACCATGGCCGTGACCGGGGGCCCGCCCGTCCCGCCGGCGCGCGAGGGACGCGCGCTCGGGGCGTGGGTGCTGCGGGGACTGACCGCCGCCGGCCTGCTGCTCTCGGCCGACGTCCACCTCGTCCTCTTCGTCGAGGGGTACCAGGACATCGAGGTCGTCGGGCCGCTGTTCGCGCTGAACGCCGTCGCAGGCCTCGTCCTCGGGCTCCTCGTGCTCGTGTGGCGGCACTGGCTCCCGCTCCTCGGCGCGGTCGGCTTCGGGGCCCTCACGCTCGCCGCGTTCTACCTCTCGACGACGGTGGGCTTCTTCGGCGTCCACGAGTCGGTCGGCGGGACGCAGCAGGTGCTCGCCGCGGCGAGCGAGTGGGTCGTCGTCGTCGCCGGGACGCTCGCCCTCGTCGTGGAGGGGCGAAGGTCACGAGCCGCACGGACCTGAGTCGCGCGTCGCGCCGCGGCCCGTGACCGGGCGTCGCGGCGCGCGTAGCGTCGAGACGAGGCCGGACCGCCGGCACGGTCCGGCCGCCCGTCGCGAGAACCGAGGTGATCCCCGTGCCCACCATGCGTGCCGCCGTCGTCCGCTCGTTCACCGAGCCCCTGGTCGTCGACGAGGTCGACGTCCCGTCCCCCGGTCCGTACGAGGCCCTGGTCCAGGTCGACTACACCGGGGTCTGCCACACCGACCTGCACGCCGCGCGCGGCGACTGGCCCGTGAAGCCCGCTCCCCCGTTCGTCCCGGGCCACGAGGGCGTCGGCACGGTCGTCGCCGTCGGCGACCGTGTGACGCGGGTCCGGGTCGGCGACACGGTCGGCAACGCCTGGCTGTGGAGCGCGTGCGGCGAGTGCGAGTACTGCGAGACGGGCTGGGAGACGCTGTGCCCGGACCAGAAGAACGGCGGCTACTCCGTCGACGGGTCGTTCGGGCAGTACATGCTCGTCGACTCGCGCTACTGCCCCGTGATCCCGGACGGGGTGGACCTGTCGGCCGTCGGCCCGATCGTCTGCGCGGGCGTCACCGTGTACAAGGGGCTCAAGGTCACCGACACCAAGCCGGGCGAGTGGGTGCTCGTCTCCGGGATCGGCGGGCTCGGGCACGTCGCGGTGCAGTACGCGGTCGCGATGGGTCGCCGCGTCGCCGCGGTCGACGTCGACGAGGAGAAGCTCGCGCTCGCGCGCAAGCACGGGGCCGAGGTCACGGTGAACGCGGCCACGTCGCCCGACCCCGCAGCCGAGATCCAGGGCCAGACGGGCGGCGGCGTCCACGGCGCGCTCGTCACCGCCGTCAACGGGCACGCGTTCCCGCAGGCAGTCGGTGCGCTGCGCCGCGGCGGGACGGTGTCCCTCGTCGGGCTCCCGCCGGAGAAGTTCCCGCTCGACATCTTCACGACCGTGCTCTTCGGGCTCACCGTGCGCGGGTCGATCGTCGGGACGCGCAAGGACATGGCGGAGGCGCTCGACTTCTTCGCGCGCGGCAAGGTCAGCCCCACGTACACGGTGCGCCCCCTCGACGACGTCAACGCGATCTTCTCCGAGATGGAGGAGGGCCGGATCGACGGGCGCGTGGTCATGGACATGCGGTCCTGACCCGTCCGACGCCGCCACGCACCGCGGCCCGCACGCCCGCCCGGGGCGACGCCGGCCGCGCCCTGTGCACGACGGCCCGAGGGTCGGCGGGTGCGCCTACGATCGTGCGGGTGAGCCCCACCGACCCGTACGCCGACCTGCCCTTCGACCCGGCCGACGAGCCGCCGCTCGACGAGCCCGCCGACCCGCTCGGCGACCCGTGGGCCGGGGCGGCACCGGCCGGGCCGGCGCCGGACGCGCAGCCGGCCGACGGCGCGC
>NZ_WMKA01000082.1 GCF_009711085.1 Cellulosimicrobium composti
AGGACGGGGCCGAGCGCGACACCCGCCGCCCGCCCGACCGCGGCGAGCGGACGGTCGAGGTCCGCCCGCGCGCGGTCCTTCCACGCGACGACGACGCCGCGGACCGGACCCGCGTACGCCGCCGGGGCCCAGACGGGCAGCGGGCCCGCGCCGTCGAGCCGGTCGAGGCGCGGCGCCCCGTCCTCGCGGCGGCGCAGCGGGGCGCGCAGGAGACCGAGGCACGTCGCGCACCACCGCACGTCCGGGCGGTCGCACCCCGGGCACGCGACGGGCAGGACGAGACGGGCGACGTCGTCGAGGGCGCGTACGAGCATGGCGCCAGCGTGCCGGTGACCGCGGCCCGCGCGCGGCATCGGGCCCCTGCGCTGTGGACGCCGTCGTGCGACCCCCGCGCCCCCCGGCCCCTGTGGTCGGCCGCGGACCCTTGGTCCCGCCCGGGAGACGTCAGCCCGGGTACGTGGCGAGGCGCACCTCGGTCGCGACGCGCGTCCAGAGCGTCGACGTGCCCGCCGCGAACAGGCTGCCGTCGCTCGTGCCCACGAGCACCGTCCCCACGCCCGTCGCCGACGCGAGCGAGACCGCGTCCTCGACCGGCGAGGTGGGCACGGTCGGCCCGCCCACGGGCACGCGCTGCACGACCGGCGCCGACTCCCCCGCGGTGCTCCCGAGCACGCCCAGGAGCGCGCGGTCGAGCCACGTCACCTGCGTCGCCGCGACCACGGGCTGCCCCACGCGCACGGGCTCGGAGAGCTGCGTCGGGCGCCCTGCCTCGTCGCGGACCACGCCCGCGACGTGCACCTGCGAGCCCGTCCCGGCGTCGCTCACGACCGCGATCCGCGCCCCGTCCGGCGCGACGCGCACCGACATGACCGTCCGCCCCTCGAGCCACGGCGCCGCGACCGGCGTCACCGCCTGGTCGGAGCCCGCCTCCTCCAGGTTCACGGCCTGCAACGACCCCGCCTGCACCTGAGGGCCGCTCCACAGGTACCCGAAGCGGTCGACCGACGGGGCCAGGAGGTTCGACCCGGTGAGCAGCGTCGTCGGCCCCGCCTCGGCGGTGGGCGCGGTGACGATCCGGTCGCCGCCGTCGCGCACGACGAGGCCCGCCTCGGCGGACCGGCCCCGGAACGCGAGCGCCGTGGGCTGCAGACCGGTCAGCGGCGCGACGGACTCCACGGGCGTCGTCGTGCGTCCCTCGAGCCGCATGACCTGGTCGCCCGCGAGGACGACCGGGTCGTCGGGCGTCGTCGCCACGCCGATCGTGGGGACGTCGTCGGCCGAGAGCACCGACCCGCCCACGCCGACGGTGATCTCGACGCGACCGCCGAGCGACGCCTGGAGCTGGGCCAGGAGCAGGGCGCGGTCGGCCGGCGACGCCGAGGTGACCGGCTCGGTGAGGGGCACGGACACCGCGCCCTCGGTCGGCGGGACCGAGTCGATGCTCAGGGCCGTGCCGTCCGGGGCGACCGTCGCGACCGACCCCGCGAGCCACTCCGCGGGGCCGCGCAGCGTCTCGCGCACCGCGAGCGCCTGCCAGTTGCGGCTCGGGAACCAGCGCGCGTCCGGCACGAGGTACGCGCGGTCGACCGTCGGGAAGTAGAGGTTGACCTGCTTGTAGGTGCGCGCGAAGTTCGTCGCGGTGATCGTCAGGCCGTCGTCGACCGTCGCGATCCGCCACTGGCCGTCGTCGTCGCGCACGAGCCCGTAGGAGATCTCCGTCGTGCGGCCCGGCACCTGCTCGGTGTACACGCCGCGCGCGTCGACGATCCCGACGACGTCCGCCGTCGTGCGCACCGTCGTCGCGCCGTCCTCGAGCGTGCTCTCGTCCACCTCGAGCTGCGGCACGTCCTCGAGGATCGCGACCTGCGCGAGGGGCGACCAGTCGTCCTGGGCGGCGTCCGTGAGGTACTCGGACGCGACGTCGAACGTCGAGCGCGCGCCCTGGGCCTGGGCGGCGAGGAAGCCCCGCACGATCTGGTCGGGCGCCCCGTCGCGCGGCGGGGGCAGCGCGCTGACGAACGGCTGGCCCGGGTCCTCGGGCGTCGCCTGCCCCTCGACGACCGGCCCCGACGTGGGGATCGACGCGCACGCGCCGAGCACGACGACGAGCACGGTCGCGCACGCGGCCGCGAGCGCCTGCCGGGCACGGTCGCGCAGGGTCCCGGTCGTGCTCATCGCGCCTCCTGGACGTCGGTGCTCACGGGCTCCTGGTCGGCGCCCGGTCCCGGCTCCGCCCCTCGCCCGGGGTGCGGGTCGTGCTCGCGCGGGAGGACGACGGGGATGCCGCCCGTGACGGACGGGAGGTCCGCGGGCCCGGCCGTGCCCTCGACGTCCTCGACGACGGGCGCGTCCGCGCTCCACTCGGCCGGGAGGCCGCGGCCGACCACGGCCTCGCTCACGAGCGGCAGCGGCGACGACTGCAGGCGGATGCCGGCACGGCGCGGGAGCGTGAGGCGGAAGCTCGCGCCGCGCCCGGGCCGGCCCCACGCCTCGAGCCAGCCGCCGTGCAGGTGCGCGTCCTCGAGCGAGATCGCGAGGCCGAGGCCCGTGCCGCCCGTCGTGCGGGCCCGCGCGGGGTCGGCGCGCCAGAACCGGTCGAACACGTGCTGCACCTCGTCGGCCGTCATCCCGACCCCGTGGTCGCGCACCGCGACCGCGACGGCGTGCCCGTCGCCGTCGACGGTGATCTCGACCGGTCGTTCCTCGGCGTGCTCGATCGCGTTGACCACGAGGTTGCGCACGATGCGCTCGACGCGCCGCGGGTCGATGTCCGCGGTCACGGGCTCGTCCCCGAGGTGGACCGAGAGCCAGACGCCCTTGCGCTCGGCGAGCGGCGCGGCGTGGTCGACGGCGGCGTTGACGACGTCGCGCAGGTCGCGGCGCTCGGCGTCGAGCACCGCGGCGCCCGCGTCGAACCGGCTGATCTCGAGCAGGTCGGCGAGCAGGTCCTCGAACCGGTCGAGCTGGGCCTGCAGCAGCTCGGTCGAGCGCCGGGACACGGGGTCGAACTCCTCGCGCGAGGAGTGCAGGACCTCGGACGCCATGCGGATCGTCGTGAGCGGCGTGCGCAGCTCGTGCGAGACGTCCGAGACGAACCGCCGCTGGAGCATCGACAGCTCCTCCATGCGCCCGATCTGCTCCTGCAGGCTCTGCGCCATCTCGTTGAACGAGTGCGCGAGGGACGCCATCTCGTCGTGGCCCTTGACGGGCAGGCGCTCGTCGAGCCGGCCGTCGGCGAGGCGCTCCGCGACGCTCGCTGCCTGCCGCACGGGCAGCACGGCCTGCCGTGTGACGAGCGCCGTGATGCCCACGAGCAGCGCGAGCAGCACGAGCGCGCCGACCAGCAGCACCGACTGCAGGAACCGCAGCGTCTCCTGGTCGGCCTGCAGGTCGTAGAGGTAGTAGAGCTCGTACGTGCCGGCGACGGGCACCTCGACCGTGGACCCCACGACGATCCCGGGCACGACGCCCGACGACCCAGGTCGCATCGGGTCGACGGGGATCGCCACGGACTGGAGGAACTGCCCGCCGTCGGCCTCGACGGTCGCCTCGCGCATCTCGGGCGAGACGAGGTCGGCGAGCTGCGGGTTCGTCGACTGGTCGAGGAAGCCGACCGTGCCCGACCCGCCGGACTGCCACAGGAAGACGTCGCGCGAGGACCCCGTGGACTGCAGGAGGGAGAAGAGGTCGAACAGCAGGGACTGCGCCTCGGTCGCGGTCGACGCGGGCGACGCGTCGAGCGTGCGGCGCGCCTGCTGCGTCGACTGCGCGCTCTCGAGGTCGATCTCCGCCGCGCGCCGCTCGTAGAGGCCGTCGCGCATCGAGTCCGTGAGGTACGCGCCGAGCGCGCCGACCGTGAGGACGCCCACGACGAGCGCCGAGGTGACGACGCGCAGCTGCATCGACGAGCGCCACCGCCACACGACGCGGCGGGCGGTCGCGCGCGCCCGTCGCCGGGCCCGGCGCCAGAGCCCTCGCCAGCGCCCGTCGGTGGAGCCGGCCGGCGTGCTCACGTGCGGGTCGCGCCCGCCTTGTAGCCGACGCCGCGCACCGTGAGGACGATCTCCGGGTTCTCCGGGTCGTGCTCGATCTTCGAGCGCAGGCGCTGCACGTGGACGTTGACGAGGCGCGTGTCCGCCGCGTGCCGGTAGCCCCAGACCTTCTCGAGGAGGACCTCGCGCGTGAAGACCTGCCACGGCTTGCGCGCGAGCGCGACGAGCAGGTCGAACTCCAGCGGAGTGAGCGCGACCGGCTCGCCGCCGCGCGAGACGCGGTGGCCCGTGACGTCGATCTCGACGTCGCCGATCGACAGGTGCTCGGGCGCGGGCTCCTCGGTGCGGCGCAGGCGCGCGCGGATCCGGGCGACGAGCTCCTTGGGCTTGAACGGCTTGGAGATGTAGTCGTCGGCGCCCGACTCGAGCCCGAGCACGACGTCGACCGTGTCGCTCTTCGCCGTGAGCATGATGATCGGCACGCCCGACTCCGCGCGGATGAGGCGGCACACCTCGGTGCCGTCCTTGCCGGGGAGCATGAGGTCGAGCAGCACGAGGTCCGGCTGGGTGCTGCGGAACGTCTCGAGCGCGAGGTCGCCGTCCGCGCAGAAGACGGGTTCGAAGCCCTCGGAGCGCAGGACGATCCCGATCATCTCGGCCAGAGCGGTGTCGTCGTCCACCACGAGCACACGAACCTTCATGCGGACATCTTGCCATCGACGGGCCGTCCCTCGGCGAGGCCCCGGGGTGCGGCGCGGGTGAAGCCGCGGCCCGGTGCGCGGCGGCGGGCCGGCCAGCCGCCGCGCGGGGGCCCGTACTAGGGTGGCCTCGCCGCCGGTGCCGTTGTCGCCTGCGGCCAGGACCGACGCCCGAGCCGACCGCGGGGGACCACGAGCACATGAGCACACCCGACACCTCCGGCACGCCGGACGGTGCCACGCCGGAGCCGACGGCGACGCCCGGCCCGACGCCGCCCGCCACCCCCGGGCAGGGCGACGCGAGCGGGTGGGGCACGCCCACGTACGGGCAGCCCGGCTACGGCCCGGGCCCGACTCCCCCGCAGCCCCGGTACGGCCAGTACGCGCCCGGGCACGAGCCCGGTCAGGGCCCGACGCCGGACCAGCCCGCCGCGCCCCCGTCCCCCGGCGCGTGGGGGCAGCCGGGCAGCGCGCCCGCCCCGACGCAGAGCGCGCCCGGGTACGGCCAGCCGCAGCACGGCCAGCCCGGCTACGGCCAGCCGCAGCACGGTCAGGGCGCACCGGGGCAGTACGGGCAGGGCCAGTACGGGCAGCAGCAGTACGGGCAGCAGCAGTACGGGCAAGGCCAGTACGGGCAGCAGTACGGCGCGCCGGGCTACGGACCGACCCCGGGCTTCGCGGGCGCGCCGTACGCGCCGCCCGCCGCCAAGCCCGGCATCGTGCCGCTGCGGCCGCTGACGCTCGGCGAGATCTTCGACGGCGCGTTCGGCGCCATCCGCCACAACCCGCGCGTCATGCTCGGCCTGAGCTCGCTCGTCGTCGTCGTCGCGACGGTCGTCGGCGCCCTGCTCGGCTGGGCGTTCTCCGGCTACTTCGCCGACTTCTTCTTCGCCCTCCCCGACGAGTCGGGCCTCGGAGGCATGGAGAACGACTTCGCGATGCTCTACTCGAGCACGCTCGGCACGGGCCTCACCACGAGCCTCGCGACCCCGATCGTCAGCGGCCTGCTGACGGTGTCGATCGGGCAGTCCGTGATCGGGCGCAAGGCCACGACCGGCGAGGTCTGGTCGCAGGTCGGGCGCCGGGCCTGGTTCCTCATCGGCTTCTCGCTGCTGCTCGGCCTCGCGTGGGGCGTGGCCGTGGGTCTCGTCGTCCTCCTCGTCGCGCTCGGGTTCGCCGCGTCGACGGGGCTCGGCGTCGCGCTCGTGATCATCGCGCTCCCGGGTCTCCTGGCGCTCGCGGTGTGGGTCGGCACCCGCACCGGTCTCGTGCCGCCCGCGCTCGCGCTCGAGGGCCAGCCGTTCTGGGCGACCGTGAAGCGCTCGTGGCTCCTGACGCGCGGCAGCTTCTGGCGGCTCTTCGGCATCTACCTCCTCGCCTACGTCGCGATGTACGTCGTCGTGCAGATCGTCGTCTCGCCCTTCAGCCTCGTGAGCACGTTCCTCCTCGCCGCGGGCCAGGCGTTCCTGGCGAACGCGCTGCTCGCGCTCGGCATCGCCGTCTCGACGATCGTCATGACCCTCTTCCTCGGGAGCGTCGTCGCGCTGCTCTACATCGACGTCCGCATGCGTCGTGAGGGGCTGGACGTCGAGCTCGCGGCCGCGGCGAGCGAGCAGCCGCGCGCATGACGCCGTGGTCGCTCGCGGCCGACGTGCCCGTGCAGCCCGGCGCCGACGAGGCGCGCCGCTGGATCGTCGAGGAGCTCGCGAAGCCCGAGTACCGCACCGACCCGTCGCTCCTGCAGCGGTTCCTCGACTGGCTCGCCGACCTCTTCGACGGCGCGACGGGGATCGACCTGGGCGGTCCGGCCACGGCCGCGCTCGTCGTCGCGGGCGTCGCGCTCGTCGCCGGGATCGCGTACTGGGTCGCCGGTCCGGTGCGCCTGTCGCGCCGCGCGAAGGCGTCGGCCGTCGTGCTCGACGACGACACGCGCCCGGCGTCCGACCTGCGCGCCGCCGCCGACGACGCCGCGGCGCGCGGCGACTGGGCGACGGCCGCGCTCGAGCGCTTCCGCGCCGTCGTGCGCTCGCTCGAGGAGCGCGCGGTGATCGACCCCCGGCCGGGGCGCACCGCGTGGGAGGCCGCGCAGACCGCGGGCGAGCGCGTGCCCGAGGTCGCGGACGGGCTCGAACGAGGCGCGCACCTGTTCGACGACGTCGCGTACGGCAAGGCGGTCGTCGGCCCCGAGGCGGACGCGTTCCTGCGTGCGCTCGACGAGCGCACGCTCGCCGCGCGCCCCGCGCTGCGCCCCGAGGTCGCGTCGGCCGCCGCCCCGGGGGGTGACGGCGCGTGAGCACGACCACGGACGACGGGCGCGTCGTCACGACGTCCCACGTGCCCGTCGTCGGCGACGGCACGACGGCCGGGTCGCGCGCCCGGCGCCGGTGGCGCAGCGCGCGCTGGCCCCTCCTCGTCGTCGTCGCGCTGCTCGCGCTCGCGGGCCTGTCCGCGATCGCGCGCCCCACGACGTCGGCGACGCCGCTCGCACCCGACAACCCGGGCCCCGCGGGGGCACGCGCCGTCGCCGAGGTGCTGGGCGACCGAGGCGTCGAGGTGACGTACGTGCGCACGGTCGCCGACGCGGTCGCCGCGGCGGCCGACGGCGGCACCTTGCTCGTCGCGGAGGGCGACTTCCTGCTCGACGAGCAGGTCGACGCGATCGTGCGCACGCGCGCCGACCTCGTCCTCGTGGCGCCCCCGGACCACCTGCTCGACGCCGCGACCGGCGGGAGCGCCGGCCTCGCCTACGAGTGGGGCTCGGGCGGCGCGGCGCGCAGCGCGCGCTGCGACGACCCGGCCGCGCAGGCGGCCGGCTCCGTGCGCTCGGACGGCGTCGGCCTCGTCGACCTCGACGGGACGAACGTGCTGTGCTTCCCCTCGCCCGACGACCCGGGCGTCGGCGCGTACCTCGTGCACGAGGCCGAGGGGCGCACCGTGCGCGTGGTCGACACCTCCTCCGTGCTGCGCAACGACGCCGTCGCCGAGGACGGCGCCGCCGCCCTCGCCCTGTGGACGCTCGGCGCGCACGACCGCCTCGTGTGGCTCGTGCCCGACCCGTTCGACACGTCGTTCGAGGGCGGCGAGGACGAGCAGGCACCGGCGCTGTCCCTGCCGCCGTGGTTCGGCGTCGTCGCGCTCCAGGCCCTCGTCGTCGTGCTCGCGGTGATGCTCTGGCGCGGGCGTCGCCTCGGCCCGCTCGTGACCGAGGACCTGCCCGTCGTCGTGCGCGCGGCGGAGACGACGCGCGGGCGCGGCCGGCTCTACCGGCGCGCCGGTGCCCGCGGGCACGCCGCCGCGGGGCTGCGCGCGAGCGCCGCCGACCGCCTCGCGAACCGCCTCGGCCTGCCCCGCTCGGCCGACGCCCCCGCGCTCGTCGACGCCGTCGCGCGCGCGACGGGCCGACCGGGCGAGCAGGTCGCCCAGCTCCTGTACGGACCACCACCCGCCGACGACGCGGCGCTGCTCGAGCTCGCGCGTCACCTTGACCGGATCGAGAGCGAGGTCTACCACTCGTGACGCACCACCCCGACGGCTCCGTGCCGCAGCCCGACCGCTTCGCGCCGCCGCCCGCGCAGGACCCGAGCGTCGCCGACCGCGTGAGCGCGGCCGCCGGCCCGCCCGCGCACCAGCCCGGCCCGCCCGCGCACCAGCCCGGCCCG
>NZ_WMKA01000083.1 GCF_009711085.1 Cellulosimicrobium composti
CGAGGCGGGCGGGCGCCGTCGGGCGGACGAGCACGCCGGCCGTGCACACGAGCCACGCGAGGAGCGCGCCGCCCGCGCCGGCGAGCGCGCGCGGTCCGAGGTCGGCGAGGGCCGGGGCGCCCGCCAGGCCCGCGCCCGCGGCGAAGACGACGATCGTCGCACCGGGCGGTCCCGTGCGCAGGAGCAGGCAGAACGCCGTGGCCCCCGCGGCGAGGAGCGCGACGGCGGCGGTCGTCACGAGCGCGGGGGCGCCCGCGGCGGCCAGGAGCGTGAAGACCGCGATGGTGCCGGTCATGAGCGCGCCGACGGCCGCGAGGAGCGCGGCCCGCCGCCGGTACGGGTCGTAGCGGCCGTAGAGCGACGTGAGCGCGCCGAGGGAGGCGAACGCCGCGAGGTCGGGGCGGCCGAGGAGGCCCGGCACCGCGAGGGCGAGCGCCACGGCGGCGCCGCAGCGCAGCGCCGCGGCGAGCGTCGCGTCGGCGGGGCTCACGCGCAGGGCGGCGCGCAGGTGGGCGGGGTCGAGGACGTCCTGGGCGGCGGCGCGTACGGGCGCGAGCGGGTGGTCCGGGGCGGGGAGGGGCATCGAGGCACCAGCCTACCGGTGTTTTCACGATGTTTCACTGGTGAACTACTGTGAGCCCCGCCCTATCCTGGGCGCGTGGACTACGTCGACCGCGTGCGCGCGGAGTGGGCTGAGCAGCGTCCGGACCTCGACACCGCGTCGTCGGCGGTCGGGGCCCGGTTGCGGCGCGTCGCGGCGCTGCTCGAGGCGGCGCTCGAGCGCTCCGCGGCACGCCACGACGTCTCGCGCGCGGAGTTCGACGTGCTCGCGGCGCTGCGCCGCGCCGGGCGGCCGCTGCGCGCCGGGGAGGTCACGACGATGACCGGCGCCCCCGGCGCGTCGATCACCAAGCGCCTCGACCGGCTCGAGCGCGCCGGCCTCGTGGAGCGCACCGTCGCGGAGCGCGACCGCCGCGGCGTCCTCGTCGCCCTCACCCACGCGGGGACCGCGCTCGTCGACGAGGTCTTCCCGCAGCAGCTCGAGCGCGAGCGGGCGGCGCTCGTCGACCTCGACGACGCCGAGCGCGCCGAGCTCGCGCGCCTGCTCGCCGTCGTCCTGCGTCGCCTCGACCCCGTCGACCACTGACGACGGAGGCCGGGCGGAGCGGTCGTGCCGCCCCGCCCGGCCCCGGCCGGTGGGTTCTCAGGCCTGCGGCGGGCGCGTCATCGAGAGCACGTCCAGCGCCTCGTCGAGCTGCGCCTCGGTGACCTCGCCGCGCTCGACGAAGCCGAGGTCGATCACGGCCTGGCGGACCGTCACGCCCTCCGCGACGGAGTGCTTCGCGACCTTCGCCGCGGCCTCGTAGCCGATCACGCGGTTGAGGGGCGTGACGATCGACGGCGAGGACTCGGCGAGCGCGAGCGCCCTCTCCACGTTCGCCGTGATGCCCGCGACCGTCTTGTCCGCGAGCACGCGCGACGCGTTCGCGAGGAGGCGGATCGACTCGAGCACGCCCTGCGCGATGACGGGGATCTGCACGTTGAGCTCGAACGAGCCCGACGCGCCGGCCCACGCGACGGTGGCGTCGTTGCCGATGACGCGCGCGGCGACCATGAGCACGGCCTCCGGCACGACGGGGTTCACCTTGCCCGGCATGATCGAGCTGCCCGGCTGCAGGTCCGGGATGAAGATCTCGCCGAGCCCCGTGTTCGGGCCCGATCCCATCCAGCGCAGGTCGTTGCAGATCTTCGTGATCGACACGGCGATCGTGCGCAGCGCGCCGGAGAGCTCGACGAGCCCGTCGCGCGAGGACTGCGCCTCGAAGTGGTCGCGCGCCTCCGTCAGCGGCAGGCCCGTGTCCTCGACGAGCAGGGCGATGACGCGCTGGGGGAACCCGGCGGGCGTGTTGATGCCGGTGCCGACGGCCGTGCCGCCGAGCGGGACTTCCGCGGCGCGGGGGAGCGCCGACTCCAGCCGCTCGATGCCGTAGCGGATCGCCGCAGCGTACCCGCCGAACTCCTGGCCGAGCGTCACGGGCGTGGCGTCCATGAGGTGGGTGCGCCCCGACTTCACCACGGTCGCGAACTCCGCCGACCTGGCCTCGAGCGCCTCGGCCAGGTGGCCGAGCGCGGGCACGAGGTCGCGCACGACCCCGGCCGTGGCGGCGACGTGCACCGACGTGGGGAACACGTCGTTCGACGACTGCGAGGCGTTGACGTGGTCGTTCGGGTGCACGTCGCGACCGAGCGAGCGCGTCGCGAGCGTCGCGAGGACCTCGTTCGTGTTCATGTTCGACGACGTGCCCGAGCCCGTCTGGTAGACGTCCACGGGGAAGTGCGCGTCGTGCACGCCCGAGGCGACCTCGTCCGCGGCGGCGACGATCGCGGCGGCGACGTCCTCGTCGAGCACGCCGAGCTCGGCGTTGGCGCGCGCGGCGGCCTTCTTCACGCGCGCGAGCGCCTCGATGTGGCCGCGCTCGAGCGGGGTCCCCGAGATGGGGAAGTTCTCCACCGCACGCTGCGTCTGGGCGCGGTACAGGGCGTGGGCGGGGACCCGCACCTCGCCCATGGTGTCGTGCTCGATGCGGTACTCGGTCGTGGGTGCGGCCTCGCCGGCGGCGGCGTCGGAAGCCTCGGGAGTTGCAGTCATGGGGCCATCCTGCCGCACCGCGCGCGGGCTGCCGCAACTCGCGTGAGCCGCGTCACGCCGCGGCCGCGGCGGTGCGCCGCGCCGCGGCCGGCGAGGGCGTCAGGCGTCGCCGACGGGCGCCTCGCCGACGTCGCCCACGACGTCGACCAGGCGCGCACGACCCTCCGCGAAGTCGTACTCGACGCCGACGATCGCGCACCGCCCCTCGGCGACCGCGGCGGCCAGCCCGGCCGAGTAGGAGTGGAGCATGTCGACCGTGTTGCGCACGTGCTCGCGCCGCAGGACGTCCGGGTCGATGCTCTCCAGGGAGCCGTTGCCCGCCCCGGTGATCTTGGCGATCGACGGGATGACGCGGTCGACGACGGCGCGCACGAACCCGTCGGCCTGCGCGCCCGTCGTGAGCGTCTCGACCGCGGCGCCCACGGCGCCGCACGAGTCGTGGCCGAGCACCACGACGAGCGGCGCCGACAGCACCTCGACGCCGTACTCGATCGAGCCGAGCACCGTGGTGTCCACGACGTGCCCCGCGGTGCGCACGACGAACATGTCGCCGAGGCCCTGGTCGAAGATGATCTCCGCCGCGACGCGCGAGTCCGAGCACCCGAACAGCACCGTGTGGGGGTGCTGCGCCGCCGACGTCTCGCGCCGTCGGTCCGCGCCCTGCGACGGGTGCAGGGGGGCGTCGGCGACGAAGCGGTCGTTGCCGGTCCGGAGCGTGGCCCACGCCTCGGCGGGCGTGAGCGTGCGGGGGGACGCGGTGGTGCGGGGAGCGGTCATGGCCTCCATCATCGCGCAGCGTCCGGTCCCGCGACGTGCCCGTTCGCATGGCGGGCCGCCCGGGAGAGGTGTAGCCATAGGGAAGACGCCCCGGTGACGGGGAGGCCGCGACCGAGGGGAGCTGACGTGCGTCGACGCACCCGAGCGCTCGCCGTCCTGGTCGCCGCCGGGCTCGTGGCGCCGCTCGCGGCGTGCGGTCCGGGCGACGACGGGACGCCGGTGCTCACGTGGTACATCAACCCGGACAACGGCGGCCAGGCCGACATCGCGGCCTCGTGCACCGACGCCGCCGACGGCGCGTACCGGATCGAGACGCAGCTCCTGCCGCGCGACGCCGCGTCGCAGCGCGAGCAGCTCGCGCGCCGCCTCGCGGCCAAGGACTCGTCGATCGACATCATGAGCCTCGACCCGGTGTTCATCGCGGAGTTCGCCGAGGCCGACTTCCTCGCCCCCGTGCCCGACGACGTCGCCGACGCGACGACGAAGGACGTGGTGCAGGGAGCGATCGACGCTTCGTCGTGGAAGGACGAGCTCGTCGCGATCCCGTTCTGGGCGAACACCCAGCTCCTCTGGTACCGCTCGTCGGTCGCCGAGGCCGCGGGGCTCGACATGTCGAAGCCCGTCACGTGGGAGCAGATCATGCAGGCGGCGCAGGACCAGGACAAGCTCCTCGCCGTCCAGGGCGCCAAGGCCGAGTCGCTCACCGTGTGGATCAACGCGCTCGTCGAGGGCGCGGGCGGCCACATCATCGACAACCCCGAGGCGCCGGCCGACGAGGTGGAGCTCGGGCTCGACACCGACGCCGGGAGGGCCGCCGCGCAGATCATCGGCGACATCGGCACGTCCGGCGTCGGCGGCGCCGGGCTGCCGAGCGAGGACGAGCCCGCGTCGCTCACGGTCTTCCAGGGCGACCGCGGGTCCTTCATGGTCAACTGGCCGTTCGTCTGGTCCTCCACGCAGGGCGCGGTCGAGGCCGGGTCGCTCGACCAGTCCCTCCTCGACGACATCGGGTGGGCCCTGTACCCGCAGACGGTCGAGGGCTCCGACGCGCGCCCGCCGTACGGCGGCATCTCGCTCGGGATCGGCGCCTTCGGCAAGCACACCGACCTCGCCTACGAGGCCGCGCAGTGCATCGTCAGCCCGGACAACCAGGCCGAGTACTTCGTCACCAACGGCAACCCGGCCGCGAGCATCGAGGCGTACGAGGACCCGGACGTCCAGAAGGCGTTCCCCATGTACGACGTCATCCGCGACTCGCTCGACCAGGCGGCGCCGCGACCGCAGACCCCGTTCTACAACGAGGTCTCCACGGGCCTCCAGCAGACGTGGTACCCGCCCGCGGACGTGAACCCCGACTCCACGCCGCCGGCGTCCACCGAGTTCATCACCGCCGTCCTGCAAGGGGAGCGACTCCTGTGAACGCGCAGACCGGACCCGCCGCCGAGCCCCCGACGCACGGCCGGCACGCCGCGCCGTCGACCACCGAGGACCGCCCCACGGACCGCGCGCCGCGCGACGACGCCCGACGCGGGGCGCCCGACGCCGAGGCGAGGGCCGCGCGCAGCGACCGCGCCCGCGCCGAGGCCCGCCTCGGGTGGTACCTCGCGGGTCCGGCGTTCGTCGTCATGCTCGCCGTGACGCTGTACCCGATCCTCCAGGCGGTCTACGACTCGCTGTTCAACTACAAGCTCACCGCGCCCGACGACCGGTCCTTCGTCGGGCTGAACAACTACGTCGTCATCCTCACGGACCCGGTGTGGTGGCAGGCGCTGTGGGTCACGCTCCTCATCACGGTCATCACGGTCGCCATCGAGCTCGTCCTGGGCTTCGCGCTCGCGCTCGTCATGCACCGCGCGATCAAGCGCCTGCGCGGGCTCCTGCGCACCGCGATCCTCGTGCCCTACGGCATCATCACCGTCGTCTCGGCGTTCGCGTGGTTCTACGCGTTCGACATCACGTCCGGGTACGTCAACCACTGGTTCGACTGGGTGCCCGGGATCGGGCCCGACCTCAACTGGTTCGCGCAGCAGGGCACGAGCCTGGTCGTCATCATCGCGTCCGAGGTCTGGAAGACGACGCCGTTCATCTCGCTCCTGCTGCTCGCCGGCCTCGCGCAGGTGCCGGGCGACCTCGAGGAGGCCGCGAAGGTCGACGGCGCGACCGCCTGGCAGCGTTTCGCCCGGGTCATCGTGCCGAACATGAAGGCCGCGATCCTCGTCGCCGTGCTGTTCCGCGCGCTCGACGCGTTCCGCATCTTCGACAACGTCTTCATCATGACGAACGGCGCGAACGGGACCGAGGTGCTGTCGCTGCTCGCCTACCGCACCTCGATCGGCCAGCTCCAGATCGGCATGGGCTCGGCCATCTCCGTGCTGCTGTTCCTGTGCGTCGTGCTCATCTGCTTCGTCGCGATCAAGCTCTTCAAGGTGGATCTCGCCGGCGCGAGAGGGGAGAAGTGATGGGCAGCGTCCTCAGCACCAGGGCCAAGGTCTGGTGGGCCGTCATCACGGTCGTCGTCCTCGTCGGCGCGCTGTTCCCCGTGGTGTCGATCTTCATGACGAGCTTCAAGGCGTCGAGCGACATCAACTCCGGGACGTTCCTGCCGCCCCGCTGGAGCACGGAGAACTACGAGCAGATCCTCGCGAGCGGGGGGTCGGCGCAGGAGCTGTTCCTGTCCGCGCTGCGCAACTCGATCGGCATCTCGCTCATCGCGACCGTCATCGCGGTGGTCCTCGCGACGCTGTGCGCCTACGCGATCGCGCGCCTCGACTTCCCGGGCAAGCGCCTCATCCTCACGACCGCGCTGGGCGTCTCGATCTTCCCCGTGGTCTCGATCGTCACGCCCCTGTTCAACCTGTGGCGCAACATCGGCCTCTACGACACGTGGCCCGGCCTCATCATCCCGTACCTGTCGCTCACGCTCCCGATCTCCATCTGGACCCTCTCGGCGTTCTTCCGCCAGATCCCGTGGGAGCTCGAGCAGGCGGCGCAGGTCGACGGCGCGACGCCGTGGCAGGCGTTCCGCAAGGCGATCGTCCCGCTCGCCGCGCCGGGCGTGTTCACGACGGCGCTCATCGCGTTCTTCATCGCGTGGAACGACTTCGTGTACGGCATCTCGCTCACGTCGACGAGCGCCGCCCGCCCGGTGCCCGCGGCCCTCGCGTTCTTCACCGGCGCCTCCTACTTCGAGGAGCCGACCGGGGCGATCTCCGCCGCCGCCGTCGTCGTGACGATCCCCGTCGTCGTGCTCGTCGTGCTGTTCCAGCGCCAGATCGTCTCCGGCCTGACCCAGGGGGCGGTGAAGGGATGAGCACGCCGCCCCGGTCCCGACCCGCCCCCGACCGCACGCCGGCCCGCGCCGCCGCGCCCCGAGCACGCCGAACCCGAGGAGAGAGCTGATGGCGTCGATCACCCTCAAGGACATCGTCAAGCGCTACGGCGACGGGTTCCTCGCGGTCGACCGCGTGAACCTCGACATCGCCGACGGCGAGTTCGTCATCCTCGTCGGGCCGTCCGGCTCGGGGAAGTCGACGGTCCTGCGCATGATCGTGGGGCTCGAGGACATCACGTCCGGCGACCTCGAGATCGACGGCGTGCGGGTCAACGAGAAGGCGCCGCGCGAGCGCGACCTCGCGATGGTGTTCCAGAACTACGCGCTGTACCCGCACCTCACGGTCGCGGAGAACATCGCGTTCCCGCTGCGGCTCGCCAAGGGCAAGCACAGCGAGGAGGAGATCCGCGAGAAGATCGAGCACGCGGCCGACATGCTCGACCTGCGCGAGCACCTCGACCGCAAGCCCGCGAACCTCTCGGGCGGTCAGCGCCAGCGCGTCGCGATGGGTCGCGCGATCGTCCGCGACGCGAAGGCGTTCCTCTTCGACGAGCCGCTGTCCAACCTCGACGCGAAGCTGCGCGGCCAGACGCGCACCGAGATCGCGCGCCTGCAGCGCCGGCTCGGCACGACCACGGTCTACGTGACGCACGACCAGACCGAGGCCATGACGCTCGGCGACCGCGTCGCGGTCCTGCGCCGCGGCGTCCTCCAGCAGGTCGCGAGCCCGCGCGGCCTGTACGAGCAGCCCGTCAACCTGTTCGTCGCCGGCTTCATCGGCACGCCGCCCATGAACTTCCTGCCCGGCGAGGTGAAGGACGGGCGGATCACGCTGCCGTTCGGGGAGTTCGACATGCCCGAGAGCATCACGAAGGCCGTCGGCGACCGCGGGCTCGTGATCGTCGGGCTGCGGCCCGAGCACTTCGAGGACGCGCGGCTCGTCGACCCGTCGAAGAAGGACCGCGGGCACACGTTCGAGGCGCAGATCGACGTCACGGAGTGGCTCGGCGCCGAGCTGTACGCGTACGTGCCGTTCGACATGCACGAGTCGGTCAAGGGCCAGCTCGAGGAGCTGGACCGCGAGCTCGACGGCGAGGGCCTGCGCACGCAGTTCGTCGTCGCGCTCGACTCGGCCTCGCGCGTGCGTGACGGCGACACGACCGACCTGTGGTTCGACCCCACGAAGATGATGATCTTCGACCCGGAGACGAGCGAGAACCTCACGCGCGACGAGGACGAGGCCGCGCGGATCGAGGAGGAGAACGCCGAGGACCGCAAGCGGTCGCTCGAGCGCGCGCAGAAGCAGGACGCCCAGGTCTGACGCAGGGCTCGGCCGCCCGGGCGCGTGCCCGGGCGGCCGAGCCGCGCGCGGCCTCCGGAGCGGCGGCCGCGCCGCGCCCGGCTCAGGCGGGGGCG
>NZ_WMKA01000084.1 GCF_009711085.1 Cellulosimicrobium composti
CGGGCGCGCCGGAGGCCGGGGCGAACGACGGCGGGCCGCCGGCGCGCGACGCCGGCGCGCCGGGGGGCGCGGGCGGGGTCGCTCCGTGCGGCGGCGGGACCGGCGGCGTGCTCAACTCACCGCGCCCGTGTACTTCTCGCCCGGGCCCTCGCCCGGGGCGTCCGGGTAGACCGACGCCTCGCGGAACGCGAGCTGGAGCGAGCGCAGCCCGTCGCGCAGGGAGCGGGCGTGCTGGTTGCCGATGTCCGGGGCGCTCGCGGTGACGAGCGCGGCCAGCGCGTTGATGAGCTTGCGCGCCTCGTCGAGGTCGAGGTGGCCCTGCTCCTGGGCGTCCTCGGCGAGGCCGCACTTGACGGCGGCGGCGCTCATGAGGTGCACGGCCGCGGACGTGATGACCTCGACCGCGGCGACGTCGGCGATGTCGCGCACGGCGTCCGCGGCGGGGTCGGGCACGGCGGCGTTCTCGGTACTCATGACGTCCATCTTTCCATCCGCGCCGCGGGGCCGGTGCCACGCACGCGACCGCCCCGGGACGACGTCGGTCGTCGCCCGAGGACGACGTCGGCCGCCGCCCCGGGGGACGGCGGCCGACGTGCGGACCGGGGCGGCGGGGCCGCCGGTCGTCAGACGCGGACGGGCTCCGCGGCGGTGCCGGGCTGGCCGCCCTCGACCGGGGCGCCGGTCGCGGCGAGCGCGGCGCGCAGGGCCTCGCCGAGGCCCGCGTCGACGTTCGTCCAGTACGCGATCGCGCGCTCGCGGATGTCCGCGCTGCGCACCGCGCCCACGTGCCCGGTGATCGTCTCGAGGAAGCGCTCGCGCGCGGCGTCGTCGAACACCTCGCGGTAGAGCGTGCCCGCCTGGCCGAAGTCGTCGTCCTCCGGGTGCAGCGTCGCGGCCGAGCGCGTCAGCTCGCCGTCCGCCTCCCAGCCGGTCGACTCGGCGGCGCGCGCCGGGTCGGCGTGCGCGCCGCCCTGGCTGTTGGGCGCGTAGACCGGCGTCGTGGCCGAGGAGAAGGAGTAGCGCATCGCGCCGTCCTTCGCGTACGAGTGCCCGCCCTCGGCGGCCGCGTGCGGCGCGTTGACGGGGAGCTGTGCGTGGTTCGTGCCCACGCGGTACCGGTGCGCGTCGGCGTAGGAGAAGATGCGCGCGAGCAGCATCTTGTCGGGGCTCGCCGCGATGCCCGGCACGAAGTTGCTCGGCGCGAACGTCGCCTGCTCGATCTGCGCGAAGTAATTCTCCGGGTTGCGGTTCAGCTCCATGACGCCCACCTCGATCAGCGGGTAGTCGGCGTGCGGCCACACCTTCGTGAGGTCGAACGGGTTGAAGCGGTACGTCTTCGCGTCCTCGTACGGCATCACCTGGACGGACAGCGTCCAGCGCGGGAAGTCGCCCGCCTCGATGTGCTCGTACAGGTCACGGATGTGATGGTCCGAGTCCGAGCCCGCGAGCTGCGAGGCCTCGTCGGCCGTGAGGTTGTCGATGCCCTGCTGGGTCTTGAAGTGGTACTTGACCCAGAAGCGCTCGCCCGCGGCGTTGATCCACTGGTACGTGTGCGAGCCGAACCCGTCCATGTGGCGCCAGCTCGACGGCAGGCCGCGGTCGCCCATGAGCCACGTCACCTGGTGCGCGGACTCGGGGGACAGGGTCCAGAAGTCCCACTGCATGTCGTTGTCGCGCAGGTTGGAGCCCGGGAGACGCTTCTGCGAGCGGATGAAGTCGGGGAACTTGATGCCGTCGCGCAGGAAGAACACGGGCGTGTTGTTGCCGACGAGGTCGTAGTTGCCCTCGGTCGTGTAGAACTTCAGCGCGAAGCCGCGCGGGTCGCGCCACGTGTCGGGGGAGCCCTGCTCGCCAGCGACGGAGGAGAAGCGCGCGAGCATCTCGGTCGTCGTGCCGGGCTGGAAGAGCGCGGCGCGCGTGAACGCGCTGACGTCGTTGGTCACCGTGAACGTCCCGAACGCACCGCCGCCCTTGGCGTGCACGACGCGCTCCGGCACGCGCTCGCGGTTGAACTGGGCGAGCTTCTCGACGAGGTAGTGGTCGTGCAGGACGATCGGGCCGTCGGCACCCACCGACTGCGAGTGGGCGTCGGACGCGACGGGCGCACCGGCGTTCGTGGTGGTGAAGGGGGCGGTCATGGGTCTCCTTCCGGGACCGCGAGGGCGATCCCTGATCCGGTCATTACGGGGCAAATAGGGTGCCGGACGGGCGCGCGGGAGCCCGGTCCGGCAGAGGGGTCAGGTCAGTCCGCGCAGTCGGGGCACAGGCCCCAGAACGTCACCTCGGCGGTGTCGATCCGGAACCCGGAGGTGCTGCTGGGCGTGAGGCACGGGGCGTGACCGACCGTGCAGTCGACGTCGGCGACGGCGCCGCACCCGCGGCACACGACGTGGTGGTGGTTGTCGCCGAGCCGGCGCTCGTAGCGCGCGGGGTGCCCGGCGGGCTCGATGCGGCGCACCAGGCCCTTGTCGGTGAGCGTGTGCAGGACGTCGTACACGGCCTGGACGGAGACGGAGCCGAGCGCCGCGCGCGCGGCCCGCAGGACGTCGTCCGCGTCGGCGTGCTGCTGGACCTCCACGGCGTCGAGCACGGCGAGGCGCGCGGCGGTGACGCGCAGGCCGTGGTCGCGCAGCTCGCTCTCGTGGCGCGCGCGTCGTGCCCCGTCGTCGAGGCCCGAGCCCGCGGTCGTCGTCGCTCCAGTCGCCATGGCACCACTCTAGTCACATAAACTGGAAGAGTTCCAATGATGGATCGACTCAGGTATTCGCCGGACGTCGTGACCGCCGCGCGGGGACGAGCGGCACGCGAGGTCTGCTATCCTTGATGACTGACCGACTCGTACGCGTCCGCACCGCCCGGTTCCGGGAGGTGCAGGGGCGTACCAGTGCGCAAGTGGATTCCATCCCACCCGGGTCTCGACCGCCGACGAACGTCGCGACAGAGGCCGGGTCCTGGTCCGGGACGAGCCCCTGGGGGTCCGACCCGCCGTGGCCGTCGCGTCCCCCGCGACGGCCCGACCTGATGGCCTCCGCCCTGCGCTCAGGGACGGAGGCCTTCTTCGTCCCGGGCGGTCCACCGACGACTTCCTAGGAGCATCACATCAGCGAGCCTCGCATCAACGATCGGATCCGCGTCCCCGAGGTCCGACTCATCGGTCCGGGCGGGGAGCAGGTCGGCGTCGTCCGCACCGAGGTTGCCCTGAGCCTTGCCCAGGACGCCGACCTCGACCTCGTCGAGGTCGCCCCGGACGCCCGGCCCCCCGTCGCCAAGCTCATGGACTTCGGCAAGTTCAAGTACGAGTCCGACATGAAGGCGCGTGAGGCGCGGCGCAACCAGGCGAACACGGTCCTCAAGGAGATCCGCTTCCGCCTGAAGATCGACCCGCACGACTACGGCACCAAGAAGGGCCACGTCGAGCGCTTCCTGGCCGCGGGGGACAAGGTCAAGGTCATGATCATGTTCCGCGGTCGCGAGCAGTCGCGCCCCGAGATGGGCGTGCGCCTGCTGCAGCGCCTCGCGGAGGACGTCGCGGAGCTCGGCTTCGTCGAGTCGATGCCGAAGCAGGACGGCCGCAACATGACGATGGTGCTCGGCCCGGTGAAGAAGAAGGCCGACGCCAAGAGCGAGCAGCGCAAGCGCGCGCAGGAGGCGGAGCCCCGTCTGACCAAGTCCGCGCAGCGCGCCGCCGCCCGGACGACGGACGCGCCGGAGGCCGAGGCACCGGAGACGACGGCCCCCGAGGCCGCTGCCGCCCCGGCGCCCGAGCCCGCTCCGGCGCCCGAGACCGCTCCGACGCCCGAGGCCGCCCCGGCACCCAAGGCTGCTCCGGCACCCAAGGCTGCTCCGGCACCCAAGGCTGCTCCGGCGCCGAAGGCCGCCGCGCCGAAGGCCGCCCCGCGCCCCGCCGCGGCACCGCGTCCCGCGACGGANGCCGAAGGCCGCCGCGCCGAAGGCCGCCCCGCGCCCCGCCGCGGCACCGCGTCCCGCGACGGAGTCGAAGCCTGCCGCGCCGCGGCCGGCCACGCCCCGTCCGGCGCCCGCGGCCTCGCCCGCGTCGTCGGGCTCGGCGAAGCCTGCGGCACCCAAGCCCGCCGCGCCCAAGCCGGGCGCGCCCAAGCCGGGCGCCCCGCGCCCGGCGCCCAAGCCGGCGCCGCGGGGCAAGGCCGGCTGACGCCGGCAGCACGGACCGACCCTGCTCGGGGTCCGAGCCCACCGGCCAGGACCCGAACACGTCGGCCGCCGCGAGGCGGCTGACCGGACACAAGGAGAGACGGCAGTCATGCCGAAGAACAAGACGCACTCGGGTGCCAAGAAGCGCTTCCGCATCACGGGCAGCGGGAAGGTCATGCGCGAGCAGGCCAACCGCCGTCACCTGCTCGAGCACAAGGCGACCAAGCGCACGCGCCGCCTCGCCCAGGACCAGGTGGTCTCGCCCGCCGACGTCAAGACCATCAAGAAGCTGCTCGGCAAGTGACCCGGCAGGTGGCGGGACCCGCCACCGACCGGCTCACCCCTGAGCCCCGAACTGCAAGGAGCATCACGTGGCACGCGTGAAGCGGGCGGTCAACGCCCAGAAGAAGCGCCGTACGACCCTCGAGCGCGCCAGCGGCTACCGCGGCCAGCGCTCGCGCCTCTACCGCAAGGCGAAGGAGCAGGTCACCCACTCCCTCGTCTACTCCTACCGCGACCGCAAGGCGCGCAAGGGCGACTTCCGCAAGCTGTGGATCCAGCGCATCAACGCCGCGTCGCGCGCCCAGGGCCTGACGTACAACCGCCTCATCCAGGGTCTCAAGGCCGCGGGTGTCGAGGTCGACCGTCGCCTGCTCGCGGAACTCGCGGTCAACGACGTGGCCGCGTTCAACGCGCTCGTCCAGGTCGCGAAGGACGCGCTGCCCGAGGACGTCAACGCGCCGAAGGCCGCAGCCTGACCAGCGCGCACGACGCCACGGACGCCCGGACGGCGCACGGCCCGCTCGACCCCACGCTGACGAACCCTCGCAGCGACCGGGTCAAGGCGGTCCGCGCGCTGGCCGGGCGTCCGGCGCGTTCACGGCACGGGCAGCTCCTCGTGGAGGGGCCGCAGGGCGTGCGCGAGGCCGTCCGGCACGCGCCCGCGCGCGTGCGCGACGTCTACGTGACGCCCGCCGCGGCCGGGCGCCACCCGGAGATCGTCGACGACGCGCGCGCCGCCCGGCTGCACGTGCACGTCGCGACGGCCGAGGTGCTGGCCGCGATGAGCCCGGACGCGCAGGGCGTGCTCGCCGTCGTCCGGGCCGAGGCGCCGAGCCTGGCGGACGTGGCGGCGTCGCTCGCGCGCCCGGACCGCGACCGGCCCGCGCTCGTGGCGGTCCTCGCGACCGTCCGCGACCCCGGCAACGCCGGCACCGTCGTGCGCGCCGCCGACGCGGCGGGTGCGGACGCCGTCGTGCTCGCGGGGGAGTCGGTGGACGTGCACAACCCCAAGGTCGTGCGCTCGACCGCCGGGTCCCTGTTCCACCTGCCCGTCGTCACGGGCGTGAGCCTCGCCGACGCGCTCGCCGCCCTGCGCGGCGCGGGCCTCATCGTGCTCGCCGCGGACGGTGCGGGCGACCTCGACCTCGACGACCTGCTCGACGTGGCCGGGTCGGGCGGGGCGGACGTCGCCTCACGCCCGGCCGTGGACCTCGCGGCACCCACCGCGTGGGTGTTCGGCAACGAGGCGTGGGGTCTGCCCGTGGAGGACCGCGCGCTCGCCGACGCCGTGGTGCGCGTCCCGATCCGCGGGCGTGCCGAGTCGCTGAACCTCGCGACGGCCGCGACCGTGTGCCTGTACGCGTCCAGCCGGGCCCACCGCCCCCGGCGCGGCGCGGCGTGAGGCTCTTCGCGGCGCTCTACCCGGGGGCGGTCGCCCTCGACCACCTCGCGCTCGCGCTGGCGGACGCGCACGCGCAGGAGGCGCGGAGGCCCGACGGCGCCCCGCTCGTGCGGTGGACCGCGCCCGAGACGTGGCACCTCACCGTCTCGTTCTTCGGGGACGTGCCCGAGGGCGCGGTGCCCGAGCTCGCTGACGCGCTCGAGGCGGTCGCGCGCGACGTCCCGCCGCTCTCGCTGAGCCTGCGCGGTGCGGGCGTGTTCGACCGACGCGTGCTGTGGGTGGGGGTCGGGGGCGACGGTGCCGACGCCCTGCACGACCTGAGCGTCGCGGTCGCCGAGGCCGCCGGGGACGTCGGCGTCCGCGTGGACCGCCGTCCGCGCCGGCGCGCCCACCTCACCGTGGCGCGCGCGGCGGCCGGGGCGCGCCAGGCGCAGCGCCGCGCGC
>NZ_WMKA01000085.1 GCF_009711085.1 Cellulosimicrobium composti
CGCGCACGACCACCGGGCCGGCACCCCACGGGTGCCGGCCCGCGGTCGTCTGCGTCCGGGCCCGGGCCCGGGCCCGGGCGCGTCGCCCGGCGGTCGCCGCCCGACGTGCCGCCGTCGTCCGTCCGCACGGGCTCCCGGCGAACCGGGGTCGCGGTCGCGGTCGCGCGTGCCAGACTGCGCCCATGACCTCGCGCGACGACGTCCCGCCCGTCCCCGCCGCCCCCGACCCGGGCGGCGCGGTGCCCGGGGCGCTCGACGTGCCGGGCACGTGGAACGCGCGCGACGTCGGCGGGAGGGCCGTCCCCGTCGGGCACGACGAGCCGTTGCGCACGGGCGTGCTGCTGCGCACGGCGAGCCTGTCGCGCCTGACGCCGGCGGGGCAGGCGGCCCTCGCCGACCTCGGCGTGCGGACCGTCGTGGACCTGCGCGGCCCGGACGAGCTCGCGCGCGACGGCGCCGACGCCGTGCCGGGCGGGGTGCGGGTGCTGCGTCGCGGCATGGACCCGGCGCAGGGGATGCGCGCGGGGGCCGGCGGGACGACGGGTGCGTCGGCCGACCCGGCGGCGCTCGTCGCGGGGCTGCTCGCGGCGGACGACCCGGCGGGCGTCGCGCGCCGGATGATGCACGGCGTGTACGCGACGTTCGTCACCGACCCGGGCGTGCGCGCCACGGTGGGCCGCGTGCTGGCCGACGTCGCGACCTGCGACGGCACGAGCGTCGTGCACTGCTCGGCGGGCAAGGACCGCACGGGATGGGTCGTCGCGCTCGCGCAGCACGTCGCGGGCGTCGCGGAGGAGGACCGCATGGCGGAGTACCTCGCGAGCGCCGCCGCGGCGGACGGGCTCGCGGCCGTGGTGCCGCCGCTGCCCGGGCTGTCGCCCGACGCGCTCGCCCCGCTCCTGACGGTCGAGCCCGACTACCTCGCGGCGGCGTGGGACCTCGCGGCGCGCGAGCACGGCAGCGTCGACGGCTACCTCGTGGCGTGCGGCGTGACGACCCCGGTGCGCGACGCGCTCGTGGCGCGCCTCGTCGCGTCCTGAACCGGGGCGCGGGGCCGGGCAGGTCACGGACGGGCAGGGCCGGGACACGGATGGCCGGCTCGGGCGGGGGTGGGCGCGGGCGGGCGTGCGGAGGCGAGGAGGCTCGCTCCCCGCGCGGCGGGGGCGTGCGACGCGCCATGCCCAGTCGTTGCCCGATCGGTCGAGGCTCGCTACGTTCGAGGGGTCGGCTCCGTGCGTCGGCGCAGGTCGCCCGGGTGATTCACCCGATTCGGGCTCCTCGTGGGCGCACCCGGACGACTGTGTGGGCCCATCCGCCTGACGACGAGTAGGTGACTTGCGTGGCACTTCCACCCCTGACCCCAGAACAGCGTGCAGCGGCGCTCGAGAAGGCCGCGGAGGCCCGGCGGGTCCGCGCCGAGGTGAAGAACAGGCTCAAGTACTCCCAGGGCTCCCTGAAGGAGGTCATCGAGCGCGGCCAGACGGACGACATGATCGGCAAGCTCAAGGTCGTCTCGTTGCTGGAGTCGCTGCCCGGCGTGGGTAAGGTGAAGGCTCGGGCGATCATGGAGGAGATCGGGATCGCCGAGACACGTCGTGTCCGCGGCCTCGGCCCCCACCAGTCCGCGGCCCTCATCGAGAGGTTTGGCTGACATTTCCGCGCACCCGTCCGAGCCGACGCCGCACGCCCCCGAGGGGGCGGCGGAGCCGGCCTCCCCGTCCACCCTGCCCGGACCCGCACGCCTGACCGTCCTGGCGGGACCGACCGCCGTCGGGAAGGGGACGGTGTCCGCCGACATCCGGGCCCGCTACCCCGAGGTGTGGCTCTCGGTGTCCGCGACGACGCGCGACCCGAGGCCGGGCGAGGTGGACGGCGTGCACTACCTGTTCGTCGGCCCGGACGAGTTCGCGCGCATGGTCGCGGACCGTGAGCTGCTCGAGTGGGCGGTCGTGCACGGGCGCAACAGCTATGGCACGCCCCGGCGCGCGGTCGAGGAGAAGCTCGCCGCGGGCGTGCCCGCGCTGCTGGAGATCGACCTCCAGGGGGCGCGGCAGGTGCGGGCCTCGATGCCCGAGGCCCGGTTCGTGTTCCTCGCGCCGCCGAGCTGGGACGAGCTCGTCCGGCGGCTCGTGGGCCGCGGCACGGAGGACGCGGAGGAGCGTGAGCGCCGGCTCACGACGGCGCGCGTCGAGCTCGCGGCGGAGTCGGAGTTCGACCACGTCATCGTCAACGACGAGGTGCACCGCGCGACCGACGAGCTCGTGCGCGTCATGGGCCTCGAGCCCCGGCCCGTGGACGCGACGCAGGGCGCGGGTCCCGTGCCGACCGGGCGCACCGAGCAGCACACCGAGTAGACTGTCCTGCGGTGCCCGCGCGCGGGCGCGCTCCCCGGTGGGCCGACGGCCCGGTCGGCGGCCCGTCCCCGGACGTGGCGCGGCGGCGGCCCGGCCCCGGACGGAGCGGCGCACGCGCCGCCGCCATCGACCAGCTGCAGCGCCCGGCTGCAGACCCTTGAACCCACGGAGCGAACTGTGTCCGGAACCGTCGCCGCCCCCGAGGGCATCACCGACCCGCCGATCGACGACCTGCTCGAGCACGTCGACTCGAAGTACGCGCTCGTCATCTACTCGGCGAAGCGCGCGCGCCAGATCAACGCGTACTACTCGCAGCTCAGCGAGGGCCTGCTGGAGAACGTCGGCCCGCTGCTCGAGACGCGCAACCAGGAGAAGCCGCTGTCGATCGCGATGCGCGAGATCAACGCGGGCCTGCTGACCATCCAGGCCGAGCCCGAAGAGGCCCCCGAGGCCTGAGCCCGCACGCCGCGCACCTCCGCCGGAGGGCGCGGCGTTCGTGCGTCCGCGGGCGGACGCGCCGCGCCCGCGGACGGCGGGCGCCCAGGACGAGTCGGAGGAGCGACATGCGGATCGTGCTCGGGGTGAGCGGCGGGGTCGCGGCGTACAAGGCCGTGCTGCTGCTGCGGCTGCTGCGCGAGCAGGGGCACCGGGTGCGCGTGGTGCCCACGGCGGCCGCGCTGCGCTTCGTGGGCGCGCCCACGTGGGAGGCGCTGTCGGGCGAGCCGGCGACGGACCAGGTGTTCGAGGACGTCGAGCACGTGCCGCACGTCGCGCTGGGCCAGGGCGCGGACCTCGTGGTCGTCGCGCCCGCCACGGCGGACCTGCTGGCGCGCGCGGCGTCGGGCCGCGCGGACGACCTGCTCACCTCGACCCTGCTCACCGCGCGCTGCCCGGTCGTCATGGCGCCCGCGATGCACACGGAGATGTGGGAGCACCCGGCCACGGTCGCGAACGTCGCGACGCTGCGCGCGCGGGGCGTGCACGTGATCGAGCCGGCGGCGGGTCGCCTGACGGGCGCGGACACGGGCCCGGGTCGCCTGCCGGAGCCCGACGAGATCGCGCGCGTCGCGCTGCGGGTCGCGGCGGAGGCCGGGGCCCTCGCGGACGGGGCGGGCCTGGACGCGCCGGCCTCCGGCGGGGCCCCCGCGGGCGACCTCGCGGGCCGGCGGGTCGTGGTGTCGGCGGGCGGCACGCGCGAGCCGATCGACCCGGTGCGGTTCATCGGCAACCGGTCGAGCGGCCGCCAGGGCGTGGAGCTCGCGGCCGCCGCGCAGGCGCGGGGCGCCCGGGTGACGCTCGTGGCCGCCAACCTGGCCCCGGACGTCGCGGACCTCGTGCGCGAGCACGGGCTCGACGACGTGGTGCCGGTCGAGACGACGGCGCAGCTGCGGGACGCGGTCCGCGCCGGGGCGGCGACGGCGGACGTCGTGGTCATGGCGGCGGCGGTCGCGGACTTCCGTCCGGCCCACGCCCCGGACGCGAAGATCAAGAAGGTGCCGGGTCGCGGGCCGGAGCCGATCGCGCTCGTCGAGAACCCCGACGTGCTCGCCGAGCTCGCGCACGACCGGCTGCGTGACGGCCAGGTCGTCGTCGGGTTCGCCGCGGAGACGGGCGACGCGGACGGGTCGGTGCTGGACCACGGGCGCGCGAAGGCGCAGCGCAAGGGCGCCGACCTGCTCGTCGTCAACGCGGTGGGCGAGGGGCGCGGGTTCGCCGTGGACGCGAACGACGTGACGGTGGTCGACGGCGGCGGCGAGGTCGTCGCCGTCGCGAGCGGCACCAAGCGCGAGGTCGCGCACGCGGTGTGGGACGCGGTCGCCGCGCGGCTCGCGGGGTCCGGGTCTCCCGCGGGCGGTGGCGCCGGGGCGTCGCCGAGCCTGCTCCCGGCCGCCGAGTGACCCGCGTCTCGTCTCGACTGCCGGATGCCCGCGCCCACGCTTCGGGACAGTAGGCTGTGCGGCATGGCTGATCTGCGTCTCTTCACGTCCGAGTCCGTCACCGAAGGACACCCGGACAAGGTCTGCGACCAGATCTCCGACTCCATCCTCGACGCCCTCCTCGCGCAGGACCCGACGTCGCGCGTCGCCGTGGAGACGATGGTGACCACGGGCCTCGTGCACGTCGCGGGCGAGGTCACCACGGACGCGTACGTCGAGATCCCGCAGATCGTGCGCGACGTGGTGCGCCGCATCGGGTACACCTCGTCGGCCATCGGGTTCGACGCGGACTCGTGCGGCGTCTCGGTGTCGATCGGGCAGCAGTCGCCGGACATCGCGCAGGGCGTGGACAAGAGCCTCGAGGAGCGCGACGACCAGGGGGCGCACGACCCGCTCGACGCGCAGGGCGCGGGCGACCAGGGCCTCATGTTCGGGTACGCGAGCGACGACACCCCGAGCCTCATGCCGCTGCCGGTGTGGCTCGCGCACCGGCTCGCGGAGCGCCTCGCGCTCGTGCGCCGCGACGGCACGGTGCCGGGCCTGCGCCCGGACGGCAAGACGCAGGTGACGATCGGGTACGACGGCGACCGGGCGGTCACGCTCGACACGGTGGTCCTGTCCACGCAGCACGACCCGGACGTGCGCCAGGACGACCTGCACCGTCTCGTCGCGGACGACGTCGTGGCGCCCGTCCTCGAGGCCGCGGGCCTCGACCTCGACGCGAGCGCGACGCGCCTGTTCGTCAACCCGACGGGCACGTTCGTCGTCGGGGGGCCGCGCGGCGACGCGGGGCTCACGGGCCGCAAGATCATCGTGGACACGTACGGCGGCATGGCCCGGCACGGCGGCGGCGCGTTCTCGGGCAAGGACCCGTCGAAGGTGGACCGCTCCGCCGCGTACGCGACGCGCTGGGTCGCGAAGAACGTCGTCGCCGCCGGGCTCGCGCGCCGCTGCGAGGTGCAGGTCGCCTACGCGATCGGCAAGGCGCACCCGGTGGGCCTGTACGTCGAGACGTTCGGCACGGAGAAGGTGCCGGTCGAGCGGATCACCGCCGCGATCCGCGAGGTGTTCGACCTGCGTCCCGCCGCGATCATCCGCGACCTGGACCTGCTGCGCCCCATCTACGCGCCGACGGCCGCGTACGGGCACTTCGGGCGCGAGCTCGAGCAGTTCACGTGGGAGCGCACGGACCGCGTCGCGGACCTGCAGTCCCTCGTGTGAGGACGCCCGCACCGCCGCCCGGGCCGGTCGCGCCCGCGCGCCCGGCCGTGACGGCGGCGCGTGGTTCGATGGCGTCGTGAGCGAGCCGCAGGACACGCCCGGGGAGGCGGTGCAGGACACCCTGCCGGGCGTGACGCCGCCCCCCGCCCCGCGCACGCCCGCGCCGCCCGCGTCCCTGCAGGCCGCCGCGGAGCTGCCCGTGGCGCGCCTCGCGCTCGACCTGTCGCCCGCGCACCTCGACCGCGCGTTCGACTACCTCGTCCCGGCCACGATGGCCGACGACGCGCGCCCGGGCGCCCGGGTCAAGGTGCGGTTCGCGGGCCGCGACGTGGACGGGTACGTCCTGGAGCGCGTCGAGCGCTCGGACCACGACGGCCGCCTGCTGCCGCTGCGCCGCGTCGTGTCGCCCGAGCCGGTGCTCGCGCCCGCCGTGGCGCGCCTCGCGCGCGCGGTCGCCGACCACTACGCGGGCACCCTCTCGGACGTGCTGCGCCTCGCCGTGCCGCCGCGCCACGCGCGCGCCGAGCAGGCGTTCCTGACGGCGACGGCAGCGACGGCGGCTGCGGGCGGCGCCGCGGCGGGGGAGACGGCGCCGGGGACGACCGGCGTCGACGCGGGCTCCGTGTGGGCCCCGTACCGCGCCGGCGCCGCGTTCCTCGCCCACGTCGCGGGCGGGGGCGC
>NZ_WMKA01000086.1 GCF_009711085.1 Cellulosimicrobium composti
GCACGGGCCGGCGCTCCTGCGCGCACGGGGCCTGGGGGTGCTGCGCGGCGCGCCGGGCCGCCGCCGGCGCGGGGCGCGCCCCGTGGTGCGCGACGTCGACCTCGACGTGCGGGCGGGCGAGCTGCTCGCCGTCGTCGGGCCGAACGGCGGCGGCAAGTCGACGCTCCTGCGCGGTCTCGCCGGGGTGGAGCGCACGACGGGAGTCGTCACCACGGACGCCGGGTCCGTCGCCCTGGTGCTCCAGGACCCCGAGCACCAGCTCCTGGCGCGCACCGTGCGCGAGGAGGTCGCGTGGTCCGCGCGGCGCGCGCGCCGTCCCGACGTCGAGGCGCGCACCGCACGGGCCCTCGAGCGGTTCGGCCTCGCCCACGTCGCCGACGAGAGCCCCTACCGGCTCTCCGGCGGCGAGCAGCGACGCCTGTCCCTCGCGGCCGCGACCGTGCTCGACCCGCCCGTCCTCCTCGCCGACGAGCCGACGTCCGGGCTCGACCGCACCCAGGCCGCCGCCGTCGCGCGCGCCCTGCGGGACCGGGCCGACGCGGGCGGTGCCGTGGTCGTCGTCACGCACGACCTCGCGCTCGCCGCCGCGGTCGCCGACCGCCTGGCCGTCGTCGTCGACGGCCGCCTCGCCGCCGTCGCCCCGGCGCCCCACGTCCTCGCCGACGACGCGCTGCGGGCCCGGGCCGGGCTGCGCCTGCCACCCGTGCTCGCGTGGTGGTCGCGCGTCGGCCGCGCCCGCGGCGTCGACCCCGGGGCGCTCGTGCGCGCGCTCGACGCCGCCACCGACGCGGCGACGGTGCCCGCGGCCCTCGCGGGGTCGCCGTCGTGACCGCTGGCCGCCCGACCCCGCTCGAACGGTGGAACCCGACCGTCAAGCTCGCGACGGTGCTCGCCCTGTCGACCGGCGCGCTGCTCGTCACCGACCCCGTCACGCCCGCCGTCGGGTGGGCGCTCGCGGTCGTCGCGCTGCTCGCGCTCGGCCGGGTGCGCGTGCGCGCGCTCGCCCTCGCGCACGTGCCCTTCGTGCTGTTCGCGACGAGCCTGCTCGCCGTCAACGTCGTCACGCGGCCCGGCGGCGAGACCCTGGCGCTCGGGCCGCTCACGGTCCCCGTGGACGGGCTCGCCGTCGGTGCGGGGCTCGCCGTGCGGACGCTCTTCGTGGGCGCGCTGTCGCTCACGCTCGTCCTCGCGACCGACCCCGTGCGCCTCATGGCCAGCCTGCACGAGCACGCGCGGCTGCCCGCGACGTGGACGTACGCGGTGCTCGCCGCGCACCGGCTGCTCACCGAGCTCCCCGAGGCGTGGCACACGATCCGCTGCGCCCAGGCCGTCCGCGACCCGCGGCGCCGTCCCGGCGCGCTCCCCCGGTCACCCCGGGCGCTCGGCGCGGCGGCTTTCGCCCTGCTCGTCGGCGCGGTGCGGCGCGCCGAACGGCTCACCGTCGCGCTCGAGTCGCGCGGGCTCGGGTCCGGGCCGCGCGCGTCCTCGCGGCCCGTCCCGCTCGTCCCGGCCGACCTCGTCGCCGCCGGGGTGGTGCTCGCCGTCGCGACGGCCGTCGTCGTCATGGGCGTGCGCGCAGGCTGGGTGACGGGGATCGGTGCGCTCACCGCGTGAGCGCGCCGCGGGCCGGGACGGGCCCGCGGCGCCTTACGCGGCTCGACGACGACGCGCTCGGCGAGGACCGCGACCGACGACGCCGGCCGCGTCACGCCGTCCGGGCGTCAGCCGCCCGCGGGCACCACGCGCGGGAGGAGGTCCTCCGCGGGCGGCTCCCACGTCGTCGCGTCCGCGTCGACCTGCTCGCCCGAGCGGATGTCCTTGACCTGGTCCGGCGTGCGGGCGCCGTCCTCGTCGACGCGGCCGGGGAACCACACGAACGGGATGCCGCGGCGGTCGGCGTAGCGGATCTGCTTGCCGAACTTCGCGGCGGCGGGCGCGACCTCGACGGGGATGCCGCGCGAGCGCAGCGCGGTCGCGACCGCGTCGGACTGCTCGCGCGTCTCCTCGCTCGTCACCGCGACGACGACGGCGCTCGGCACCGAGCGCGTCGCGCGCACCAGCCCCGCGGACAGCAGGCGCGACACGAGGCGGGACACCCCGATCGACAGGCCGACGCCCGGGTACGTGTTCGCGCCGTCGGAGGCGAGCGTGTCGTAGCGCCCGCCGGAGCAGATGGAGCCGAGCTGCTCGTGGCCCACGAGGACCGTCTCGTAGACCGAGCCCGTGTAGTAGTCGAGCCCGCGCGCGATCTTGAGGTCGGCGACGACGACGCCCGGTGCGCGCACGCTCGCGGCCTCGACCAGCGCGCCGAGCTCCGCGAGCCCGGTCTCGAGCAGCTCGCTCTCCACGCCGTGCTCGGCCGCGAGCGCCCGGACGCGGTCGACCACGCCGGTGTCGCTGCCGCTGATGCCCGCGAGCGCGAGGCACGCCTGCGCCTGCTCGGGCGTCGTGCCCGCCTCCGAGACGAGCAGCGCGGCGACCTTCTCGGGGCCGACCTTGTCGAGCTTGTCGATCTGGCGCAGGACCTCGTCCACGGCGTCGATCCCGAGGCCGCGGTAGAAGCCCTCGGCGACACGGCGGTTGTTGACGAGCACGCGGACCTCGGGCACGCCGATGTCGCGCAGCGCGCCGAGCGCCTCGGCCATGACGAGCGGCAGCTCGACCTCGTAGTGGTAGGGCAGCTCGCCCGCACCGACCACGTCGATGTCGGCCTGCGTGAACTCGCGGAAGCGGCCGTCCTGGGGGCGCTCGCCGCGCCACACCTTCTGGATCTGGTAGCGCTTGAACGGGAACGCGAGGTGCCCGGCGTTCTCGAGGACGTAGCGCGCGAACGGGACCGTGAGGTCGAAGTGCAGGCCGAGCTGCTTGTCGCCCCGGCCCGCCGCGTCGGCGTCGCCCGCCTCCTCCTGCAGGCGCCGCAGGACGTAGACCTCCTTGGACGTCTCGCCCTTGCGCAGGAGCTGGTCGAGCGGCTCGACCGCGCGCGTCTCGATCCCGCCGAACCCGTGCAGCTCGAACACCCGGCGCAGGATGTCGAGGACGTGCTGCTCGACGATCCGACCGTCGGGGAGCCATTCGGGGAAACCGGAGAGAGGTGTGGGCCTGGCCATGGGTCAGATCTTCCCAGACGCGGGCCACCCCGGCCGCATCGTCCCGGCCGACGGACGCGCCTCAGCCGGCGAGGAACGGGTTGGTCGCGAGCTCGCGCGCGACCGTCGTGGCCGGGCCGTGCCCGGGCAGCACGTCCCACGCCGGGTCGAGGCGCGCGACGACGTCGCGCAGAGTCCGGGCCATCGTCGCGCCGTCGCCGCCGGGCAGGTCGGTGCGCCCGACCGAGCCCGCGAACAGCACGTCGCCGCTGAGCACGACGCCCGCGCCGGGCGAGCCCGCGAGGTACAGCGTCGAGCCCTCGGTGTGCCCCGGCGCGCCGACGGCGCGCAGCACGACGCCGCCCCAGCGCAGCTCGCGCTCCTCGCCCGGCCCGGCGTCGAACGTCTCCACGCGGCCCGGCTCGCGGTAGTCCTCCGGCCGCGCACCCGCGGCCGCGAGCGCGGCGCCGAGCGGTCCGGACGCGAGGGCGCTCCCGCGCGTCCCGGCGTGCTCGAGGCTCCCGAACGGGTCCGCGAGCCGGTACGCGTCGGCCGCGTGCAGGACGACAGGGACGTCGAGGCGGTCCGCGAGCGCCGCCGCGTCCCACGTGTGGTCCACGTGCCCGTGGGTCGCGAGCACGGCCCGCGGCGCGAGCCCCGCGTCCCGGACGTGGGCGACGACGGCGTCCGCGACCCCGGCGCCGGCGTCCACGACGACGCAGTCCCCGCCGGGCGCGCTCACGACCGTGCAGTTGGTGCCGAACACGGGGGCGACGACGACCTGCAGCGCCACGTGGGGTGCGCCCGGGGCGTCGTCGGGCGGGCTCGGGGGCGTCGTTCCGGAGGGTCGGTCCACACCGCCGAGCGTAGCCGCGGGCGTCCGCCGGGGTCGGGCCGGGCTGCGCCCGGCCCGCGCGCGCCGTGGGGCGGTCGATACCGGACCGTGACCTGGGCGCGGCAAATCCACCCGCCACCAGGGTCCTCGGTGCCTACACTGTCCCCTACCGACCCCGGCTGCACCGGGGTCGACCGTGCGCGCCGTCGCGGCGCCGGACGAAGGAGCTGGGGTGTCGACGAAGAATCGGGAGCGCGAGCAGGCGCGTCGTCGTGAGGAGAAGTGGGAGCGTCACGTGGCCCAGCTCCGCGCGAGGCGCCAGCGGACGTGGTCGATCGTCGGCGTCGTCGCGGCCCTCGTCGTGATCGGCGTCGCCGTGTGGTGGGCGCTGTCCGCCGCGCAGAGCCCTGGCACCGACCCCGGCGCGGACCCCGCGGGCGAGACCGCGCCGTCGGGCGAGCACACGCTGCCGCCCGCGTCCGCCGCGGAGGGCCGCGAGTGGACCTCGACGCTCACCACGAGCGCGGGCGACATCACGCTCACGCTCGACGGCGCCGCCGCGCCCCAGGCGGTCGCGAGCTTCGTGGCGCTCGCCGAGTCCGGGTACTTCGACGGCACGTCGTGCCACCGCCTCACGACCTCGGGCATCTACGTGCTCCAGTGCGGCGACCCGACCGGCACGGGCACGGGCGGGCCCGGCTACTCGTTCGGCCCCATCGAGAACGCCCCGACCGACGACGTCTACCCGGCCGGCACGGTCGCCATGGCGCGCCAGGGCGGGAACGCCGAGTCGATGGGCTCCCAGTTCTTCCTCGTCTACGAGGACTCGACCATCCCGTCCGACGTCGCGGGTGGTTACACGGTGTTCGGCACCATCACGTCCGGCCTGGACGTCGTCCAGGCAGTCGCTGACGCGGGGACGCAGGACGGATCCGGCGACGGGTCTCCTGCCACCCCGGTCACCATCGAAGGAGTTGAGACCCAGTGAGCGATCCCGCCAAGGACCAGGCGAGCGCACCGGCACCGGAGCCCGCGGAGGCGAGCGAGACCGGACGGGTCGACGCGACGGACGTGGAGCCGACGACCGACGCGGCCGACACCCCCGCCGAGGCGACGCCGTCGCAGGAGGCGCCCGCGACCACCGAGGGCGCCGCCGAGCCGGTGGCGGCCGACGAGGCACCGGCGGTCTCCGCCGACGACGACACGACCGCCCCGGCCGAGCCCGTGGACGCCACGGCGACCGAGACCCCTGCCGACGCGCCCGCCGAGGACCCCGCGCAGGCCGCGGCACCCGCTGAGAACGCCGCGCAGGCCGAGGCGCCCGCCGAGGACCCCGCGCAGACCGAGGTGGCGGAGGCGCCGGCGGCCGAGGCTCCCGCCCCCGCGGCGCAGGACGCGCCGGCCGAGAGCGACGCCCCGGCCCCCGCGCCGACGC
>NZ_WMKA01000087.1 GCF_009711085.1 Cellulosimicrobium composti
TGCCTGGTGGTGGGCGTTGTTCATTTACGGAGAGTTTGATCCTGGCTCAGGACGAACGCTGGCGGCGTGCTTAACACATGCAAGTCGAACGATGAAGCCCAGCTTGCTGGGTGGATTAGTGGCGAACGGGTGAGTAACACGTGAGTAACCTGCCCTTGACTTCGGGATAACTCCGGGAAACCGGGGCTAATACCGGATATGAGCTACCTTCGCATGGGGGTGGTTGGAAAGTTTTTCGGTCAGGGATGGGCTCGCGGCCTATCAGCTTGTTGGTGGGGTGATGGCCTACCAAGGCGACGACGGGTAGCCGGCCTGAGAGGGCGACCGGCCACACTGGGACTGAGACACGGCCCAGACTCCTACGGGAGGCAGCAGTGGGGAATATTGCACAATGGGCGCAAGCCTGATGCAGCGACGCCGCGTGAGGGATGAAGGCCTTCGGGTTGTAAACCTCTTTCAGCAGGGAAGAAGCGCAAGTGACGGTACCTGCAGAAGAAGCGCCGGCTAACTACGTGCCAGCAGCCGCGGTAATACGTAGGGCGCAAGCGTTGTCCGGAATTATTGGGCGTAAAGAGCTCGTAGGCGGTCTGTCGCGTCTGGTGTGAAAACTCGAGGCTCAACCTCGAGCTTGCATCGGGTACGGGCAGACTAGAGTGCGGTAGGGGAGACTGGAATTCCTGGTGTAGCGGTGGAATGCGCAGATATCAGGAGGAACACCGATGGCGAAGGCAGGTCTCTGGGCCGCAACTGACGCTGAGGAGCGAAAGCATGGGGAGCGAACAGGATTAGATACCCTGGTAGTCCATGCCGTAAACGTTGGGCACTAGGTGTGGGGCTCATTCCACGAGTTCCGTGCCGCAGCAAACGCATTAAGTGCCCCGCCTGGGGAGTACGGCCGCAAGGCTAAAACTCAAAGGAATTGACGGGGGCCCGCACAAGCGGCGGAGCATGCGGATTAATTCGATGCAACGCGAAGAACCTTACCAAGGCTTGACATGCACGGGAAGCCACCAGAGATGGTGGTCTCTTTGGACACTCGTGCACAGGTGGTGCATGGTTGTCGTCAGCTCGTGTCGTGAGATGTTGGGTTAAGTCCCGCAACGAGCGCAACCCTCGTCCCATGTTGCCAGCGGGTTATGCCGGGGACTCATGGGAGACTGCCGGGGTCAACTCGGAGGAAGGTGGGGATGACGTCAAATCATCATGCCCCTTATGTCTTGGGCTTCACGCATGCTACAATGGCCGGTACAAAGGGCTGCGATGCCGTAAGGTGGAGCGAATCCCAAAAAGCCGGTCTCAGTTCGGATTGGGGTCTGCAACTCGACCCCATGAAGTCGGAGTCGCTAGTAATCGCAGATCAGCAACGCTGCGGTGAATACGTTCCCGGGCCTTGTACACACCGCCCGTCAAGTCACGAAAGTCGGTAACACCCGAAGCCCATGGCCCAACCCTTGTGGGGGGAGTGGTCGAAGGTGGGACTGGCGATTGGGACTAAGTCGTAACAAGGTAGCCGTACCGGAAGGTGCGGCTGGATCACCTCCTTTCTAAGGAGCTACCAGCACTCCTGGGGTCGGCCGTTGGTCGCCCGGGGTGTTCAGGTGCCACGCTGCCGCCGAACGCGCGGTNTGCGGGGGGTGTTCAGGTGCCACGCTGCCGCCGAACGCGCGGTGGGTGGTTGCTCATGGGTGGAACATTGACGAAAGAGCTCTGGTCGTGCGCTGGTGTCAGTACCTGCGTCTGCCGGCTGGTGCGTCGCCTTCGGGTGGTGTGCTGGTGGGTGGGTGTGGTGGAACCTCACTGGTGAGCGGGTCGGGGCTTGTCGAGCACACTGTTGGGTCCTCAGGTCACCGGCCACCGGTTGGTGGGGTGCCTGGTACGGGCCGGTCCTCGGACCACGAACCGCTTCGTCGGGTGTCTTCGGGCATCGGGTGGGGTAGGCGGGTCTGGTGGGGGTCGGGGTCGTTGGTTGTTTGAGAACTGCACAGTGGACGCGAGCATCTTTGTAAAGATCAAGACGCACCCTTTGGGGTGTGGTTCTTGGTTCTCTGCAGTTTTGTTGTTGTTGAAGTTTTTAAGGGCACAGGGTGGATGCCTTGGCACTAGGAGCCGAAGAAGGACGTGGTAGCCTGCGATAAGCCTCGGGGAGCTGGCAAACGAGCTGTGATCCGAGGGTTTCCGAATGGGGGAACCCCGCACGAGTCATGTCGTGTGACCCGCACCTGAATATATAGGGTGTGTGGAGGGAACGTCGGGAAGTGAAACATCTCAGTACCGACAGGAAGAGATATTCCGTGAGTAGTGGCGAGCGAAAGCGGATGAGGCCAAACCGGGCGCGTGGTAAAGCTGTCAGGCGTTGCGTGTTCGGGGTTGTGGGACCCTTCTGGTGGATCTGACAGTCCGCCGGGGAGTGAGAAAGTCGTGTCATAGTCGAACCGCATTGAAAGGCGGACCACAGACGGTGCGAGTCCGGTAGACGAAATGGTGCGGCCTCCCGAAGGGGATCCCAAGTAGCACGGGGCCCGAGAAATCTCGTGTGAATCTGGCAAGACCACTTGCTAAGCCTAAATACTACCTAGTGACCGATAGCGGACCAGTACCGTGAGGGAAAGGTGAAAAGTACCCCGGGAGGGGAGTGAAATAGTACCTGAAACCGTGTGCCTACAATCCGTTGGAGCCTCCTTGGCTGGGGTGACAGCGTGCCTTTTGAAGAATGAGCCTGCGAGTTAGTGCTCAGTGGCGAGGTTAACCCGTGTGGGGAAGCCGTAGCGAAAGCGAGTCCGAACAGGGCGATTCAGTCGCTGGGTCTAGACCCGAAGCGAAGTGATCTAGCCATGGGCAGGTTGAAGCGCGGGTAAGACCGCGTGGAGGACCGAACCCACCAGGGTTGAAAACCTGGGGGATGACCTGTGGTTAGGGGTGAAAGGCCAATCAAACTTCGTGATAGCTGGTTCTCCCCGAAATGCATTTAGGTGCAGCGTCACGTGTTTCTTGCCGGAGGTAGAGCTACTGGATGGCCGATGGGCCCTACAAGGTTACTGACGTCAGCCAAACTCCGAATGCCGGTAAGTGGAAGCGTGGCAGTGAGACTGCGGGGGATAAGCTCCGTAGTCGAGAGGGAAACAGCCCAGACCACCGGCTAAGGCCCCTAAGCGTGTGCTAAGTGGGAAAGGATGTGGAGTTGCACAGACAACCAGGAGGTTGGCTTAGAAGCAGCCACCCTTGAAAGAGTGCGTAATAGCTCACTGGTCAAGTGATTCCGCGCCGACAATGTAGCGGGGCTCAAGTACACCGCCGAAGCCGTGGCATCTGCGCTCAACTCAGGCCTTCGTGGTCCAGAGGCGCAGGTGGGTAGGGGAGCGTCGTGTGGGCGGTGAAGCCGCGGGGGAACCCAGCGGTGGAGGCCACACGAGTGAGAATGCAGGCATGAGTAGCGAAAGACGGGTGAGAAACCCGTCCGCCGAATGACCAAGGGTTCCAGGGCCAGGTTAATCCGCCCTGGGTAAGTCGGGACCTAAGGCGAGGCCGACAGGCGTAGTCGATGGACAAGGAGTTGATATTCTCCTACCGGCGAAGAACCGCCCATACCGAGCCCGGTGATGCTCACCGCCCAAACCTGTCCACCGGCCCTTCGGGGCCACCGGGCAGGGGCGCGCGGGACCCAAACCGGTAGTAGGTAAGCGTATTAACAGGGGTGACGCAGGAAGGTAGCCCGGCGTGGCGATGGTTGACCACGTCCAAGGCTGTAGGCCGTCGGGTAGGCAAATCCGCCCGGCATCAAGGCTGAGAGCTGACGGTGAGCGCACAAGCGCGAACTGGGTGATCCTATGCTGCCAAGAAAAGCCTCGACGCGAGGTTCTAGCCGCCCGTACCCCAAACCGACTCAGGTGGTCAGGTAGAGAATACTAAGGCGATCGAGAGAATCGTGGTTAAGGAACTCGGCAAAATGCCCCCGTAACTTCGGGAGAAGGGGGGCCCGAAGCGTGAACACCCTCGCGGTGGGAGCGTGGACGGCCGCAGAGACCAGGGAGAAGCGACTGTTTACTAAAAACACAGGTCCGTGCGAAGTCGCAAGACGATGTATACGGACTGACGCCTGCCCGGTGCTGGAAGGTTAAGAGGACGGGTCAACCCCTCGGGGTGAAGCTCAGAATTTAAGCCCCAGTAAACGGCGGTGGTAACTATAACCATCCTAAGGTAGCGAAATTCCTTGTCGGGTAAGTTCCGACCTGCACGAATGGCGTAACGACTTCTCCGCTGTCTCAACCGCGAACTCGGCGAAATTGCACTACGAGTAAAGATGCTCGTTACGCGCAGCAGGACGGAAAGACCCCGGGACCTTTACTATAGCTTGGTATTGGTGTTCGGTGCGGCTTGTGTAGGATAGGTGGGAGACTGTGAAGCCCGTACGCCAGTGCGGGTGGAGTCAACGTTGAAATACCACTCTGGCCGCTTCGGATGTCTAACCTCGGTCCGTGATCCGGACCAGGGACAGTGCCTGGTGGGTAGTTTAACTGGGGCGGTTGCCTCCTAAAATGTAACGGAGGCGCTCAAAGGTTCCCTCAGCCTGGTTGGCAATCAGGTGTCGAGTGCAAGTGCACAAGGGAGCTTGACTGTGAGACTGACAGGTCGAGCAGGGACGAAAGTCGGAACTAGTGATCCGGCGGTGGCTTGTGGAAGCGCCGTCGCTCAACGGATAAAAGGTACCCCGGGGATAACAGGCTGATCTTGCCCAAGAGTCCATATCGACGGCATGGTTTGGCACCTCGATGTCGGCTCGTCGCATCCTGGGGCTGGAGTAGGTCCCAAGGGTTGGGCTGTTCGCCCATTAAAGCGGTACGCGAGCTGGGTTTAGAACGTCGTGAGACAGTTCGGTCCCTATCCGCTGCGCGCGCAGGAAACTTGAGAAGGGCTGTCCCTAGTACGAGAGGACCGGGACGGACGAACCTCTGGTGTGCCAGTTGTTCCGCCAGGAGCACCGCTGGTTGGCTACGTTCGGAAGGGATAACCGCTGAAAGCATCTAAGCGGGAAGCCTGCTTC
>NZ_WMKA01000088.1 GCF_009711085.1 Cellulosimicrobium composti
AGGCGCAGCGCCGCGCGCGCTCCCGCGCGGGCGGGCTGGGCCGGCGCCCGGACGTCACGGCGGGCGACCCGCTCGCCGGGCCCGCCGCCGCCCTGGCGGTGTACGCCGGTCCGGTGTGGACCGCGGACGTGCTCCACCTCGTCGAGTCCGACCTCGGCGACACGTCGGGGCACCCCGTGCACCGGACCCTGCGCACTGCGCCGCTCGGCGGTCCCGGTGCGCGTGCGGACGCCCACTCCTGACGGGTGCGCACGACCCCCCGCCGGCGCCCGGGTGCCTGTGCGAGGATGGCGGCATGTGCACGCGCGGTGGTCGTCGATTTCCCGGGCCCGTTACGGGCCCGCGCGACTGACACGCGCTCCCTCCCGCCGTGCGCGGGACGGACCGGGCCCGGACGGGCGCCCTAGAATGACGGCGACGCGCGCACGAGCGCGCCCCGCGCGTGCCGCCCCGGGCGGCGCGACCCGCGGGGCGACGCCGCCCGCCGCCCGCTCCCCGCAGTCCCGCCCCCGCCAGGAAGGCACGCATGTCCAGCCCTGACGCCGACGTCGTCACCCCCCAGACGGGGGATGGCGGCCCGGACACCACCGCACCCTCCCCGCTCGACGCCGACGCGCTGCAGCGCGCGCTCGACGCCGGCCTCGCCGCGATCGCCGCGGCGCGCGACCTCGACGCCCTCAAGGCCGCGCGCACCGAGCACATGGGCGACCGCAGCCCCCTCGCGCTCGCGAACCGCCGGATCGGGTCGCTCGACCCCGCGGACAAGAAGACCGCGGGCAAGCTCCTCGGCCCCCTGCGCGGCCGCCTGAACCAGGCGCTCGCCGCGCGCCAGGCCGAGCTCGAGGCCGAGCGCGACGAGCGCGTCCTCGTCGAGGAGGCCGTCGACGTCACGCTCCCCGTGGACCGCGTGCCGTCCGGTGCGCGCCACCCGCTCGAGACGCTGCAGGAGCGCGTCGCGGACTTCTTCGTCGGTCTCGGCTGGGAGATCGCCGAGGGCCCCGAGGTCGAGGCGGAGTGGTTCAACTTCGACGCGCTCAACTTCGGCGTCGACCACCCGGCGCGCCAGATGCAGGACACGTTCTACGTGGCCGGCCCGGACGGCGCCGACGGCACCCCCCAGCCGTCCAACATCGTGCTGCGCACGCACACGTCGCCGGTCCAGGCCCGCTCGCTCCTCGAGCGCGGCGTGCCGCTGTACGTCGCGTGCCCGGGCAAGACGTTCCGCACCGACGCGCTGGACGCGACCCACACGCCCGTCTTCCACCAGGTCGAGGGCCTCGCGATCGATAAGGGCCTGACCATGGCGAACCTGCTCGGGACGCTCGACGCGTTCGCGCGCGCCATGTTCGGCCCCGACGCGCGCACGCGCCTGCGCCCCGCGTACTTCCCGTTCACCGAGCCGAGCGCCGAGATGGACCTGTGGTTCCCGCAGAAGAAGGGCGGCCCGGGCTGGATCGAGTGGGGTGGCTGCGGGATGGTCAACCCCAACGTGCTGCGCTCGGTCGGGGTCGACCCCGACGAGTACTCGGGCTTCGCGTTCGGCATGGGCATCGAGCGCACGCTCATGCTGCGCCACGGGATCGCGGACATGCACGACATGGTGGAGGGCGACGTGCGCTTCTCCGCCCAGTTCGGAACGGAGATCTGATGCCCTACGTCGCCATCGACTGGCTGGGCGACCACGTCGAGCTGCCCGAGGGCCTCACGGCCGAGCGGCTCGCCGCCGACCTCGTGCGCGTCGGCCTGGAGGAGGAGGCGATCCACGGCGCCGCCGTGACTGGGCCCCTCGTCGTGGGTCGCGTGGTCACGATGACCCCCGAGCCGCAGAAGAACGGCAAGACGATCAACTGGTGCCTGGTCGACGTCGGCCCGGAGCACAACGCCACCGAGATCAAGGGCGTGGACCCCGCCGACGTGCCGGCGGGCGGTGCGCGCGGCATCGTGTGCGGCGCGCACAACTTCGCCCCGGGCGACCTCGTCGTCGTCGCGCTGCCGGGCTCCGTCCTGCCCGGCCCGTTCCCCATCGCGAGCCGCAAGACCTACGGGCACGTGTCCGACGGCATGATCTGCTCGCAGCGCGAGCTCGGCCTCGGCGAGGACCACGACGGCATCATCGTGCTGCCGCGCCTCGGGTACGCGGAGCAGGACCTCGTGCCGGGCCAGGACGCGGTCGCGCTCCTCGGCCTCGGCGACGAGGTGCTCGAGATCAACGTGACTCCCGACCGCGGGTACGCGTTCTCCTACCGCGGCGTCGCGCGCGAGTTCGCGCACTCGACGGGCGCGCGCTTCACGGACCCCGGCCTGCCCGGCTCGCTGCCCACGCCGCCGCCCGCGGCCACGCCCGACGGCTTCCCCGTCGAGGTGGACGACGCGGCGCCGGTCCACGGCGTGGTCGGGTGCGACCGGTTCGTCACGCGCGTCGTGCGCGGGATCGACCCGGCCGCGACGACGCCGGCGTGGATGCAGCGCCGCCTCACGGCGTCGGGCATGCGGCCCATCTCGCTCGCGGTCGACGTGACGAACTACGTCATGCTCGACCTGGGCCAGCCGCTGCACGCGTACGACCTCGACAAGGTCGCCGCGCCGGTCGTCGTGCGCCGCGCGGCCCCCGGCGAGCGGCTCACCACGCTCGACGACGTCGACCGCGCGCTCGACCCCGAGGACCTGCTCATCACGGACAGCCCCGACGGCGCGCGCGGGTCGCGCGTGCTGGGCCTCGCGGGCGTCATGGGCGGCGCGTCGTCCGAGGTCGGCCCGACGACGACGGCGGTCCTCGTCGAGGCCGCGCACTTCGACCCGGTGTCGGTCGCGCGCACCTCGCGCCGCCACAAGCTGTCGAGCGAGGCGGCCAAGCGGTTCGAGCGCGGCGTGGACCCGCTCCTGCCCGCGGTCGCGGCGCAGCGCGTCGTCGACCTGCTCGTCGAGCTCGGGGGCGGGACCGCCGACCCCGCGGTGAGCGACCTCGACCGCGTGACGCCGCCCGCCGCGATCCGCCTCCCCGTGGGCGAGGCCGAGCGTCTCGTCGGCGTGCCGTACACGCTCGAGCAGGTCGTCGGCACGCTCGGCGCGATCGGGTGCACGGTCGAGGCCGACGACGTCGACGCGACGGGCGTGCTCGTCGTGACGCCGCCGTCGTGGCGCCCCGACCTCACGGAGCCGGCCGAGCTCGTCGAGGAGGTCGCGCGACTCGTCGGCTACGACGAGATCCCGTCGGTGCTGCCCGCGGCCCCGGGCGGTCGCGGCCTCACGCGCGAGCAGCGCGTGCGCCGGTCCGTCGCGCGGGCGCTCGCCGAGGACGGTTTCGTCGAGACGCTGAGCTACCCGTTCGTGGGTGCCGCCGAGCTCGACGCGCTGCGCATCCCCGCGGACGACGAGCGTCGCCGCGCGCTGCGCCTCGTCAACCCGCTCGCGGACGACCGCCCGCTCCTGCGCACCGACGTGCTGAGCACGCTCCTGGAGACCACGCGCCGCAACGTCGGTCGCGGTCTCACGGACGTCGCGCTGTTCGAGGTCGGTCTCGTCACGCACCCGCGCCCCGGCGCGCCGGCCGCGCCGTCGCTCCCCGGCGGCGTGCGTCCGGGCGACGACGAGCTGGCCGCGATCGACGCCGCGCTCCCGGCGCAGCCCCGGCACGTCGCGGGGGTCCTCGTGGGCCGTCGGGAGCGCGCCGGCTGGTGGGGCCCGGGCCGTGCCGCCGACTGGACCGACGCGCTCGGGGCGGCCCGCCGCGTCGCCGCGCGCGCCGGCGCCGAGGTCCGCGTCGTCGCCGACACCGGGCGCGCGCCGTTCCACCCCGGGCGGTGCGCGCGCCTCGAGCTCGCGGACGGGACCGTCGTCGGGCACGCGGGCGAGCTGCACCCCAAGGTGCTCGAGAACGTCGGCCTGCCGGCGCGGACGGTCGCGTTCGAGGTCGACCTCTCGGCGCTCGTCGCGGGCGCGTCCGACGCCCCGGTGCAGGCGACGCCCGTCTCGGGCTTCCCCGCCGCGAAGGAGGACCTCGCGTTCGTCGTCGACGAGTCGGTGACCGCCGAGTCGCTGCGGGCGGCGATCGTCGAGGGCGCCGGTGGGCTGGCCGAGGAGGTCGCGCTGTTCGACGTCTTCACGGGCGAGCAGGTGGGCGCCGGGCGCAAGTCGCTCGCGTTCTCGCTGCGGCTGCGCGCCGCGGACCGCACCCTCACCGCGGACGACGTCGCGCGCGTCCGCGAGGGCGCCGTCGCCGCCGCGCGCGAGCGGGTCGGCGCGGAGCTGCGCGCGTGAGCGGGCAGGGCGCCGCGGGCGCCGTCGC
>NZ_WMKA01000089.1 GCF_009711085.1 Cellulosimicrobium composti
CGACTCGGCGCCCGCGTCCGCGCCCCGCGTCGCGCCGTCGAGCGCCGCCGCGAGCAGCGGGGCGAGCGCGCGGCCCGGCTGGTCGACGCCCGCGGCCTCGAGCGCCTGCGCCGCCTGCGCGACGAGCACCACGAGGTGGTTCGCACCGTGCGCGAGGGCCGCGTGGTAGAGGCCGCGGGACTCCTCGGCCACGACGACCGGCTCACCACCGAGCTCGACGACGAGCGCCTGACCGATCGGGAGGACGGGCGCGGGAGCCGTGACGGCGAACGTCGTGCCCTCGAGCCGCGCGAGGTCGAGCGACGTGCCGGTGAAGGTCATCGCCGGGTGGAGCGCGATCGGGATCGCGCCCGCGCCGCGGGCCGGGTCGAGCACGCCCGCGCCGTGGCGGCCGGACGTGTGCACGACGATCTGCCCGGGCTGCCACGCCCCCACCTCGGCGAGACCGCGCACGAGGTCCGGCAGGGCGTCGTCGGGCACCGCGAGCAGCACGAGCTCGGCGCGCTCCACGACCTGCGGCACCTCGAGCACCGGCACGCCTGGCAGGAGCGTCGCGATGCGCTCGCGCGACGCGTCGGAGACGCCGCTCGCGCCCACGACCGCGTGCCCCGTGGCGCGCAGCGCGCTCCCGAGGACCGCGCCGACGCGCCCGGCGCCCACGACGCCGACCCCGAGCCGGCCCGGACGACGCCCGGCGGCCGGGGCGCTCACGCCCGCTCCCCGAGCGGCACGTCGTCGCGACGCATCCACAGCTCGGGGCCCGCGTGCGCGCGGGCCTCGCGGGCGCGCGCGGCCTGCGTGTCCAGGAGCCGGGCGGCGTCCGCGGAGTCGAGGTGCGCGGCCTTGGGAGCGATCGGGCCGGGCGTCGAGTGCACGGCGAACGTCGCGACGTCGAACCGGCGCTGCAGGGGCCCTTGCTCCAGGCCGAGCGACTGCGTCCGCTCGTGCGGCACGACGACGAGGCTGCGGAACACGCGCCCGCCGCGCAGCACGAGCGCGCGGTCGGTCACGGTGAAGCCGTTGCGCCGCCACGAGAGCGGGTCCAGGAGCCGGGCACGGCGCGGCGAGACCACGAAGTGCTCGCCCGCGTCGAGCCCCGACAGGCCCTCGTCGAGCAGCGCGCGCGGGTCGGGCGTGCCGAGGTCCGGCAGCACGAGCCACAGGGCCGCGAGCGCCTCGTCGCGCGTGCCGACGGGCAGCAGCACGCTCTTGGTGTCCGTGCCGCCGTCCGTGCTCAGGCCGTAGCCCGCGACGTTGACGTCGACGCGCCACCAGTCCGGCCCCCGCCAGAACGGTCCCTGCCGCAGGCGCACCGCCTGGACGCGACCGGGCGGGATCGTCTGGGAGCGGGTCTCGAGCAGCCCGTGGCGCAGGCGGATGCCGTCCGGCGAGATCGCGGAGCGGAAGCCGAACTCGCCCGTGAACCGCGAGAAGAGGTAGCCGCCGAAGCCCAGGACGGCGGGCAGCGCGCTGAACAGCACGCCGATCTCGCGCGTGCCGACGACGACGCCCGCGATCGCGAGGATGCCGAGCACGAGGCCGACGGTCGCGCCCGACCGCAGCAGCGACGCGACGAGCCGGCCCGGCCCGACGGCGGTGACCGGCTGCTCCGGTGCCTCGGGCGCGAGCGGCGCCGACGCGGACGACCCGGTGGGGACCGCGCCGTCGGGCTCGCCCACCGCCGCGTCCGCGACGCCCGCGGTGGCGGCCGGGGCTCCCGCGGGACGCTCGCGCCCGACCCGCAGGCCCGCGGCGCGCGCGAGGAGGTCGTTGCGCAGGCGGTTCGCCTCGGCCTCCTTGAGGAAGCCGAGCTTCACGCCGGAGTCCGCGCCCCCGGCCACCTCGAGCTTGAGCTCCGCGAGGCCGAAGAAGCGCGCGAGGAGCGGCTGCACGACGTCGACCGCCTGCAGCCGGTCGAGCCGGGCCCGGCGCTGCTGGCGGAACAGCACGCCGGTGCGCAGGTGGACGGACTCGTCGTCGACCGCGTAGCTCGTCATGCGCCACGCGAGCGCCGAGTAGCCGAGGCCGACGAGTCCCACGGCGAGGATGCCGAGCAGGATCATCCACCAGCGGTCCCCCTCGAGCAGGTTCTCCCCCTCGGGCAGCCCGTTGAGGGTCTGCTGGCCGACGACGACGAGCAGCACCGCGATGACTGTCCAGCCGCGCACGAGCGGCGTGACCGGGTGCACCCGGTGCCACACGAGGTCCTCGGTGGCCGGCGCGTCGTTCACAGGCCCGCCAGCCGGGCCTCGCCACGCGAGGCGAGGCGGTCGCGCAGGCGCTCCGCCTCGGCGGGCTCGAGGCCGTCGATCGTCGCGTCGGTCGAGGCCGACGCGGTGTGCAGCTGGACCGTCGCGATCCGCAGCCTGCGCGCGAGGGGCCCGGCCTGCACGTCGACGTACTGCATGCGCCCGTAGGGCACCACGACGAGCGTGCGGAACATGATCCCCTGGCGGATGAGCAGGTCGTCGTCGCGCTCCGCGTAGCCGATCGCACGGACCTGGCGCGGCACGAGGACGGCCGCCCACAGGCCCAGGAGCGCGAGCACCCCGAGCACCAGCCACTGCCACCAGTGCGGGAACAGCACGAGGAGCACGATCACGCCGACCGCGGGCACGGCGAGCGTGATGCCGGTCGACAGCAGCCGCGCCGTGACGAGCCGGGGCGAGACGTGCGTCCACTCGATGCCGGGCGGGTCGAAGGGGCCGGTCCCGCGCGGACCGGTCTCGGGTGCAGGGTCGGTCATGCGTCGATTCTCCCATCCCGTGCCGGTACGCCCCGGGTCGGCCCGGGCCCGGCCGCGGCCCGCGGGCCGTCAGGCCGGTGTGCTGGCTCCCGGCGTCTCCGGGTCCTCGCGGGTCGTCGTGCCCTCGCCCCCGTCGTGGTCCTCGGGCGGGAGCTGGCAGAACCGCTCCGCGACGAGGCCCACGACCGCGAGCACGACCGCGCACACGACCGCGACGCCGGCCGCCACCGCGCGGTCGCGGAACGCGTCGATCGAGAGGTCGGGCAGGGTCACGAGGACCTGCGCGCCGTACCAGCCCGCGAGCAGCGCGCCGGTGAGCGCTGCCGCCTTGGCGAGCACGAACGTCCGGGCCGCGCGGATCGCGTCGAGCGACGGTCGTTTGCCCTGCTGGTAGGCGCGCACCGTCCACCCGGCCCAGAACACGCCCGCGGCGAGCGCGACGACGGTCACGTCGACGACCCACGGCACCGCGGGCAGGAGCGTGCCCCGGCTCTGGAGCAGGCGCACGACGAACCAGCCCACGACCGCCGTCGCGACGGCCACGAGCACGAGGGTGCGGACCGAGGTGCGCCGCATCAGCGCTGCGCGTCGTGCCCGCTGCCCGAGACCGGGCCGAACGGCGGCCACGGGTCGGTCGCGGGGTGCAGGGCCTCGTCCGCGAGCGGGCCGGGCGCGGACGCCTGGGTCGGTGTGGACGTCGGCGCGTGGGCCGGCGCGGGCGGCGCGGTGACCGGCGCGAACGGCACCGACCGGATGATGCCGTCGTCCGCGGGCACCGGACCGGCGGGTCCCTGCTCGGGGGCGGCAGGCGGCGCCTCGACGGGGTGCACGGGCGCGAAGACCGGGAGCGCGGGCGCGCCCTGCTCCGGCGACGCGGCGGCGTCACGCGGTGCGGGTTCGGGCGCGGGGTGCTCCGACGGGCGCGCGGACGGCCCGGGGAACGGCGGGACGGCGTCGTCGGGATCGCCGGCCGGCGTCGCCGGAGGGGCCGGCTCCGCGGGCGGGGCCACACCCTCGGACACGGGCGCGAACACGGGACGCGTCGGCGGCGCGTCGGGTGCGGCCGCCGAGCGGCCCGGGCCCTGCTCGCGCGGCAGGTCCGCCTGCGGCGGGGCGACCGGGAGCGCCG
>NZ_WMKA01000009.1 GCF_009711085.1 Cellulosimicrobium composti
GCTCGCCGCGGGGGCCCGCCTCGCGGCACGCGCGCTGGGCGGGCACCGGGGCGGCGCCTCGCCGGCCGGGCCCCCGAGCACCGCCGCGACCGTGACCGCGCTCGTGCTGCCCGCGGTCGGGGCGAGCGCGCTCGTCGCGGAGCGCGCCGGCTGGGGTCTGCTCGGCTTCTCGGGGACGTACCTCGCGCTCACCGTGCCCCACATGCTCTACGCGGGCTTCGGCGCGGCGCTCGTCGCCGGGGCCGTCGCCCGGCTCGCCGCCGCCGACCGGCTCGCCGTCGCCGGGGCGTGGGGCGTGCCCGCCGGGACGGCGCTCGTCCTGCTCGGCTACTTCGTGGGCGACGCCGCCGAGCTCGTGGGTGCCGTCGTCCTGACGCTGGCGCTCTGGGCGACGGCGGCCGCCGTCGTGCGCTCGGCCGTCCGCCCGGGCGGCCACCCGGCCGCCGCCCGCGCCCTGCTCGTGACGAGCGCCGTCGTCGTGTCCCTCGCGATGGTGCTCGCGCTGTGGTGGGCCGCGGGCGAGGCGCTCGGGTTCGCCCACCCCGGCCTCGACCTCATGGCGGCGACGCACGGCGTCGCCAACGCGCTCGGCTTCGTCCTGTGCGCGCTGCTCGGCCTGCGCCTGCTCGCGCGCGACCGTGCCGCGCACGGAGGCGCGGCCCCGACCGACCACGACCGCACGAGCCCCCGCGCGGGGGCGAGGAGGAGACCCGCATGACGTTCACCTACCCGGAGGTCGGCGCGACGCGCACGGACTCGTGGCCCGCGGGCTACCGGCACCTGCACGTGCGGCGCCGGCTCAGCGACCGCGCGCGGACGCCCGAGGACCTCGCCTGGCTCGGCGAGCAGCTGCTCACGTGGCGCGTGCACGCCGCGGCGCGCGTGCGGCTGGACACCGACGCCCCCGTCGCGGCGCCGGGGGTGCGCGTCACGACCCGGCTCGGGCTCGGGCGCGTGCGCCTGCACGAGCCGTGCGAGGTCGTGTGGGTCGAGCGCTCCGCACGGCGCGTCGCGTTCGCCTACGGCACGCTCCCGGGTCACGCGTTCGTGGGGGAGGAGCGGTTCGCCGTCGAGCGCGACGAGGCGGGCGACCTGTGGTGGAGCATCGACGTGTTCAGCCGTCCCGCGCTGTGGTGGGTGCGCCCGCTCGTCCTCGCCGTGCCGACGTTCCAGCGGCTGTTCGCACTGCACCTCGGGCGCGGCGCGCGCCGCGTCCTCGCGTCCCGCGACCGCTGACCGCCCGCCCCGTCCCACGCTCCGACGGGTTTGCACGCCGGGTGTACGAAGTGCGCCAGAATAGGCCCATGACCGACGCCGCGAGCACCCCCCGTCCCGACCAGCAGCCCCTCCCGGCGCGCGTCCTCGTGGGCCGCGTCGTCACCCCGACGGGCGTGCTCGACGACGGTGTGGTCGCCGTCGAGGGCGGGCGCGTCGCGTGGGTCGGGCGCCGGGCGGAGGCCGCCGCGGCCGGGTACGCGGACCTGCCGGCGGACGACGGGGCCACGCTGCTCCCAGGCCTCGTCGACGTGCACGACCACGGCGGCGGCGGGTCGAGCTTCCCCGACGCGACGAGCGCGGCCGACGCGCTCGTCGGCGCGCGCGAGCACCTGCGGCACGGCACGACGAGCCTCGTCGCGTCCCTCGTGACCGCGCCGCGCGACGTGCTGCTCGAGCGCACCGCGACGCTCGCGGACCTCGCCGACGCGGGCGAGATCGTCGGGATCCACCTCGAGGGCCCGTTCCTGTCCGAGGTCCGCTGCGGGGCGCAGAACCCGCACGACATGCTCGACGGCGACCCCGAGCTCGTGCGCGCGATCGCGGCCGCGGCGCGCGGTCACCTGCGCACGATGACCGTCGCGCCCGAGGTGCCCGGCGTCGTCGGGCCGGGGGGAGTGATCGAGACGCTCGTCGAGGTCGGGGCCGTGCCGTCGATCGGGCACACCGACGCGAGCACCGAGCAGACCGAGGCCGCGATCGCGTCCGGCGTCGCGGCGCTCGCGGCCGCGGGCCGACCGGGCGCGCGCCTGACCGCCACGCACCTGTTCAACGGGATGCGGCCGCTGCACCACCGCGAGCCCGGCCCCGTCGCGGCGTGCCTCGCGGCGGCCGCGCGCGGGGAGATGGTCGTCGAGCTCGTCGCCGACGGCACCCACCTCGCGCACGGCACGATCCGCAGCGTCGTCGAGCTCGTCGGGCCCCACGTCGGCGTCGACGGCGCGGTCGCCGGTCCGGACGGCGTCGCGCTCGTCACCGACGCGATGGCCGCGGCGGGCATGGCCGACGGCGCGTACGAGCTCGGCCCGATGCGCGTCACGGTCGCGGACGGCGTCGCGCGGCTGACCGACGGCGGCTCGATCGCGGGCGGCACGTACCACCTGATCGACGTGGTGCGCGAGACGGTCGGTGCGGGCGTGCCGCTGGTCGACGCCGTCCGTGCCGCGTCCTGGACTCCTGCCGGCGTGCTCGGCCTCGACGACCGCGGCGGGCTCGTCGCGGGTCGCCGCGCGGACGTCGTCGTGACCGACGCCGACCTGACGGTGCGCGAGGTGCTGCGCGCGGGCGAGTCGATCGACCTCTCCGCCTGAGCCGCAGCGCGCCAGGCGCCCTGCGCCTGAGGCGCGCACCCCCGTCGACCGGACGGCCGTGGCCGTCCGGTCCCCTCGGCGTCCCCGCAGGTCATCCTTCCCACGCGTAGCCGGAGAGCGCGATCCCGCGCGACGGACTTGACTCCACCGTTTTGTTCAACCAATACTCGTAACAGCGAAGCGCTTCGACGATGCGTTTCGACGAAGCGCTTCGACGGACGAGGCGACGGACCGGACCACAGGGGAGTGGATCGATGGCGACGATGCAGGACGTGGCGCGACGCGCCCAGGTCTCGCTGAGCACGGTCTCGTACGCGCTGTCCGGCACCCGTCCCGTCTCCGACGCGACGCGCCGGCGCATCGAGGAGGCGATGGCCGAGCTCGGCTACCAGCCCAACGCGATGGCCCGCGGGCTCGCGTCGCGCCGCAGCCACGTGCTCGCGCTCATCTACCCGGCGATGGAGAAGGGGCTCGGCGGCACGGTCGCCGAGTTCGTGTCGTCCGCCGCGGAGACCGCGCGCGAGAACGGGTACCACCTCGTGCTGTGGCCCTTCCGCACGACCCAGGCTCCGGAGGTCCGCGACCTCGTGCGCCAGGGGATGGCGGACGGCGTGCTGCTCATGGAGGTCGCGCTCGACGACGCGCGCGTCGACGTCCTCCACGAGGCCGGCGTGCCGTACACGATGATCGGCCGCACGCGTGACGTCTCCGACCGGCCGTCGGTCGACATCGACTTCGAGCGCACGACGGACGACGCCGTGGCGCACCTCGTCGAGCTCGGCCACGAGCACGTCGCGTTCGTCAACCACTCCCAGGCCTCCGCCGACGACGGCTACGCGCCGACGTTCCGCGCCGAAGAGGGCTTCGTCGCGGCGATGCGCCGGCGCGGCCTCGAGCCGCACGCCCTGCGCGTGGACGAGTCCCCGCGTGCCGGGCGCGAAGCGGTCGCGACGCTGCTCGAGCGCGAGCCGCGGCTCACCGCCTTCGTCACCATGAACGAGATCGCGACCTTCGGCGTCGTCGCCGAGCTCCAGCAGCGTGGGCTCGCGATCCCCGCCGACATCTCGATCCTGTCGATCGTCACGTCGCCCGGCGTCGGGGAGATGAGCAACCCGCCGCTGACCACGCTGCACGCGCCCGGCGCCGAGCTCGGCCGCCTGGGCGTCCAGAAGTTGCTGTCCCTCGTGGACGGCTCCCGTCCGAGCACGCCGAACGTGCTCATCCCGTGCGTCCTCGAACCCGGCAGCAGCGTCGCCCCCGCGGCGGGCCGGGCGCCGGACGACGACCGCGAGCCTGCCGCTCGCTGATCCACCGACCGACCGGGCGAGGCCCGGTCACCCTCCGGCAGTCGCGCCGGAACTCGATGAGGAGGACACGCACATGCTGCGATCCCGGAAGATCTCGCTCGTCGCTGCCGTGGCAGCGCTCCCGCTCGCCCTCGGGGCGTGCGGGAACGCCGGCGGCGCCGGCGGGTCGGACGACCAGACCCTGACCATCTGGCACTACGAGAACGACGACTCGGCGATGGGCCAGGCGTGGGCCAAGGCGATCGAGATCTTCGAGGAGGAGAACCCGGACGTCGAGGTCGTCGTCGAGAAGCAGACGTTCGAGCAGATCCAGAAGAACGCCAAGATCGTCCTCACCGGCGACGACGTGCCGGACGTCATGGAGTACAACAAGGGCAACGCGACCGCGGGCCAGCTCGCGGCGCAGGGCCTGCTCACCCCGCTCACCGACGCGGCGGCCGAGCGCGGCTGGGACGAGAAGCTCAGCGGCTCGCTCCAGACGACGGCCACCTACGACGAGCAGGGCCTCATGGGCTCCGGCGACTGGTACGGCGTCCCGAACTACGGCGAGTTCGTGCAGGTCTACTACAACAAGGACATGTTCGCCGAGCACGGGCTCGAGGTGCCCACGACGCTCGACGAGCTCGAGACCGTCATGCAGACCTTCGCCGACCACGGCGTGACCCCGCTGGCCGAGGCCGGCGCCGAGTACCCGATGGGCCAGCTCTGGTACGAGCTCGTGCTCGCGAACGCCGACCGCGACTTCGTGGACCAGTACCAGCTGTTCGACGGCGACCCGGACTTCCACGGCCCGGAGATGACGCAGGCGACCGAGACGCTCGACGAGTGGATCAAGGCCGGCTACGTCGCGTCCGACTCCGCAGCGCTCACCGCCGAGGACATGGGCGTGTCGTTCATCAACGGCACCTACCCGATGATGGTCTCCGGCTCGTGGTGGTTCGGCCGCATCGTCGAGGAGATGGACGCCGACTGGGGCCAGTTCAACTTCCCGGGCAGCACGCTGCAGGTCGGCTCGTCCGGCAACCTGTGGGTCGTCCCGACGAACGCGGACTCGCCCGACCTCGCCGAGGAGTTCATCGACATCACGCTGCGCCCCGAGGTGCAGGACATCCTCGCGGAGAAGGGCGGTCTGCCCGTCGCCGGTGACGCGTCCGTCATCACCGACGAGCGCACGCAGCAGCTCACCGAGAACTTCCAGGCGATCCTCGACGACGACGGCCTCGCGTTCTACCCCGACTGGCCCGTCCCCGGCTACTACGACGTGATCGTCAGCGAGCTCCAGTCGCTCATCAACCAGTCGAAGTCGCCGACCGAGGTGCTCGACGGCCTCGAGTCCGCCTACGTGGACGGCAAGGCCGACCTGCTCGACAGCTGAGCGGACGCCCGGCCGGCCGCGGCGATCCGCGATCGCCCGGCCGGCCCGGCCCCCGCCCCGACGCCCTCCCGCGAAAGAGACCGTCATGACCACCCGCACCGACACCGAGCCCCAGGCCGGGCCCCGCCCCGCGCCCGCGGCGACGCGCACGCCGGCTGCCCGCCGCCGTCGTCGTCCCGCCTGGGTCCCGTACCTGCCCTACCTCCTGCCCGGCGCGGTGGCGTTCGTCGTCGTGATCGGCTACCCGTTCGCGATGAACGTCTACTACAGCCTGTTCAAGTGGCGCGGCGGCATGGCGCCCATGCGGTGGAACGGGCTCGGCAACTACGCCGACCTCCTGCACGACTCGGCGTTCTGGACGTCGTTCCAGAACTCGATCGCGATGATCCTCGCGATGGTCGTCGTGCCCACGCTCATCGGCCTCGTCCTCGCGGCCGTGCTGTTCGACTACCTCGGGCGGCGCTTCGGGCCGCGCGTCGCGGCGTTCCTGCGCGCGACGTACTACCTGCCGCAGATCCTGCCGGTCGCCGTCGCGGGCGTGCTGTGGAACTGGATCCTCAACTCCCAGACCGGCGCGCTCAACGTCATCCTGCGGGGGATCGGGATCGACAGCCCGCCGAACTGGCTGGGCGACACGACGACCGCCCTGCCGAGCGTCATGCTCGTGCTCATCTGGGTGCAGGTCGGCTACCCCGTCGTCATCTTCATGTCCGCGCTCCAGCGCGTGGACCCCGAGCTGTACGAGGCCGCCGAGCTCGACGGCGCGGGGTGGTGGCGCCGCTTCCGGGCCATCACGATCCCGCAGATCCGCCCCGAGACGTTCGTCGTCACGCTCACGTGCACGGTCGCGGCGCTCAAGGTGTTCGGGCCGATCTACGTGCTCACGCGCGGCGGCCCCGAGAGCTCGACCCTCGTGCCGAGCTACTACTCGTACCTGAACTTCTTCGACAAGTCGAAGGTCGGCTACGGCGCCGCGGTGGCGACCGTGCTCACCCTCGTCATCATCCTCGTCGCCGTCGTGATCCTCGCGCTCCAGAACCGCGCCGAGCGACGTGAGCAGGAGGGCCGCTGATGTCCACCGTCACCACCACCCCGACCGCGGGCGCCGCACCCGCCGCCGCGCCGTCGTCCGCCGCGCGCGGTCCCGTCCGGGCAACGCGCCCGGACGAGCGCTACCGCCGCGGCGTCGGCCGCTGGTTCGTGCTCGCCGCGGCGGTCGTCGTCGCCCTGCTCATGCTGTCGCCGTTCGTCATCATGGTGCTCAACGCGTTCAAGTCGCCGGCCGAGTACTCGCAGGACGGCCCGCTGAGCATCCCGAGCGAGCTGTACCTCGACGGCGTGCAGAACTTCTGGACGCGCACGAACTTCCCGCAGAAGCTCTGGAACTCCGTCTTCATCTCGGCGCTCGTCGCGGTGTTCGGCACGCTCCTGTCGCTGCTCAGCGCGTACGCGATCGGTGTCGGGCGCATCAAGGGCCGCCTGTGGATCGTCACGCTCTTCCTCGTGGCGAACATGCTCCCGCAGGAGGCGCTCATCTACCCGCTGTTCGACATGGCGCAGAAGGTCGGCCTGTCGAACTCGCCGTGGTCGATCATCATCATCTTCACCGTCATCCAGGCGGCGTTCGGCACGTACCTGCTCGCGTCCGTGCTCGGCACGTTCCCGCCCGCGCTGCTCGAGGCGGCCCAGCTCGACGGCGCCGGCCGCTGGCGGATCCTGTGGCAGGTCGTGTACCCGATCGTCAAGCCCACGCTCGGCGTCCTCATGATCTTCTTCTTCATCTGGACGTGGAACGAGTTCTTCATCCCGCTGGTGATGCTCACGACCAACGACACGCAGACCATCCCCATCGCGCTCGCGTCGCTCCAGGGCGACCGGATGATGGACGCCCCGACGACCAACGCGGGCGCGCTCGTGTCGCTGATCCCCGCGCTGGTCTTCTTCCTCATCTTCCAGCGCACGCTCACCCGCGGCGTCACGGCCGGCGCCGTGAAGTGACGCGGCCCCCGAGACCCCGACGCACGCACCGACGAAGGAAGCACCACCGATGAAGTTCACCGACGGGTACTGGCAGGTCCGACCGGGCATGCACCCGCTCTACGCGGTCGAGGTCGACGACGTCCGCGCCGACGAGGCGGCCGGGATGCTCACCGTGTACGCGCCGACCGCGAAGATCCGCGGCCGTGGCGACACGCTCAACCGCCCCATGCTCACGACGACGTACTCGTCGCCCGCCCCGGGCGTCATCCGGGTGCGCGTCGAGCACCACCAGGGCGCGGTACGTCGCGGCCCGGCGTTCCGGGTCACGGGCGAGCCGGGGTTCCGGCCCGAGGTCGAGGTCCACGACGACGTCGCGGTCCTGCGGTCCAAGGACCTCGCCGTGCGCGTGCACCGCGGCGACCGGTGGCGCGTCGACTTCGAGGCGGACGGCGAGGTCCTCACGTCGTCGCTGCCGAAGTCGGTCGGGCACGTGACGTCCGACGACGGCGGCGCGTGGACCCACGAGCAGCTCGCGCTCGAGCCGGGCGAGCTCGTGTACGGCCTGGGGGAGCGGTTCGGGCCCTTCGTCAAGAACGGGCAGGTCGTCGACATCTGGAACGAGGACGGCGGGACGTCGAGCGAGCAGGCGTACAAGTCCGTGCCGCTCTACCTCACGACCAAGGGCTACGGGGTGTTCGTCGACCACCCGGAAAAGGTCTCGTTCGAGGTCGCCTCCGAGGTGAACACGCGCGTCCAGTTCTCCGTCGAGGGCCAGGCGCTGGAGTACCTCGTCATCCAGGGTCCGACGCCCAAGGACGTGCTGCGCCGCTACACCGCGCTCACGGGGCGCCCGGCGCGCGTGCCCGCGTGGTCGTTCGGGCTGTGGCTCACGACGTCGTTCACGACGAGCTACGACGAGCAGACCGTGAACGGGTTCATCGACGGGATGGCCGAGCGCGACCTGCCGCTGTCCGTCTTCCACTTCGACTGCTTCTGGATGCGCGAGTACCAGTGGGTCGACTTCGAGTGGGACCCGCGCACGTTCCCCGACCCCGAGGGCATGCTCCGCCGTCTGCACGACCGTGGCCTCAAGGTGTGCGTGTGGATCAACCCGTACGTCGCGCAGCGCTCGCCGCTGTTCGCCGAGGCCGCCGAGCAGGGGTTCCTCGTCCGGCGCGAGGACGGCTCCGTGTGGCAGTGGGACATGTGGCAGGCGGGCATGGGGCTCGTGGACTTCACGAACCCCGAGGCGACCGCGTGGTACGTCGGCAAGCTCGAGGCGCTGCTCGACCAGGGCGTCGACTGCTTCAAGACCGACTTCGGCGAGCGCATCCCCGTCGACGGCATCGCGTGGCACGACGGCTCCGACCCGCGCAAGATGCACAACTACTACGCCCAGCTCTACAACGAGGCGGTCTTCCGGCTGCTCGAGCGCACGCGCGGCGAGGGCGAGGCGGTGCTCTTCGCCCGGTCGGCGACGGCGGGCGGGCAGCAGTTCCCCGTGCACTGGGGCGGTGACTGCGACTCGACGTACGCGTCGATGGCCGAGTCGCTGCGCGGCGGCCTGTCGATGTCGATGTCGGGCTTCGGGTACTGGAGCCACGACATCGGCGGGTTCGAGGGCACGCCGGACCCCGGCGTCTTCAAGCGCTGGACGGCGTTCGGCCTGCTGTCCTCGCACTCGCGCCTGCACGGCTCGGGCTCGGTCCGCGTGCCGTGGGCGTTCGACGACGAGGCCGTCGACGTCACGCGCAAGTTCACGCACCTCAAGCTCTCGCTCATGCCGTACCTGGCGCGCGTGGCCGAGGAGGCGCACACGGACGGCGTGCCGATGATGCGACCGCTCGCGCTCGAGCTGCCGCACGACCGCGCCGGGTACACCGCGGACACGCAGTACCTGCTCGGCGACGCCCTGCTCGTCGCGCCGGTCTTCCGCGCCGACGGACGCGTCGAGTACTACGTGCCGGAGGGCACGTGGACGCGTCTCGTCCAGCCCGACGACGGCCCGGCCCTGAGCGAGACCGTGACGGGCCCGCGCTGGGTCACCGAGACGCACGGGTTCGACTCGCTCCCGGTGCTCGTTCGCCCGGGCACCGTCCTCCCGGTCGGCGCCCGCACCGACCGGCCCGACTACGACTGGGCCGACGGCGTCACGCTGCACGCGTTCGAGCTGCCCGACGGGTACGACGAGCGCGTCGTCGTCCCGGCCGCCGACGGCGCACCCGGGGCCGCGTTCCGCGTGCGCCGGTCCGGCGCGACCCTCACCGTGTCGTCCGACGACGCCGTGGCGGGCTGGTCCGTGCGGGCCGGCTCCGCGACGGCGGACGCCCACGGCGCGACGAGCGTGACGATCGACCTCGGCTGAGGACGTATCCTGGGCGGACGAACCATGGAAGCGCTCCCATGGTTCGTCCGCCCGGCCCGGCCACCGGCCACCGACCCGACCACCGTCGCGGACCGCGCCGTCCGACGACCGACCAGCGAGGACCTCCGTGACCACCGACACCACCGCCCCCGTCGACGTCGACGCCCAGACCGCCGCCGCGCCGTCGGGCCGCCGGACGTTCCCCACCGACTTCCTCTGGGGCTCCGCCACCGCCGCCTACCAGATCGAGGGCGCCGCCGCCGAGGGCGGGCGCACCCCGTCCATCTGGGACACGTACTCCCACACCCCCGGCCGCACCCTCAACGGCGACACCGGCGACGTCGCCGACGACCACTACCACCGGTGGCAGGAGGACGTGCAGCACATCGCCGACCTCGGCCTCGGCGCCTACCGGTTCTCCATCTCGTGGTCCCGCGTCCAGCCCGGCGGCACCGGCCCCCTCAACCCCGAGGGCGTCGCGTTCTACTCGCGCCTCGTCGACGCGCTCCTCGAGAAGGGCGTCAAGCCCGTCGTCACGCTCTACCACTGGGACCTCCCGCAGGAGCTCGAGGACGCCGGCGGCTGGGCCAACCGCGACACCGCGTACGCGTTCGCCGAGTACGCCCGCCACATGGCGCGCGAGCTCGGCGACCGGATCGACACGTGGACGACGCTCAACGAGCCGTGGTGCTCCGCCTACCTCGGCTACGGCTCCGGCGTGCACGCGCCCGGCCGCACCGAGCCCGCCGCGGCGCTCGCGGCCGTCCACCACCTCAACCTCGCGCACGGCCTCGCCGTCCAGGCCATCCGCGACGAGCTCGGCGAGGACGCGAAGACGTCCGTCACGCTCAACCTCCACGTCATCCGCCCCGACGACCCGACGTCCGCCGCGGACCTCGACGCCGTGCGGAAGATCGACGCCCTCGCCAACCGCGCCTTCCTCGGCCCCGTCCTCGACGGCGAGTACCCCGCCGACCTGCTCGCCGACACCGCCCACGTGAGCGACTGGTCGTTCGTGCAGGACGGCGACCTGGAGACCGTGCGCCAGCCGCTGTCGATCCTCGGCGTCAACTACTACTCGACCGTGCGCGTGCGCCACTTCTCCGGCGAGGGCGAGCGGTCCGAGAACGACGGCCACGGCGCGTCCACCCACAGCCCGTGGATCGGCGTCGACGACGTCGAGTTCGTCCAGCAGCCCGGCCCGTACACCGCGATGGGCTGGAACATCGAGCCCGCCGGCATGACCGAGCTCCTCGTCTCCCTCGCGCGCACCTACCCCGACCAGCCGCTCATGGTCACCGAGAACGGCGCCGCGTTCCACGACGAGGTGACCGTGGACGCCGACGGCACGCGCCGCGTCCACGACGACCGCCGTGTCGCCTACCTGCACGACCACGTGGACGCCGTCGGCGCCGCGATCGACGCGGGAGCCGACGTGCGCGGGTACTTCGCGTGGTCCCTCCTCGACAACTTCGAGTGGGGCTACGGCTACGACCGCCGGTTCGGCATCATCCGCGTCGACTACGACACGCTCGAGCGCACGTGGAAGGACTCCGCGCACTGGTACCGCCGGCTCGCGACGTCGTCGGTGCTGCCCGGGGTCGACGAGACCGCCTGAGCCGTCCCGCCCCGACGCCCGCCCGGAGTCCGCTCCGGGCGGGCGTCGTCGTGAGCGGGCGTTCTCGTGGGCGGGCGTCGTCGTGGGTCGGGTCCGCGGCCGGGCCTCCGCGGGCGGGGTCGCGGGTCTACCATCCGCCGCTCGTCCCTCGCGGCTCCCGCCAGACCCGCCACGACCCGCGACCCCGCCCGCTCCGGCCCGCCCGCTCGTCCGTCGTCGTGCCCGGGTGGACCGGGGCCTCGTCCCAGCGGACGGGCCGACTCTCGCCCGTGCTCCGGAGCGTCCGAGCGGCGGCTCGTGCGGTGCCCGCCGCGGTGACGTTTCTCGCACCTGACGGGGCGGTGGCGCGACACGCCGACGGGGCGCGACACGCCGACGAGTTCGAGGAGCGTCCTGTCCGGATTAGGGTGGTTTCGACCGGGCGTTCGAAGGGCGGTCCCGGTGGGTGCGGAGGGGTCCGCGGGCGCGCGCGACGGGTCGCACAGGGTGTGGACCGACGTCGTCCCCACCCTGTGGACGGGTGCTCGCCGACCGCGCGAAGACGCGGTTCTCCCGGCTCCGCGGCGGTGGACGACGGGCTGTGGACGACCCCCTCCGAGGGGGTGTCAGAGGGTCCTGGGACCATGGATCCATGGCCCCTAGCACACCCCGGTGGGTGAAGTTCGACCACGACATCTAGTGCGGTGGCGCGGTGTCGACCACTAGGTATAGTGGTTGCACACCCAGGGGGCCGGAGGCCTTCTGGCGAATCACACAGTCGTAGTTCCACCGGTGTCCTTCGAGGTCAGAGACGTTTCTCCCTCCCCGAGGACCCGCCCAGGACAGAGCGCGAGAGACGAGGAGTCACCACCATGAGCGTCACGGTCTACAGCAAGCCGGCTTGCGTTCAGTGCGACGCGACGTACCGCGCTCTGGACAAGAAGGGCATCGAGTACTCGGTCGTCGACATCACGCAGGACGCCGAGGCGCTCGAGCTCGTGCGCGGGCTCGGCTACCTGCAGGCGCCCGTGGTCGTCGCCGGGGACGAGCACTGGTCCGGGTTCCGTCCGGACCAGATCAACGCCCTCGCGCAGAAGGTCTCCCCGGTCGTCGCCTGACCGGCCTCCCGGGTCGCCGCGAGGCGCCCCGGAACCCGTAGCACAGAGCAGGCGGAGCAGGGCAGGACGGAGGTGCGTCCCCGTGGGGTCGCTCGTGTACTTCTCCAGCGTCAGCGAGAACACGCACCGGTTCGTCCAGCGGCTCGACCTGCCGGCCCTCGGCATGGACGTCCAGCGCATCCCGCTGCGTCCGACCGAGGGCTTCCTGCGCGTCGAGGAGCCGTACGTGCTCATGGTCCCGACCTACGGGGGCGGCAACGAGGGCGGTGCCGTCCCGCGCCAGGTCGTGAAGTTCCTCAACGACGTGCACAACCGGTCGTTGATCCGCGGCGTCATCGCCGCGGGCAACACCAACTTCGGTGACGCGTACTGCATCGCCGGCGACATCATCTCCGCGAAGTGCCAGGTGCCCTACCTGTACGCCTTCGAACTCCTGGGAACAGCCGAGGACGCCGTGCGCGTCCGCGACGGATTGGGACGATTTTGGCAACGACAGTCACGGATTCCGGCGTGAACTCCGCGAGCGCAGCGGCGGGTGACGCCGCGCTCGCGCCCCAGCAGGTGCCGCTGACGAGCGCGCAGCTCGACTACCACGCGCTCAACGCGATGCTGAACCTCTACGGTCCGAACGGCGAGATCCAGTTCGACAAGGACCGTGAGGCCGCGCGGCAGTACTTCCTGCAGCACGTCAACCAGAACACGGTCTTCTTCCACGACCTCGCGGAGAAGCTCGACTACCTGGTCGATCACCAGTACTACGACCCCGAGGTCCTGGCGAAGTACGACCGCGAGTTCGTGAAGTCGCTGTTCGAGTTCGCGTACTCCAAGAAGTTCCGGTTCGAGACGTTCCTCGGCGCGTTCAAGTACTACACGTCGTACACCCTCAAGACGTTCGACGGGAAGCGGTACCTCGAGCGCTTCGAGGACCGCGTCTGCATGGTCGCGCTCGGTCTCGCCGACGGCAACGAGCAGGCCGCGCTCGACATCGTCGAGGAGGTCATCTCGGGCCGCTTCCAGCCCGCGACCCCGACGTTCCTCAACGTCGGCAAGGCGCAGCGCGGCGAGCCCGTGTCCTGCTTCCTGCTGCGCATCGAGGACAACATGGAGTCCATCGCGCGCGGCATCAACTCCGCGCTGCAGCTCTCCAAGCGCGGCGGCGGCGTCGCCCTGCTCCTGTCGAACATCCGCGAACACGGCGCCCCGATCAAGCACATCGAGAACCAGTCGTCCGGCGTCATCCCCGTGATGAAGCTGCTCGAGGACTCGTTCTCCTACGCGAACCAGCTCGGCGCGCGCCAGGGCGCCGGTGCCGTGTACCTGCACGCGCACCACCCGGACATCCTGCGGTTCCTCGACACCAAGCGCGAGAACGCGGACGAGAAGATCCGCATCAAGACGCTGTCGCTCGGCGTCGTGATCCCCGACATCACGTTCGAGCTCGCCAAGAAGAACGAGGACATGTACCTCTTCTCGCCGTACGACGTCGAGCGCGTCTACGGCAAGCCGTTCGCCGACATCTCGATCACCGAGAAGTACGACGAGATGGTCGACGACTCCCGCATCCGCAAGACGAAGATCAAGGCGCGCGACTTCTTCCAGACGATCGCCGAGCTCCAGTTCGAGTCCGGCTACCCGTACATCATGTTCGAGGACACGGTGAACAAGGCGAACCCGATCAAGGGCCGCATCACCCACTCGAACCTGTGCTCGGAGATCCTCCAGGTCTCGACGCCGTCGACGTTCAACGAGGACCTCTCGTACGACCACGTCGGCCGCGACATCTCCTGCAACCTCGGCTCGCTCAACATCGCCAAGACGATGGACTCGCCCGACTTCGCGAAGACCATCGACACCGCGATCCGCGCGCTCACCGCCGTCTCCGACCAGACGAGCATCGAGTCCGTGCCGTCGGTCAAGCGCGCCAACGAGTCGGGCCACGCGATCGGCCTCGGCCAGATGAACCTCCACGGCTACCTCGCGCGCGAGCGGATCCACTACGGGTCCACCGAGGGCATCGACTTCACGAACATCTACTTCTACACGGTCGCCTACCACGCGATCGCGGCGTCCAACCGCCTCGCGATCGAGCGCGGCCGCGCGTTCGGCGGCTTCGAGGAGTCGAAGTACGCGACGGGGGAGTACTTCGACAAGTACACCGACCAGGTGTGGGAGCCCGCCACGGAGCGCGTGCGCCAGCTCTTCGCCGACGCCGGCGTGCACATCCCCACGCAGGACGACTGGAAGGCCCTCAAGGCCTCCGTCATGGAGCACGGGATCTACAACCAGAACCTCCAGGCCGTCCCGCCGACGGGCTCGATCTCCTACATCAACAACTCGACGTCCTCGATCCACCCGGTGCCGTCGAAGATCGAGATCCGCAAGGAGGGCAAGATCGGGCGCGTCTACTACCCGGCGCCCTACCTGACGAACGACAACCTCGAGTACTACCAGGACGCGTACGAGATCGGCTACGAGAAGATCATCGACACGTACGCCGCCGCGACGCAGCACGTCGACCAGGGCCTGAGCCTCACGCTGTTCTTCAAGGACACGGTCACGACACGCGACGTCAACCGCGCCCAGATCTACGCGTGGCGCAAGGGCATCAAGACGCTCTACTACATCCGTCTCCGCCAGATGGCCCTGGAGGGCACGGAGGTCGAGGGTTGCGTCTCGTGCATGCTCTAGTCCTCGGGTCACCGTCGCGGTGACTCTCCAGGGATGCGGGCACCGGTCTACCAGCCGGCCGCTCGTGCCTCGCGGCCTCCCGCCAGGCCCGCCACGACCGGCGCCCGCATCCCTTCCGGTCCCCGCTCGTCCGTCCGTCACCAGCACGCCTGGCGCGGTGCACGACGGCGTAGCGTTCGTTTCGTAGCCACCTCCCGGTCGGTCCGGGGTCAGCAGGAGAGAAGAAGGCAGATGTCGCCCACGGGGAAGCTCAAGCTCATCGATCGCGTGAGCGCGATCAACTGGAACCGTCTCGAGGACGAGAAGGACCTCGAGGTGTGGGACCGCCTCGTCGGGAACTTCTGGCTGCCCGAGAAGGTGCCGGTGTCGAACGACATCCAGTCGTGGCACACGCTCACCGAGTCCGAGCAGCAGCTCACGATGCGGGTGTTCACGGGCCTGACGCTGCTCGACACGATCCAGGGCACGGTCGGCGCGGTGTCGCTCATCCCGGACGCGCTCACGCCGCACGAGGAGGCGGTGTACACGAACATCGCGTTCATGGAGTCGGTGCACGCCAAGAGCTACTCGTCGATCTTCTCGACGCTGTGCTCGACGCGCGAGATCGACGACGCGTTCCGGTGGTCGGAGGAGAACCCGAACCTCCAGCGCAAGGCCGAGATCGTCATGGAGTACTACAAGGGCGACTCGCCGCTCAAGCGCAAGGTCGCGAGCACGCTGCTCGAGTCGTTCCTGTTCTACTCCGGCTTCTACCTGCCGATGTACTGGTCGTCGCGCGCCAAGCTCACGAACACGGCCGACCTCATCCGCCTCATCATCCGCGACGAGGCGGTGCACGGGTACTACATCGGCTACAAGTTCCAGAAGGGCCTCGAGAAGCTCTCCCCGGAGGAGCACGACGAGCTCAAGGCGTACACGTTCGAGCTGCTCTTCGAGCTGTACGACAACGAGGTGCAGTACACGGAGGACCTCTACGACGGCGTCGGGCTCACCGAGGACGTCAAGAAGTTCCTGCGGTACAACGCGAACAAGGCGCTCATGAACCTCGGGTACGAGGCGCTGTTCCCCAAGGACGAGACCGACGTCAACCCGGCGATCCTCTCCGCGCTGTCGCCGAACGCCGACGAGAACCACGACTTCTTCTCCGGGTCCGGGTCGTCGTACGTCATCGGCAAGGCCGTCAACACGACGGACGACGACTGGGACTTCTAGGGCTCGTCACCGACGCGCTCGCCGAGCGAGCCGAAGGCCCGGACCGCGATGTCGCGGTCCGGGCCTTGTCGTGTCGGCTCGGCGACGGCCCCGGTGGTGGGGCCGTCGCGCGTCACGCAGCCTGGTCCTTCTTCTTGCCCACGAGGCTCTGCACGGCCTGGGCGACCGCCGCGAACTCGTCCTGCTTGCGGGCGACGAGCTCGAGGGCCTCGGTGCCGGTGGCCAGCACCTCCCGGCCCACCTCGCCGACATCCGCGAAGTGGTGGCTCGCGTTGCCCGAGAGGCCGCCCTCGAGCGCGAGTCGTCCCACCAGGTCGAGCTTGAGGACCTTGGTGCCCTCGTTGAAGCTCAGATCGGCGAAGTCCACCCACACGATGTTCGGCCGGGTGGTGGACTCGTAGGCGTAGCGCTTGTTCGTGAGGTCGAGCACGACCTGCCAGATGGTCTGCGACGCGTCCGGCTTGCCCTCCTCCGGCGTGCGGAACGGCTGCGCGGCGTTGCGGATGATGCTGAACATCGCCGACATCGCCTCGATCTGGGTCTTCGGCTGCTTCTGGTGCGCCACGTAGAACGAGGCGCGCGCGAAGCGGTCGCTGGCCAGCGTCGAGCCGGGGAGCGGCTTGTCCCCGCCGAGGCCCTCGACCTGCGTGACGAGCTCGAGCTGCTTGTCGAACGTGGGGGAGTTGGTCATGACCTGGTACTCGCGGCCGTGGTAGACCTTCGGCGTGCCGTCCGTGTACTCGATGATCGCGGAGTCGCCGGTCGCGTCGTCGATCGCCAGGTGCAGCGTGGGGACCAGGTGCCCGGTCGGGTCGAAGAGCTGGGCGATCTGCACCTGCGACTCCTTCGTCCAGGCGACCGCCTCCGCCACCGTCGCGAAGTTGTCGAGGTAGTACTGCAGCCACACCGCCTGGCTGAGCTGCGTGGCGTCGGCCGCCGGCTTGCCGTAGTCGGACTCCGCCAGCCACAGGATGTGGCCCGCGAACCCTTCCTCGTTCATGCCGTCGGTCGCGATCAGGTCGAACGCCGTCGCGACGACGCTCCCGTACTTCGCTCTCCAGGTCAGGTTGCCGTGGACACCGTCGGAGCGCTCGATGCCGCGGGGGTATTTCCAGAGGTTGGTGAGCAGGTCCATGTGGAAATCCATGTTTCGGCCGACGATGACGGCACCATTGGCATCAGGCCAGACAACTCGTGTGCACATGAGCGCTGCACATCCTCTCGTCAATGTGAGCCCGCCTGAGTCCGCGAGGACCCGCAGGCTCTTTGGAGGCTATCCGGCCTGCGCCGAACGCGACGGACAAGGAGATGAATTCACCCCGGTGATCCACCCGGGCGTCACCCCGTGCGTCACCCGTCCGTCGGGGCGCGTCGGCGCGCCACGACGCCCGGGACGGGTGGCACGTCCCCTTCCTGAGGAGACGTCCGCGACCGGGTCTCCTCCGGATCCGAACTGCCGGGACGGGCGTACAGACGGCAATTGTCCGACCGCATTGCAGGCTCCGGAACAACGCGTCCTCGTGGCGTCGGGCGGGGCCCGTGCCGGTGGCGAAGAATGCGCGGGGCCGCCCGCTGCGGCGCCTTTCTTACGGCACGAGGAACTGTGCCAGCAGACGGTGGAAGGCGTCCGGGTGCTCGACCGCCGGGACGTGCCCGCACCGCCTCAGGACGTGCAGCCGGACCTCGGACAGGTGATCGAGGAACGGCAGCGCCGCGGTCCGCGGTGGCCGGACGGCCGGGGGAGCGCCTGTCGGTGACGGTCGACCTGGACCGTGCGCACCTCTTCGACGCCGGCACGGGCCTGGCGCTGTCCGGCGCAGGGCCGCGCCTAGTCGTTCGGTCGCGCCTGCGCGCCCGCGACCGGCGGATCGGCCGACCACGGGAACGTGATCCACAGGTCGGTGTCCTTCCACGAGTAGTCCGGCTGGATGATCGTGCGCGGCTTCGTGTAGAGCACCGCGGAGCGCGCCTCGGCGCCGTGCGCGCTGAGCATCTCCATGACGAGGGCGAGCGTGCGGCCCGAGTCCGCGACGTCGTCGACCACGAGCACGTGCGCGCCCGGCAGGTCGGACGTGTCCATGAGCGGGGGCAGCACGCGCGGGTCCGTGAGGGTCTGGCCGATGTCGGTGTAGAACTCGACGTTGAGCGTCCCGACGCCCTTGGTGCCGAGCGCGTACGCGACCGCGCCGCCCGGCAGGAGCCCGCCGCGCGCGACCGCGACGACGACCTCGGGGCGGAACCCGCTCGCGACGACCTGCTCGGCGAGCTCGCGCGCGGCGACGCCGAACGTCTCCCACGTGAGCACCTCGCGCTCGGGCGGGACGCCCGCGCTCGTGGCGGTGACGTCGTCGGGCACGGAGGGGACCGGGGTCGTGGAGGCGTCCGTCATGCGTCGAGCCTACGTCGGCCTGCTCGCGCGCCCCGTCACCGGACGCGACGAGGGCCGCACCCCGGGTCAGGGTGCGGCCCTCGTCGCGGCGACGTCAGTACGCCGCGAGGATGTCCACGACGAAGACGAGCGTCTCGTTCTGGAGCTCGTGGCCCTCGCTCGCGCCGTAGCCGAGCGACGGCGGGATGACGAGGAGCACCTGGCTCCCGACGGTCTGCCCCGACAGGCCCTGCGTCCAGCCGGCGACGACGCCGCTCAGGGGGAAGGTCGACGGCTCGCCGCGGTCCCAGGACGAGTCGAACTTCTCGCCGTCGAGCTTCCAGCCGGTGTAGTGCGCGATGACGGTCTGGTCCTCGGTGACCTCCGGGCCGCTGCCCTTGATGAGCGGCTGCACGACGAGCTCCGTCGGAGCGGTGTAGCCCTCGGGGATCTCGATCGACGGCATGCCCGCGCCGTCGAGCGTGACGACCGGGAGGCCGTCCGCCGGCGTCACGGCCTCGCCCTCGGCGCGGTCCGGCACGTCCGCGGGGTCGGGAGCGACCGGGGCGTCGCGGACCGCGGTGGCCTCGGCCACGGTGAGCACGGCGGTGCCGTCCTGGCCGGGGGCCGCGAACAGGAAGCGCGTGCCGACCTTCTTGCCGACGAGCACGTCGAGGAGCTGCGGGTACACCTGGTCGTCGAGGACGATCGGCTGGGCGGAGTCGTCCTCCCACGTCGAGCCGAGCTTCGACGCGTCGGCACCGGAGTACGCCGCCTGGTGCAGCGTGACCTCCTGGCCCTTGGCGATCTCGTCCCCGTCGCCGTCCCCGAGGGACAGCGCGACGGCACCGGAGACCTCGAGCGGCGCCTCGAACTCCACCGTCGGCTCGGCGCCCGGGTCGCCCGAGACCGTCACGGCCTCGAGCGCCGCGACGTCCTCCGGCGACGACGTGGCGTCGTCGGTCTCGGACGCACTCGGCGACGTCTCGTCACCGGATCCGTCCTCCGACGAGCAGCCGGACAGGACGAGGGCGGCGCCCAGGGTGAGCGCGGCGACGCCGCGCAGGGTGCGGTGCTTCACGAGGGGGTCCTTCGGGTCGGTGGGACGGCGCGGGGCCGTCGGGTCTGGGCCGCACCCGCACGACGGCGGTCGGGCGGTGTCCCGGGTCGGGGAGCCTCGCTGCCGAGTGCCGGGTGCAGCACCGGCGCGGACACTCTAGCGGTCCCGCCTGGGCACCCGCTGGGAGCGGTCGGCGGGCCGGGCACTCGCGGGCGGGTGCGGCGACCCGGGGGAGAATGGGCGCATGCCGTCCCGTCGACCGTCCCGCAAGCGACCCTGGGGCGCGGAGCCCGCGCCCCTCGACCTCGACCGCGCCCTCGGCGGCGCACGGCGCGAGTCCGGGGCCGACGGCGAGTGGCAGGTGCGCACGGTGCGCGGCGGGACCAAGACCTACCTGTGCCCGGGCTGCAACCAGGAGATCCCGCCGGGCACCGGCCACGTGGTGGCCTGGCAGGACGACTCGTTCTTCGGCGCCGAGACGGCGCTCGACCACCGCCGCCACTGGCACACGTCGTGCTGGCAGGCGCGCGGGCGGCGCCGCCCGCGCTGAACGAACTAGGCTCGGCCCGGTGAGCACCGCACCCGATCCCGCGACCACCGGCGCCGACGCGTCGGGACCGACCCCGATCCGCTCGCTGACGGTCCTGCCCGCGCGGCGCGAGGACGTCGAGCTGCACACGGCGGACGGGCTCACGCTCGTCGGCGAGCTCGCGCTCCCCGCCGACCGCGACCCCGTCGCGACGCTCGTCACGCTGCACCCGCTGCCCACGCACGGCGGCTACATGGACTCCCACGTGTACCGCAAGGCCGCGTGGCGCCTGCCCGCGCTCGCCGACCTCGCGGTGCTGCGCTTCAACACGCGCGGGACGTCGTCGCCGCGCGGGACGAGCGAGGGCGCGTTCGACGGCGGCGAGGCCGAGCGCTTCGACGTCGCCGCGGCGATCGAGTTCGCCGAGTTCCACGACCTCCCGCACCCGTGGCTCGTCGGGTGGTCGTTCGGCACCGAGCTCGCGCTCAAGCACGGCGCGGACCCCGCGGTCGAGGGCGCGATCCTGCTCTCGCCGCCGCTGCACCGCGCGACCGACGAGGACCTCGACCGCTGGGACGCGTTCGGCAAGCCGCTCGTGGTGCTCGTGCCCGAGCTCGACGACTACCTGCGCCCCGACGAGGCGCGGCGCCGCTTCGCGCGCGTGCGGAACGCCGAGGTGATCGGGGTCGACGGCGCGAAGCACCTGTGGGTGGGGGAGTCGTCGGTGCGGCGCGTGCTCGACGAGATCGTCGGGCATGTCCGGCCCGGGTTCCCGCTGCCGCTGCCGACCGAGTGGTCCGGGGACGGCCCCGCGGCCGCGACCGCCGACCGCGACACCGCCGACACCGACCAGGCGAGCTACGACGCGAGCCGCGGCGACGGCGTCGCCGACTGACGCCGCGGCCCCCACCGGCCGACGCCGCCGCCCCACCGACGACGCGCCCGCGCCCGCGAGTGCGTCCCCCTCCTCCGGCGGACGCGCGGCGGGCGTGGGAGCGTGGGAGGACCCCTGGCACGAGCACGACCCGAGGAGGACGACGTGACGACGGCACCGCTCGAGACCTACACCCTGCGCGAGGGGTACGGGACCCCGCTCGTGCTGCTGCACGGCTTCCCGCTGGACCATCGCATGTGGGCCGACGTGGCCGCGGCGCTCCCGGGCGAGCCCACCGTCGTCGCGGTCGACCTGCCGGGGCTCGGCGCGAGCCCGCTCACCGGCAAGCCCCCGTCGATCGAGGCGTCGGCCGACGCGACCGCCGCCGCCCTCACCGCCGCGGGCATCACGCGCGCTGTCGTGGCGGGCCTGTCGATGGGCGGGTACGTCGCGCTGGCGCTCGCGGAGCGGCACGCGAGCCTCGTCGCCGGTCTCGGCCTCGTCGACACGAAGTCGACCGCGGACACCGACGACGCGCGTGCGAACCGCCTGCGCATCGCCGACGAGGCCGAGCGGTCGCAGACGGTCGACGCCGTGCTCGGCATGCCGGGCGCGATGCTCGGCGAGACGAGCAAAACCGCGCGCAAGCCGCTCACGGCGCGGGTCGAGGAGTGGATCCGCGGGCAGCGTCCCGACGGCGTCGCGTGGTCGCAGCGCGCCATGGCGTCCCGGCCCGACCGCACGCACGTCCTCGAGGGGTTCGCGGGCCCGGTCGCCGTCGTCGTGGGGGAGGAGGACGTGATCACGCCCGTCGGCGAGGCCGAGCACATGGCCGCGGCCGCCGCGTCCGCGCAGCTCGTCCAGGTCCCCGGGGTGGGTCACCTCAGCGCGGTCGAGGACCCCGCGGCGGTGGCCGACGCCCTGGCGGACGTGCTCGCACGCGCCGCCGTCTGACGCGCGCCGCCGTCTGACGCGCGCCGCCGTCCGGAGCGCGCGGCGCCTCCCAGCGGGCAGTGCCGTCAGGCGCCGTCGAGCACGAGCGCGAGCGCGTCCGCGAGGTCGATCGACTCGCCGTCGCGGCCGCCCTTGCCCAGGACGAGGGGCGGGTCGGAGGGTTCGACGCTCACGCCGCGGAGCCGGCCGAGCACGCTGCCGGGGACGCTCAGCACGTAGAACTCCCCGTCCTCGCCGACCGCGACGCTGCGGTTGCGGCGCAGGTACCAGCCCGTGAGCGGGGTCCGGTAGGTGGTGCTCCCGTCGAACGAGCGCGCCCGCAGCGGCTCGGGCGCCAGGCCGCGCTCGCGCGCCCGGGCCACGAAGTCCGCGAGGAGCGCGCGGGCCGCCGCGCTCTCGCGGGCCCGCTGCCGGTCGAGCTCACGCTGCTGGTGCGCGGCGGCCTCGGTCCGCTGCCGACGCCAGTCGTCGGCAGCGGACCCGGAGCGGCCCGAGGGGTCCGCTGCCGGTGCCACGGGTCAGGCCGGCGCCGGGGCGTCGGACTCGGCGTCCGCGTCCGCGTCGACCGGGCTCGCCGGACGCCGCTTGCTCGACGTGCCCGAGCCGGCGGGCTGCGCCGGCTCCTCCGCGACGACCGGGAACTCCGCGGTCATGAGCGTCGCGGCGCGGGCCTGCTGCGCGGGCGTGCCGGCGGGGACCGCCGCCTTCTTGACCGGTGCCTTCGCCTCGGCGTCGCCGCCGCCGAGGAGGCCGCGCAGCTCGTCGAGGTACGTGTTGATCGAGTCGTGCTGGCGCGTGAGGTCCTCGAGCTGGCGCTGCGCGACGTTGCGCTGCTGCTCGGCCTCCGCCTTCGCGTCCGACACGGTCTGCTCCGCGAACGCGCGCGCCTCGGCGACGATCTGGTCGGCGTTGCGGCGGGCCGTCGACATGAGGTCCTTGACGTAGGCGTCGGACTCCGAGCGGACCTTCTCCGCCTGCTCGAGCGCGAGCGCGACGCGCTTCTCCGCCTCGGCGGCGTGCTCCTCGGCGGTCGAGACGAGCTTCTCCGTCTCCGCCTTGGCGGCCGCGTGGCGCTCCGCGTTCTCGCGCTCCGCCTCCTCGCGGCGGCGGACGACCTCGAGCTCGGCGTCGGCGAGGGCGGTGCGGGCCTGGTCGCGCAGCTGCTCCATCTCCGACGTCACGGCGTTGGCCGCCTCGGTCGCCTTGCGCTGGGCCTCGTCCACCTGGCGCTGCGCCTCGCGGCGCGCGTTCTCGAGCATCTCGGCGGACTCGCGCTCCGCGGCCTCGCGCTGGGCGGCGGTCTCCGCGGCGACGCGGGCGCGCAGCTCCGCGGCCTCGCGCTCGGTCGTCACGCGCAGCTCGGTCGTCTCGCGCTCGACCGTCGCCCGCATCGTGCCGAGCTCGCGCTCGAGCGACGCGCGGCGCTCGCTCTCCTCCGTGGCGATCGCGCTCTGGATGCGCGCGGCCTCGCGCTCGGCGGAGCCCACGAGCTCCTCGGCGCGGCGCTGCGCGCTCAGCAGCGTGCCCTCGGCCTCGGACGCGCTCGTGGACCGGATCTCCTCGGCCTCGAGGCGCGCGCTGTTGAGGAGCTCGGCGACCTCGTTCTCGGCGCGAGAGCGCACCTGGCCCGCGGAGAGCTTCGCGCGCGCCATGATGTCGGCCGCCTGCGAGTTCGCCTGGGAGAGGATGTCCGCCGACTGCTCCTCCGCCGAGCGCAGGAGCTGCTCGATGCGCGAGCCGAGGCCCGCGTAGGACGGGCGGTCCGCCTCGCGGAGCTGGCGCTGGGCGTCGGCGAGCTCGCTCGTGAGCTGCATGGCGCGGGCGTCGGCGGCCTCGACGCGCGCCCGCGCGTCCTCCACCGCCTTCTCCAGCTTCGCGAGCTGTGCCTCGACCTGGACGCGGTCGTAGCCGCGCATCGTGATGGGGAAGAGCGTGCGCTCGTCGGACACGTCGATGACCTCCGGTGCTGGTTCGTCGCGGCTTCCACCGCCGGGCGGCGTCTCCCCTCCTGGGGAAGGAGGGCGCGGCGCACGTGCCACGGCCCCGCCGTGCTGCGACCAGGATACGGGGGACTCGCGGGCCTGGGTACCCGCGTCGGGCCAGGTGAGGCGATGGTCGCACCCCTGCGCGAGGGGCTTCCCGGCCGGTGGGTGCGCGCACCGCGCCGACGAGTTTCGTGCGCGGGTCGCCGACGACGATGAGACCGCCGCGGGAGGGCTCCGTGAACGGTTCGTGAGGATCCGCGCCCGGTCCCTCTCGGTCGATCCACGAGGGGTTTCGCACCTATCCTGGAACGTCGGTCGACGAAGGGAAGCTCGGTGCTGCAACGAATCATCGCTGCCCTCCTGGTGGTAGGAGGGCTCGTCGCCATCGGCCTCGGTGTCGCGTCCGCCACGGTGTGGCGTGACAGCGACACGGCCGTGGCGACGACGGCGTACACGGGGGACGGCACGCTGCTCGTCACCGAGCCCGGGGTGCTCGACCTCGTCGCCGAGGACGTGACGATCCGTGCCACGGCGCCCGGCGAGCAGCAGGTCACCCTCGCGATCGGGCGCGAGGTGGACGTCACGGGCTGGGTCGGCGAGCAGGCGCACGGCGTGGTCACCGGCCTCGCCGACTGGGACACGCTCGCGACGCGCGCCGTCGAGGCCGCTCCCGCGGAGCCGGCCGAGGGCGAGGAGCCCGCCGAGGGCGAGACGCCCGAGGGCGAGGAGACGCCCGCGGACGAGGAGACGCCCGCGGGCGAGGGGACGCCCGCGGACGGGGAGACGCCCGCGGACGAGGAGGCCCCCGCCGCGGGCGAGGCCGCCGAGGCGCCCGTCGTCGGTCTCGACCCCGCCGGCTCGGACATGTGGTTCGAGGAGTCCAGCGGCGCCGGCTCGGCGAGCCTGCGCTGGTCCGACCAGCCCGGGCGCTGGCAGCTCCTCGCGGCCGGCGTGGGCGAGGGCGCGGTCGCCCCGACGCTCGAGCTCTCCTGGCCGCGCGAGGTCGAGACGCCGTTCCTGTGGCCCGGCGTCGTCGGCGGCGTGGTCCTCCTCCTGCTCGGCCTCGGCATCGGCGCGGCCAGCTTCCGACCCTCGCGCCGCGCAGGCTCGGGCCGCGGCTCCGCGACGTCGTCGACCCCGGTCGTGGCACCGGCTGCCGCGCCCGTCGAGGACGAGGGGAACGGCGCCGAGGCGCCGACCGACACCGCGCAGGTCCGGATGCTCACGCGCCGCGAGCTCCGCGAGCGCGAGGAGGCCGAGCGGCTCGCGCAGCAGCAGGCCCGCGGGCAGAAGCCCCGCCGCGCGTGGCTCACGGGCCAGATCCCGATCGTGGCGCGCGGCGAGCGCCGCCCCCGGACGGCGGCGCAGCCGACCGTCGACGCGGCCGCCGGCCACCCCACGGCCCAGGACAGCGCGAGCACGCGCGCGGACGCGTGGCGCCGTGCGTGGGGCTTCACGCCGGGCGGCACCGCGGCGGGGACGACCGCCGAGCCGCAGGGCGACCCGGACGAGACGAAGGACAGCACCCGATGACCCGCACCACCCGCGGCACGGCTCGCGCGCGCCGTCACCTCGCCGGGGTGTCCGGCGGCCTGGTCGGCGCGCTCCTGCTCGCCGCCTGCTCCTCGCCCCTGCCGACCCCGCAGCCCGACCCCACGCAGGACCCGCCGCCGCCGGTCCTCACCGAGACGCAGGAGACGGTCGTCCTCGACGCGGTGGCGTCGGCGCTCGCGGCGGCGAGCGAGACGAACGACCCCGCGGGGCTCGACGCCCGGGTGACGGGACCCGCGCTCGCGATCCGGACGAGCCAGCTCGCCGTGGCCGCCGCGCGCGGCAACGCGGACCTCGTGACCGAGCTCCCGACCGAGGCGCAGCAGGTCGTCATCCCGACGACCCAGACCTGGCCGCGCACGTCGTACGCCGTGAGCGTCCAGCCCGAGAGCCTGCAGACTCCGCGCCTGTCGGTCCTCGAGCAGGGCGCCGCGCGCCAGAACTACCGGCTCTGGGCGTGGGTGCGCCTGCTCCCCGGCGTGACGATGCCGAGCTTCGCCGACCCGAGCATCGGGAGCGAGGCGGTCGCGCCCGACGACTCGAGCCTCCTCGTCACGCCGACGGACGCCGTCGCGCAGTACGCGGACGTGCTCAACCTCGGGACGGGCTCCGGGTTCGCCGAGACGTTCGAGGACGACTCGTTCCGCACCCTGCTCGCCGAGCGCGCGCAGGCCTGGACGACGGCGCTCGAGCCGGCGGCCGGGAAGTACGCGCTGACGTTCACGCCGAACCCCGACGAGCAGGTCCGGGCCGTGCGCACCGCGGACGGCGGCGCGCTCGTCGTGGGCGCGATGACGTCGCAGGAGTCGATGACCGCCGAGGAGGGCGCGCAGGTCCCGCCGGACACGGAGACCATCAAGGCGCTCTACGGCGACAAGACGCCGACGAACGTGCTCAAGGTCGGGTACGTCGACGTCGTGGCGCTCTACGTGCCGCCGGCCGGGTCGGAGGAGAAGATCCGCGTCGTGGGCAACGAGCACGTCGCGACGTCGGTCGCGAACTCCTGACGCTCCGTAGGATTGCGACCATGAGCGAACCCACTCAGCAGCCCGCGTTCGACGTGCGCGGAGCGGTCGACCTCTCCGCGCTGACCCGGCCGCAGTCCCCGCCTCCCGGTGAGGAGGGCGGCGCGCCCGCCGCGGGCGGGTACGTCGTCGACGTCACCGAGGAGTCGTTCGGCCAGCTCGTCCAGGACTCGACGCAGTACCCGGTCGTCGTCCTGCTCTGGATCCCGACGGACCAGGCGAACGCCCAGCTCGGCACCGAGCTCGGCGCGCTCGCGGACGAGTACGCCGGGCGCTTCCTCCTCGCGCGCGTGGACGCGCAGACGTACCCGCAGATCGCGGCGGCGTTCCAGGTCCAGGGCGTGCCGACCGTCGTCGCCGTGCTCCAGGGGCAGCCCGTCCCGCTGTTCCAGGGCGCGGCGCCCGCGGAGCAGGTGCGCGCGGTCCTCGACCAGGTCCTGCAGGCCGCGGAGGCGAACGGCGTCACGGGCCGGGCCCCGGCCCGCGGGGGCGACGGCGAGCCCGAGGCCGCTGCCGCGCCGGCGCCGGAGCCCGAGCCCGAGCTCCCGCCGCTGCACCAGGAGGCGTACGACGCGATCGAGCGCGACGACCTCGACGCCGCCGTCGCCGCCTACGAGAAGGCGATCAAGCAGGACCCGCGGGACGCGCTCGCGGTCGCGGGCCTCGCGCAGGTCCGCCTCCTGCAGCGCACGCGCGACGCCGACCTCGCGGCCGTGCGCGCCGCCGCCGCCGACGCGCCCGGCGACGTCGACGCGCAGCTCGCGATCGCTGACCTCGACCTGCTCGGCGGGCACGTCGACGACGCGCTCGGGCGCCTGCTCGACCTCCTGCCCGGTGCGGACGCGGACGCGAAGGAGAAGCTGCGCGTGCGCCTCCTCGACTACTTCGAGATCGTCGGCACGACGGACCCGCGCGTCGCCAAGGCGCGCCAGCGTCTCGCGATCAGCCTCTACTGAGCGACACCCGGCGTCCCCGGGCACGCACGACCGCGGCCGGCCACCCTGCGGGGTGACCGGCCGCCGTCGTGCGCGCGGGCGCGTCAGGCCGGGACGAGGTAGAGCGCGCCGAGCGGGGGGACCCGCAGGGTCGTCGACCAGGCGCGGCCCTTCCACGGCACGGGCTCGGCCTCGACCTCGCCGAGGTTGCCGACCCCGGAGCCGCCGTAGGCCTCGGCGTCGGTGTTGAGCACCTCGCGCCACGCGCCGCCCGCCGGGAGCGCGACGCGGTAGCCCTCGTGCGGCGTCCCGGCGAAGTTCACGACGACCGCGACCTCGCCGCCGTCGCGGCTGCGGCGCAGGAACGCGAGGACGTTGTGGTCGGCGTCGTCGGCGTCGAGCCACTCGAACCCGGCGGGGTCGTGGTCGAGCTCCCACAGCGCCGGGGTCGCGCGGTAGAGCGCGTTGAGGTCGCGCACGGCGCGCTGCACGCCCTGCCGCCCGGGGTCGGCCGCGAGGCCGTCCCAGTCGAGCGAGCGGCCCTCGTTCCACTCGGAGTGCTGGCCGATCTCGCTGCCCATGAAGAGCAGCTGCTTGCCGGGGTGGGCCCACTGGTAGGCGAGGAACGCGCGCACGCCGGCGCGCTTCTGCCAGTCGTCGCCGGGCATCTTGCCGTAGAGCGAGCCCTTGCCGTGCACGACCTCGTCGTGGCTGATGGGCAGCACGAACTGCTCGGAGTACGCGTACACCATCGAGAACGTGATCTCGTGGTGGTGGTAGCGCCGGTTGATGGGCTCCTCCGCGACGTAGCGCAGGGAGTCGTTCATCCAGCCCATGTTCCACTTGAGCCCGAACCCGAGCCCGCCCGCCGACGTGGGGCGCGTGACGCCCGGCCAGGCCGTGGACTCCTCGGCGATCATCATGACGCCGGGCGTGCGCCGGTACGCGGTGGCGTTCGCCTCCTGGAGGAACGCGATCGCCTCGAGGTTCTCGCGCCCGCCGTGCACGTTGGGGTGCCACTGCCCGGGCCCGCGCGAGTAGTCGAGGTAGAGCATGGAGGCGACGGCGTCGACGCGCAGCGCGTCGACGTGGAACTCCTCGAGCCAGTACGTCGCGTTGGCGACGAGGAAGTTGCGGACCTCGTTGCGCCCGAAGTCGAAGACGTACGTGCCCCAGTCGGGCTGCTCGCCGCGCAAGGGGTCGGCGTGCTCGTAGCACGGTGTGCCGTCGAACCGGGCGAGGGCCCACTCGTCGCGCGGGAAGTGCGCGGGCACCCAGTCGACGACGACGCCGATCCCGGCCGCGTGCAGGCGGTCGACGAGGTAGCGGAAGTCGTCGGGGTGGCCGAATCGTGACGTCGGCGCGTAGTAGCCCGTGACCTGGTAGCCCCACGACCCGCCGAACGGGTGCTCGGCGACGGGCAGCAGCTCGACGTGCGTGAAGCCCTGCTCGACGACGTACGCCGTGAGCTGCTCCGCGAGGTCGCGGTAGGACAGGCCCTGGCGCCACGAGCCGAGGTGCACCTCGTAGATGCTCAGCGGCTGCGTGTGCGGGTCGTGCGCCGCGCGCTCGGCGAGCCACGCGTCGTCGGTCCACGTGAACTGCGACTCGACGACGACGCTCGCCGTCGCGGGCGGCACCTCGGTCGCCTTGGCGAGCGGGTCCGCCTTCTGCCGCCACGACCCGTCGGGGCCGAGGATCTCGTACTTGTAGCGCGCGCCCGCGCGGACACCGGGGACGAACAGCTCCCAGACGCCGCTGGAGCCGAGCGAGCGCATCGGGTGCGTCGCGCCCCAGCCGTTGAAGTCGCCGATGACGCGGACCGCGCGCGCGTTGGGCGCCCAGACCGCGAACGCGGTGCCCGTGGTGTCGCCGAGCGCGCTGGGGTAGGTGCGCACGTTCGCGCCGAGCGCGCGCCACAGCTCCTCGTGCCGGCCCTCCCGGATGAGGTGCAGGTCCACCTCGCCGAGAGTCGGCAGGAAGCGGTAGGGGTCGTCGGCGGTCGTGGCCTCGTGGCCGTAGCGCGCCCGGACGCGGTAGTCGGGGGCGTGCCGGGTGCCGTCGGGGTCCTGGTGCACCGGGACGACGGCGGCCCAGACCCCGTCCTGCTCGTGCGCGGCCGCGTGCTCGCCGTCGGTCGTGACGACGACGACCTCGTCGGCGAGGGGGCGCAGGACCCGGACGACGGCGCGCGCGTCGTCGGAGTCGGGCGCCAGGTGCGGGCCGAGCACGGCGTGCGGGTCGAACGTGCGTCCGGCCGCCGCCGCGGCGAGCGTGTCCGGCGGCACGACGACGGGGAGTGGGGTGGGGGAGGCGGCGGACCCGGTCATGGGGCAACCTTTCCACGTCTGCGGCACCGCCACGCGCCGGGCTCGCCGGGTGGTCGCAGTAGGCTCGCGACCCGGAGGAAGGAGTGCCGTGGCAAGGATCACCATCGCGGACATCGCCCGGGAGGCCGGGGTCTCGACGGGTGCGGTGTCGTACGCGTTGAACAACCGGCCCGGCGTGTCGGAGGCGACCCGAGCCCGGATCCTGGGGATCGCGGCCGAGCTGGGCTGGGCGCCGAGCTCGGCCGCGCGCTCTCTCTCCGGGGCACGGACGGAGACCGTCGGACTGGTACTGGCGCGCGACCCCGGGATGCTCGGGGTCGAGTCGTTCTACATGCAGTTTCTCGCGGGCATCGAGTCCGAGCTGTCGAAGCGGTCGTACGCGCTGCTCCTGCAGGTCGTCCCGGACCAGGAGACCGAGCTGCGGGCGTACCGTGCGTGGCGCGCGGCGCGTCGCGTCGATGGGGTGATCCTCGTCGATCCGAGCGTCGACGACCCGCGGATCGCGATGTTCTCCGAGCCCGAGGCGCTTCCTGCGGTCGTGGTGGGGGACCCGGCGCTCGCGGGCGGTCTGCCGAGTGTGTGGACGGACGACGCCGCGGCGATGCGCGAGTCGGTGCGCTACCTGCATGCCGTCGGGCACCGCCGGATCGCCCGGGTCGCGGGTCTGGAGGGATTCGGGCACACGGGGATCCGCGACGCGGCGTTCCGCGAGGAGATCGCGGCGCTGGGCGCGGAGGGAACGATCGTGCGCACGGACTACTCGGCCGTCCAGGGGGCGGTGGCGACGCGGACGCTCCTCACGAGCGCGGACCGGCCGACGGGGATCATCTACGACAACGACGTCATGGCGGTCGCGGGGCTGGGGGTCGCGAGCGAGATCGGTGTCCGGGTGCCGCAGGAGGTGTCGATGATCGCGTGGGACGACTCGCCGCTGTGCGAGGCGACGTTCCCGCGCCTCTCGGCGCTGAGCCACGACGTCACGCGTTACGGCGCGCACGTCGCTCGCCGTCTGTTCGACCGGATCGCGGGTGAGGTCGGGGGGAGCTTCCTCGACTCGATCCCGACGCTGCGCCCGAGAGGTACGACGGCACGTCGCTCGTCCTGACGCGCTTCAGCACTCCCTGCACGCCTGAAGGCGTCGATACCAGTTCGTTACAGAACGAGGTTGGACTTACGCGAACTTAAGCGCTTCACTAGTCGTGTCGCCAGTGATCGCCCGGACCGGTGGGCCTGTCGCACGCGACGTCAACGACGACCAAGGAGTGGAACGACATGGCAAGGAAGCAGACTGTCGCCGTGCTCACCGTGACAGCGCTGACGATGGCGCTGGGTGCGTGCTCGAGCAGCTCGGGCGAGAGCGGCGGCGGTGAGGACGGCGAGCTCTCGGGCACGATCACGGTCCTGACCAACCGCACGGACATCGTCGACACCACGCTCCAGGACTACGCCGAGCTGTTCCAGGCGGAGAACCCGGGCGTGACGGTCGAGTTCGAGGCGATCACGGACTACGAGGGTGACGTCTCGATCCGCCTGAACACGCAGGACTACGGTGACGTGCTCCTCATCCCGAACTCGGTGAGCAAGGACCAGCTCCCGCAGTTCTTCGAGCCGCTCGGCACGGTCGACGAGCTCTCGCAGGAGTACCGCTTCGTCAACGAGCAGGCCTACGACGGCGACGTCTACGGCATAGCGACCTTCGGCACCGCGATGGGCTACGTCGTGAACACCAAGGTCTGGGAGCAGGCCGGCATCACCGAGCCGCCCACGACGCCCGAGGCGTTCGTCGAAGCGCTCAAGCAGATCGGCGAGAAGACCGACGCCGTCCCGTACTACACGAACTACACCGACGGTTGGCCGCTCACCCAGTGGCAGAACAACCAGGGGACGATCGCGGGGACCGACGCCGTGAGCATCCGCACCTCGCAGGACGACCCGTGGGCCGAGGGCAACGAGCAGTACGCGATCGACGGGCTGCTCTACGACGTCGTTGCAGCTGGCGTCACCGAGGAGGACCCCACGACGACCAACTGGGAGGAGTCCAAGACCCTCCTCGGCACCGGCAAGGTCGGCGCGATGGTGCTCGGCTCGTGGGCCGTGCCCCAGATGCAGGACGCGGCCGAGGCCGCCGGTGGGTCCGCGGACGACATCGACTTCTGGCCGATGCCGTGGCAGACCGAGGGCACGTTCTCGTCGACCGTCTCGGGCGACTACAAGCTCGCGATCTCGAAGCACTCCGAGAACAAGGAGGCTGCACGCGCCTGGGTCGACTGGTTCCTGAACGAGTCGACGTTCGCCGCGGAGCAGGGCGGTATCTCGCCGGTCGTCGGTGCGCCTGCACCGGACAGCCTGGCCACGTTCGACGCCCTGGGCGTCAACCAGATCGAGCTCTCCCCGGCCCCGGCCGGTGAGGAGACGTGGGACAACGACATCAGCAACGAGGCGGAGATCGACCTCTGGGGCGACAAGTACCGCAAGCAGCTGGTCGACGTCGCTCGCGGCGCCGCGGACGGTGACAAGGAGTCCTTCTTTGCCGACCTCAACTCCCGCTGGGCGGCCGCGCGCGCGAACGTCGTCGGCTGACGCAGGAGTCCTGGTTCGCGTGAGGCCCCCGGCCGCCCCGCCGGGGGTCTCACGCCCGTCTCGACCGAAATGAGCATGACATGGCTGTGACCAGTCCGACCGTGGCGACTCCGACCGAGCCGCGCAAGCGGAGTGCTACCTCCCGACCACCGAGGCAGCGGTCCGGGTCGCTCACCCCGTGGCTGTTCCTCGTCGTCCCGCTCGGGCTGCTGCTCGTGTTCACCTACCTGCCGGTGGCGAACATGGTCTGGTACAGCTTCACGTCCTGGGACGGTCTCGACGCGGTGAAGGAGGGCGTCGGGTTCAAGAACTACGTCGACATCTTCACGCGGCCCGAGCTGTTCCGGGTCTTCTTCGTCAGCCTCTACTACCTGGTCGGGGCTCTCGTCCAGCTCGCGCTGGCGCTCTACTTCGCGACGATCCTCAGCTTCAGCACCCGGTTCCGGAACTTCTTCAAGGGCGTCATCTTCTTCCCGTACCTCCTGAACGGCGTGGCGATCGGCCTCGTCTTCCTCTACTTCTTCCGCCCGGACGGGACGCTGGACGCTCTGCTGGGCGTGGTAGGGCTGAAGGACACGCCGCTATGGCTGGGCGACCCGTCGATCGTCAACTACTCGCTGGCGGGGACCTCGGTCTGGCGCTACCTGGGCCTGAACTTCGTGCTGTTCCTCGGCGCCATCCAGGCCATTCCGGATGACGTGTACGAGGCCGCGGACCTCGACGGCGCGACCTCGTGGCAGAAGTTCCGCTACATCATCTTCCCCGGCATCAAGCAGATCGTCGGTCTGTCCCTGATCCTCGCCGTCTCGGGCGCACTCTCGGTCTTCGAGATCCCCTTCATCATGACGTCGGGCGCCAACGGTTCCGAGACGTTCGTCATCCAGACCGTCGACACGGCGTTCCGGTACTCCAAGGTCGGTCTCGCGTCCGCGATGGCCGTCGTGCTGCTGATCATCGTCCTCGTGATCAGCGCGATCCAACGCAAGTTCTTCCCGGACGAGAAGGGAGACCTGGTATGAGCGCCCCCACCGCACCCGCGCCGACCCGGATCACCGCAGCGGACAAGATGCGCGGGGCTGCCGCCCGGTTCTCGAGGAGCGTCGCGCCGGTCGCCGGCCCGCTGGCCACGACGGCGAAGTACATCAGTCTCGTCGTCGCGTGCGCGGCCGCCGTCGTCCCGATCCTCACGATCTTCTTCGCGGCCTTCAAGTCCCGCGAGGAGTACGTGACGAGCGGTCCGCTCGACCTTCCCCAGAACTGGTTCAACTTCTCGAACTTCACGAGGGCCTTCACCGACAGCGACATGCTCGCGGGCTTCGTGAACACCATGATCATCCTCGTCGTCGCGCTCGCCGGGACGATCCTCATCGGCACCATGACCGCGTACGCCGTCGACCGGTTCGACTTCCGCGGCAAGAAGCTCGTCATGGCCGGGTTCCTGCTGGCGACGCTCGTCCCCGCGGTCACCACGCAGGTCGCGACGTTCCAGATCATCAACGGCCTCGGACTCTTCAACACCCGCTGGGCCGCAATCGTGCTCTTCATGGGCACGGACATCATCGCGATCTACATCTTCTTGCAGTTCATGCGCTCCATACCGCGCTCGCTCGACGAGGCCGCGATGCTGGACGGGGCGAACCGCCTGACGATCTACGCACGGATCGTCTTCCCGCTGCTCAAGCCGGCGATCGCCACCGTCGTCATCATCAAGGGCATCGCGATCTACAACGAGTTCTACATCCCCTTCCTCTACATGCCGTCGAGCAAGCTCGGCGTCATCTCGACGACCCTCTTCCGGTTCAAGGGACCGACGGGGTCGGAGTGGGAGGTCATCGCCGCCGGCACGATCCTCGTGATCGTCCCGACCCTGATCGCCTTCCTCCTCCTCCAGCGACACATCTACAACGGCCTGACCGCAGGAGCCACGAAGTGACCTTCACCGAGACATCCGCCCTCAGGGCGACCCGCCGCGAGCTGCACGAGGGCTGGACGGTGAGCGCCGTCGGGGGGGCGATTCCCGTGGGGACGACCGTCTCCGACGTCCCGGCAACGGTCCCGGGGAGCGTGCACACGGACCTCCTCGCCGCAGGCCTGATCGACGACCCCTACCTCGACGACCACGAGCGTCTCCAGGCGTGGATCGGTCGCACCGACTGGGCATACACCACGCGCTTCGCGTGGGCCCCGGACGGGCACGAGCGGCACGACCTCGTCTTCGACGGCCTCGACACCGTCGCGGAGGTCCGGCTCAACGGGACGGTGGTGGGCACGACGGCGAACATGCACCGCACCTACCGGTTCGACGTCGGTCCGCTGCTCGTCGAGGGCGAGAACGAGCTCGTGGTCCGGTTCTCCGCCCCCGTCCCGTACGCCGACCGGCAGAGCCTGCTCCTGGGCTACCGGCCGCAGGTCAACCAGCACCCGTTCAACGCCATGCGCAAGATGGCGTGCAGCTTCGGCTGGGACTGGGGTCCCGACACGACGACGTCCGGGATCTGGCGCCCCGTGCGCCTCGAGTCCTGGTCGGTGGCGCGACTCGCCCAAGTGCGCGTCCACGCGACGGTGGTGGGCGAGTCCACGGCACCGACGGCGGGCCGGGTGCGCGTGGTCGTGGAGGTCGAGCGCTCCGGCACAGGTCGCGGTCGCGCGCCGCTCACCCTCGCGGCGTCCGTCGCCGGGGTCCGGGTCCAGGTGCCAGCCGACGGCGGCACGGCCGAGGTCGACGTCGTCGTGCCGCAGGTCGACCTCTGGTGGCCGCGCACGCACGGCGACCAGCCGCTCTACGACGTCACCGTCGAGCTGCTGGCCGAGGGCGCACCCCTCGACGAGTCCGCCCGCCGCGTCGGCTTCCGCACCGCGACTCTCGAGATGGAACCCGACGAGGACGGCACGTCCTTCCGGTTCGTCGTGAACGGCGTGCCGGTCTGGGTTCGCGGGGCGAACTGGATCCCGGACGACGCGTTCCCGCACCGCGTCACGCGCGAGCGCTACGCCGCGCGCATCGACCAGGCGGTGTCCGCGAACCTCAACCTCCTGCGCGTGTGGGGCGGCGGGATCTACGAGTCGGACGACTTCTACGACCTGTGCGACGAGCGGGGCCTGCTCACCTGGCAGGACTTCCTCTTCGCGTGCGCCGCGTACGCCGAGGAGGAGCCGCTGCGTTCGGAGGTCGAGGCGGAGGTGCGCGACAACGTCGCCCGCCTCGGGCACCACGCGTCGCTCGTGCTGTGGAACGGCAGCAACGAGAACATCTGGGGCTTCCACGACTGGAGCTGGCAGCAGCGCCTCGACGGGCGCACATGGGGTCTCGGGTACTACACCGAGCTGTTCCCGCGCGTCGTCGCCGAGCTCGACCCGGACTGTGCCTACACGCCGTCGAGCCCGTGGTCGGGCAGCCTCGACGTGCACCCGAACGACCCACGGCACGGCTCGATGCACGAGTGGGAGCTGTGGAACCGCCAGGACTGGCCGCACTACCGCGACACCGTGCCGCGCTTCATGGCCGAGTTCGGCTGGCAGGGGCCTCCCACCTGGTCCACCCTCACGCGCGCGATCAGCGACGACCCCCTGACGCCCGAGTCGCCCGGGATGCTCGTCCACCAGAAGGCGATGCAGGGCAACGACAAGCTCACCGACGGGCTCGTCGCCCACGTACCGCTGCCCGACGCGATGGAGGACTGGCACTGGGCCATGTCCTGGAACCAGGCGACCGCCGTCCGCACGGCGCTCGAGCACTACCGCTCGTGGTCTCCGCGGTGCATGGGGGCGGTCGTGTGGCAGCTCAACGACTGCTGGCCCGTGACCTCGTGGGCGGCGGTCGACGGTGACGGCCGCCAGAAGCCGCTCCTGTTCGCGCTGCGCCAGGCGTTCGCCGACCGGCTCCTCACCATCCAGCCGCGCGGTACGGACGGGCAGCTCGTCGTCGCGGTCGTCAACGACTCCGCCGAGCAGTGGCGCGGCGACCTCGTCGTCCGTCGGACCCGCTACGACGGCGTCGAGATCGAGGCGACGAAGATCCCCGTCGACGTCGCCGCGCGCGCGACGGCCACGATCCCGCTGCCGGCCGACCTCGCCGTCCCGGGTGACGCCGCCGGCGAGCTGCTCGTCGCGTCGCTCGGGCACGAGAGCGCAACGTGGTTCTACTCCGAACCGCGCGACAGTGCCCTGCGCAGCCCGGCGCTGCACGTCGAGGTCACCTCGACGGACGACGGGGCACGTGTCCGGGTCACGACCGACACCCTCGTGCGGGGCCTGTCGCTGCTCGCAGACAAGGTGCACCCCGACGCCGTCGTGGACGACATGCTGGTGGACCTCCTCGCAGGCGAGAGCGTGACCTTCCACGTGACGGCCCCCGAAGCGCTGGACAAGTCCGCGCTCGCCGACCCGCGGGTCCTGCGCAGCGTCAACCAGCTCATGTCGCGCCGGCCTGTGGTGTCAGCATGACGGCGCCGACGATCGACCCCCGGCCACACGGCGGTGTGCGCGACGAGCTCGCCTGGACCGAGCGCGAGACGCACGTCGCCTGGCTCGATGCCCACACGCGATCGCTGCTCGCGTTCGGGCGTCACGTCGTCGCGCCGGGGGGAGGTGCGGCCTACCTCGACGAGACCGGGACCCCCGACCCGGAGGCAGGTGTTCAGACGTGGATCACGTGCCGGACCGTCCACGTCTACGCGCTCGGTGCGATGCTGGGCGTGCCCGGGTGCGAACCGGTAGCGCGCGGGGCCCTCGACGGCCTGCTGGGACCGCTGCACGACGCCGAGCACGGCGGGTGGTTCCACGCCCTCGACGCGCAGGGCGCACCCGACCTCGGCGCAGGCAAGTCCGCGTACGACCACGCGTTCGTCCTGCTCGCCGCGTCGAGCGCGACCCTGGCCGGCCTGCCGGGCGCACGGGCCCTGCTCACGGACGCGTGCTCCGTGTTCCTCGAGCATTTCTGGGACGACGCGACCGGGCTCGTGGTCGACACCTGGGACGCATCGTTCACCGTCCTCGACCCGTACCGGGGCCTCAACGCGAACATGCACGCGGTCGAGGCGATGCTCGCCGTCGCCGACGCCACCGGCGACGTCGCGTGGCGCGACCGCGCCACGCGCGTGACCCGGCTCGTCGTGCGGCTCGCCGAGGACCACGACGGCCGGCTGCCCGAGCACTTCGACGCCACGTGGACGCCGCACCTGGAGCTCAACGCCGACCGGCCCGCCGACCCGTTCAAGCCCTACGGGGCGACCGTCGGGCACGGGCTCGAGTGGTCCCGTCTCCTGCTGCACCTCGAGGGCGCACTGGGCACGCTCGCGCCGTCCGACCTGCGCCCGACGGCGACCGCGCTGTTCGACCGCGCCGTGGCCGACGGCTGGGCCGTGGACGGCGCGGACGGGTTCGTCTACACGACCGACTGGTCCGGGGCGCCCGTCGTGCGCGAGCGCATGCACTGGGTCGTCGCCGAGGCGATCGCCGCCGCGGACGCCCTGCACCGACGGACGGGCGACGCCCGCTACGCCGACCTGTACGCGACCTGGTGGGACTACGCGGTGACCTTCGTGGTCGACCACGACGGAGGATCCTGGCACCACGAGCTCGACCCGACGAACCGCCCCGCGGGGACCACGTGGCCCGGCAAGCCCGACCTCTACCACGCGGTCCAGGCGACGCTCCTGCCGCGGCTCCCGCTCGGCCCGTCGATCGCGCGCGCCGTCCACGACGGGCAGGTGGCCCCGTGACGCGCTTCCTCGTGGTCGGTGAGGCTCTCGTCGACGTCGTCCCCGACGGTCCGGGAACCACCCGGGACCTGCCCGGCGGAAGCCCCGCAAACGTCGCGCTCACGCTCGGTCGGCTCCGTCGTGAGGTGTCGCTCGCCACGGCGCTCGCGCCGGACGACCGCGGCGCCCTGGTCCGCGAGTGGCTCGTCGCGAGCGACGTGGAGGTGGACGCGCACGTGCCGTCGACGGGCCGGACGTCGGCCGCGACCGTGTCCCTGGACGCCCAGGGGCGGGCGACGTATGCCTTCGACCTCGCGTGGGAGCTCGGGCAGGTGGAGCTCGGCGACGCGGAGGTCGTTCACGTCGGCTCCGTGGCGGCGGTGCTGTCCCCGGGCGCCGACGTGGTCCGGGACGTCGTGCGCCGGGCGCGCCCCTCCGCCGTCGTCTCGTACGACCCCAACGTGCGTCCCGCGCTCGTCGACGACCCCGCGGAGGTCCGGGCGCGCGTCGAGGAGATCGTCGCGCTCGCCGACGTCGTCAAGGTGAGCGACGAGGACCTCGCGTGGTTCGCCCCCGGAACCGACCCGCTCGACGTCGCGCGCCGCTGGTCGGCGTGGGGCGCGGCCCTCGTCGTCGTGACACGCGGAGGCGACGGCGCGACCCTCGTGCGGCACGACGGCCGCCTCCTCGAGGTCCCGGGCCGTGCGGTCGACGTCGTCGACACCGTCGGCGCAGGTGACACGTTCACCGGGGCGCTGCTCGACGCGCTCGCGACGCGCGGGGTGCGCGGCCCGGGAGGCGCGGAACTCCTGCGCCGGCTGTCGGACGCGGCGGTGCGGACCGCGGCACGGTCTGCGGCGGTCGCCGCGTCGGTCACGGTGTCTCGTGCGGGGGCGAATCCGCCGACCCGGGCCGAGCTTCGCGCCGCCGAAGGGCCGGTACGGCCCGCGCCGTTCGCCGGGGCACCCGTCACGGGCATGACCTGGGGTTGGACGGGTGTGCGCGGGACCTGGACCGGTCCGGGAGCCGAGCGCTCCATGGACGAGCTGCACGGGCTCGGCGTGGACTGGGTCGCCGTGACGTTCTCCGCGAAGCAGGACACGCCCCAGTCGACCACGGTCCGCTACGGCGACGAGCCGACGGTGACCGACGACGAGGTCCGGGCGGCGATCCGCGCCGCCAAGGCGCGCGGCTGGAAGGTGTGCCTCAAACCGGTCGTCGACTCCGCCGACGGAACCTGGCGCGCTTTCATCGGCTTCTTCGACGAAGACGTCCCGGGCGAGCCCTCGTGGGACGAGTGGTTCACGTCGTACACGCAGTTCATCGTGCACCACGCGCGGATTGCCGCCGAGGAGGGCGCGGAGATGCTCTGCGTCGGGTGCGAGATGGTGCGCGCCGACGGGCGCGACGCACAGTGGCGGGCCCTCGTCGCAGCCGTGCGCGAGGTCTACGACGGCCTGGTGACGTACAACTGCGACAAGTACCAGGAGGACCGCGTCACCTGGTGGGACGCGGTCGACGTGATCGGCAGCTCGGGTTACTACCCGGCCGGGACGTGGGAGCACCACCTCGACCGGATCGAGGCTGTCGTCGCGCGCGAGGACAAGCCGTTCGTCTTCCTCGAGGCCGGATGCCCCAGCCGCGAGGGCTCACCGGAGAGACCGAACGACTGGACTCTCGCCGGGCCGCCGTCGGGCGAGGCTCAGGCGGCCTGGCTCGCGGAGATGTTCGACGCGTGCGGCCGACGACCCTGGGTCTCCGGCTACTTCCTGTGGGACTGGCCGTCGCCGCTCTACACCGAGGCCGAGGCGGCAGCGAACGACGACTACTGCATGTACGGCAAGCCGGGCGCGGACGTCGTCCGGCACGCCTACGAGAAACTGCGCTCGCGCAGCTGAGCGTCTGCTGCGACACCCGGAAGACCCAGCGGCGCGGGGCATCCGCAACTGCCCCGCGCCGCGATCTGACCTCCCCATGAGCGTCGAGATATCCGTGTTCTCGCGAGGCTCTAGCAATGTCCTCGACAATGCACTACGTTCGACGTGAAGCGCTTCAGTGCTAGTGGTGTCACGCGGCCAATCCGCGGCCTCGTGAGGGGCTCGATGCCGAGCCTGACGACGACGTCCACCAAGAAGCCCGGGCGATGACGCCCGGACCAGGAGGAACTTTCATGAGACGACTGTTCGCCATCGTCCTGAGCGCGGTGCTCGCTCTGTTCGTCGTACCCGCGTTCGCGCAAGGAGCCAGCGCGGCGAGCGACGGGTTCTCCGTTCAAGGCGGGAAGATCTACGACGCGAACGGCAACCAGTTCGTGCCGGTCGGCGTCAACCATGCCCACGCTTGGTACCCGTCGCAGACGCAGTCCTTCGCCGACATCCGCGCCGCTGGCGCGAACACCGTGCGCGTCGTTCTTTCGGGCGGCCGGTACGGGACCAACTCGGCCTCCGACGTGAGCGCCGTCATCGAGCGGTGCAAGCAGAACCAGCTCGTGTGCGTCCTCGAGAACCACGACACCACGGGGTATGGCGAGGACGGCAGTGCGCGCTCCCTCGCGAGCGCGGCCCAGTATTGGACAAGCATCGCCTCGGCCCTGCGGGGCCAGGAGCGGTACGTGATGATCAACATCGGCAACGAGCCCTTCGGCAACTCCGGCTACCAGAACTGGACCAGGGACACCATCGCGGCGATCCAGACCCTGCGCGGGGCCGGCCTCAGCCACACGTTCGTCGTCGACGCCCCGAACTGGGGCCAGGACTGGTCCTTCACCATGCGCGACAACGCCCAGACGGTCGCGGCGGCGGACAGCAACGTGGTCTTCTCGATCCACATGTACGGCGTCTTCGACACCGCAGCCGAAGTGCGCGCCTACCTCGACTCCTTCACGAGCCGACGCCTGCCAATCATGGTCGGCGAGTTCGGCGACAACCACTCGGACGGGAACCCGGACGAGGCCACGATCATGAGCTACACGAGGTCCCAGGGTCTCGGGATGCTCGGCTGGTCGTGGTCCGGCAACGGGAGCGGCGTCGAGTATCTCGACATGGTGAACGGGTTCTCCGCGAACTCGCTCACGCCGTGGGGGCAGCGGTTCGTCAACGGCGCCGACGGGCTCAAGGCCCGCAACGCGCCCGTGGCCTCCGTGTACGGGGGCGACGGCGGTGGCGACGGCGGAGCCGGCACGGCCCCCAACGGGTACCCGTACTGCGCGAGCGCGTCGTCGGACCCGGACGGGGACGGCTGGGGCTGGGAGAGCAACGCCTCGTGCGTCGTGCGCGGCTCTTCCGTGGACACGGGTTCCGGTGGTGGTTCCGGGGGTGGGAGCACGGCACCGAACGGGTACCCGTACTGCGCGAGCGCGTCGTCGGACCCGGACGGGGACGGCTGGGGCTGGGAGAACAGCGCGTCGTGCGTCGTGCGCGGCTCTTCCGTGGACACGGGTTCCGGTGGTGGTTCCGGGGGTGGGAGCACGGCACCGAACGGGTACCCGTACTGCGCGAGCGCGTCGTCGGACCCGGACGGGGACGGCTGGGGCTGGGAGAACAGCGCGTCGTGCGTCGTGCGCGGCTCGTCCGCCGACCGCTGAACCGGTCCGCCGCAGCGCCTCTCGCGCATGAAGCGGTTCATCTCGGAGTCCATTCGATGACGGATGGTGAGCGCGCTCGNGTCCGCCGACCGCTGAACCGGTCCGCCGCAGCGCCTCTCGCGCATGAAGCGGTTCATCTCGGAGTCCATTCGATGACGGATGGTGAGCGCGCTCGTGCGCGAGCGCAGAACGAAGGAGTTCGATGAGTAAGAACAGCACACGACAGCTCCAGGTCCGTACCCGTGCGACGTCGGTCCCGGCGTACGTCGCTGCGCTCGCCCTCGCCGGGTCGGGAGCGCTCGCGCTGGCCGCTCCGGCGGCCGCCGACGAGGCGACCGCGGACGGTCTGCACGTCGTCGACGGTCGGCTCGTCGAGGCGGACGGGAGCGACCTCGTCCTCCGCGGGATCAACCACGCCCACACCTGGTACACCCACGAGTTCCAGTCGTTCGAGGACATCAAGGGCACAGGTGCCAACGCGGTGCGCGTCGTCCTGTCGAGCGGGGACCAGTGGACCCGCAACGACCCGGCGGACGTCGCGCGCGTCGTCCGTGAGTGCGACGTGAACCGGTTGGTGTGCGCCCTCGAGGTGCACGACACGACGGGCTACGGGGACGAGTACGCGCCTGCGGCGGTGTCGCTCGACCGCGCGGTCGACTACTGGGAGGACCTGTACCCGACCCTCGCCGGGACGGAGGACAGGATCCTCGTCAACATCGGCAACGAGCCGATCGGCAACGGTCCGATCGCGGACGAGTGGGCGGCGCAGACGTCGGCCGCGGTCCAGCGACTGCGCGACATCGGGTTCGAGCACACGATCGTCGTCGACGCCCCGAACTGGGGCCAGGACTGGTCGCGGACGATGTACTCCCAGGCGCAGCAGGTGTTCGACGCCGACCCCGACACGAACGTCGTGTTCTCCGTCCACATGTACGAGGTGTACGGCGACGGCGCGGTGGTCACGGACTACCTGGAGCACTTCGTCGACGCCGGACTGCCGCTGATCGTCGGCGAGTTCGGCCCGGCGCACTACGGCAACGACGTCGACGAGGACACCATCCTCGCGGAGACGCGGCGCCTCGGCCTCGGGTGGTTCGGCTGGTCCTGGAGCGGCAACAGCGGTGGCGTGGAGGACTTGGACCTCGTCCAGGGCTTCGACCCGGGCCAGCCGTCCGCGTGGGGCGCCCGGCTGTTCAACGGTCGGGACGGCATCGCTGAGACGTCGCGCGAGGCTTCGATCTTCGCGAGCCGCGCGGACGGCTGCACGGCCGAGCTGGAGATCCAGTACCGGTGGCCGGGTGGCTACCAGGGTCAGGTGCGGGTGGAGTTCGACGGCGAGCCCGTCTCGACGTGGTCCACCTCGTGGCGCGTGCCCGCGGGCAGCGAGCTCGTGCAGACCTGGCACGGGGCGCTCTCCGTGGACGGTGGGACCGCGACGGTCACCGCCGAGTCGTGGAACGCGCGCGTGCCGGCCGGTGGGACCATCACCTACGGCTTCTCCGGCCGTGGTGATGCTCCGGTGCTGGCAGCGGTCGTCGACTGCTCCGCGAGCTAGGATCCCGGGTCGGCCAGGTGGAGGCGTTGGGCACGGCCGCGCCTCCACCTCGCCGTACCCGGCGCCGACCCCGCGGGGCCGTGCCGTCCTCGCGGGCCGGTCAGGCGTCGCCCGCGAGCAGGCGGTCGACCGCGGCGAGCGGGATGGGCTCCCAGTCCGGGCGGTTGCGCGACTCGTAGACGACCTCGTAGAGCGCCTTGTCGAGCGTGAGCGCCCGTACCAGGGCCTCGGACGTCGCGCGGTCGACGCCGGCCGTGTCGGCCCGGTCGTAGGCGTCGAGGAACGCGGTGCGCGCCTGGACGGCCCATGCGGCGTCGCGGGCGCGCCCGACGGCGGCGGCGTAGTCGAACGAGCGCACGATCCCGGCGACGTCGCGCAGCGCGAGGTCCGGGCGCGTGCGCTCGGCGACCGGCCGCAAGGGCTCACCCTCGAAGTCGAGCACCTTCCAGCCGAACCGCCGCGCGTGCAGCACCTGGCCGAGGTGCAGGTCGCCGTGGACCGTCTGGAGCCGGGGGAGCGCATCGGGGACGCGCGTGACGTTCGCGAGCCGCGCGGACGTGCGGTCCCAGAACGCGGCGACGTCCGCAGCGCGCCGTCCGAGCGCGCTGGAGGACGCGACGGCCTCGTCCGCACGCCGGCGCAGGTCCGCGACGAGCCAGCGCGCGTCGACGGGCGAACCGACGCCGAACGCGCGGCGGAGCGCGGCGTGCAGGTCGGCGAGCACGCGCCCCAGGTCGGCCGCGAGGTCGGCGAACGAGGCGTCCTGCCCCGCGTAGGAGCACGCGAGGTCGAACCCGTCGCGCGCGCCCTCGACGAACTCGCTGAGGATCGCCAGGTGCGCGGAGCGGGGCGCCTCCGGGCCCGCCGGGGTGCCCGACGGCGGTGCCCCGCCCCCAGCGTTCGGCTCGTCCGGTCGGTGGTCCGCGTGCGGGTCGACGGCGGTCGGGTCGTCCGCTGCGTCCCACGTCACCTCGAGCCACGCGAGCGGCCGGGGCACCCCGCCCCAGCCCTGGGCCGCAAGAGCGCGGGGGATGGTCACGTCGGGGTTGGGCCCGATCGCGATGGCGCGCAGGACCTTGAGCATGCTCCCGCCGGCGACCCGCGGCAGCAGCACCGAGCTGTTCGACTGCTCGACGCTCAGCGCGCGTCCACCGGTGAGGTCGGCGTCGACCTCGGGGCGAGCGCCGCCCGGACTCGCGCCGTCCGGTGCCGTGCCGTGGCTCTCCCACTCCGCCACGGCCAGGAGGGCTGCCCAGCACGCGGGGTGCGCGGCGCCGTCGTGCACGACCCAGCCGGCGTCGTCGGCGCCTCGCGGGGCGAGCGTCCCGATCGGCGCCGCGCCGCCCGGCGTCAGGCCCACCGGCGAGGTCGCCGGCTCGAGCACGAGGGGCACCTGTACGACGAGGTCCACACCGTCCCCGACGAGCCGCAGGAGGTGGAGCTCGACCCGGGTCCCCGGCCACGCGGCGTCGGGCCGGCCGGGTGCCGCGGCGGACGCCGGGACCTCGAGCACGAACGACAGCCACGGCACGTGGGTGACGGCGACCCCCTTGACCGGGTACCACCGCCGCGCGGGCAGCCAGGCGTCCAGGAGCGCCATGAGCTCCGCCGAGGGCGGGTCCGTCCGCCGTACCGTCACGCGCGCCTCCTCCGTCAGGTTCGGCCCCCATGCCACCACGGCCGGGCCGCACCCGCCGGGTGAGGGCCGTGCCCGGGCACGGGCCGCGCGGCAACGGTGGTCACACCGACGGGTCCTCGACGACGAGCCAGTAGAAGTCGCGCGACCCCCACGTCATGACGACGCGCTCGTCGTCGTCGACCGCGGGGAAGCGTGCTCCGCCGAACACGTCCGTGAGCGTCGCGCCGGCGTGCCCGGGCACGTGCACCGAGGCCGAGCGCGCGGTCGCGGAGAGGTTCGCGACGCACAGGATCGTCTCGGTGTCGGTGCGGCGCAGGAACCCGAGGATCGACTCGTTGTCGCACTCGAGCGCGACGAAGTCGCCCGTGCCGAACGCCTTGTGCCGGCGCCGGACCTTGAGCATCCCGTGCACCCAGTGGAGCAGCGACGTCGACTGCTCGAGCTGGGCCTCGACGTTGACGTAGCCGTAGTGGTGCACGAGCGACTGGACGAGCGGCAGGTACACCTTGCCCGGGTCGGCGGTCGAGAACCCGGCGTTGCGGTCGGGGGTCCACTGCATGGGGGTGCGCACGGCGTCGCGGTCGGGCAGCCAGATGTTGTCGCCCATCCCGATCTCGTCGCCGTAGTACAGGCACGGGCTGCCCGGGAGCGAGAGCAGGAGGGCGTGCGCGAGCTCGACCTCCTTGCGCGAGTTGTCGAGCAGCGGGGCGAGCCGACGGCGGATGCCGACGTTCGCGCGCATGCGCGGGTCGGGCGCGTACCACCCGTACATCGACGCGCGCTCCTCGGTCGAGACCATCTCGAGCGTCAGCTCGTCGTGGTTGCGCAGGAACGTGCTCCACTGCGCGCCGGGCGGGATGTCGGGCGTGTCGGCGAGGATCTCGAGGATCTGGTTCGCCCGCTGGTCGCGGATCGCGTAGAAGATGCGCGGCATCACGGGGAAGTGGAAGCACATGTGGCACTCGGGGTCGTCCTCGGTGCCGAAGTAGTCGACGACGTCGCGCGGCCACTGGTTGGCCTCGGCGAGCAGGATCCGGCCAGGGAACTCGGTGTCGACCATGCGGCGCACGCGCCGCAGGAACTCGTGCGTCTGCGGCAGGTTCTCGCAGTTGGTGCCCTCGGCCTCGTAGAGGTACGGCACGGCGTCGAGCCGGAACCCGTCGACGCCCATCTGCAGCCAGAACCGCGCGACGTCGAGCATGGCGTCGGCGACGCGCGGGTTCTCGAAGTTGAGGTCGGGCTGGTGGGAGAAGAACCGGTGCCAGAAGAACTGCCGGCGCACGGGGTCGAACGTCCAGTTGGACGTCTCCGTGTCGACGAAGATGATGCGCGCGTCCTGGTAGCGCGTGTCGTCGTCGCTCCACACGTAGAAGTCCCCGTACGGGCCCTCGGGGTCGGCGCGCGACGCCTGGAACCACGGGTGCTGGTCGCTCGTGTGGTTCATGACGAGGTCGATGACGACGCGCATCCCGCGCGCGTGCGCCTCCGTCACGAGCTCTGCGAAGTCGGTCGTCGAGCCGTACTGCGGCGCGATGGCCGTGTAGTCCGAGACGTCGTAGCCGCCGTCGCGCAGGGGGGAGGGGTAGAACGGCGGGAGCCACAGCGCGTCGATGCCGAGCCACTGCAGGTAGTCGAGCCGGTCGATGAGCCCGCGCAGGTCGCCCGTCCCGCTGCCGTCGGAGTCGGAGAAGGCCCGGACGATGACCTCGTAGAACACGGCCGTGCGGTACCAGTCCGGGTCGTCGGACAGGCCGGGTCGCGCGTCGACGGGCGGGGTGGGCTGGCGGCGCGGGGGGAGCGCCGCGATCGGGACCGGGGCCGTGACGGGCGGCACGGGGGCGGGGCCGGCGGCCGGTCCCCGTCCGGGGACCGGGACCGGGCGGGCGTCGCGCGGGAACGTCACGGCGTCCTCACGTGGACCACGTGCGCGACCTGGCGCATCGGCTCGAGCCGGACGTAGACGTCCTGGCCCCAGCCGTAGCTCTCGCCGGACAGCTCGTCGTGGGCGACGAACGAGGGGGCCCACGGGTCCTGCCCGTCCGCGAGCGGCGGCAGCCCCAGGGAGGTGAGGTCGAGGTGCACGTTCGACTCCTGCGGGGAGTGGGGGTCGAGGTTGACGACCACGACGACGGTGTCCGCCTCGCCCGTCGGGGAGTGCTCGGCGGGCAGGTGCCGCGAGAACGCGAGCACCTGGTCGTTCGTCGTCGGGTGGATCGTGAGGTTGCGCAGCTGGCGCAGCGCCGGGTGGTCGCGGCGGATCTCGTTGAGCCGGGTGAGGAGCGTCGAGATGCCGATCTCGGGGGCCTGCGACCAGTCGCGCGGCTTGTACTCGTACTTCTCGTTGTCGATCTGCTCCTCGACGCCCGGGCGCGGCACGTTCTCGACGAGCTCGTACCCGGAGTAGATCCCCCACGTGGGCGAGCCGAGCGCGGCGAGGACCGCGCGCACGGCGAAGCCCGCGACGCCCCCGTGCTGGAGGTAGGGCGGCAGGATGTCGTGCGTCGTGGGCCAGAAGCTCGGGCGCATGTACGCGCCGGCCTCGCCCGATACCTCGGCGAGGTACTCCGCGAGCTCGTCGCGCGTGTTGCGCCACGTGAAGTACGTGTACGACTGGTGGAACCCGATGCGCGCGAGCGTGTGCATCATCGCGGGCTTGGTGAACGCCTCGGAGAGGAACACGACCTCGGGGTTCGTCGCGCGGACCTCGGCGAGCAGCCACTCCCAGAAGTCGAGCGGCTTGGTGTGCGGGTTGTCGACGCGGAACGCGGTGACTCCGCGGTCGATCCACACGCGCACGACGCGCAGGACCTCCGCGTAGATGCCCGCCGGATCGTTGTCGAAGTTCAGCGGGTAGATGTCCTGGTACTTCTTGGGCGGGTTCTCCGCGTACGCGATCGACCCGTCGACGCGCGTCGTGAACCACTCCGGGTGCTCGGTCACCCACGGGTGGTCGGGCGAGCACTGCAGCGCGAGGTCGATCGCGACCTCGAGCCCGTTGCGCCGGGCCTCCTTGACGAACGCGCGGAACGTGCGCTCGCTGCCGAGCTCGGGGTGGATCGCGTCGTGCCCGCCGTCCTTCGACCCGATCGCGTACGGGCTGCCGGGGTCGCCCGGGAGGGCGGTGAGCGAGTTGTTGCGGCCCTTGCGGTGCGTCGTGCCGATGGGGTGGACGGGCGTCAGGTAGACGACGTCGAACCCCATCTCCGCGATGGCGGGCAGGCGGCGGGCCGCGGCGGTGAACGTGCCCGAGCGCCAGCGCCCGTCCTTGAGCCGCCGGGCGCCCTCGGAGCGGGGGAACATCTCGTACCACGCGCCCGCGAGCGCGAGCGGGCGCTCGACGCGCAGCGCGTACGTGGCCGACGCCGTGACGTGGTCGCGCAGGGGCGCGCGGTCCAGGACGTCGCGCACCTCGGGGGACGTCGCGGCCGCGAGCCGTGCCTCGGCGGGGCGGCTCCCGTCGGCGAGCGCGGCGAGCGCGTCGGCGAGCACGCGCTCGTCCTCGGGCGTGCGCGCGCCGGGCGTCCCGTCGCGGCCCGGGAGCGGGACGGCGTCGGACAGGACGCGCTCGACGAGCCGCGCGCCCTCGGCGAGCATGAGGTCGACGTCGACGCCGGCCGCGATCTTCACCGTGGCGTCGTGCGCCCACGTGCCGTACGGGTCGCTCCACGCCTCGACCCGCAGCGACCAGTCGCCGACGACGTCGGGGTGGAGCGTGGCACGGAACCGGTCCAGCCCGGGCGCGACGTCGACCATGCGCGCGGTGCGCTCGGTGCCGTCGGGCGCGACGAGCACGGCGGTCGCGGCGACGGCGTCGTGCCCCTCGCGGAACACGGTCGCCTCGACCGGGACCATCTCGCCGACGACGGCCTTGGCGGGCCAGCGGCCGCCCTCGACGACGGGGGACACCTCCAGCACGGGGATGCGGCCGATCGGGGCGGCGGGCGCGGGCGCGGGAGGGCGGTGCGGCGCGGGGGCCGGAGAGGTCGACGTCACACGCACAACGTAGCGAGGGGCGCGGGGGGTCGACACTCGGGGCGCGGCCCGGCGCGTCGGGCGGACGGGACGCCGCCCGCCGGACCACCGGGTGAAACGTCGTGCAAGCGTTGCACGGCTGTGACACACGGGGGTGTGCTGCGGCGCGAGCCTGCGTACTCTCGTCTCCGTGAGAGCGATCCGACGGTTCACCGTCCGCACCCTGCTGCCCGCCGAGCTGCGTGACCTGGACGAGCTGGCCCACAACCTGCGCTGGTCCTGGCACGCCCCCACGCGCGACCTGTTCGCCGGCATCGACCCCGAGGCGTGGGCGTCCGTGCACGGCGACCCCGTCGCGCTCCTCGGCGCCCTCGGCCCCGAGCGCCTCGCGGAGCTCGCCGCCGACGGGGCGTTCGTCGAGCGCGTGCGCGCCGCGGCGGCCGACCTGCGCCACTACCTCGACGACGCGCTGTGGTACCAGCAGCGGGTCGCCGAGGCGTCGGCGGACGGCGGCGACGGCCTCCCGGCCGCGATCGCGTACTTCTCCCCGGAGTTCGGCATCACGTCTGTCCTGCCGCAGTACTCGGGCGGCCTCGGCATCCTCGCCGGCGACCACCTCAAGAGCGCGAGCGACCTCGGCGTGCCGATCGTCGGCGTCGGGCTCCTGTACGGGGCCGGGTACTTCAAGCAGTCCCTCACGCGCGACGGCTGGCAGGTCGAGACCTACCCGCTGCTCGACCCCGACGGCCTGCCCCTGACGCTCCTGCGCGACGACGACGGCACGCCCGCGCGCGTCTCGCTCGACCTCCCGGGCGGCCGCGCTCTGCACGCGCACGTGTGGGTGGCCGCCGTCGGGCGCGTGCCCCTGCTGCTGCTCGACTCGAACGTGCCGGGCAACGACGAGGCCGCCCGCAAGGTCACCGACCGCCTCTACGGCGGCGGCGGCGAGCACCGGCTCCAGCAGGAGCTCCTGCTCGGCGTGGGCGGCGTGCGCGCGCTGCGCCTGTGGTCGCGCCTCACCGGTGCTCCGGAGCCGGAGGTCTACCACACCAACGAGGGGCACGCAGGCTTCCTCGGCGTCGAGCGCATCCGCGAGCTCGTCGAGCGCGGCCTGACGTTCGACGAGGCGCTCGAGGCCGTGCGCGCCGCGACCGTGTTCACGACGCACACGCCCGTGCCCGCCGGCATCGACCGGTTCGCCCGCGACCTCGTCGCGCAGTACTTCGGCGGCGACATGGCCGTCGACGGCCTGCCCGTCGAGCGCGTCCTCGCCCTCGGCGCGGAGGACTACGACGGCGGCGACCCGACGGTGTTCAACATGGCCGTCATGGGCCTGCGCCTCGGCGGGCGCGCGAACGGCGTCTCGCTCCTGCACGGCGAGGTGTCGCGCGGCATGTTCGAGGGGCTGTGGCCGGGCTTCGACGCGCGCGAGGTCCCCATCACGTCCGTGACGAACGGCGTGCACTCGCCCACGTGGGTCGACCCGGCGCTCGCGGCCCTGCAGGCCGAGCGGCTCGGGCTCGACGAGCTCACGGCCGACGACGCGTCGTCGCGCTGGCTGCGCGGCGACGGGGACGGTGCCGTGAGCGACGGCGAGCTCTGGGCGATCCGCCGCGAGATGCGTGGCCGGCTCGTCGACGAGGCGCGCCGCCGCGTGCGCCGGTCCTGGCGCGACCGGGGCGCGACCCCGGCCGAGCTCGGCTGGGTCGACGACGTGCTCTCGCCCGACGTGCTCACGATCGGGTTCGCGCGCCGCGTGCCCACGTACAAGCGGCTCACGCTCATGCTGCGCGACCCGGAGCGGCTCAAGGCCCTCCTGCTGCATCCCGAGCGCCCGGTCCAGCTCGTCGTCGCGGGCAAGTCGCACCCCGCGGACGACCAGGGCAAGCGCCTCATCCAGCAGCTCGTGCGCTTCACCGACGACCCCGCCGTGCGGCACCGGATCGTGTTCCTGCCGAACTACGACATCGCGATGGCCCAGTCGCTCTACCCGGGCTGCGACGTCTGGCTCAACAACCCGCTGCGCCCGCTCGAGGCGTCCGGGACGTCGGGCATGAAGTCCGCGCTCAACGGCGGGCTCAACCTGTCGATCCTCGACGGGTGGTGGGACGAGTGGTACGACGGCGAGAACGGCTGGGCCATCCCGACCGCCGACGGCGTCGAGGACCCCGACCGCCGCGACGACCTCGAGGCCGCCGCGCTCTACGACCTCGTCGAGCAGCAGGTCGCGCCGCGCTTCTACGACCGCGACGCCGACGGCGTGCCCGGCCGGTGGCTCGAGATGGTGCGGCACACGCTCGCGACGCTCGGCCCCAAGGTGCAGGCGACGCGCATGGTGGGCGAGTACGTCACGCGCCTGTACGCCCCGGCCGCCGCGGCCGGGCGCGCGCTCGCCGAGGACGGGCTCGCGCCGGCGCGCGAGCTCGCCCGGTGGAAGCACGACGTGCGCCAGGGCTGGTCGCGCGTGCGCGTCGACCACGTCGACTCGTCGGGCATCGGCGAGGTGCCCCAGGTGGGCGACCGCCTGACGGTGCGCGCCTACGTGTCGCTGGGCGACCTGCGCCCCGAGGACGTGCAGGTGCAGGTCGTGCACGGGCGCGTCAGCGAGGCCGACGTCATCGAGGAGTTCACGGCCGAGCCGCTCGCGCTCGCGGAGTCGTACGAGGCGGGGCGGCACGCGTTCGCCGGCGAGGTCGTGCTCGACGCGTCCGGGCCGTTCGGGTACACGGTGCGCGTCGTGCCGGCGCACGACGGCCTGCCGAGCGTCGCCGACCTCGGCCTCGTCACCAACGCCTGACGCCCCCGCCACCGAGGCAGACCCCGGCCTGGCGAGGTGGACCCCAGATCTCGCGAGGTAGAGCCCTGGTCTGGCGAGGTAGAGCCCTGGTCTGGCGAGGTAGAGGCGTGGTAGCGGTAGGAGGGCCCCGTCGTCGGCGGGGCCCTTCCCGTGGCTCCCGCCGGGGTCGTGCACGACGGCGGAGCGCGGGCGTGAGGACCCGCTCGGCGCATGCTTTTCCACAGATGTCCGGGCGCGCGCCCGCGATGTCGTCGAGCCGGGCACGCTGGGACGATGGACGAGACGACGCAGGCCTCCCCGACGGACTTCGGCCCCGTGGCGCGGCGGCGCCCGGCGAGCGCACCGGCGACCGTGCGGCCACCCGGTCGCTACACCGCGGACACGACCGGACCGCGGCGGGTCCCCCCGGCCGTACCGTACGCACGACGGCGGCGTGCCGAGCTGGCGGCCCGAGCACGCGACGGTGAGCTCGTCCGGGTGCGGCGTGGTGTCTACCTCCCCTCGCCGCACGTCGCGGCCTCTGCGCGGGAGGAGTGGCTGCTCGGGCAGGTGCGCGGGCTCGTCGATCGGCTCAGCACATCGTTCTGGGTGAGCCACGACACCGCCGCGCTGCTCTGGGGATGCTGGACCTGGCGGCTTCCGCCGTTCGCGCACCTGACGCAGCTCGGCCATCCGAACGTGGAGCGCGAGCGCGACGCCGTGGTGCGGCGGCACTGGACCGACCTCCCGGTCCGCGATCGCGCGGAGCTCGACGGTGTCCCTGTGACGAGCCTCGAGCGCACGCTGGTCGACTGTGCGCGGGCGCTTCCGCTCGAGCGCAGCCTGGTCGTCGTCGACTCCGCCCTCCGCATGGGGGCGGACCGACGGCTCGTCGACTCGATCGTCGAGGAGTCGCGGGGAAAGCGGGGGGTCGTGCGCGCACGCCGCGCCCTGGAGCTCGCGGACCCGAGGTCCGAGTCGCCGGGGGAGACGCTCGTGCGGCTCGCGGCCGTGCTGGGCGGTCTGCCTGCGCCGACCCCGCAGGTGCCGGTCACGACGGCGCGTGGGACGTACGACGTCGACCTGGCCTGGCTCGACGCCCGGGTGGTGATCGAGTTCGACGGAGCGGTGAAGTACTCCGGCGGGGCGTACGGGGACCCGGAGGACGTCCGGCGCGCCCAGGACGTCCGCGAGGCGGCGCTGGTGGCCGCGGGCTGGACGGTCGTCCGGTTCACGTGGGAGGACCTGGGCGACCCGGTGGCGGTCGGGTGCCGGCTCGCGGAGGCTCGCCGTCTCGCTCTGCGCCGTCGTGCCTCACGCCGGTAGACGTCCGTGCCGAGGTAGAGCCCTGGTGAGCCGAGGTGGAGCCCTGGTCCAGCCAGGGAGAGGTGAGGTCGTGACCAGGCCTCTACCTCGGCGCACCGGGCCTCTACCTGGCGAGACCCTGCCTCTACCTCGACGAGGAGAGGGGCTCTCCCGGGGATGGGGCCGTGGGCTCGCCGAGGAGTTCGAGGTAGCGGGAGCGGGTGCGGACGACGTCGGCGAGCTGAGTCTGGATCCCGTCGACGAACTCCTCGCGGTAGACGGCGTCGACCTGGACGGAGATCGCGTAGTACAGACCGGTGAACGTCGCGATCGCGACCGAGACGCGCAGGAGGGTCTGCGTGACGACGAGGTCCGCGCCGCCGACGCCGCCCCCGCCCGCGAGCGAGAACGTGCGCTCCCACGTGCCGCCGTCGACGTCCCACAGCGCCATGACCTCCGGCGTCACGGTGAGCGTGCCGAGCGCCATGAAGAACAAGCCCATCCCGAGGCTCACGACGAGCACCTGGAGCAGCTGGCTCGTCGCGATCATCGCGGCGAGGTTCGCTCGTTGCCTCGGGGTGAAGCGGGCGGCGCGCTCGTGCTCCGGCATGTCGGCGGCGGTCTCCGCGAGCGCCTCGCGCGCCTCTCCCGGCACGCGCAGACCGACGAAGACCACGACGAGCAGGGCGAAGAACGCGCCGAGCACGATGTCCGCGACGCCGTGGGTGCGGTCGAAGACCTGCCACACCTCGGCGTTGTAGAACAGCACGAGCGAGAAGACGAGCAGCAGCGGCAGCAGCCGTACGAGGCGCAGGAGCGACGCGCCGAGCTCGTCGACCACCCGCGCGAGGCCCCACCACAGCGACGACAGCACCCCGTACCCGACCACGACGCGCACGGCCCCGAGCAGGACCAGGTTGCCCGCCACCGTGAGCAGTGCCTCGTCCCACTGCCCGCCGAACACGAGCGGGAGCAGGGCGGGTACGAGGACGAAGAACGCGAGCTCGGGAAGCCCTACCGACTGCGGCAACGTCGACCAGCGGCGACCCCGTAGCACGTTGAGCCCTGCGTACGCCGCAGCGACGAGCGTCGCACCACCCACGAGCGCGAGCGCGTTCGCCCATGCCGGCCAGCCGGACCGGATCGCGCCCGTGAGCTCGGCGAGCAGCACGACGAGCAGGAACGGTGCCGACCGCCCGAACACGTCGCGGTCCAGCGAGTGCCCCTCGACGAGCAGCGGCAGCCCGTTGCGGCGGAAGACGCGCTCGCACGCGGTGACGTCGAGGGGTGCGGTCGCCGGGTAGGTGCCCGGCTGCTCGACGCCGTCCGGACCGGCCGGATCGTCGTGCCCGACCGGTCCCGCGCCCGAGGCGAGGGCAGGTCGCCCGGTTCGGGACGCGTCGTCGTGCACGCTCATGCTCGGTGACCCTACCCGCCGCAGCACCGTGCGCGACCGATGCCGGCGGACGTTCTCAGCGACCACACCTCTACCTCGCGCGACCGGGCCTCTACCTCGCGTGACCGGGCCTCTACCTGGCGACCAGCGGGTCAGCCGAGCTCGGCCGCGAGGGCACGACCCGCCACGCGGCCCGAGTAGAGGCAGCCCCCGAGGAACGTGCCCTCCAGCGCGCGGTGCCCGTGCACCCCGCCGCCGCCGAAGCCCGCCGCCTCGCCCGCGGCCCACAGACCGGGCAGCACGGAGCCGTCGGCGCGCAGCACGCGCGCGGACGTGTCGGTCCACAGCCCGCCGAGCGTCTTGCGCGTGAGCACCGACAGGCGCACGGCGAGCAGCGGGCCGTCCTTCGGCGTCGTGAGCGGGCGCGGGGGCGAGACGCGGATGAGCCGGTCCACGCGGTAGCGGCGGGCCATCGCCGTCGCGACGACCTGCGGGTCCTTGCCGAGCCCGGTGCGGACCTGCTCGTCGCGCAGGCGGACCAGGCGCTCGAGCGACGCCGGGTCCACGTGCCCGCGCGACCCGGGCGTGGCGTCGACGAGCGCGTTCATGCCCGCGGCGAGCTCGGCCGGCGTGTCCGCCCAGACGAACTCGGGCGACCGCTCGGCGAACCGTGCGACCGGGCCGACGGCGCCGGGCAGCACGCGCTGCGCGAGCAGGCGCACGTCCTTGCCGGTGAGGTCGGGGTTCTGCTCGGACCCCGAGAGCGCGAACTCGGTCTCCATGACGGCCTTGTTGAGCACGAACCAGGAGTGGTCGTCGCCGCGCTCGGTGAGGTGCTGCAGCGCGCCGAGCGCGTCGAAGCCGGGGAACAGCGGCGCGGGCAGCCGGTTGCCGTCGGCGTCGAGCCACAGCGAGCTCGGACCGGGCAGGATGCGGATGCCGTGGTCGGTCCACACGGGGGAGTGGTTCGCGATCCCCTCCGGGTAGTGCCACATGCGGTCCTCGTGGACGAGCGCGGCGCCCGCGTCGGCGGCGACGCCGATCATGAGCCCGTCGGTCGAGTCGGGGACGCCGGAGAGCATGCGGGCGGGCAGGTGGCCGGCGGACCGCGGCCAGCGCGAGCGCACGAGCTCGTGGTTCGCGCCGATGCCGCCCGACGTCACGACGACGGCGCTCGCCGCGATCTCGACCTCGCCGACCACGTCGCGCGACGACGGCGCCCCGCGCTCCGCGTCGGACGGCGCGAGGACCTGCGCCCGCACGCCCGTCACCGCGCCGTCGGTCACGACGAGCGACGTGACCCGGTGCCGGAACCGCAGGTCGAGCAGGCCCGCGGCCCGGGCGTCGAGCGCGGCGCGCACGAACGGCTCCAGGATCGCCGGCCCGGTGCCCCACGTCACGTGGAACCGCGGCACGGAGTTGCCGTGGGCGCCGGCCGCCGACCCGTCGGCGCCCGAGCGCACCGGGTACCCGCCGCGCTCGGCCCACTGCACGAGCGGGAACCACCGCACGCCCTTGCCGTGCAGCCAGTCGCGCATCTCCCCGGCGGCGAAGTCGACGAACCCGCGCGCCCAGGCGTACCCGTGGCGGTCGGGGCCCTCGCCGCGGTCGGCGCCGGGCGCGAACTGCGCGGACCCGAGCCAGTCGTCGAACGCGAGCTCGGCGGAGTCGGTGACGCCCATGCGCCGCTGCTCGGGCGAGCCGACGAGGAACAGCCCGCCGAACGACCACCACGCCTGGCCGCCGAGGCTCGCGGCCGGCTCCTGGTCGAGCAGGACGACGCGTCGCCCCGCCGCGGTGAGCTCGGTCGCCGCGACGAGCCCCGCGAGGCCGGCGCCCACGACGACGACGTCGGGGCTCTCGACCGGGCCGTGGGTGGAGGAGGAGTCGACCACGCTGTCACTCATGCGCGAACACTAGAGCACGCGGGCGCCGACGGTCACCGCGTCACGTAGACGCGCAGGCTCAGCGCCTCGAGCCCGACGACGTCGCCCGCGCGGGCGGTGCCGTCGCCGTCGACGTGCGCGCGGTCGCCGGGGTGCTCCCAGTCCGAGTCCCACACGAGCTCCCACACCTCCGGGCCGCCGCCCGCGGTGGCGCGGACCCCCGGCAGGGTGACGTCGACCGGGTCGAGCGACCCCGCGAGCACCACGAGCACGTCCGCGTCGCCCGGCGACGGCGCGGTGCGCAGCATCTGGAGCGTGCGGACCGCGGGGTCGTGCCACGTCGCGTGGTCGAGGAGCTCGCCGTCGGCGTCGAACCACACGAGGTCCGGCACCCCGACCGCCGCGTCCCCGGCGGCGGGCCGCGGGCGCCCCGTGAAGAACGCGTCCGCACGCAGCGCCGGGTGCTCGCGCCGCAGCGCGAGGAGGTGGCGCGCCGTCGCGAGCAGGTCCTTGCGCCACGGCGCGAGGTCCCACGACACCCACGACGTCTCGTCGTCCTGCACGTAGGCGTTGTTGTTGCCCCGCTGCGTGCGCCCCATCTCGTCGCCCGCGGTGATCATCGGGGTGCCTGCGGCGAGCAGCAGCGTCGCGAGGAGGTTGCGGATCGACCGGCGCCGCAGCGGCGCGATCTCCACCCCGAGCCCGTCGATCCCGTCGGCCGTCGCGTCCGGCGTCGCGACGGGCCCCTCGAGCCCGTGGTTCCACGAGCGGTTGTCGTCGGTGCCGTCGCGGTTGCCCTCGCCGTTCGCGAGGTTGTGCTTGTGGTCGTACGCGACGAGGTCGGCGAGCGTGAACCCGTCGTGCGCGGTCACGTAGCTCACGGACGCGACGGGCCCGCGCACGAGCGGCGGGTCGGAGTGGCCGAACAGGTCCGCCGAGCCCGCGAGCCGCGTCGCGAGGTCGCGCACGCCGTGGCCCGGGCGCCCGTGCGACGCCTCGCGCGCGTCCGCGAGCCAGAACTGGCGCACGGCGTCGCGGAACCGGTCGTTCCACTCCGCCATGGGCGGCGGGAACTGGCCCGTGCGCCACCCGCCCGGCCCGACGTCCCACGGCTCCGCGACGAGCTTGAGCCCGCACAGCACCGGGTCCGTCTGGAGCGCGACGAGGAACGGGTGGTCCGGGTCGAAGCCGCTCGACCCGCGCCCGAGCGTCACCGCGAGGTCGAACCGGAACCCGTCGACGCCGACGACCTGCGCCCAGTGGCGCAGCGAGTCGAGCGCGGCGCGCACGACGGCGGGCCGGCGGAAGTCGAGCGAGTTGCCCGTCCCGGTGACGTCCGCGAGCCGCGCCGGCGTGGCGCCGTCGTGCAGGTAGTACCCGGCGTTGTCCAGCCCGCGCCACGACAGGTGGTAGCCGTCCGCGCCGCCCTCGCACGTGTGGTTGTGCACGACGTCGAGCAGCACCTCGATCCCGGCCTCGTGCAGCAGGTGCACCATGCCCCGCACCTCGTCGAGCACGGCGCCCGGGCCGGCCTCCTGCGCGGCGCGCGTCGCGTACGCCGCGTGGGGCGCGAAGAACCCGAGCGTCGAGTAGCCCCAGTAGTTCGTGCGGCCGGACGCGAGCAGGTGCGGCTCCGGCACGTTCGCGTGCACGGGCAGCAGCTCGAGCGTCGTGACGCCGAGCGACCGCAGGTGCTCGACGGTCACCGGGTGCGCGACGCCCGCGTACGTGCCGCGCAGGTGCTCGGGCAGCGCCTCCAGGCGCTGCGTGAGGCCGCGCACGTGCGCCTCGTAGATCACGGTGTCGCGCCACGGCACGCGCGGCCGCGGCGCGAGGGGCCCGGTCGGCTCGGCGACGACCACGGAGTGCGGCACGAACGGCAGCGAGTCGCGCGCGTCGGGCGGGCCGTACGGGTCGTCGCCCACCTGCCCGCGGATCGCCGGGTCGTCGACGAGCTCGCCGACGAGTCCGCGCGCGTACGGGTCGACGAGCAGCTTCGCGGGGTTGTGCCGCAACCCCGCGGCGGGCTCCCACGGGCCGTGCACGCGGAACCCGTACCGCTGCCCGGGACGCACCCCGGGGACGTGCGCGCGCCACACGCCGAAGGCCGGTCCTGCGAGCGGCACGCGGCGCTCGCGGTAGCGCGCCGGGTCGTGGGCGGGCCGCGCGGCGTCGACCACGTCCACGAGGCACAGCTCGACGGCGCTCGCGTGCGACGCGAGGACCGCGACGTCCACGCCGTCGCCCACGACGTGCACGCCGAGCGGCGGCACGGGGGCGTGCCGGTCGACGGGACCGGGCGCGACCGGGGGCGCGGCGGGGGCGGGGGACGGGTCGGGGGACGGCGCGTGCACGCGTCCATTGTGGCGGGTGTCACCGGTCCGGCCGGTCGCCCGCCGGTAGGCTTCCCCGAGCGGGCCGGGAACCTCTCCGGCCGACCGCCCAGCGCACAGGGAGAGCAGCCGATGCGGATCGTCGTCGCCGTGAAGTACGTCCCGGACATCCACGCGGACCGGGGCTTCGAGGACGGGCGCGTCGTGCGCCGGGCCGACGAGGGCACGCTCAACGAGCTCGACGAGAACGCGGTCGAGGCCGCGCTGCGCCTCAAGGAGGCGCTGCCGGAGGACGAGCGCGAGACCAGCGAGGTCGTCGTGCTCACGGTGGCCGGGCCGGACGCCGACGGCGCCGTGCGCCGCGCGTACCAGCTCGGCGCGGACCGCGGCGTGCGCGTGAGCGACGACGCGATCGCGGGCTCCGACTACTTCGGCACCGCGCGCGTGCTCGCCGCCGCGGTGCGCCGCCTCGCGGACGAGGCCCCGGTGGACGTCGTCGTGACGGGCATGGCCGCGCTCGACGGTCTGGGCTCCGTCGTCCCGGCGCTCCTGTCCGCCGAGCTCGACCTCCCGCAGCTCACGCTCGCCGGGAGGCTCGAGGTCGAGGGCGGGCCGGGAGCGCGCACCGCGCGCGTCACGCGCGAGCTCGACGGCGTCGAGGAGGTCCTCGAGGCGCCGCTGCCCGCCGTCGTGTCGGTCACCGACCACGCGAACGACCCGCGCATGCCCAACTTCAAGCTCATCATGGCGGCGCGCACGCGCCCCGTGGAGGCGTGGAGCCTCGCCGACCTCGGCGTCGACGCCGCGCTCGTCGGCGACGCCGGCGCGCGCACGCGCGTGCTCGACGCGTCGCCGCGACCCCCGCGCCCCGACGCCGAGATCGTCGTCGACAAGGGCGAGGGCGGGCGCGCCCTGGCCGAGTTCCTCATCCGCAACGACCTGGTCTGAGAGGCGTCCGCACATGAGCACCCCCGGGACCCGCACCGTCCTCGTCCTCCTCGACTCCGCCGCGACCGAGCTGCGCTCGCCCGTCCTGGAGCTCCTCACGATCGGCCGCGCCCTCGGCCGGGTCGAGGCCGTCGCGCTCGAGGCGCCGAGCGTCGGCGTGCTCGCCCAGCTCGGCGCGCACGGCGTCGCGCTCGTGCGCCAGGCCGAGCCGTCGTCCGGCGGGGAGGTCGTCACGGGCGACGCGCTGCACCTGACCCCCGTGGTGGCCGAGGTCCTCGCCGCGGCCGCGCGCGCGTCGCACGCGGACGCCGTCCTGCTGACGTCGTCGTTCCCGAACAAGGAGGCCGCGGCGCGGCTCGCGTTCCTCACCGAGGCGGGACTCGTCGTCGACGCCTCCGCGCTGCACGACGACGGCACGCACCTCGTCGCGGACAAGCGCGTGTTCGCCGGGTCCTGGGACGTGCGCAGCGAGATCCTCACCGACCCGGCCGTGCTCACGCTGCGCGCCAACTCCGTCGTGCCGCAGCCCGCGGACGCCGCGGTCGCGACGGAGGTCGAGGCGCTGCGCGTCGAGCTCTCGCCCGCCGCGACGGCCGCGCGCGTCGTGTCCCGGACGGTCGACGAGTCCGCGGGGGCGGGGCGCCCCGCGCTCGGCGAGGCCGCGATCGTCGTCGCGGGCGGGCGCGGCACGAACGGCGACTTCGGGCCGGTCGTCGAGCTCGCCGACGCGCTCGGCGCCGCCGTGGGCGCGACGCGCGACGCCGTCTACGAGGGCTGGCACGACCAGTTCGTCGGCCAGACGGGCGTCACGGTCGCGCCGCGCCTGTACATCGGCGCGGGCATCTCGGGTGCGCCGCACCACCGCGGCGGCATGCAGGCGTCGCAGGTGATCGTCGCGGTGAACAACGACCCCGAGTGCCCGCTGTTCGAGATCTCGGACTTCGCGGTCGTCGGCGACCTCGCGGACGTGCTGCCCCAGGCCGCCGAGGTGCTGCGCGAGCACCGGGCGTCGCAGGGGTAGCCGAGAGTTCACCCGCCGTCCTCCGGGCGGTGGTCGACCGGTCACCGACCGTTCCTAGTGTCGGGTCGGCTCCCCGTGACGGGGAGTCCCCCCGACCCGTGGAGACGACCGATGACGATCACGCCCGCCCCCGAGCACCGCTCCCTGCTCGCCGTCGCGCCGTACGCGCGCGGCAAGCGCAGCCCCGTGACCTGCCGGCTGAAGTGCGCGGACGCGTGCTCCCACCCCGTGCCGAACGAGAGCGCCAACGGGACGTTCCGCGACGTCGTCGCCGGCACGCTGTCGCGCCGCGCGCTGCTCGGCGGGCTCGCGGTCGGTGCCGCGGCCGTCGTGCTCGGCGCGCAGACGGTCGCCGCGCCGCCCGCCGCCGCCGCCGAGGGCGTCGCGGCGCACGGCGGCCACGGCGGCGGCCGTCCGCCGAAGGGTCTCGCGTTCGGCGCGATCCCGCCCCAGCCCGCGACGCGCGACGCGCTCGTCGTGCCGGACGGCTACCGCTGGCGCCCGGTGATCCGCTGGGGCGACCCGATCCTGCCCGGCGGGGCGCCGTTCGACGCCTCCCGCCAGACCCCGGAGCAGCAGGCGCGGCAGTTCGGCTACAACAACGACTACCTCGACGTCCTGCCGTTCGAGCGCGCGCACGCCGTCGCGGCCGCCCGGGGCAAGGGCGCGGGGCCGGGGCGCGGCACGCGCGGGCTGCTCGTCGCGAACCACGAGTACACCAACCCCGCGATCATGTTCGACGACTCCTACGACGCCCCGACCCGCCGCGCGATCGAGCGCGCCGCGCACGGCATGTCCGTCGTCGAGGTGCGCCGCCGCCGCACGGGGACGCCGTGGGACCACGTGTCGGACAGCCCGTACAACCGTCGCGTGCATCTCGGGACCGAGTTCCGCCTCACCGGTCCCGTCGCGGGCTCGGACCTCGTGAGGACCGTCGCCGACCCGTCGGGGACGCGCGTGCTCGGCACGCTCAACAACTGCGCCGGCGGCACGACCCCGTGGGGCACGGTGCTCTCGGGCGAGGAGAACTTCCACGGCTACTTCCGCACGTCGGGCACGGGCCACGACGCGCGCTACGGCCTCCGCGACGCCGCGACGGGGTACGGCTGGGAGCTCGACGACCCGCGGTTCGACGCCCGCACCCCCGGGTACGAGAACGAGCCGAACCGGTTCGGCTGGATCGTCGAGATCGACCCGTACGCGCCCGACGAGCCGCCCGTGAAGCACACGGCGCTCGGCCGGTTCAAGCACGAGGGCGCGAACGTCGTCCTCTCGCGCCGCGGGCACGCGGTCGCGTACATGGGCGACGACGAACGCTTCGACTACGTCTACAAGTTCGTCTCGTCGCGCACGATGCGGCCGGGGAACGGCGAGGGCGCGCGGCGCCACAACAAGACGCTGCTCACCGAGGGCTCCCTCTACGTCGCGCGCTTCACCGGGGACTCGCCCGCAGCCGAGATCGACGGCTCGGGCGCGCTCCCGTCCGACGGCGCGTTCGACGGCAGTGGCGAGTGGCTGCCGCTCGTCGTCGACGGCCGCAGCGCGGTCGAGGGCATGAGCGTCGAGGAGGTGCTCGTGTACACGCGCGTCGCGGCCGACCGGGTCGGCGCGACGAAGATGGACCGCCCCGAGGACGTCGAGCCCAACCCCGTCACGGGTCGCGTGTACGTCGCGTGCACGAACAACACGTCGCGCGGCGCGGACGGCGCCGAGGGCGCGACGGAGCCGAACCCGCGCACGACCAACCGCGACGGGCACGTCGTCGAGATCGTCGAGGACCGCGACGACGCCGCGTCGCTGACGTTCCGGTGGAACCTGCTCCTCGTCGCGGGCGACCCGTCCGCGAACGCGTCCACGTACTTCGCGGGCTACCCCCGGGAGAAGGTCTCGCCGATCTCGTGCCCGGACAACCTCGCGTTCGACGCCGAGGGGAACCTGTGGATCTCGACCGACGGCCAGCCGAGCACGATCCAGCGGTGCGACGGGCTGTTCAAGGTCACGCTCGACGGCCGCGAGCGCGGGCGCGTCGAGCAGTTCCTCTCCGTGCCGCGAGGCGCCGAGACGTGCGGGCCGGTCGTCGACTCCGCGGACCGCATGGTCTACGTGGCGGTCCAGCACCCGGGGGAGGACGGCACGTTCGACGCGCAGGACTCGTACTTCCCCGACTACCTCACGCCGGGCGCGCCCGTCCCGCCGGGAGCGTTTGCCGGCCCCCGGCCCGCGGTGGTCCAGGTGTGGCGCGACTGACGCACCGCACGCGAGGGGCCCGGCACCGCGACGGCGCCGGGCCCTCGCCGTCGGCTACAGGCCCAGGCGCTCGAGCCATGCGACGGCCGCGACGCCCTGCGCGCGCTGGAACGCGCGCAGCCGCGGGATCGTCGGCACGGCGGGCTTGCGCGCGGAGTGCAGGAAGTACCCGGCGATGCCCGCGACGACCGAGCGCAGGTCCGCGGGGTGCACGTCGCGCCCCAGGGGGTGCGCCGCGAAGGTCGAGGCCGCCCACGCCCCGCCGCGCGCCCGGCGCGCCGCGTCGGCGCTCACCGTGACGGGCTCGCTGACGCCCGCGACGCCCTGCATGACGACGCTCGGCAGGAGCATCGCGAGGTCCAGCCATGCCGCGCCGCGCGACGCGTAGGGCCAGTCCACGAGGTAGACCTTCTCGGGCGTGAGGAGCACGTTGTCCGCGCGCAGGTCCCCGTGCACGAACGACTCGCCCTCGCACGCGACGAGTGCGCCGCGCTCCGCCTCCGCGAGGTCGTCGAGGTGCGCGGCCGCCCACGGCACGACCTCCGCGAGCCGGGGGTCGGGGTCGTCCCGCAGCGCGCGCCACCCGGTGGCCATGTCGGCGAAGTCGGGGCCGGTCGGCGGCAGCCGCATCGCGCGGGCGCCGGGCACCGCCGCGACGCTCACGAGCGTCGCGAGCACGCGGTCCAGCTCGTCGGGGTCCCAGGGCGTCGTGGGCACGTGCCCGTCGACGACGTCGTAGGCCAGGGCGATCCAGTCGCCGTCCCCGTGGCCCCAGGCGAAGCGCGGGGCGGGGATCGCGCGCGGCAGGCGCGTGGCGACCTTCGCCTCGGCGCGGTGCAGGTCCGCCGCGACGGGCTCGTCGGCGGTGCGGGCGGCCTTGACGAAGAGCCGGCTGCCGTCGTCGAACGTCAGCACGGACGCGAGGCCGGGGCTGAACCCGGTCGTGACCGACCGCTCCTGCACGACGCGACCGCCCGCGACCGCCTCGAGCTCGTCGCGCAGCGCGAGCGGCAGGTCCGCCCAGCGCAGGCGGCCGCCGCCCGAGGCGACCGGGACCTCACCGGTGGCCTCGGCGGCGGGCAGTGCGACGTCGTCGGGCATCGAGATGCCACTTCCCCTGTCGGTGGCTGGGACGGTGTGCCGTCGGGCGCGTACCCGCCCGCGGCGAGCGGCGCGACGGCGGTGCGGCGACCGGGAGAGCGCCCGGCGGCGGCCGGGCGCAGACCTCTGACAACCTAGCGCTTCTGCGCGGGATGTCCAGCACGAAACCACGTCCCGGACCGCGGGCGGCGCGGCGGTTCGTAGACTGGGTGACCGTGACCCTCCCATCCGTCCCCGCGGCGGCCGCGTACCTCGACCACGCCGCGACGACGCCCCTGTCGCCCGCGGCGCGCGAGGCGTTCGTCGACGAGCTGTCCCGCACGGGCAACCCGTCGTCGCTGCACGCCGCGGGCCGCGCCGCGCGACGCACCGTCGAGGAGGCGCGCGAGTCCGTCGCCGCGGCGCTCGGCGCGCGCCCGAGCGAGGTCGTGTTCACCGCCGGCGGCACGGAGGCGGACAACCTCGCCGTCAAGGGACTGTTCTGGGGCCGGCGCACGACCGACCCGCGTCGCCGCCGCATCGTCGTCTCCGCGGTGGAGCACCACGCGGTGCTCGACCCGGCGTTCTGGATGGCGGAGCACGCGGGCGCGGAGATCGTGCTGCTGCCCGTCGACGGCGACGGCCGCGTGGACCTCGCGGCCCTGCGCGCCGAGATCGCGGAGCACGCCGACGAGATCGCGCTCGTCTCCGTCATGTGGGCCAACAACGAGGTCGGCACGCTCCAGCCCGTCGCCGAGGTCGTGCAGCTCGCGCGCCCCCACGGCATCCCCGTGCACTCCGACGCGGTGCAGGCCGTCGGGCAGGTGCCGGTCGACTTCGCGGCGAGCGGGCTCGACGCGATGACCATCTCGGGCCACAAGCTCGGCGGCCCCGTCGGCGTCGGCGCGCTCGTCGCGCGCCGCGACGCCCCGCTCACGCCCGTCCTGCACGGCGGCGGCCAGGAGCGCGGCGTGCGCTCGGGCACGCTCGACGCGCCCGCGATCCGCGCGTTCGGCGTCGCGGTCGCCGAGACCGTCGCGCAGCGCGAGGAGCGCGCCGCGCACGTGGCGGCGCTGCGCGACGCGCTCGTCGCGGGCGTCCGCGAGCGCGTCCCCGGCGCGGTCCTGTCCGGTCCCGAGCCGGCGCCCGCGACCCGCCTCCCCGGCAACGCGCACTTCACGTTCCCCGGGGCCGAGGGCGACTCGCTGCTCTACCTGCTCGACTCCGCGGGCGTGCAGGCCTCGACCGGATCGGCGTGCCAGGCCGGCGTCCCGCAGCCCTCGCACGTGCTGCTCGCGATGGGCGTGCCCGAGCACGACGCGCGCGGCGCGCTGCGGTTCTCCCTCGGGGCGACGTCGACCCCGGACGACGTCGCGCGCCTGCTCGACGCGCTGCCCGCCGCGGTCGAGCGGGCCCGGGCGGCCGGCCTCGCGTCCGCCCCGGCGCGCACCGCCGTGGCGAGCCGCACGGGGGGTGCCGCGTGAGGGTGCTCGCCGCCATGTCGGGCGGCGTCGACTCGGCGGTCGCCGCGGCGCTCGCGGTCGACGCCGGGCACGAGGTCGTCGGCGTGCACATGGCCCTGTCGCGCAACCGCGACCAGTTCCGCACCGGCTCGCGCGGGTGCTGCTCGATCGAGGACGCGGGCGACGCGCGGCGCGCGGCCGACGTGCTCGGCATCCCGTACTACGTGTGGGACCTCTCCGAGCGGTTCGAGGACACCGTCGTCGCGGACTTCCTCGCGGAGTACGAGGCGGGGCGCACGCCCAACCCGTGCGTGCGCTGCAACGAGCACATCAAGTTCGAGGCGCTGCTCGACAAGGCGACGGCGCTCGGGTTCGACGCCGTCGCGACGGGCCACTACGCGCGCGTCGTCACGCGCGACGTCCCGGACCCGTCCGCGCCCGGCGGCACGCGGCCCGTCCGCGAGCTGCACCGCTCGCCCAACACCGCGAAGGACCAGTCCTACGTGCTCGCGGTCATGGGCCCCGAGCGCCTGGCGCGCGCGATCTTCCCCCTCGGCGGCTTCGCGTCCAAGGACGAGGTGCGGGCCGAGGCCGCGCGTCGCGGCCTGTCGGTCTCCGCGAAGCCCGACTCCTACGACATCTGCTTCGTCGCCGACGGCGACACCCAGGGCTTCCTGCGCGAGCGCCTGGGCGCGCGCCCGGGCGAGATCGTCGACGCGGAGGGCGCCGTCCTCGGCGAGCACGACGGCGCGTACGCGTTCACCGTCGGCCAGCGCAAGGGTCTGCGGATCGACCGCCCGGCGCCCGACGGCCGGCCCCGGTACGTCCTCGACGTGCAGCCCGCGCGCAACCGCGTCGTCGTCGGCCCGGCCGAGCTCCTCAGCGTCGACCGCGTCGAGGCGGGCGCGGCCGTGTGGTTCGACGGCGCGCGGCCCGCGCCGGGGGCGTGGGTCGACGCCGAGGTGCAGGTCCGTGCCCACGGCGCCCCGGTCCCCGCGCGCGTGCGCGCCGTCGAGGGCGCCCCGGAGGGACCGGCGCAGGGCATGGAGATCGCGCTCACGGGTGCGCCGCTGCGCGGTGTCGCGGCCGGCCAGTCCGTCGTCGTCTACGACGGCACGCGCGTGCTCGGCCAGGCGACCGTCGACCGCGCCTACCGCGCCGCCGCGGCGCCGACCGCGACGGGCGCGGGGTGAGCGAGCACCCGCACGAGCGCGGCCTCGTCGCGCACGCACCAGTGCTCCGCCTCGCGCCCCTCGGCGAACCGCAGCACGTGCATCTCGCGCACGGCGAAGCGGCGCCCCGTGGGCGCGACGCCGCGGAAGAACCCGGTGTGCCGCGCGCTGAGCTCGACGTGCAGCGCCACGAGGTCGCCGTCCGCGACCGCGTGCAGCACCTCGACCCGCTGCTCCTCGAACGCCTCGTCGTACCAGTGCATCGTCGCGAGGAGGGCCTCGGCGCCGCCCTCGCCGCCCGGCGAGGTGTCGTGGTTGCGGAACCCGGGCGCGAGCAGCGCCGCGACGGCGTCGCCGTGGTTCCCGGGGATCGCGCGCGTGTGCACGGCGATCGCCGCGGCCTTGTTCTCGGGCATGCCCATGTCGGAGTCCTTCCGCCAGGCCGCGCGGCCCCCGGACCCCGGCGGGGTCGCGGCACGGCTCGGTGTACCGGTGTGCTCCTGGAGAGAGGTGGACGGCACGTGGTTCGTGACGACGGGCGGGGCACGACCTCGCGCGGGGGTGCGGCATGACGGCGGTCGGCGGGCTCGGGCCCTGGCCGGGCGGTGAGGGCTCCGACGTCCTCGAGGCCCAGCTCACGGTGCTGGGCGACCTCGCCGAGCTCCCCACGGGCGTGCGCGGCGTGCCGTTCCTCGTGCAGCTCCCGGGCCGCGGCCCGGGAGCGGACGCGACGGGCCGCACGGCGGCGCTGCTGCCCGGCCTGCCGGTCGAGCTCGGGCCGCACGGCTGGAAGCTCGCCGACCACCCGGGCGCCGACCTGCGGCGCGCGCAGGGGTACCTGCGCGAGGACGTCGAGGCGCTCGCCATCGCGGCCGCCGGGTACGCCGGGCCGCTCGCCGTCACCGTGACGGGGCCGTGGACGCTCGCCGCCGACGTGTACCTCGCGCGCGGCGACCGCGTCCTGTCCGACGCCGGCGCCGTGCGGGAGGTCGTCGAGGCGCTCGCCGCGGGCGTGGCCGAGCACGTCGCCCAGGTGCGCCGGCAGGTACCGGGCGCGGACGTCGTGGTGCACGTCGACGAGCCGCTCCTCGCGCAGGTCGGGGCGGGCGTGCTGCCCACGTTCTCGGGGTACTCGCGCCTGCGCGCGGTCCCCGGGCCGGACCTCGTGGACGGGCTGCGCCCCGTGCTCGACGCGGCACGCGCGGCGTCGGCCGCCTCGGTCGTGCACCTCGGGTCCGCCTGGGTCGGTGTCGCCCCGGCCGTGCTCGCGGGGGCGGACGCCGTGGGCGTCACGCTCGGCGCGTGGGACGAGCGGCTGTGGGAGACCCTCGCGCGCGCGTCCGAGCGCGGCGTGGGGCTGTGGGCCGCGCTCCCGCCCGCCAGGGTGTCGCAGTGCGCGGGGCCGGCGCTCGGCGAGCTCGCCGACCTCGTGAGCGTCCCGTGGCGCCGCATCGGGCTGCCGCTGCCGGCGCTCGACGCCGTCACGCTCCTCGGCGCACCGCGCCCGGGCGCGGGCACGGGACCGGGCCGGGGGGTGGCCGGCACGCCGGACGAGCACCGCGCGCTGCTGGCGAACCTCGGCCGCGTCGCGGAGGCGCTCGCCGAGCGCGCCCACGCCTGACGCGCGGGCGCGCCGGGGGAGACGTCCGCGCGACCCCGCCGACGCCGTCCTCCCGCTTCCCGCGCACGGCTCGCGGTGCGTACGCTTGTCCTCGCGCGGCGGTCACGACGGCGACGTGCGGACGTGCCGTGCGACGGCACCTCCCACGACGCGGACGTGACCGGGCGCCGACCCACGTCCCCCCACCGCGAAGGACTCCCATGCCCGTCCTGCGAGCCGTGCTGTTCGACCTCGACGGCGTGCTCACGCCGACCGCCGAGATCCACATGCGCGCCTGGGAACGGCTGTTCGCGCCCTACTGCACCGCGCACGGCCTCGCCCCGTACACCGCCGCGGACTACTTCGCGTCGATCGACGGCAAGCCCCGGTACGACGGCGTCGCGACGTTCCTCGCGTCGCGCGGCGTCGAGCTGCCGCGCGGCGAGGCGTCCGACGCCCCGGGCGAGGGCACGGTGTGCGCGCTCGGGAACCGCAAGGACGAGATCGTCAACCGCATGTTCGCCGAGGAGGGCATCGCGCCCTACCCGGGCTCGGTCCGCTTCCTCGACGACGTGACGCGCGCGGGGGCCGCCGTCGCCGTCGTCTCGTCCTCGCGCAACACGCCCGCCGTCCTCGCGGCCGCCGGCCTCGCGGACCGGTTCGCGGTCGTCGTCGACGGGAACGTCGCCGCGCGCGAGCACATCGCGGGCAAGCCCGCGCCCGACACGTACCTGCGCGCGGCCGAGCTCCTCGGGGTGCCCGCCGCGGAGGCGGTCGTCGTCGAGGACGCGCTCTCGGGCGTCCAGGCGGGTGCCGCCGGCGGTTTCGGCCTCGTGCTCGGGGTCGACCGCGGCGTCGGCGCGGCCGCGCTGCACGCGCACGGGGCGGACGTCGTCGTGACCGACCTCGGCGACCTCGACGCGACGGTCCTCGACCGCCCGCGCGTCGCGACGGACGCCGCCGCGGCCGCCCCCACCGAGGGAGGGGACGCGTGATCCGCCGCACCGCCGACGAGCAGGGCACCGTCGACCGCCTGCGCTTCCCGGCCGAGCCGTGGCGGCTCGTCGAGTCGCAGTTCTCCGCCGAGGACCTCGGCGTGACCGAGACGCTGTTCGCCGTCGCGAACGGCTACCTCGGCATGCGCGGCAACGTCGAGGAGGGCCGCGAGTCCCACGCGCACGGGACGTTCATCAACGGGTTCCACGAGACCTGGCCGATCCGGCACGCCGAGGAGGCGTACGGGTTCGCGCGCGTGGGCCAGACCATCGTCAACGTCCCCGACGCGAAGGTGATCCGGCTCTACGTCGACGACGAGCCGCTGCTGCTGCCCGTCGCGGACCTCGTCGACTACGAGCGCTCGCTCGACCTGCGCGACGGCGTCCTGCGGCGCGAGCTCGTGTGGCGCACGCCGTCGGGCAAGCGCGTGCAGATCCGCTCGCAGCGCGTGGTGTCGTTCGTCGAGCGCCACCTCGCGATCATGACCTTCGAGGTCACGATGCTCGACGACGCGGCGCCGGTCGCGATCTCGTCGCAGATCCTCAACCGCCAGGACGGCCAGGACGAGTACCACGTGCGGTCCGCGTCGCTCGGCGAGGGGTTCGACCCGCGCAAGAGCAACCAGTTCACCGGGCGCGTGCTGCAGCCGCAGACGCAGTGGGGCGACGACGAGCGCCTGGTGCTGTCCTACCGGTGCACCAACTCCGGCATGACGCTCGCCGTCGCGGCCGACGACCTGCTCGAGACCGAGAACGACTGGGACGTGCGCACGCAGGTCGACGAGGACCTCGCCAAGCACGTGTTCCGCGTGCAGGCGGAGCCCGGACGGCCGATCCGGCTCACCAAGCTCGTCGCGTACCACACGTCGCGCGGCGTGCCGTCGCGCGAGCTCGTCGACCGCTGCCGCCGCACGCTCGACCGGGCGCGCGAGACGGGCGTCCAGGCTCAGCTCGACCTGCAGCGCGAGTGGCTCGACGACTTCTGGGCGCGCTCCGACGTCGAGGTGCCCGGCCAGCCCGGCATCCAGCAGGCCGTCCGCTGGAACCTCTTCCAGCTCGCCCAGGCGACGGCGCGCGCCGAGGGCAACGGCGTGCCGGCCAAGGGCCTCACGGGCTCCGGGTACAGCGGGCACTACTTCTGGGACACCGAGATCTACGTCCTGCCGTTCCTCACGTACACGAGCCCGCGGTACGCGCGCAACGCGCTGCGCTTCCGCTACCAGATGCTCGACGCCGCCCGGCGTCGCGCCGCGGAGCTGTCCCAGAAGGGCGCGCTCTTCCCGTGGCGCACGATCAACGGCGAGGAGGCGTCGGCCTACTACGCGGCGGGCACCGCGCAGTACCACATCGACGCCGACGTCAGCTACGCGCTCGTGCAGTACGTGCGCGCGACGGGGGACCGGGACTTCCTGCGCCGCGAGGGCGTCGACATCCTCGTCGAGACCGCCCGCATGTGGGAGGACCTCGGGTTCTGGCGCGCCAACGGCGACGACAACTTCCACATCCACGGCGTGACCGGTCCGGACGAGTACACGACCGTCGTCAACGACAACCTCTTCACGAACGTCATGGCGCGGTTCAACCTGCGCGCCGCGGCGTTCGTGGTGGAGCGCATGAAGGCGGAGCACCCGGAGGACTACGCGCTGCTCGTGGACCGCCTCCAGCTCGGCGCCTACGAGGCCTCGGAGTGGGTGCGCGCGGCCGACCACATGTCGATCCCGTACGCCGAGAACATCGGCATCCACCCGCAGGACTCGCACTTCCTCGAGCGCGAGATCTGGGACCTCGCGCACACGCCCGCGGACAAGCGGCCGCTCCTGCTGCACTACCACCCGCTCGTCATCTACCGCTACCAGGTGCTCAAGCAGGCGGACGTCGTGCTCGCGCTGTTCCTCCAGGGCCAGCACTTCACGCCCGAGGAGAAGCTCGCCGACTTCGAGTACTACGACCCGCTGACCACGGGCGACTCCACCCTCTCGGGCGTCGTGCAGTCGATCGTCGCTGCCGAGGTCGGGTACCACGAGCTCGCGCTCGAGTACTTCATCTCGTCGCTGTTCGTCGATCTCGCCAACCTCCACGCGAACGCCTCCGACGGCGTGCACGTGGCCTCCGCGGGCGGCACGTGGTCGGCGCTCGCGTACGGGTTCGGCGGCATGCGCGACTCCGACGGCGAGCTCTCGTTCGACCCGCGCCTGCCGCAGGGGTGGGAGTCGCTGACGTTCCGCGTCCAGTGGCACGGGTCGCGCCTGCGCGTCACCGTCGAGCCCGACGCGATCGAGCTCGACGCCGAGACGGGCGACGGCGCGCAGGTCACGGTGCGCGGCGAGCAGGTCAAGGTCGTGCCGGGCGAGGTCGCGCGCGTCGCGCTCGACGGTCAGGGGCCCGTGCGCCCGGGCCGCCCGAGCCTGCGCGCGCTGTCCGGCAACCGTCGCGAGGACGGCACGCTCATCACCGCGACGGTGCCGCACTCCTGAGGCCCGCCCCGACGTCGCCGAGCAGGTGGTCCCGGCGCGTCCGGCAACCCGGGCGCGCCGGGACCACCTGCTCGACCCGCCAGGAGCGTCCGGTCAGGCGAGGCGCTCGGCGAGGAAGCGGTAGTGCACCGCGGCCATGTGCGCGGCCTGGGCGTTGTTCGCGGCGCCGCCGTGGCCGCCCTCGATGTTCTCGTAGTACGTGACGTCCTTGCCCGCGGCGAGCATCGCCGCGGCGAGCTTGCGTGCGTGGCCGGGGTGGACGCGGTCGTCCTTGGTCGACGTCGTGAACAGCACGGGCGGGTAGTCGCGCTCGGGGTCGAACAGGTGGTACGGCGAGAACGTGCGGAGGAACTCCCACTGCTCGGGGTCGTCCGGGTCGCCGTACTCGGCGGCCCACGACGCGCCGGCGAGGAGCTTCGTGTAGCGGCGCATGTCGAGCAGCGGGACGCCGACGATCACGGCGCCGAAGAGCTCGGGGTACTGCGTGAGCATGTTCCCGGCGAGCAGGCCGCCGTTGGAGCGGCCCTCCATGCCCAGGTGCTCGGGCGTCGTGATCCCGCGGGCCACGAGGTCGCGCGCGACGGCGGCGAAGTCCTCGTAGGCGCGGTGGCGGTTCGCCCGGAGCGCGGCCTGGTGCCAGGCGGGGCCGTACTCGCCGCCGCCGCGGATGTTCGCGACGACGTAGACGCCGCCCTGCGCCAGCCAGGCCCGTCCGAGCGCGCCGGAGTAGGCGGGGGTGAGCGAGATCTCGAAGCCGCCGTACCCGTACAGCAGCGTCGGGGCGGCGCCCGTGCCCTCGACGAGGTCCGCCCGGCCGACGACGAAGTACGGCACGCGCGTGCCGTCGTCGGACGTGGCGAAGTGCTGCGCGACGGTCATGCCGTCGGCGTCGAAGAACGCGGGGTTGGACTTGACGACCTCGGGCGCGCCCGCCTCGCCGGGGTGGTCGCCGAGCGACACGAGCGAGAGCGTCGTGGGCGTCAGGTAGTCGGTCGTGACGAGCCAGAGGTCGTCGGAGTCGACGGGGTCCACCGCGCCGACGGCGACCGTCCCGAGCGCGGGCAGGCCGGGGAGCTCGGAGCGCACCCACGGCGCGTCCGCGGCGTCCTGCGCGGCGGGCGTCCCGTCGCCGGCGGTCGCGGAGGCGTCCGGCGGGGTGAGCACGTGCAGCCGGTTCTTCACGTCGTCCAGGACGTTGACCACGAGGTGGTGGCGCGTCCACGTGGCGCCCGCGAGCGACGTCGTCGCGCTCGGCTCGAAGAGCACGGTGAAGCCGCGGTCGCCTGCGAGGAAGTCGTCGAAGCGGGCCGCGAGGAGCGAGCCCGCGCGGTAGGTGGCGCCGCCGACGGTCCAGTCGTCGCGCAGCTCGACGAGCATCCACTCGCGGCGCACGCCGACCTCGGCCGAGTCCGGCACGTCGATCTTCGTCAGGCGCTGCTCGGGCGTCCCGGGATTCTCGGCGAGGTAGAGCTCGTCGGAGTAGAAGGCCTTGGACCGGTGCACGAAGTCGCGCTCGAACCCGGGCGTGTGCGAGCGCCAGGCCGAGATGTACATGTCCTCGTCCGTGCCCTCGTAGACGGTCACGGCGTCCTCGAGCGGGGTGCCGCGCGTCCAGAGCTTGACGACGCGCGGGTAGCCGGAGGGCGTGAGCGTGCCCTCCCCGAAGTCGGTGAAGACGTACACGGTGTCGGCGTCGAGCCAGCCGAGCGAGCCCTTCGCCTCGGCGCGGAGGAAGCCGCCCTCCTCGGGCGCGACGAACCGCTTCTCGACGAGGTCGAACTCGCGCGTGACGTCGGCGTCGGAGCCGCCGGGGGAGAGCTCGACGAGCGCGTGGCGCCACGGCTCGCCCGCCGCGAGCTGCTCGGGCGTCGGGCGCAGGACGGTCGCGCCGTGCCAGACCCAGGACTCGCCCTCGGCGGCGGCGAGCGCGTCGAGGTCGAGCACGGTCTCCCACTCCGGCTCGTCCGTGCGGTAGGAGTCGAGCGTCGTGCGCCGCCAGACGCCGCGCTCGTGCTGCGCGTCGCGCCAGAAGTTGTAGTACCGGTCACCGATCTTCGAGACCTCGGGGATCCTGGCGTCGGAGTCGAGCACCTCGCGGATCGCGCGCTCGGTCGCCGTGAACGCGTCGGCGGTCTCGAGCGTCGCGGCGACCTCGGCGTTGCGCGCCCGGACCCAGGCCAGGGCCTCGTCGCCGTCGACGTCCTCGAGCCACAGGTAGGGGTCGTGCGCCGCGGCGTGGTCGGCGGGGACGGCTTGGCCGGAGCTCTCGGGTGCGCGGGAGGGGCTCGTCGTCTGCTCGGCGGTCATGGTCCCCCACCCTACGGCGACGGCGCGCGTGGTGGTGCGGAGGTCACGAGGGCGGCGGGACCTTGGGCCCGCACCGCGGCGGAGACCTTGTGGGGCCCGGCATCTTGTGAAAGTCTTCACAAGTAGAGAGACCGCTGAAGGAGCCGGGGCAATCCGGCCCCGGCAGCACCCGCGGCCGACGCCCGCCCGGGCACCGGAGGGGACGCATGAGCGCGACGAGCGCCCGCACGACGACCGAGACCCGCACCGAGGACACGCGCACCACCCACGAGATCGACGTCCTCGTCGAGCGCGCCCGCAAGGCGCTCGAGCAGTTCATGAGCCTCACGCAGGAGGACGTCGACCGGATCGTCCTCAAGGCGTCCGTCGCCGGCCTGCACCAGCACGGCCACCTCGCGCAGATGGCCGTCGCCGAGACCGGGCGCGGCGTCTTCGAGGACAAGGCGACGAAGAACATCTTCGCGTGCGAGCACGTGCCCAACTCGATGGCGAACCTCAAGACGGTCGGGGTCATCGGTCGCGACGAGCTCACGGGCGTCGTCGAGATCGCCGAGCCCGTCGGCGTGGTGTGCGCCGTGACGCCGGTGACCAACCCGACGTCGACCACGATCTTCAAGTCGCTCATCGCGCTCAAGACGCGCAACCCCGTCGTGTTCGCGTTCCACCCGAGCGCGCAGCGCTCGTCGGTCGAGGCGGCCCGCATCGTGCGCGAGGCCGCGGTCGCGGCCGGCGCACCGGAGGACTGCATCCAGTGGGTCGAGCACCCGTCGATCGAGGCGACGAACACGCTCATGCACCACCCGGGCGTCGCGCTCATCCTCGCCACGGGCGGCAACGGCATGGTCCGCGCGGCCTACTCGGCCGGCAAGCCGGCGCTCGGCGTCGGCGCGGGCAACGTCCCCGCCTACGTCGAGAAGAGCGCCGACCTCGGCCGCGCGATCAACGACGTCGTGATGTCGAAGGCGTTCGACAACGGCATGGTGTGCGCGTCGGAGCAGGCGCTCATCCTCGACGACGTCGTCTACGACGACGCGATGCGGGAGCTGGCCCGCCTGCACGCCTACCGCGCCACCCCGGCCGAGAAGGCGATGCTCGAGCGCCTGATCTTCGGCGTCGAGGCGACGGGCGCGAACTGCGCCGGCGCCAAGCTCAACCCGCAGGTCGTGGGCAAGTCGCCCACCTGGATCGCGCGCGAGGCCGGCTTCGAGGTCCCCGACGACACGTCGATCATCCTCGCCGAGATCGACGACGTCGGCCCCCACGAGCCGCTGAGCCGTGAGAAGCTCACGCCCGTCCTCGCCGTCCTGCGCGCGCGCGACACCGAGCACGGCGTCCGGCTCGCGGAGCGCATGGTCGAGCTCGACGGCCTGGGGCACTCCGCCGCGATCCACACGGCGGACGAGGCGCTGGTCGAGGAGTACGGCTCGCGCGTCAAGGCGGTGCGCGTGCTCTGGAACAGCCCGACGTCGCTCGGCGGCATCGGGGACATCTACAACGCGCTGCTCCCGTCGCTCACGCTCGGCTGCGGCAGCTACGGCGCCAACTCGGTGTCGAACAACGTCTCGGCGGTCAACCTCATCAACGTCAAGCGGATCGGGCGGCGCAACAACAACATGCAGTGGTTCAAGGTGCCGGCCAAGACGTACTTCGAGCCCAACTCGATCCAGTACCTCGCGCAGATGCGCGACGTGCACCGCGTCACGATCGTCACCGACAAGGTCATGAGCCGCATCGGCGTCGTGGACCGCGTGCTCGACGTCCTCGCCCGCCGCGAGGAGAAGGTCGCGATCCAGGTCATCGACGCGGTCGAGCCCGAGCCGAGCGTCGGGACCGTGAACCGCGGCGCGGAGTCGATGCGCGACTTCGAGCCGGACACGATCATCGCGATCGGCGGCGGCTCGCCGATGGACGCCGCCAAGGTCATGTGGCTGCGGTACGAGCACCCGGAGATCGAGTTCGCCGACATGCGCGAGAAGTTCTTCGACGTGCGCAAGCGCGCGTACAAGTTCCCGGAGCTCGGGGGCAGAGCGAAGCTCGTGTGCATCCCGACGTCGTCGGGCACCGGCGCGGAGGTGACGCCGTTCGCGGTCATCACCGACCCGGAGACGGGCTTCAAGTACCCGCTCGCGGACTACGCGCTCACCCCGACCGTCGCCATCGTCGACCCGGTCCTCACGGACACCATGCCGGCGAAGCTCGCGGCCGACTCGGGCTTCGACGCCCTCACGCACGCGACCGAGGCGTTCGTCTCGGTCTACGCGAACGACTTCACCGACGGGCTGTGCCTGCAGGCGATCAAGATGGTCTTCGAGAACGTCGAGGACTCGGTCACGCAGGGCGCGGCGGCCCCGAAGGCCCGCGAGAAGATGCACAACGCGGCGACCATCGCGGGCATGGCGTTCGGCTCGGCGATGCTCGGCATCGTGCACGCCATGGCGCACACCGTGGGCTCGACCTTCCACCTCGTGCACGGGCGCACCAACGCGGTGCTCCTGCCGCACGTGATCCGCTACAACGGCCAGGTCCCCACGAAGCTCACGAGCTGGCCCAAGTACGAGCGCTACGTGGCCCCGGAGCGGTTCCAGGAGATCGCGAAGCACCTCGGCCTGCCGGCCTCCACCCCGGAGGAGGGCGTCGAGTCGTACGCGACGGCGGTCGAGGAGCTGCGGGCCAAGGTCGGCATCGAGCCGACGTTCGCCGCGCAGGGCGTCGACGAGCGGGCGTTCATGAGCCGTCTCGACGACCTCGCGCTGCGGTCGTTCGAGGACCAGTGCGCCCCCGCGAACCCGCGGATGCCGGTCCTGGAGGACATGCGCGACATCCTCGTCGCGGCCTACCGCGGCAGCAGCCGCGAGGTCGTGCGTGCCGAGCGCCTCGCGGCCCACGAGGGCGCGGGCGCGCAGGACGAGCGGGCGGTGACCCCGTCCGCCGGGAGCGTGGCGGCCGGCTGACCCTCCCGGCCCCACGAGAGCGGAGCCCGACGGCGCGAGTCCCCTCCCGCCGTCGGGCTCCGTCGCGTGACGGGAGCCGGCGGCGTGTGCTATCTATGAGTAGCAGCGTCCGCGGGCGCCCTCGCCGCGCGGGGGAGGGGGCCGTTCGAGAACGGGAGTGATACCGATAAGTCTGTAGACCGAGGAGTAGCGCTGGGTGACGGTTGCACGCGTGCAAGGAGATCTGCAGCGCGCGCTGGGTGAGAACCTGCGGACCCTCCGGGTCCGCCGCGGGATGAGCCAGGAGGACTTCGCCGAGTTCCTCGGCGTCCACCGGACCTACATGGGCGGGGTCGAGCGCGGCGAACGCAACCTGACTCTCCGCTCCGTCGAGAAGCTCGCCGAGCGGCTCGACGTCGACCCCGTCTCGCTCCTCCGTCCACCGCCTTCGTAAACGGCGCGGTCCGGCGTGTCGGACGCCCCCGGCATCATGGTCCCGTCGCCGGGGAGGTGATCGGCATGACGGACGTGCTCGACAGCACGACAGGGGGATCAGCAGTGTGGGCTTCGCCGCTCGGGAGGCCGTCCTGGCAGGTGGACGACTGCCCGCCGTGGTGCGTGGCCGTCCACGAGGAGGGCGACCACCCGCACGACCGCAAGCACCTCGGCCCGGAGCTCACGGTGCCCGCCACGACCCTCGCGCCGCGCGCGTCCTCGGACGGCGTGCAGCGGGACGAGCGGTCGGCGTCGGAGCTCGTGGTGTCGCTCCACCGCCGGGACGGGTCCCACGACACCTGGGTCTACGTCGGCGACGGGTTCGAGCAGCGCCTCGAGGTCCTGCTCGGAGACATGTGGCGCATCGTCGAGGCGTTCGGGCAGGCCGTGGAGGGCCTGCCCCCGGAGGCGTGAGCCGGGCTCAGTCGGCGCCGCCCGGCCGCACGACCCCGGCCTCGTAGGCGAGGATGACGAGCTGCACCCGGTTCGTCAGCCCGACCTTGGTGAGGAGCGACCGCACGTGGCTCTTCACGGTCGCCTCGGTGAGGTGCAGCTCCGCGCCGATCTCCCGGTTGGACAGGCCGCGCGCGACCGCGAGCAGCACCTCCCGCTCGCGCGGCGTCGCCGCGTCGAGCCCGGCCGGCGCGTCGCCCGTCGCGGCGTCGGCGCCCGGGAGCGGAGCGTGCCGGGCGAGCTCGACGTACGTCGAGATGATCCGACCGGTGACCGCCGGGTCGAGCAGGGAGTCGCCCGCGCGGACGCGGTGCACGGCGTCGACGAGGGTCTGCGGGTCCGCGTCCTTGAGGAGGAACCCCGCGGCCCCGGCGCGCAGCGCGCCGTACACGTACTCGTCGTCGTCGAACGTCGTGAGCACGAGGGTGCGCACGTCCGCGAGGTCGGGATCCGCCACGATGCGCGCGGTCGCCTCGATGCCGTCGAGCCGCGGCATGCGGACGTCCATGAGCACGACGTCGGGGCGCAGGGCGCGTGCCATGGCGACGGCCGTCTCCCCGTCCCCGGCCTCGCCGACCACGGTGACGTCCGGCTCGTTGTCGAGGATCATCCGCAGGCCGAGCCGGATCGTCGCCTGGTCGTCCACGACGACGACGCGGACCGAGGAGAGCGCGGCGCCGGCCCCGTCGGCGCCCGGCGCGGGGGCGGTCACGCGCCCTCCCGGGGGATGCGTGCCTCGACCGTCCAGCCGCCGCGCCCGTCCGGCCCGGCGGAGAGCTCGCCCCCGGCGGCGAGCGCGCGCTCGCGCATCGAGGTCAGCCCGTGGCCCCGGCGGCCGTCGGTGCTCGGCAGGGGAGGGCCCGCGTCGTGGACGCGCAGGCGCAGGTCGGGCGCGTCGTCGGTGAGCGTCACGGTGACGTCGCGGGCGAGCGAGTGCAGCAGCACGTTCGTCAGGGCCTCCTGGGCGATGCGGACGACGGCGAGGCCGGTCTCGGCGCTCGTCGTCGGCCAGGAGTGGGGGAGCGTGAGGGCGACGTCGCGGCCCGCGTCGCGCAGGCGGCGCGCGGCCGCGCGGAGCTCGTCGGGGGTGCGGGTGCCGTCGGGCGTCGGGGCGAGGGCGGCGGTCCCGCCGTCGGCCTCGGTGTCGCGCCGCAGCACCTGGACGACCGAGCGCATCGCGGTGAGCGCCTGCTTGCCCTCGTCGGAGATCCAGCGCACGGCCTCGGCGGGGGCGCCGGGCTGGTTCGCCGCGACGCGGTCCGCGGCCTGCGCCCGCACGACGATCGCGGACATGTGGTGCGCGACGACGTCGTGCAGCTCGCGCGCGATGCGCGTGCGCTCCGCGAGCACGGCACGCTCGGCGAGCTCGGCCTGGAGGGCCTGGAGCTCCGCGTTGCGTGCGCGCAGGCGCTCCGACGTGAGCGCGAGGCGCCGGAAGAAGTACCCGGCCGCGACGGCCCCCAGCGCGAGCGCGAGCGCGACGAGCACGTCGGACGGCGACCGGCCGAGCCACAGCGGCGAGGGGGGCTGCAGGGGGAGCGCGAGGTGCGGGCGCTCCCAGAGCTGCAGCGCGAACGCCGAGAGGCCGCTCGCGAGCGCCGCGAGCGGCCACGGCACGGCGCCCGAGCGCGTCGCGGCGAAGCCCGCCACGAGGAGCGGGATCAGCTCGAACGGCGTCTGCATGGTCCACGGCAGGGCGAGCGGGTAGAGCATCGCCGTCGTCCAGAACAGCGGGCCCGGCACCACGCGGCGCAGCGCGAGGGTGAGCACGATCCACAGGCCCGCCACGCGGTACGACTCCGGGTTCCGGGGGTACCAGTAGTCGCCGCTCTCCATCACGGTGATGACGGTGAACCACACGGCGCCCGCGGCGAGCGCGACCGCGAGGTCCTGCGCCCAGGCGGGCAGGCGGGTGAGCTGTGGCACGCGTCCACGGTAGCCGCGCGCCGGTCGCCGCGGGACAGCCCGGGGTGGCAGACCGGGGCCGGGTGCGGCTCCGCCCCAGGGCTGAGCCGCGTCGGGCCGCGGGCTGACGGCGCGCGCCCGCGTGCGCCGGACGGCGGGGGTGCACGAGTCGCCGACGGGTCGATGCGGCGGGGCGGGCGACCGGGCGAGCCTCGGTGCATGACCACGACACGAGTCCGTCCCGCCCGTCCCGACCTCCCCGCGCGCCACGTCCCTGGCCGCCCTCCTCGCCCGCGCCGGGCGCTCCGCGGGCACCGTCGTGGCGGTGGTCGCCGTCGCCGCGGCGCTCGGGTGGGCGGCCACGGGAGCGCTCGACGCGGTGCGCGGGTCCGACCGCGGGGACGCGCCCGTCGCCGCGGCGACACCGAGCCCGCCGGCCGCGACGGGCCTCGATCCGGAGCTCGAGCGCCGGTTCGACGCCGCGCGCGCCGCCGCCGACGCGGACGGCGTCGAGCTCCGCCTCACGTCCGGGTGGCGCACCGCCGCGGAGCAGCAGCGGCTCGTCGAGGCCGCGCTCGAGCGCTACGGCTCGGCGCAGGAGGCGCACCGGTGGGTGCTGCCGCCCGAGACGTCGGAGCACGTGGCGGGCCTCGCGATCGACGTGGGCCCGACGGACGGCGCGCTGTGGCTCGAGCAGCACGGCGCCGAGTTCGGCCTGTGCCGCACGTACGCGAACGAGCTGTGGCACTTCGAGGCCGCGACGGAGCCGGGCGGGACGTGCCCGCCGATGCACGACGACGCGTCCCACGGGTGGGGTTGAGCGCCCGGGCGGGGCAGCGCGGCGGGGGCGGCGGATGTCGGCGGTCCGCGCGATGATGTGCGGGTGAGCGAGAGCATCCCGACGTCCGCACCGACCACCCCGACCGCGACGGACCCGGACGCCCCCGCGGCGACGTCCGCCGCCGAGCTCGACGAGGCGGGTGCCCAGCGCCGCTGGTCCGAGCTCGTCGCGCAGATCGAGGCCGACCAGCGCGCGTACTACGAGGAGGACCAGCCGGTCTCCTCGGACGCCGAGTACGACGCGCGGATGCACGAGCTCCAGGCGCTCGAGGCCGCGCACCCCGCGCTCCAGACGCCCGAGTCGCCCACGCAGCGCGTCGGCGGGCGTGCGGCCGCGGGCTTCGCGACCGTCCAGCACCTCGAGCCGATGCTCTCGCTCGACAACGCGTTCTCCGCCGAGGACCTCGCGGCCTGGGCCGCGCGCGTGCACCGCGACCTCGGGGTGGGCGAGGACGCGGCCGTGGACTACCTGTGCGAGGTGAAGATCGACGGCCTCGCGATCGCGCTGCTCTACGAGAAGGGCCGGCTCGTGCGCGCCGCCACGCGCGGCGACGGCCGCACCGGCGAGGACGTGTCCGCGAACGTGCGCACCATCGGGAGCATCCCGCAGCGCCTCGGCGGCGACCCGGCGACGCACCCGGACGTCATCGAGATCCGCGGCGAGGTCTTCATGGGAGTCGCTGACTTCGCGGCCCTCAACGAGAAGCTCGTCGCCGCGGGCCAGGCCCCCTACGCCAACCCGCGCAACACCGCGGCCGGCTCGCTGCGGCAGAAGGACCCGGCGGTCACGGCGAGCCGCAACCTGCGCATGTACGCGCACGGCGTCGGCGCGCTCCAGTGGGAGGCCGGCGAGCACGCCGAGCTCGCGCGCCAGTCCGACGCGTACGCGCTGTTCGAGCAGTGGGGCGTGCCCGTCTCGCCGCACAACCGCGTGGTGCACGGCCTCGACGAGGTCATGGACCGCATCGCGTACTTCGGGGAGCACCGCCACGACATCGAGCACGAGCTCGACGGCATCGTCGTCAAGGTCGACGAGCTCGCGCTCCAGCGCCGCCTCGGCGCCACGAGCCGCGCGCCCCGGTGGGCCATCGCCTACAAGTACCCGCCCGAGGAGGTCAACACCCGGCTGCTCGCCATCCAGGTCGGCGTCGGGCGCACGGGGCGCGCGACGCCGTACGCCGTCATGGAGCCGGTCAAGGTCGCGGGCAGCACCGTGCGCCAGGCGACCCTGCACAACCAGGACGTGGTCCGCGCCAAGGGCGTGCGCATCGGCGACATGGTCGTGCTGCGCAAGGCGGGGGACGTCATCCCGGAGATCCTCGGCCCGGTCGCGGCGCTCGCGGACGACGGCTACCCGCGCGAGGACTTCGTCATGCCGACGAACTGCCCGGAGTGCGGCACGCCGCTGCGGCCCATGAAGGAGGGCGACGTCGACCTGCGCTGTCCCAACGCCGAGTCGTGCCCGGCCCAGGTGCGCGGGCGCGTCGAGCACATCGGCTCGCGCGGAGGGCTGGACATCGAGGTGCTGGGCGAGGTCACCGCGGCGGCGCTCACGCAGCCGCTCGAGCCCGCCGAGCCGCCGCTGCGCACGGAGGCGGGGCTGTTCGACCTCAGCGTCGAGCAGCTCGTGCCGATCCGCGTCGTGGTGCGCGACGCCGAGACCGGGCTGCCGCGCGAGTACGACGGCACGGGCGAGCCGGCCGAGATCACGATGCCCGACGGCTCGACCGCGACCGTCAAGTCCGTGTGGCCCTTCCGGAAGAAGCGCAAGCTCTCCAAGGCCGCGGAGCGGGCGGCGATCGAGGCGGGCGAGCCGCTCTTCGAGGCGTCGACGAACGCGACGAAGCTCGTCGAGGAACTCGAGCTCGCGAAGACGAAGGACCTGTGGCGCATCCTCGTGAGCCTCAACATCCGCCACGTCGGCCCGGTTGCCGCGCGCGCCCTCGCCGACTGGTTCGGGTCGCTCGACGCGATCCGCGCGGCGTCGCGCGACGAGCTCGCCGCGGTCGAGGGTGTGGGCCCCGTGATCGCCGACCAGGTCGTCGAGTGGTTCACGGTCGACTGGCACGTCGAGATCGTCGAGCGCTGGCGTGCGGCGGGCGTGCGGTTCGAGATCCCCGGCCATCCCGGTCCCGGTGCCCGGCAGGAGCCGACGGGCCCGCTCGCCGGCCTGACGGTCGTCGTCACCGGCTCGCTCGAGGGCTTCAGCCGCGACGGCGCGAAGGAGGCCGTCATCGCCGCGGGCGGCAAGGCGTCGGGGTCGGTGTCGAAGAAGACGGACTACGTCGTCGTGGGCGCGAACGCGGGCTCGAAGGAGACGAAGGCGCGCGACCTCGGCCTGCCGATCCTCGACGAGGAGGGTTTCGTCGCGCTCCTCGCCGGCGGCCCCGAGGCCGTGGCCGACCGCGTGGGCGGCGACGGGACGGGCGCCGCCCCTGACCCCGAGGCCTGAGGCGCACCCGCCGCCTCAGGTCGTGACGGGGCGCCGGGCCACGACCTCGCGCAGGCGCGCGACGTCGTCGGGCGGGACCGGGAGCGACGGGCCGCGCGGGGGAGCGGTCGGCACGCCGAGCAGGGTCGCGAGCGCGTGGAGCCCGCTCACCGGACGGATCCCGGCGAGCACCCCGGTGAGGTCGTGCAGCCACGCCAGGAGGTCCGGGTCGGGCTCCGTGCCCGCGACCCGGGCGTGGCGGAGCGCCACGTAGTCGGCGGGGACGAGGGCCGCGAGGCCGGTGTGCCAGGCGTCCGCCGCCTCGGCACCGTCGACGATCGCGGCGTCGCCGCTCAGCCCGACGCTCACCCCGAGACCGGCGGTCGCCGCCCGCAGCGCGGCGACCCGGCCGGTCGGCCGCGCCGGCGTCGACGCCGGGTCCTTGACGGCCGTCACGGTCGTCGTGCGCGCGAGCCGTGCGAGCGCGTCGGGCGTGAGGTCGTATGCGGTCTGCACGCTCCGGTTGTAGAAGCACACGGGCAGGTCGACGGCGGCGGCGACGGCCTCGAACAGGGCGACGACCTCCCGCTCGTCGAGCGGCAGGTACGAGAAGGGCGCGAGCACGAGACCGTCCGCGCCGCCGTCGCGCGCGGCGCGGGCGCGGGCGAGCACCTCGCGCGTGGAGGACCCGCTCACCGCGACGTGCACGGGCACCGGTGCGGCGCCGTCGGGGGAGGGCGCGGCCCGCGCGGCACCGACCGCTCCACGAACCACGACGTCGCGCTCGTCGGCGTCGAACGTCACCCCGGCGCCGGAGGACGCGAGCACGACGGCACCGCGGACCAGGTGGCCGAGCGTGTCGAGGTCGGGCGCGCCGCCGGGGGCGAGCGGCGTGATCGGGTAGGCGAGGAGGCCGTGGAACGAGGTCACGCGCCGAGTCCAGGGAACCCGGCGCGCGGCGGGACGGGCGTCAGCGGCTCGCCCAGAGGATGCCGCGCTCGACGATCGTGCGGACGGGCGGGACCTCGAGGTCGGCGAGCTGGTGACCCGCCGCGCACACGAAGATGCGGCCGGCGCCCCAGCGTCGCGTCCACACGGCCGGCGACACGACCGGCTCGTGCCACGGGTCACCGTCCTGCGGGACGATGGTCGTCGTCGCGAGGACCTCGTTGTACGAGTCCGCGAGCACCCAGTACTGCTCGGAGTGCAGCGAGATCGGGCCGATCCCGGCGACGATGGGGTGGTCGGCCCGCTCGGGCACGATCTCGATGGTGTGGTCGATGAGGTCGTGCGCGTGCGCGGCGAACTGCCCGCCCACCATCTGCAGGTAGTCGGTCGCGAGGCGGAACGAGTCGACGATGCCGCCGTGCCAGCCCGCGAACCCGGTGCCGTTGGCGACGGCCGTGCGCAGCCCGCGCATCTCGTCGGGGAGGATCTCGCCCATCGTCCAGCACTGGACGACGAGGTCGATCCCCGCCATGAACTCCTGGTCGGCGTACGCCTCCAGCGACCCTTCGAGCGTCACGTCGAAGCCGGACGCCTCGAGGAACGGGACGAACAGCTCGGCCGCCTCCTCGGGTGCGTGCCCGGGCCACCCACCCCGGACCACCAGCGCTCGACGGTCCCGCTCGGTCATGACTCCTCCTCGTGCCTCGTCACACTCTGCGCGCCCGCGTGCGCGGGCAGCGGCCCCCGGCGACCGCGCCCCCGCCGCTCAGGCGATGAGCGCGTCGATCGCTGCGGGCGAGAGTACGTGATCCACAGCCATGGCGCTCGCACCGAGCACGCCGGCCTGGCCGCGCGCCTGCGAGGTGACGATACGCAGGTGCTGGGTCGCGAGGGGGAGCGACCGCTGGTACACGATCTCGCGGATGCCCGCGATGAGGTGCTCGCCCGCCTCGGCGACGATGCCGCCGATGACGATGAGCGAGGGGTTCAGGAGGCTCACGCACGCGGCGAGCACCGAGCCGATGTCACGCCCTGCCTGGCGCACGGCCTGGCTCGCGGCGAGGTCGCCGGCGCGCACGAGCGCGACGACGTCGGCGCTGTTGCTCGCGTCGAGCCCGGCGGCCGCGAGCGCGGCGGCGACGGCCTGGCCGCTCGCGACGGCCTCGAGGCACCCGACGTTCCCGCAGCGGCACGGGACGTCGGCCGCGCTCGGCACGGCGACGTGCCCGATGTCGCCGGCGGCGCCCTGGGCGCCGCGGCGCAGCTCGCCGTCCGCGATGATCCCGGAGCCGATGCCGGTGGCGACCTTGACGAAGAGCATGTCCGTCACGGCGGGCCACGCCGTGCGGTGCTCGCCGAGCGCCATGATGTTGACGTCGTTGTCCACGAGGACCGACGCGTTGAACCGCTTCTGGAGGATCCCGGGGACGTCGACGTCGTCCCACGCGGGCATGATCGGCGGGTTGATGGGCCGGCCGGAGGAGTGCTCGACGGGCCCGGGGAGGCCGACGCCGACGCTCACGAGGTCGTCGAGGCTGCGGCCCGTCGTCGCGACGAGCTTCTCGCCCGTGTCCGCGACCCACGACAGCACGACGTCGGGGCCGTCCGCGATGGCGAGCGCCGCGTCCGTCTCCGCGAGCACGTTCGACGCGAGGTCCGTGACGGCGAGCCGCGCGTGCGTCGCGCCGAGGTCGACCGCGAGCACGATGCGCGCCTCGGGGCTGAAGGCGAAGGTCACGGGCGGGCGGCCGCCCGTCGAGCTCGCCTCGCCCGCAGGGGCGATGAGGCCCGCCGACATGAGGAGGTCGATCCGGGCGGCGATGGTCGACCGCGCCTGTCCCGTGATCGCTGCGAGGTCCGCGCGCGTGCGCGGCTGACCGTCCCGGAGCAGCTGGAACATGTCGCCGGCGCCGGTCGGGCGCGGCGCGAACTTCAGCAGTTCCTCCATGGGCACAGTGAATCACGGAGCCTCTCGTCGGTCGTCCGTTCGTGCCGGACGAGTCATCGGCTTTTGCTTGACGATCGCCAAAAGGTACCCTACTGTCCCGTCTCAAGGCGACATGGACGTCGCCGAAGATCCGGAGGCCCGACGGCGGGCCTCGTCCGGGCGCCGAGTCGCCCCACCCCAGCTCCCCATCCCGACTTTCCTCCAGGAACCGCAGCGTTCCGCAGGTTGTGCGCCTCCCTCCCCGATGTCACCGCTGTCGGCGACGGCGAACCCCTCGGATGGGAGCGTTCTCGCGATCCGTCACGAAGCGCGCACTTTTGACGGTAACGAAGTCGTAACAGCGGCAAAAGGTCGCGATCTTATGATTGACGCTCGTCAAAAGGTCGGCTAGGTTCACCGCATGGTCACCGCAGACCCTCCCCAGCCGCTCCTGCAGATGCAGGGCATCGTCAAGGTGTTCCCCGGGGCGCGAGCGCTCGACGGCGTCGATCTCGAGGTCCTCCCGGGCGAGGTCCACTGCCTCCTCGGGCAGAACGGCGCCGGCAAGTCCACGCTCATCAAGGTGCTCGCCGGGGCGCACCAGCCCACCGAGGGGCAGATCCTCCTCGACGGCGAGCCCATCACCATCTCCGACCCCGTCACCGCCCTGCGGTACGGCGTCGCGACGATGTACCAGGAGCTCGACGTCGTCGACGGCCTCACCGTCGCCGAGAACGTCTACCTCGGGCACGAGCTCGCCACCGCGGGGTTCTCCCAGCGGCGCGAGGCCGTGCGTCGCACACGGGAGATCCTCAGGCGGCTCGGCCACGCGGAGGTCTCGCCCACCCAGGAGGTCGGGCACCTGTCCGCGGCCGGCAAGCAGATCGTCTCGATGGCGCGTGCCCTGTCGCACGACGCGCGCGTCATCATCATGGACGAGCCGTCGGCCGTGCTGGACTCCGAGGAGGTGGGCAACCTCTTCCGCGTCGTCAAGGAGCTGACCAAGGCGGGCGTCGCGGTCGTGTACATCTCGCACCGCCTCGAGGAGATCCGCGAGATCGGCGACCGCATCACCGTGCTCAAGGACGGCCGCACCGTCGCGCAGAACCTCCCGGTCTCCGAGACCCCGACGCAGAAGCTCATCACCCTCATGACGGGCCGCACCGTCGAGTACGTCTTCCCCGAGGCCCCCGAGACCTCGGACGACGCACCCGTCGTGCTGGACGTCGAGGGACTGGGCCTGCGCGGCGTGTTCGAGGACGTGTCGCTCCAGGTGCGCGCGGGGGAGATCGTCGGTCTCGCCGGTCTCGTGGGCGCGGGGCGCTCGGAGATCATCGAGACGATCTACGGCGCGCGACGCGCGACCGCCGGCACGGTCACCGTCGACTCCAAGAGGCTGCGCCCGGGCTCCGTGGCCGCCGCGGTGGACGCCGGGATCGGGCTCGCGCCCGAGGAGCGCAAGAGCCAGGGGCTCCTGCTCGACGAGCCGGTCTACCGCAACGTCACGCTGTCGACGTTCGCCCGCTTCGCACGGGGAGGACTGCTCGACGAGCGCGCCGAGCGTCGCGCCGCCAAGGAGCAGGCCGACTCCCTGGAGCTCCGTCCCGCAGGCGTCGAGCGCCCGATCCGCACGCTCTCGGGCGGGAACCAGCAGAAGGCGATGCTCGCCCGCTGGCTCGTCCACGGCTGCCGCGTCCTGCTCCTCGACGAGCCCACGCGCGGCGTGGACGTCGGCGCGCGCGCCGAGATCTACGCCCTCATCCGCAGGCTCGCCGACGGGGGTGCGGCCGTCGTCGTCGTCTCCAGCGAGATCCCCGAAGTCCTCGGCCTCGCCGACCGCGTCCTCGTCGTCTCCGAGGGACGCGTCGTGCACGAGGGGCCCTCGAGCTCCATCGACGAGCACCAGGTGCTCGACATGGTCATGGAAGGAAGTGTCGCGTGAGCGAGCAGCAGGTGTCGGCATCGGTGCCGACGAACAAGCCGGACGCCGACGAGTCGGCCCGGGTCGAGAAGGCCGCGAGCGAGCGTCGCAAGAGCGGGTTCATGTCCGGGGCGGCGGGTCGGAACGTCGGCCTCGTCGTCGCGCTGCTCCTCCTGTGCGTCGTGGGCTTCGCGACGGGCGGCGAGCGGTTCCTGAGCCTCAGCAACCTCATGACCATCCTCAGCCTCGGGTCGGTCCTGGGCGTCGTGGCCATCGGCATGACGTTCGTCATCACGACGGGCGGCATCGACCTGTCGGTCGGCTCCGTGCTCGGGCTCGCGTCGGTCTGGGCGACGACGCTCGCGACCCAGTCGTACGGGTGGGTCGTCATGGTCATCTGCGCGCTCGCGGTCGGCGTCGGCGCCGGGCTGCTCAACGGCCTCATCATCGCCTACGGGCGGGTCGTGGCGTTCATCGCGACGCTCGCGATGCTCGTCGCGGCGCGCGGCCTCGCCGAGCTCATCGCGCAGAAGCGGACGCAGATCGTGGACGTCCCGGCGTTCAACGACGTCTTCAAGGGCAACATCCTCGGCGTCCCGAAGATCGTGTGGATCTTCGCGATCGTCGCCGTGCTCGGCTGGTTCCTCTTCAACCGCACGACGTTCGGCCGCCGCACGGTGGCCGTGGGCGGCAACGCCGAGGCGGCACGCCTGGCCGGCATCAAGGTCAAGCGCCACCTCGTGTACGTGTACGCGCTCTCGGGGCTCACCGCGGGCATCGCGGGCGTCATGATCCTCGCCCGCACGAGCGCCGGCTCGTCGACGAACGGCCTGCTCCTCGAGCTCGACGTCATCGCGGCGGTCGTGGTCGGCGGGACGCTGCTCGCGGGCGGTCGCGGCACGATCGTCGGCACCGTCCTGGGCGTCCTCATCTTCACGACGCTCACCAACGTCTTCATCATCAACAACATCGACAGCTCGGTCCAGCAGATCGCCAAGGGCGCCATCATCGTCGGCGCCGTGCTGCTCCAGCAGCGCCTGACGCGGCGGACCACGTAGCGCCGCCGGACCGGCTCGTCGCACCACCCACGGTTCCGCACCCTCCGTGGCGGTACCCCCACAGTTCCCCCGAAGTTCCTCCCCGCAGGACAGCATCGAAGGAGATCCCATGTCCGCACGCACCACCCTCCGTCGCCGCATCACGCTCGCGACCGTCTCCGCGGCCTCGGTCGCCCTGATCGCCACGGCGTGCACGTCGAACACGCCGACCGCCGAGAACACGGCGGACGGCAACGACGGCGGCGGCGGCTCGAGCCAGGCCGTCTCCGACAACGACGCCCCGGGCGACCCGATCGTCATCGGCTTCTCCGCCCCCGCCGCCGACCACGGCTGGATGGGTGCCATCACGAGCGCGGCGGAGGCCGAGGCCGAGAAGTACGAGGACGTCGAGCTCCGCGTCGCCGACGGCACGAACGACGTCAACGTCCAGATCAGCCAGATCGAGGGCTTCATCAACGACGGCGTCGACGCGATCGTGCTCCTGCCGTTCGACGGCGCCGCGCTCACGGACGTCGCGACGAAGGCGATGGAGGCCGGGATCCCGGTCATCAACGTCGACCGCGAGTTCTCCAGCCCGTTCGCCGCCCGCACGACCGTCCTCGGCGACAACTACGGCATGGGCGTCAGCGCCGGCCAGTACATCTGCGAGCAGCTCGGCGACAACCCCGACGCGGTCGTCGCGGAGATCGCCGGCATCGACTCGCTCCCGCTGACGCAGGACCGCAGCCAGGGCTTCGCGGACGCGCTGTCCGACTGCGGCCTCGACGTCGACAACCGCGTCGCCGCCGACTTCACCGTCCAGGGCGGCGAGGCCGCGACGGCCAACCTGCTCCAGGCCGCGCCGCAGATCGACGCCATCTGGAACCACGACGACGACCAGGGCGTCGGCGTCCTCTCGGCGATCGAGAACGCGGGCCGCGACGAGTTCTTCATGGTCGGCGGCGCCGGCTCGGCGAACGTCATGGAGCACATCAAGGCCGGGGACTCGGTCCTCCAGGCGACGGTCATCTACCCGTCGACCCAGGCCGCGGACGGCATCAAGCTCGCCCGTCTGGTCGCGCACGAGAAGAACATGAGCGACCTGGCCTCCTCGGGCGTGCCGCGCACGGTCCAGCTCTTCGCGCCGGTCGTCACGAAGGACAACGTCGACCAGTACCTGCCCTCGGCATTCCAGTCCTGATCGACCGCTGACGGTCGTCGGCACGGAGCACGAAGACACGCGGACCACGCCCACGGTCCGCCCGGGCACGACCCGGCCGGACCGTGGGCGTGCGCCGTGAGGAGCACGGAAGGAACGTCATGGCAGGAAACGACGACGCGCAGCTCGGCGTCGGCATGGTCGGGTACTCGTTCATGGGGGCAGCGCACTCGCAGGCCTGGCGGACGGCTCCCCGGTTCTTCGACCTCCCGCTGACCCCGCGCATGCGGGTGCTCGGAGGCCGCAACCCGGAGGCGCTCGCCGCCGCCGCGCGCAAGCTCGGCTGGGAGTCCACCGAGACGCGGTGGCAGGCGCTCGTGAGCCGTGACGACGTCGACCTGGTCGACGTGTGCACGCCCGGCGACACGCACGCGGAGATCGCGATCGCCGCCCTCGAGGCGGGCAAGCACGTGCTGTGCGAGAAGCCGCTCGCGAACACGGTGGCCGAGGCCGAGACGATGGTCGCGGCCGCCGAGGCCGCGGCGCAGCGCGGGCAGGTCGCCATGGTGGGCTTCACCTACCGGCGCGTGCCGGCGATCCAGCTCGCGCGTCAGCTCGTCGCGGACGGGCGGATCGGCACCGTGCGCCACGTGCGCGCGCAGTACCTGCAGGACTGGATCGCCGACGAGGACACGCCGCTGTCGTGGCGCCTCGACAAGTCGAAGGCGGGCAGCGGGTCGCTCGGCGACATCGGGGCGCACGTCATCGACCTCGCGCAGTTCATCACGGGCGAGCGCATCACGAGCGTGTCGGGCCTGCTCGAGACCTTCGTGACCGAGCGCCCGGTCGCGACCGAGTTCGCCGGGCTGTCGGGCCAGGGCGGCACGGAGCGCGGCCCCGTCACGGTCGACGACGCCGCGGTCTTCCTCGCCCGGATGTCGGGCGGCGGCATCGGGACGTTCGAGGCCACGCGCTTCGCGTACGGCCGCAAGAACGCGATCCGCCTGGAGATCAACGGGTCGAAGGGCTCGGTCGCGTTCGACTTCGAGGACATGAACGTCCTGCACTTCTTCGACGCCGCGGACGACCCGGCGATCGCCGGCTTCCGGCGGATCGTCGTCACCGAGCCCCAGCACGCGTACGTCGCGCACTGGTGGCCCGCGGGTCACGGCCTCGGGTACGAGCACGCGTTCACGCACCAGGTCGTCGACCTGGTGGAGGGGATCGCGGCGGGTACGCACCCGGCCCCGACCTTCGCGGACGGCCTGGCGGTCCAGCGCGTGCTCGACGCGGTCGAGCGCAGCGCGGCGTCGGGCGCCTGGGTCGAGCCCTAGGGACCGGCCCGGCACGGACGGAACGTCCGGTCGCCGGCCGTGCGCAGGTGCGCGGCCGGCGACCGGGGACACGGAAGGAGGTAGGACCGCCGCACGCGCGGCGAGAAGGCGCCCGGCGGAGCGCCGAGACTTCTCCGCCGACGAGCCCGGGACGGACGGCTGGCCGATGGCGCCGACCCGGCGGAGCGCAGCACAGTTCCCATCTCGACGAGGAGACCTTGTGAGAAACGTGCTAGGAGGATCGCTCGCCATGAGGCGCACGGTCGCGGCAGCAGCCGCGGCGGCGGTCGCACTCCCCCTGACCATCGCGACGGCGGTATCGGCCACGGCCGCTCCCGCGGGCCCCGTGCAGGCGGCCTCGGTCGTGGCGGCGGCCGACACGGACCCGTTCGACGTGCTCGTCTTCAGCAAGACCGGTGGCTTCCGCCACGGCTCGATCCCCGCCGGCATCGCCGCGATCCAGCAGCTCGGCGAGGAGAACGGCTTCGAGGTGACCGCGACCGAGGACGCCGGTGCGTTCACGGACGAGAACCTCGCGCAGTATGAGGCGGTCGTGTGGCTGTCCACGACCGGCGACGTGCTCAACGAGGAGCAGCAGGCCGCGTTCGAGCGCTACATCCAGAACGGGGGCGGGTACGCGGGCATCCACGCGGCGTCCGACACCGAGTACGACTGGCCCTGGTACGGCGGGCTGGTCGGCGCGTACTTCAGCGCCCACCCGCAGAACCAGACGGCGACCGTCAAGGTCGAGGACCACGTCCACGAGTCGACCGCCCACCTGCCCTCGCGCTGGGAGCGGTTCGACGAGTGGTACAACTTCCGGACCAACCCGCGCGACACCGTGCACGTGCTCGCGAGCCTCGACGAGACCACGTACAACGCGGGCAGCGGCGCCATGGGCGCCGAGCACCCGACGGCGTGGTGCCAGGTCTACGACGGCGGCCGCTCCTGGTACACGGGCGGCGGGCACACCGACGAGTCGTTCGCGGACCCGGACTTCCTCCAGCACCTGCTGGGCGGCATCCAGACCGCCGCGGGCGCCGTGGCGTCCGACTGCTCGGCGACGCAGTCCGCGAGCTACGAGCAGGTCGCGCTCGACGAGGAGACGCGCAACCCGATGGTCCTGGACGTCGCGCCCGACGGCACGGTGTTCTACGCCGAGCGTGACGGCCGCGTGCAGGTCATCGACCCGGAGACGAACACGACGCACACCGCGACGACCCTCCCGGTGACCACCGCCAACGAGGACGGTCTGCTCGGGCTCGTGCTCGACCCGAACTTCTCGGAGAACGGGTGGGTCTACACCTACTGGGCTCCGGCGAACGTCGGCTCCGACGGTCCGCACAACCGGATCTCGCGGTTCGACTTCGACCCGGCCACGGGCACGATCGACCAGGCCACCGAGAAGAAGGTCCTCACCGTCACGACGCAGCGCAACACGTGCTGCCACGCCGGTGGTGACATGATCTTCGACGAGGACGGCAACCTGATCCTCGCGACCGGTGACAACACCAACCCGTTCGAGTCGGGCGGCTACTCGCCGCACGACGAGCGCGCCGGCCGTCAGGACTACGACGCCCAGCGGTCGTCGGCGAACACGAACGACCTGCGCGGCAAGGTCCTGCGCATCCACCCGGAGGACGACGGCACGTACACGATCCCGGAGGGCAACATGTTCGCCCCCGGGACCGCGCAGACGCGGCCCGAGATCTTCGCGATGGGCTTCCGCAACCCGTTCCGCATCGGCGTGGACCCCTACTCGGGCAACATCCTCGTGGGTGACTACGGGCCCGACGCGGGCAACGCGAGCCCGACGCGCGGCCCGGGCAACACGGTGGAGTGGAACGTCGTCAGCGAGCCCGGCTTCTACGGCTGGCCGTACTGCACGGGCGCGAACGCGGACTACTTCAAGTACAACTTCGCGACCGGTCAGTCCGGCGCGGCGTTCAACTGCGCCGAGGGCCCGGTCAACTCGTCCCCGAACAACACGGGTCTGACCCAGCTGCCCCCGGCCATCGAGGCCGAGGTCTGGTACAACTACGCCGGCAACCCGAGCTTCCCGGAGATCGGCGGCGGCGGTGCGCCCATGGGCGGCCCCGTGTACCAGTACGACGCCGAGCTCGACTCGGACGTCAAGTGGCCCGAGTACTGGGACGGCAAGGCGTTCCTGGGCGAGTGGAACCAGGGCAAGCTGTACTCGATCCAGCTCGACGGCGAGAGCCGTGACGACGTCGTGGACATCAACCGGGTCCTGCCCAAGATCTTCGACCCGAGCGCCGGGTTCGACCGTGCGATGGACTTCGACTTCGGTCCGGACGGTGCGCTCTACGTCGTCGACTGGGGCTCGGGCTTCGGTGGCGACAACGACTCGAGCGGCATCTACAAGGTCAACTACGTCAAGGGCAACCCGTCGCCGATCGCGCGAGCGAGCGCCGACGTGACGAGCGGTCACGCGCCGCTCACGGTGCAGTTCTCCTCGGAGGGCACGCGCCACCCGGCCGGCGACGAGCTGACCCTGCAGTGGACCTTCGGCGACGGCTCCGAGCCGTCGAGCGAGGCGAACCCGGTCCACACCTACACGGAGAACGGCACCTACGTCGCGCAGCTCGTGGCGACCGACGCCCAGGGCCAGACGGGGATCGCGAACGTGACGATCGTCGTCGGCAACGAGGCGCCGACGATCTCCATCACGTTCCCGGACAACGGCGGCTTCTTCCAGTGGGGCGACCAGGTCCGCTACGAGATCGAGGTCGACGACCCCGACGGCGTGGTCGACTGCAGCAACGTCGAGCTCGCGACGTCGCTCGGTCACGACGCGCACGCCCACCCCATGGACGTGCTCGGCGGCTGCGAGGGCGTCTTCCAGACGGCCCGCGACGAGGGCCACGGCATCGAGTCGAACATCTTCTGGGTGATCGAGGCGTCGTACACGGACGACGGCGGCGAGGCGGGTGCCCCGCTCACCGCCAACGACCTCCAGGTGCTGCAGCCGAAGCTGCTCCAGGCCGAGTTCTTCACGGCCACGGGCCGTCTCGCGGACTCCACGAGCACCGGTGACCCCGGTGTCGTGCGCGAGACGACGGGCGACAGCGCCGGCGGTGGCCAGAACATCGGCTACATCGAGCCGGGTGACTGGTGGGCGTACGAGCCGATCTCGCTCCACGGCGTCGACTCGATCGCGCTGCGTGCGGCCTCGCCGAGCAACGCGGTGGTCTCCATCCGCTGGAACGCCGCGGACGGCCCGGAGATCGGGTCCGTCCAGGTGCCCGGCACCGGTGACTGGCAGGTCTACACGAACGTCGCGGCGGAGCTGACCGACGTGCCCTCGGGCACGGGGACGCTCTACTTCGTCCTGACGTCCGGCCAGGCCAACGTCAACTGGCTCGAGTTCGACGGCCGTGGTGTCACGGACAACGAGCGCCCGACCATCGACTCGTTCGAGGTCACCCCGACCACGGGCACGGCGCCTCTCACCGTGACGGCGTCGGTCGCTGCCACCGACCCCGAGGACGACGCGATCACGTTCGCGTGGGACGCGGGTCTCGGCGACGGCTTCGTCGACGGCGGCGACACGTTCGAGGTCACGTACGACGAGCCTGGCACGTACCGCCTCCAGGTCCGTGCGACGGACGAGCGCGGCGCGTACTCGACCGAGTACACGACCGTGACGGTGAAGGCGCCCGAGACCGGGCCGGGGATGTGCTTCTCGGGCCGCTCGGACGACTTCCTCGGCTCGGACGTCGACGAGGACCGCTGGACGGTCACGAACCGCGACCAGAACCTCGTCGTCCGTGACGGACGTCTCGTGGTCCCGACGGCGACGCGGGACTTCTACGGGACGGACAACACGGTCGTGCCGAACCTGGTGCTGCAGGACCTGCCCGACGGCCCGTTCACGGCCACGGCGAAGGTCACCCTGCCCGCCCGCCAGCAGTACCAGCAGGCCGGCCTGCTGATCTGGGGCGACCAGGACAACTACGCGAAGATGGTTCTCCAGGGCCGCTCGGCCTCGGCGGACGCCTCGACGCGCATCTTCCAGTTCATCCGGGAGGAGAACGCCCAGCCGAACGAGGTCAACCAGTCCAACACGGCCAACCTCGGCGCTGACTACCCCGACACGGTCTACGTGCGGTTCATCAGCAACGGGGAGAACCTCCAGGCCGCGTACTCGGCCGACGGCGTCGACTTCACGCTGATGCCGGAGACCAAGTCGATCGCGAACCTGACGAACCCGAAGATCGGGCTCGTGGCGCTCAAGGGGAACAACACCAGCACCCCCGTGATCGAGGCGGAGTTCGACTGGTTCCACATCACGCCCGACGACACGGCGTCCGCCTCCGGGCCGGACGACGAGTTCGACGGCGACGCCCTCGACACGTGCCGCTGGTCGATCGTCCGCGAGGACCCGACCGGCTACCGCGTGGCGGACGGCTCCCTGCAGATCGACACGACGCCGACGGACATCTACGGGACGGACAACCGCCCCGTGCCGAACATCGTGCTGCAGGACCAGCCGGGCGACGAGTGGACGATCGAGACCGTCGTCGACGGCTCGGCGCTCGACCGCCAGTACCAGCAGGGCGGTCTGATCGTCTACGCCGACGACGACAACTACGTCAAGTTCGACTACGTGGTCGACAACCAGGCGGGCCAGTCCCGGAGCGCCCGGATCGAGCTGCGCAGCGAGGTCGGCGGCGTCGTGCAGAACCCGCAGCCGCAGACGGGGAACCTCCCCGGCTCGGTGTGGCACCTGCGTCTCACGCGCTCCGGTGACACGTTCACCGGTGCGTACAGCGCGGACGGCGAGACCTGGACGACGTTCGACCAGAGCGTGACGAACGCTCCGGCGGCCGACGCCCGGGTGGGTCTCTTCGCGCTGGGCGCCTCGGCGGACACCGGTGCGCCGGCGTCGTTCGGCCACTTCCGGGTGGTCGGCGAGGACGTCGAGCCGGTCGCCGTGACGGTCACCGTGGAGACGCGCTGCATGGCCGGCAAGGTGTTCGTCGCGGTCCGCGCGGCGAACGACGACACGGTCCCGCTCGCGATCACTCTCGAGACCCCGTTCGGGTCGAAGGAGTTCGCGGACGTCGCTCCGGGTGCGAACGCCTACCAGTCGTTCGCCTCGCGCGCGGCGGCGGTCGACGCCGGCACCGTGACCGTGACCGCGACCGACGCCGAGGGGAGGACGTTCACCGGGACGGCTGACTACGCGGCCCGGTCCTGCTCCTGACAGGTTCCGGCGGGTCGGTGCGCTGAGCACCGGCCCGCCGGGCACCGCGCTCGACGCGCGGGTCACCGGCGCACGGACGGCCCATCGGCCGGGCCACCGTACGCTGCCGCACGACGAGCACGACGGGGACCTCTGGGTCTCCGGCCCCGGCGCCCGGGTACGGGCGCTCCGGCCCGGCGCCGGGGCACCCCCGGGGACCGACGACGACCGTCGGCCCCGCCTACCGACCACCACGACGAGGTGATGACCCGATGTCCCGTACGCCCTCGCGCACCAGCACCCGAGCCCCGCACCGGGAGCGGTCCCGGCCGCTGCGCCCCGCGCGCCGCGCAGGACGCACCGGACCGCGCGCGCTGCTCCGGGCGGCGCTGGTCGCCCTGCTCGGCGCCGTCCTGGCGCTGACAGGCCTCGCGGGGCCGGCCGCCGCGCACGGGGGCGACGTGGTCATCTCGCTCGGCACCGACGGCGAGGGCGGCATCTCCGCCAACCTGACCTGGAAGCTCGACGGCCACCCGGTCGAGGAGTCGGCCGACGTCTCGGTCACGGCGGAGTCCGCCGACGGCGAGACGGTCGGCCCCCTCACGCTCCAGTCGGCGTCCGAGGGCGTCGGCTGGTACACGTCCGAGCCCGGCGTCCTCGCGGAGGGCAACTGGACCCTGACCGCCACGATCACCGAGCCCGCCGAGGCGACCGCGACCGCGCAGGTCGACGTCGTGCCGCTGCCGGAGCCCGCGCCGCGGGCCGAGGACGACGCCGCCGCCGCGGGCGACGCGGACGCCGCCGACGAGGCCGCCCCGGAGGACGGGGACGGCGCCGCGGACGAGAGCGCCGACGGCGCCGCCGCCGCGGACGGCACGTCGACCGGACCGGGCGCGGGCGTGTGGATCGCCGTCGCCGTCGTCGCCGCCCTGCTCCTCGCGGGGGGCCTCCTCGTCGTCCGCCGCCGCTCGCGCGCGTCCGCGCCGGGCCGCTCGGACGACGACCGCACCCTGACCAGCACGTCCGCCCGGTGACCCCGGGCGCCCGACCGAGAACGACCGAAGGAGACACGACCATGGCACGACCGATCACCCTCTTCACCGGGCAGTGGGCCGACCTGCCGTTCGAGGAGGTGGCGCGGCTCGCGTCCGGCTGGGGCTACGACGGGCTGGAGATCGCCTGCTGGGGGGACCACCTCGACCCCTGGCGCTGGGACGACGACGAGTACGTCCAGGGCAAGCTCGACCTGCTGGCGAAGTACGACCTCAAGGTCTACGCGATCTCGAACCACCTCAAGGGCCAGGCGGTGTGCGACGACCCGATCGACCAGCGCCACCGCGACATCCTGCCGGACGTCGTGTGGGGCGACGGCGACCCCGAGGGCGTGCGCCAGCGCGCCGCGGAGGAGATGAAGCACACCGCGCGGATCGCGGCGAAGCTCGGCGTCAAGACCGTCGTGGGCTTCACGGGGTCGGCCATCTGGAAGTACGTCGCGATGTTCCCGCCGGTCTCCCAGGAGGCGATCGATGCCGGGTACCAGGACTTCGCGGACCGCTGGAACCCGATCCTCGACGTGTTCGACGAGGTGGGCGTGCGGTTCGCGCACGAGGTCCACCCGAGCGAGATCGCGTACGACTACTGGACGACGGTTCGTACGCTCGAGGCGATCGGGCACCGCGAGGCGTTCGGCCTCAACTGGGACCCGAGCCACATGGTCTGGCAGGACATCGACCCGGTGAGCTTCCTGTGGGACTTCAAGGACCGCATCTACCACGTGGACTGCAAGGACACGAAGAAGCGGATGAGCAACGGCCGCAACGGCCGCATGGGCTCGCACCTCGCGTGGGCGGACCCGCGCCGCGGCTGGGACTTCATCTCGACCGGCCACGGTGACGTGCCGTGGGAGGACGCCTTCCGCATGCTCAACACGATCGGCTACGAGGGTCCCATCTCCGTCGAGTGGGAGGACGCCGGGATGGACCGACTCGTGGGTGCTCCGGAGGCGCTCGAGTTCGTGAAGAAGTACGCCTTCGACGCTCCTGACGCGGCGTTCGACGCCGCCTTCTCGACGAAGTAGCCCGCACGGTCTCCCCGTCGGCCGGCGCGCCGGCCGACGGGTGGGGGAGGACAGTCCGACGCGTCACCGCCCCCGGTCGCCCGCCGACCGGGGGCGGTGGCGTGCCCGGCGCGGACCGTCCCGTGGACGATCCTTCACATTTGTTTTGCGACTTGGGTTATATAACCGTGACGGGCTATGTTCGTCTTTTGCTTGACCCTCGACATAAGTGCCTCTACGTTTATCACCCATGCGAGCCGACGACGTCGCGCAGGACGTGCGCACACCGGTGCTGGAGCCGGGTGCGCCCCTCCCGGGAGCGACCACAGCAGGGGCCCTCGCCGCCCGACAGACCTTTCCCTCCAGCGCCCCGGACGAGGGCGGGCTCCCCGCCGCCGGCTACCGCGCCGGCATCCTCGGCGCCGGTTTCATGGGCGGCGTCCACTCCCGGGCCGTGCGCACGGGGGGCGGGCGCGTCGTGAGCGTCGCGGCCGCCGACCTCGACACCGCGCGCGCCGCGGCGCCGGGGATGGGCGCCGAGCGCGCGGTCGGCTCGGTCCAGGAGGTCCTCGACGACCCCGAGGTCGACGTCGTCCACGTCTGCACGCCCAACCACCTGCACGTCCCCCTCGCCCGCGCGGCGCTCGAGGCCGGCAAGCACGTCGTGTGCGAGAAGCCGCTCGCGACCGACGTCGAGGGCGCGGTCGAGCTCGCGCGCCTCGCCGCGGACGCCCGAGCCGCCGACGGCCGCGTCGCCGTGGTCCCGTTCACCTACCGCTTCCACCCCATGGTCCGCGAGGCGCGCGAGCGCGTGCGCCGCGGCGAGGTCGGCGCGGTCTCGCTCGTGCATGGGTCCTACCTGCAGGACTGGCTCCTGCGCGACTCCGACGACAACTGGCGCGTCGACCCCGCGCTCGGCGGCGCGAGCCGCGCGTTCGGCGACATCGGCTCGCACTTCTGCGACCTCCTCGAGTTCACGACCGGGCACCGCATCGTGCGGCTCGTCGCGCAGTCGGCCACGGTCAACCCGCGGCGCCGCGGCGCGGACGGCGTCGAGCGCGAGGTCGCGACCGAGGACGCCGTGACCCTCCAGTACGCGACCGACGCGGGCGCGCTCGGGTCCGCGGTCATCTCGCAGGTGTCGGCGGGACGCAAGAACCGCCTGTTCCTCGAGATCTCGGGCTCGGAGTCGACCCTGTCGTTCGACCAGGAGCAGCCCGAGCTGCTGTGGGAGGGCCGGCGGGACGCGTCGCGTCTCCTCGTGCGCGACCCGGAGTCGCTCTCGGCGGCCGCCGCCCGCTACTCGCGCCTGCCCGCGGGGCACGCGCAGGGCTACCAGGACTGCTTCGACGCGCTCGTCGCCGACACGTCCGCCGCGATCGGCGGGGACGTCCCCGACGGTCTGCCCACGTTCGACGACGGCCTGCGGGCCGCGCGTCTCGCCGCGGCGGTCGCGGAGTCGGTGCGCTCGGGCGGATGGGTCGAGGTGGCGGCGTGACCGCGACCACGACGCGCGAGCCGCGGCCCCCGGCCGCGGGGGAGGGCGGGGACGAGCCGATCCTGCGCCTGCGCGGCGTGGGCAAGGAGTTCTTCGGCAACTCCGTGCTGCGCGACATCGACCTCGACGTGCGCCCCGGTGAGGTCCACGCCCTCGTCGGCGAGAACGGCGCGGGCAAGTCGACCCTCATGAAGATCATCGCGGGCGTGCACCGCCCGGACGCCGGCACGCTCGAGCTCGACGGCGAGGTCACGACCTTCGCGTCACCCCTCGCCGCGCAGCACGCGGGCGTGTCCACCGTGTTCCAGGAGTTCAACCTCCTGCCCGAGCGCTCCGTCGCCGAGAACGTCTACCTCGGCCGCGAGCCGCGCCGCGCGGGCCTCGTCGACCGGCGCCGCATGCACGCCGACACGACCGCGCTCCTCGCCGACCTCGGCCTCACCGGTCTCGCGTCGTGGATGCGCGTCGGCTCGCTGTCCGTCGCGCAGCAGCAGATCGTCGAGATCGTCAAGGCCGTGTCCTACGACGCGCGCATCATCTCGATGGACGAGCCGACGGCGGCGCTCGCCGACCAGGAGGTCGAGCTCCTCTACGAGCTCGTGCACCGGCTCAAGGAGCGCGGCGTCGCGATCCTCTACGTCTCGCACCGCCTCAAGGAGATCTTCGACCTCTGCGACACCATCACGGTGCTCAAGGACGGCAACCACGTGCTGACCACGCCGACGGCGGACATCGACCCCGACCGGCTCGTGCGCACCATGGTCGGCCGCGACTTCGCGGGCTACTTCCCCGACAAGGACCCCTCGACCGTCCCGGGCGAGGTGCGCCTCGCGCTGGAGGGCGCCGGCAACACGCAGGTCGACGACGTGTCGTTCGAGGTCCGGGCCGGCGAGATCGTCGCGCTCGCGGGTCTCCAGGGCTCGGGGCGCACCGAGATCGCGCACGGCATCTTCGGCATCGCGGGCTTCACGCGCGGCCGCGTCCTCGTCGGCGGACGGCCCGTGGACGTGCGCTCGCCGCGGCAGGCCGTGCGCGCCGGGCTCGCGCTCGTCACCGAGGACCGCAAGGCCGAGGGCCTCGCCCTGGGCCAGTCGATCCTCGCCAACGCGCGGCTCGTGCTCGACGCGGTGGTCCCCGGCCAGGCGGACCGTCGCGCGAAGCGGATCCCCGGGATCCTGTCGTCGCTCGAGCTCGTCGCGAGCTCGCAGGAGGCCGAGGTCCAGTACCTGTCCGGGGGCAACCAGCAGAAGGTCGTCCTCGCGAAGTGGCTCGTCACGGACCCGCAGGTCATCGTCCTCGACGAGCCGACGCGCGGCATCGACGTGGGCGCCAAGCGTGCGGTCTACGACCTCATGCGCGAGCTCACCGCGAACGGCGTCGCCGTCCTGTTCATCTCGTCCGAGCTCCCCGAGGTCGTCGCGATGGCGGACCGCGTGCTCGTCATGCGCGACGGCCGCCTCGCGGGCGAGCTGCCCGCGGGCAGCGACGAGGAGACCGTGATGGCGCTCGCCACGGGCGCGGGCGAGGACACGTCGGGCGAGCACGTCCGGGTCGACCTCGACGCCCTCGCCGACGCCGACGAGCTCCCCGGCGCGGAGCCGGACGCCGCCCCGCACGACCACGACGGCCCGAAGGAGGACCGATGAGCACCGCGGTCGCGACCGCCGCGCCCACCGCGCGCCGCGCCCCGGCGCGCCGGCGCCGCCTGGGCTCGACGGAGATCGTCTACCTCGCCCTCGTCGGGATCCTCGTGATCGCCGGCGTCCTCGTCGCCGTCGGCGGCGGCAACCTCTTCAGCACCGCGAACACCGCGTACATGCTCACGCAGACGAGCCTGCTCGGGTTCGTCGCGATCGGGCAGACGTTCGCGATCCTGTGCCGCTCGCTCGACCTCTCGGTCGGCTACGTCGTCGCGCTCGCGTCGATCGTCGGCGCGACGACCATGGCGGGCGACCCGTCCCGTGCCTGGCTCGGCGTCGTCGCGGCGCTGGGGGTGTCGGCGGTCGTCGGGCTCGTCAACGGGCTCGTCATCGCGAAGCTGCGCGTCAACGCGTTCATCGCGACGCTCGGCGTCGGCCTCATCATCAAGGGCTACCTCGACACGCAGTTCAAGGGCCCGGCGGGCGACGTGCCGTCGTCCTTCCAGATGTTCGGGTACACGCGCGTCGGCCCCGTCCCGGTCTCGACGATCGTCATGCTGCTCGTCGCCGCGGCCGGTGTCGTGCTCCTGACGCGCACGCGGCCCGGGTACCACATGTTCGCCGTCGGGGGGAACACCGACGTCGCGCGGCTCTCGGGCATCCGCACCGACCGCACGCTGGTCCTCGCCCACGTGCTGTGCTCGGTGTGCGCGGGCGTCGCGGGCCTCCTCATCGCCGCGCGCTTCGGCACGGGCAACGCGCTCGTGTACTCCTACGGGCTGGACCTCGACTCGATCGCCGCCGTGGTGCTCGGCGGGACCCTCCTCCTGGGCGGGCGCGGCTCGGTCGTCGGGACGGTGGGCGGCGTCCTCATCCTCGCGGTGCTCGACACGGTCTTCAACGTCCTCGACGTCGACCCGTTCTTCAAGGACGTCCTGCGCGGCGTCATCATCATCGCCGCCGTCGCGCTGTACGCCCGGCGGCAGATCGACCCGGCGAGCAGCCGGGCCCGCTTCCGCCCGACCCGCACCGGAGGTGCGTCCGCATGACCACCGACACCACGCGCCGGACGATCCCCGCGCGCGCGCCGCGCGCGGGCTGGCTCGAGCGGCTCACCGCCGGCGGGAGCTGGACCGTGTTCGCGCTCCTCGTGCTCGTCTTCGCGGTCATCCTCGTGATGAACCCCTCGTTCGGCGAGCCGATGTCGCTCATGGCCTTCGCCAAGAAGGCCGCGCCGCTCGTCATCCTCGCGATCGGGCAGTACTTCGTCATCGTGTCCGGCGAGTTCGACCTCTCGGTCGGCTCGCTCGTGGGGGCGCAGGTCGTCATCGCGGCGAAGCTCATGGACGGCGAGGACGCGATGACGTGGCCCGTCATGGCGCTCATGGTCGTGTTCGGCCTCGCGGTCGGCCTCGTCAACGGGCTCGTCACGACCCTGCTCAAGGTGCCGTCGTTCATCACGACGCTCGGCATGATGCTCGTCCTCTACGGCGCCATCCGGCTCTGGACGGGCGGCGCGCCCACGGGCGCCCTCACCGACGGCTTCCGGCAGTGGGGCCGCGGGGGCCTGCCCGACACTCCCGGCCAGTTCCAGGTGCCGTACGCGCTCGTGGTCGTCGTCGTGCTCGGCGTGCTCGCCGCGCTGCTCATGCGCCGCCCGTTCGGCCGCACGCTCGTCGCGACGGGCGACAACGACGTCGCGGCCGGGTACGCCGGGAGCGCGGTGTGGTGGGTGCGCACGCGCGCGTTCCTCCTGTCCGGGTTCCTCGCGACCGTCGCCGCGGTCCTCATCGGCGGCTACGCGGGCGTGACGGCCCAGGTGGGCCAGGGACTGGAGTTCATGGCGATCACGGCCGTCGTGCTCGGCGGGGTCGTGCTCGGCGGCGGGCGCGGGACCGTCGTCGCGGCGATGGCCGGCGCGCTCACGCTCGAGGCGCTGTTCACGCTGTTCAACCAGCTCAGCCTCCCGTCGACCATCCGACCGGCCGTCCAGGGCGTGATCATCATCGCCGCCGTCGCGTATGCCGCGCTGCCGCGCCGTTCCCGGCGCCGCGCGTCCGCCTCCGGCGCCCCGCCTGCCGCGGGGCCGGCCGCCGCACCGAAGGAGCCCGCCCCCGCCAACGCCTGAGCCCCGGCGCCCCGGCGGACCCCCGCCCGCGCGACCTCCAGCCTGCCCGCAGACCCCCACCTACCGACCCAGCACCCCCTTCCCCGCACGCTGCGGGACGACGACGTCTCACCAAGGAGAGAAGGACATGCGACGTACACGAGCACTCCTGGCCGGCACGGCGGTGGCCACGCTGTTCCTCGCGGCCGCCTGCACGACCGACACGCCCACCGACACCGGGGAGGGCGGTCAGACGTCCGCCGAGGAGAGCCCCGCGAGCGAGGAGTCCGGCGGCGCCGACTCCGAGTGGTTCGTCCAGGCGGACTACGACCGTCAGCTCGCCCAGCGCGAGGTCGTGCCCGAGGGGCCGGCCGACCAGCCGTGGCTCCAGGCGATCGAGCCCGAGTACGTGGACACCGCCGAGTTCGCGAGCGCGGAGGGCGGCAACACGCTGTGCTTCTCGAACGCCTCGGTGTCCAACCCGTGGCGCGTGACCGGCTGGATCACGATGCAGCAGCAGGTCGACGTCCTCACCGAGGAGGGCGTCATCGGCGAGTTCCGCGTGTCCGACGCGGCGGACGACGACAACAAGCAGATCTCCGACATCCAGGCCTTCGTCGAGGCCGGCGACTGCGACGCGATCATCATCTCGCCGTCCACGACGGCGACGCTGACGCCCGCGGTCGAGGCGGCGTGCGAGTCGGGCAAGCCCGTCATCGTGTTCGACCGCGGCGTCAACACCGACTGCATGGTGACGTTCATCCACCCGATCGGCGGCTACGCCTACGGCGCCGACGGCGCGGAGTTCCTCGTGGAGAACCTCGAGCCGGGCTCGAAGGTCCTCGCGCTGCGCATCCTCCCGGGCGTGGACGTGCTCGAGAACCGCTGGGCGGCGGCCGACAAGATCTTCTCCGAGTCGGAGCTCGAGGTCGTCGGCGCGGAGTTCACCGGCGGTGACGGCGCGAAGATCAAGGACATCGTCACGCAGTACCTCCAGCGCGGGGACGTCGACGGCATCTGGATGGACGCCGGCGACGGCGCCGTCGCGGCGGTCGAGGCGTTCGAGGACGCGGGCAAGCCGTACCCGGTCTTCATGGGCGAGGACGAGATGAGCTTCCTGCGCAAGTGGAAGGACACGGACATGACGGCGATCGGCGCCGTGTACTCCAACTTCCAGTGGCGCACCCCGATCCTCGCGGCGCAGATGATCTGGGCCGGCGAGCAGGTGCCGTCGGAGTGGGTCCTGCCGCAGGCGCCGATCGAGGCCGAGGAGCTGGACGCCTACCTCGACGCGAACAAGGACATGCCGTCGCTGCACTACGCGAAGTTCGGCGGCGAGGACCTGCCGGGCTTCCCGGAGGCCTGGACGGACCGCTGACCCGTTCGAGGGCCGCGGACCGGTAACGTCCGACGAAGCACCTCGGTCCGGCCCCGCGGGGCCGGACCACCCAGGGGCCGCCCGGTCGCCGTCCGACCGGCCGGGCGCCCCGCCCGTCGGCCCGACGACGCGGCGCACCTCCCGCGCGGAGGTGCGCCTCGCGTCGTCGGGCGCGCGGGCGGGGACGGCCGTGCGTCGGACCTGACGAGAGAGAGCGACGTGGCTCCTTCCGCCCCGACCGCGCCGTCCGCCCGCCCGGGCCCGTCCCCGCACGGGTCCGACGTCCCGCCGCTGCGCCCGCGCGCGCTCGGCGTCAACACCTGGGTATGGACCTCGCCCCTGACCGACGACGCGCTGCGCGGCATCGCGCCGCGCGTGGCCGGGTGGGGGTTCGACGTGCTCGAGCTCCCCGTCGAGAACCCGGGGGACTGGGACCCCGCGACGGCGGCCGCCGTCCTCGCCGACCACGGGCTCGGCGCGAGCGTCTCGCTCGTCATGGGGGAGGGCCGCGAGCTCGTCGCCGCGGACGCCGCGACGGTGCGCTCGACCCAGGACTACCTGCGCCACGTCGTCGACGTCGCGCACACCGTCGGCGCCCCGGTGATCGGCGGGCCCGCGTACGCGTCCGTGGGCCGCACGTGGCGCCTCGGCCCGGCGGAGCGCGAGGCCGCGTACGCCGAGCTCGCGGAGAACCTCGCGCCCGTCGTGGACCACGCGATCGCCGCGGGGGTCGTCGTCGGCCTGGAGCCGCTCAACCGCTACGAGACGAGCCTCCTCAACACCGTCGACCAGGGGCTGGAGGTCGTGCGGCGCCTGCCCGCGGCCGGCATCGGCCTCATGCTCGACGTCTACCACATGAACATCGAGGAGACGGACCTGCCCGCCGCGATCGCGCGCGCGGGCGAGCGCATCGAGCACGTCCAGGTGTGCGGCAACGACCGCGGCGCGCCCGGGACCGACCACCTCGACTGGCGCGGCCTCCTCGCCGCGCTCGACGCGACCGGCTACGACGGACCGCTCGTCATCGAGTCCTTCACGGCCGAGAACGCGACGATCGCCACGGCCGCCTCGATCTGGCGGCCGCTGGCGCCGAGCCAGGACGCCATCGCGCTCGATGGCCTCGCCTACCTGAAGGGACTGATGCCCACGCCGGAGCACTCGTAGCCGTAGTCGACGACGACCGCAGGCGCCGGCACGCCGCGGGATGACGACCAACCTTCCCGGACGAGGACGTCCGGGTCCGCACGTCATGCCCTGGAGGCACCACGATGACCGCACGACGCCCCCGCAGGGCGCGGTCCGTCGCGGCACTGACCATCGGAGCGCTCGCGTTCACGCTCGCGCCCGTCACGATGGCCACTGCCGCCGACGACCCCGTCCCCGCGGACGAAGAGCACAAGGTGCTCATCTTCACCAAGACGACCCAGTTCCGGCACACCGAGGCGATCACGCAGGGCACCCCGGTGCTCGAGGCCGCGTTCGCCGAGGTCGGCATCGCGTCCGACCACACGGAGGACTCGTCCGTCTTCAACGACGAGGACCTCGCGCAGTACGACGCCCTCGTCATGTTCCAGACGTCGGGCGACCCCTGGAACGCCGACGAGAAGGCCGCGCTCGAGCGCTACCAGCAGGCGGGCGGCGGCATCGTCGCCATCCACAACGCGACCGACATGCGCGGCGACTACCAGTGGTGGGACGACATGATCGGCGCGCTGATGCCCGGTCACGCCGCCACGGGCAACAGCCCGGGCCTGCCGGGGACGGTCCGCGTCGAGGACCGCACGCACCCGTCGACCGAGCACCTGCCGCAGCGCTGGACGCGCGCGGACGAGTGGTACAACTACTCGGCGAACGTCCGGGGGAACGCTCACGTGCTCGCCACGATGGACGAGACCACGTACGACCCGGGCGGCAACAGGATGGGCTACGACCACCCCATCTCGTGGTGCCGCGCGTACGACGGCGGCCGGGCCTGGATGACGGGCATGGGCCACTTCGGGGCGCACTACACCGACGAGCCCGACTTCGTGCAGCACGTCGTCGGCGGCGTGCAGTGGGCCGCGGGCCTGGTCGAGGGCGACTGCGGCGGCACCGACTGGGGCTCGTTCGAGAAGGTGGCGCTCGACACGAACACGAGCGCGCCGTTCGGCATGGACGTCGCGCCCGACGGCCGCGTGTTCTTCACCGAGCTCGTGCGCGGCCAGATCCGCGTCTACGACCCGCGCACGCAGAACACCACGACCGCCATCACGATCCCCGTGTACTCGGGCGGCGAGGACGGCCTGCTGGGGATCGCGCTGGACAAGGACTTCGCGGAGAACGGGTACCTGTACCAGTACTACGCGCCCGCGAGCCCGGACGACTCCGACCCGGCGAACTTCTTCAGCCGCGTCTCGCGCTTCACGGTCACCTCGGGCGGACCGGGCGAGACGGTCATCGACCCGGCCTCGGAGAAGGTGCTCCTGGAGATCCCGGCCGGGCGCCTGCCCGACGAGCCGGGGCACACGGGCGGCGGCCTCCTCGTCGACCACGAGACCGGTGACCTGTACATCGGCGTGGGCGACGACGTGAACCCGCACTCCGAGCCCTCGGGCGGCTACGCGCCGATCTCGGAGCGCGACGGCACGTGGCACGACGCGCGCGCGACGTCGGCGAACACGAACGACCTGCGCGGCAAGGTCCTGCGCATCCACCCCGAGGAGGACGGCACCTACTCGATCCCCGAGGGGAACCTGTTCGCCCCGGGCACCGAGAAGACGCTGCCCGAGATCTACGCGATGGGCTTCCGCAACCCGTTCCGGTTCACGATCGACCCGAAGACCGGGTACCTCGGCGTCGCCGACTACTCGCCCGACAACGGGTCGGACAACCTGGCCAACCGCGGCCCGGCCGGCATCGCGGAGTGGAACCTCATCAAGGAGCCGGGCTTCTTCGGCTGGCCGCTGTGCATGGGCGACAACGAGCCGTTCCGCGACATCGACTACCGGACGAACCCGGTGACGGTGGGCGACTTCTTCGACTGCGACGCGCCGATCAACGACTCGGTGAAGAACACCGGTCTCACCGAGCTGCCCCCGGCGCAGCCCGCGGACCTCTGGTACGGCTACCAGCGCTCGTCGGTGCCCGGCGTGATCAACGCGGGCGGCGGCCTCGCGCCCATGGGCGGCCCGTTCTACGAGTACGACCCGGAGCTCGACTCCGACACGAAGTTCCCGTCGTCCTACGACGGCAAGGCCTTCTTCTACGAGTGGGCCCGGAACAAGATGTACACGATCGACCTCAAGGACCCCGAGGCCGGGGCCGGTGCGACCGACGTCGAGAAGGTCAACCCGTTCCTGCCCGAGGAGCAGTTCCTCGCGCCGATCGACTCCAAGTTCGGGTCCGACGGCGCGATGTACGTGCTCGACTGGGGCGGCGGTTTCGGTCGCGACAACCCGAACTCGGGCCTGCACCGCATCGACTACGTGTCGGGCTCGCGCTCGCCGGTGTCGCAGCCGGTCGCGACGCCGGACTCCGGCATCGCACCGCTCGAGGTGTCGTTCGACGGCACGGCGAGCACCGACCCCGAGGGCGAGGAGCTGACGTACGCGTGGGACTTCGACGGTGACGGGACGACGGACTCGACGTCCGCCGCGCCCAGCCACACCTACACCGAGAACGGCGTCTACGACGCCCGCCTCACGGTGACCGACCCGGCCGGCAAGGTCGGCACGGCGACGGTCCCGATCACGGTGGGCAACACGCGTCCCGAGGTCGACTTCGGGCTGCCGCCCACGGGCTCGTTCTTCGAGTTCGGCGACGACATCACGTGGGACGTGTCGGTGACCGACGCCGAGGACTCGCCGGACGGCGAGGAGATCGACGACGAGCAGGTCATCATCCAGCCGGCCCTCGGGCACGACGCGCACGCGCACCCGTCCGAGCCGCTGCACGGCCGCACGGGCACCGTCGCGACGAGCCTCGGCGGCGGGCACGGGGAGGACATGAACGTCTTCTACGTGATCGACGCGCGGTACACCGACCGGGGCGGCGAGGGCGGCGTGCCCGCGCTCACCGGCTCGGACACGACGCTCATCTTCCCGAAGAAGCGCGAGGCGGAGTTCCACGCCGAGTCGCAGGGCACCACGACGATCCCGAGCCGGGACGTCGAGGGTGGCGGGTCCGTCATCACGGGCTCGAACGGGTCCTGGGCGTCGTACGACCCGGTGAGCCTCTACGGCGTCCAGGCGCTGACGCTGCGCGTCGCGGCCGCGGCCGAGAGCACGATCGAGCTGCGTCGTGACGCGCCCGACGGCGAGCTCCTCGGGACGGCCGAGATCCCGCAGACGGGCCTCGGCACGTTCACCGACGTGACGGTCGACGTCACCGACCCCATGGAGCCGTTCACGCTCTACGTCGTCTTCCCGGGCGAGGGCGAGCGTCGCCTCAACTTCGTCGAGGCGGACGGCAAGGGCGTCTCGGGCACGACGCGCCCGAAGGTCCGGATCACGTCGCCCGAGGCCGGCGTCCGTCTCGAGCAGGGCGAGATGACGGTCACCGCGGAGGCGGACGACACCGAGAACACGGTGACCCAGGTCGAGTTCTTCGTCGACGGCGAGTCCATCGGCGTGGACGAGACGGCTCCGTACGAGGCCACGTGGAACCCCACGGCGGACAACTACTACGAGCTCACCGCGGTCGCGACGAACGACAAGGGCCTGTACACGCGGTCCCGCGTCGTGCTCGCTCAGGTCGGCGACCTCTTCGGGGGCATGAAGACCTTCACCAACGCGAACGGGACGTTCGAGCAGCTCGCCGAGGGCAAGTACCTCATCACGTCGGGCGGCGCGAACATGTGGCAGGGCACCAACGAGTACTCCACCATCTACCGCGAGCAGGGTGCCGACGAGAACTGGTCGGCGACGGTGAGGATCAACAGCCAGGGCAACTCGAACGGGTCCGCCAAGGCCGGGATCATCGTCCGCAACGACGTCACGCAGGTCTCGAGCTCGCAGGGCTACGCGGCCCTGGGCATGCGCCCGAGCGGCGGCTTCGAGTGGCTGCGCGGCAACTCGAGCGGGCAGCTCACGGCGTCGAGCAGCGCGAGCACGACGAGCTACCCCGCGTGGGTGCGCATCGTGCGCGACGGCGACCTGTACACGGCGTCCTGGAGCAAGGACGGCGAGACCTTCACGCAGATCGGCGAGCCGCAGGCCCTGCCGGGTGCGGCGTCCGTGCAGGACGTGGGCCTCTTCGTCACGGCGCACAGCACGACGGCGACGAGCGCGGTCGAGTTCCAGGACTTCGTGTTCGACGACGACCCGCAGACCGAGGAGCCGGGCGAGCAGACCCCGCCGCAGTGCCTCGCGCAGGCGTCGGACGAGTTCGACGGCGACGCGCTCGACCCGCGGTGGACGGTCGTCCGCCAGGCCGACGGCGCGCCGATCACGGTCGCCGACGGCCACGCCGTCCTGCCCGTCGTGCAGGGCGACATCAACGAGGACGCGGCCGGGCCGATCAGCTACCTCGGTCAGCCCGCCCCTGCCGGGGCGTGGACGCTCGAGGCCAAGATCGACGTCCCGCTCGCCCGGCACTGGCAGCACGCCGGGCTCCTGGTCCACGTGACCGACGACGAGTACACCAAGCTCGCGTTCACGAAGAACCAGAACGGCGCCCGCTTCCTCGAGTTCCAGACCGAGACGGGCGGGTCCCGCACGTGGCACGGCCAGACGGACGTCGCGGGGGACTTCCCCTCGACGATCCACCTGCGCCTCGTCTCGGACGGCTCCGCCATCACGGCCGCGTACTCGGCGGACGGCGAGGCGTGGACGGCGATGGCGGGCTCCGCGCCCGTCAAGGCGGGCGCGACGTTCGGCGTCATGGCCGCCGGCGACACCGCGACGGCGGACACGGTCGCGAAGGTCGACCACGTCCGGGTGACCGGCGCGGGCACCGACGACGGCGAGCGCGAGCCGAGCGACGAGTTCGAGGGCGACGCCCTCGACGGCTGCCGCTGGGACGCGATCGTCCGCTACGACGGGTCGAAGGTCGCCGTGTCCGACGGCGAGCTGCGCATCACGACCCAGCCGGGCGACATCAACGCCGGGAACAACGACGACCCGCGCAACTTCGTCCTCCAGACCGCTCCGGAGGGTGACTGGGTCGTCGAGACGCGGTTCAAGGCGCCGCTCGTGCACCGGTGGCAGCTCGCGGGGCTCATCGCGTACGGCGACGACGACAACTACGTCAAGGCCGACGTGCTCGCGAAGAACACGCCCGGCACGGCGCTGGACCTCGGCGCCGAGCTCGTCTCGGAGAAGGGCGGCCAGTTCGGCAACGGCGGCAACCGTCAGCTCGAGCTCGCCGACTCGACCGAGTCGGGCTACTGGTACCTGCGCCTCGAGAAGGTGGGGACGACGTACCAGGCCTGGGTCAGCGACGGCGGGGTCAGCTGGACGCCGCTGGGCGAGCCGGTGACCAACGACGTGCCGCTGACGAGGATCGGCCTCATGGCGATCGGCCCGGAGCAGGAGACGCCCGTCACGGTCGCGTTCGACTGGTTCCGTCTCACGACGGGCTCCGAGCCGGAGCCGACGGTCGACGTCGAGGTCACCGCGTCCACCCGCTGCCTCGCGGGCAAGGCGTACCTGGCTCTGCGCGCGACGAACGCCGACGAGGCGCCCGTCGCGATCACCCTGACCACGCCGTTCGGCTCCAAGGAGTTCGACGCGGTCGAGGTGGGGGCGAACGCCTACCAGTCGTTCGCCTCGCGTGCCGCGGCGTTCGACGCGGGGACGGCGACGGTCACGGCGACGCTCGGCGACGTCACGACCGAGATCGAGGTGCCGTACGACGCCGTGAGCTGCGGCTGACGGCGGGCCGGTGACGGGCACCCGCTCCCGTCACCGGCCGCCCGCCGGCCCGGCCCTCGTGGCCGGGCCGGCGACCCGAGCGGGACGACCACAGGACAGGAGCGACAGGTGGCACAGCGCACCGGAGCACGCACGTCGTCGGCACGACCGGCCGCACGGGACGCCCGGGCGTCCCGGGGCACGGGCGGGCCGACGAGGTCCGCGGCGCGCTCCCGTCCTGACGACCGGGGTGGTGCCGGCCGCCCCGAACCCCGGCCACCGGCGCGCGTCCGCGCGCGCCGGTGGTTCGTGGGCCTCGACCCGTGGCGCCGCGCGCTCGTCGTGCTCGGCGCGCTCGCCGTCGTGGCCGTCGTGGCCGCGGCCGTGGTCGCGCTGACGCGCGACGCGGGCGAGCCCGCCGAGGGGCTCGCCGTGGACCCGGCGCGGGTCGCCGAGCTCGAGGCGGCCGAGGAGGCGCGCGACGCCGAGAACCTCGTCGCGTCGATCGACCACGCCCAGCACCTGCAGACCGAGCTCGTGCCCGTCCTCCACGGGCTGCACGCGGTGCTCCCGGTCGACGGGTCGACCGCGGTGCCCGCCGACCCCGCGCAGGTCGCGACCTGGCGCGCGGACGTGGACGCGCTCGTCGCCGAGACCGAGGCGCTTGCGAGCGGCTCGTCGGAGCACAACATCGTCCGCAACGGCATGCTCACGTCGCTCGAGCTCGTCGGGGACGCGCTCGACGCCGTCGCGCTCGCCGCCGACGCGGCCCCCGAGGCCGCCCCCGACCTGTACGCGCTCGCGGGCGAGCTGCGCACGCGCGCCGTCGACACGTGGGGCCTCGCGGCCGTCCAGCTCGACCTGCGCGCGACCGCCGGGGGACAGGGGCACGTCCACGTGTTCCTCCCCGTCCACCCCGGCGACTCGCTCGACGGCGGTCTCGACGTCCCCGGCGAGGACTCCCACGACCACTGAGACGGCCGCGCGCGTCGTCGCCCGACCCCGGCGGGCGTCCCGCGCGGCGGTCAGGACGCGCCGTGCACCATGACGACGTCCGAGTGCTCCTCGCCGCCCACCACGTAGGTGCGCGACCCGACGACCGCGAACCCGTGCTTGCGGTAGAACGCCTGGGCACGCGCGTTCAGCACGTTGGTCCCGAGCCACACGGTCAGCCCCTCGCCGAGCGTCGGCGCGGCGTCCAGGGCCGCGCGCATGAGCGCGCTCGCCACGCCCGTGCCCTGGGCCCGCGGGTGCACGTAGATCTTCGACAGCTCGACCGCCGCACCCGGGCCCACGGCGGCCTCGACGCCCGGGTCGTCCGGTGTGCCGCGCACCAGGAGCGCGTAGCCGACGGGCGCGTCCCCGGCCGCGCCCGGTGTGTCGTCGTCGGGCTCGACGAGGAGGAGGACCCGGTCGGCGCTCGCGGCCCAGGCGCGGAACCGCTCCGGGGAGAGCTGCGTGGCGACGTGCTCGGCGATCGCGTCGGGCGACGTCCCGGGCGGGCACGCGAGCGGGAACGTGACCGCCGCGAGGTCGGCGAGGGCGCCCGCGTCGTCGGTCGTCGCGCGGCGCACCCGCACGGCGTGCGGTGCGGTGGTCAGGTCGTCGGGCATGCGGGGAATCTACGCCTCGCCGCGACGACGGGCCGCACGGTGCCCGCCGCGACCGCGCGACCCGGGCATGATGGGCAGGTGACGCGCATCGACCTCAACGCCGACCTCGGCGAGGGCTTCGGCCGCTGGACCCTCGCCGACGACGGGGCCCTGCTCGGGCTCGTGACCAGCGCGAACGTCGCGTGCGGCTTCCACGCCGGCGACGCCACCACCATGCGGGCCGTGACGCGGGACGCCGCGGCGCGCGGGGTGCGGGTGGGGGCCCACGTGAGCTATCGGGACCGCGCGGGGTTCGGTCGGCGGTTCATGGACGTGGACCCCGGCGAGCTCGCCGACGAGGTGCTCTACCAGCTCGCGGCCCTCGACGGGTTCGCCCGGCTCGCGGGGGACCGGGTGCGCTACGTCAAGCCGCACGGCGCGCTCTACAACGCGATCGTCCACCACGAGGCGCAGGCCCGGGCCGTCGTCGACGCGGTGCGCGCCTACGACCCCACGCTGCCCGTCGTCGGGCTCCCCGGCTCGGCGGTGCTGCGGTTCGCGGATGCCGCCGGCCAGCCCACCGTCCGCGAGGCGTTCGCGGACCGCGGCTACCTCCCCTCCGGCGAGCTCGTCCCGCGCGGCCGGCCGGGCGCCGTCGTGCACGACGGGGACGAGGTCGCGCGCCGCGTCGTCCGGCTGGTGACGACGGGGACGGTCGAGGCGGCGGACGGCTCGTCGGTGCGCGTCCAGGCGGACTCGGTGTGCGTCCACTCGGACACCCCCGGCGCCGTCGGGCTGCTCGGGGCGCTGCGGACGGCGCTCCAGGAGGCCGGGGTGGAGGTCCGCCCCTTCGTGGACGCGGTGACGGGCGCGCGCGAGGTCCGCCCGTCGTGACGCGCGCCGACGGGGCCGTGAGCCGGTTCGGCGAGACGGCCCTGCTGGTCGACCTCCCGGACCTCGCGGCCGTGCGCGCGGTGCACCGCGCGCTCCTCGCCGACGTACCGCCGGGGGTGGTCGACGTCGTCCCCGCGGCCCGGACCGTCCTCGTGCGTTGCGCGGCCCCCGGCGACGTCCGTCGGGCGCTCGCCTGGGCGCGCGACGCGGTACGCCGCGCGGGGGACGACGACGCCCCACCGGCGGGCACGCTCGTCGAGATCCCCGTGCAGTACGACGGGCAGGACCTCGACGACGTCGCCCGGTGGGCGGGCACGAGCACCGAGGAGGTCGTCGCACGGCACGCCGGGCGCGAGTACGAGGCCGCGTTCGGGGGCTTCGCGCCCGGCTTCGTGTACCTGTCCGGCGTCGACCCCCGCATCGCGGCGCCGCGCCTCGAGACGCCGCGGACCCGCGTCCCCGGGGGGTCCGTCGCGCTCGCGGGCGACCTCACGGCCGTCTACCCGCGCGAGTCCCCGGGCGGGTGGCGGCTCCTCGGGCGCACGGGCGCGCCGATGTTCGACGCCGACCGGGACCCCCCGGCGCTCGTCGCGCCGGGTGCGCGCGTGCGGTTCGTGCCGGTCCGCGGGGTGGTCGCCGCGCGCGCGTCCGCGGCGGGCGCG
>NZ_WMKA01000090.1 GCF_009711085.1 Cellulosimicrobium composti
TACGACCCCTCGTCGCCGATCGCCGCGCCGCCCGGTTGCTCGAACCACGGCCTCGGCTACGCGGTCGACCTCGGCGGCGGCGTGCAGGCGTTCGGCACCCCGCAGTACGAGTGGCTCAAGCAGAACGCCGAGACGTACGGCTGGACGCACCCCGACTTCGCCGAGCCCGACGGGCGCGTGCCCGAGCCGTGGCACTGGGAGTCGGTGCTGGCGCGCGCCGACTCCTGACGCCGCCGCGCACCGCCCGGCGGCGTCCCCGCCTCACTCCCCGGGCGCGGTGTCCACGTCGACGCGCGTCACGCGGCCCGGCGTCGGCCCGTCGCGCAGCCACGACACGAGCCGGCCGACGGCCTCCGGCGCGCCCGACGCCGTCACCTCGACCGTGCCGTCGGGCAGGTTCGTCGCCGTCCCGTCGAGCCCCAGCGCGCCCAGGCGCTCGCGCGTCGCCCAGCGGAACCCGACGCCCTGCACGCGCCCGTGCACGACGGCCCGCACGGTCGCTGCCCCGCCGTGCGCCGTCACAGGTGCACGTGCGCGGGCACGCCCGTCGAGGACTCGATGTCCGACTCCGCGTCGTCGAGCAGCCGGTCCGCGAGCCGGCGCAGCGCGCGCCCGACCGCGATCTCGTCGCCGATGAGCGGCACGTCCAGGTCGTGCGGGTCGCGCCGCGCCCGGCCGACCGTCCGCAGGTGCTCGGGCGTCTCCGCGACGAGCACGGCCTCCGCCGTCGTGCGGCCCTCGGACTCCACGACGCTCACCTGCACGCGCCACACCTTGGTCGTGTCCGTCCCGCCGCCGTTCTCGGCCCCGGGCACGTGCTCGACGTAGCTGTCCGACCCCGGGTAGACGAGCGTGCGCTCCCCCGTGTCCGTCCACTCGACGAGGTAGGGCGGCGACCCGTCCTCGTGCCGCAGCTCGACCACCACCCCGTCGCGCACCGCGCCGCCGACGACCCCCGAGGCGGTCACGATCCTGTCCCCGACCGATGCCCTCATGGCTCCTCCTCGTGCCGCACCGCCCTTCCATCATGCGACCGCGGTGCGCGGGTCGCACCCGTGGGACGCGGCTCAGGAGGCGAGCTGGAGCCGGAGCGCCGCGGGGTCGCGGGCGGGCAGGCGGCACACGAAGTCGGCGCACAGGTACGCGCCCGGGCCGCGCCCCGCGAGCAGCGCGACGCCGTCGTCCGCGAGCGCCGCCGCGTCCTCGGGCGCCGCGCCGAGCACGAGCCCGCCCGGGTGGTACCAGTCCCGCGCGGCCCCGCGGAAGGCGTCGCGGAGGTCCGGGTCCGCGACCAGCACGAGCTGGCGGGGCGGCTCCGCGAGCCCGACGGCGACCCGCAGCACGCCGGCCGCGCCCAGCGGGTGCTCGCTCGCCGACGGCGACGCGGCGACGTGCGCGAGCGCGGCGTCCCGGTACCGGGGCTCGCCCGTCGCGAGGTGCGCGAGCAGCGCGGCCCGCGCGGCCGCCGTCGGCCCGGACGGCACCGCGCCCTCGGACGGGTCCGCCGCCGCACCCGCGGCGAGCCCCAGGTCGGCGAGCACGGGGTCCGTGCCCTGCGGGGGACGCAGCGTGCCGTCGGGACCGACGGTCGCGTCGACGAGCCGCAGCCCCGCGCGCACGAACCGCGCGTCCCCGGTGAGGCCGCCGAGCACGAGGAGCGCCGACGCGAACGCGCCGTGGTCCTCGAGCGTCGCGACGGCGTCGGACACGACGCCGCCCTCCGAGGCGCGCACGAGCGTGCCGTCGGCGCGCACGTGCGTCGCCAGCAGGTGGTCGGCGGCGGCGCGCGCCGCGGCGGTGAGGTCGGGCAGGTCGAGGTGGTGCCCGGCGCGCGCGAGCGCCTCGATCGCGAGCCCGTTCCACCCCGTGAGCACCTTGGTGTCGAGCGGGGGCGGGTCGTGGCGCTCGCGGTCGGCGGGGGCGAGAAGGTAGTAGCCGCCCTCGACGCGCTCGCCGTCGACGACGGACTCCGAGTCCTGGGCGCTCGCGAACGCGCCGCCGGGCAGGCGCAGCGCGCGCAGCAGGAAGCGCCCGACGTCGGCCGCGACCCGGGCCGTCGCGTCCCCCGGGTCGGTCGCGCCCGGGGTGGCGGCGGGCGTGCGCAGCGCGGCCTCCGCGGGGCCGGTGCGGCGCAGGACCGCGAGCGTCGTCGCCGCCGACAGGAGCTGCGCGTTGTCGTAGAGCATCCGCTCGTAGTGCGGCTCGGACCAGTCCGGGCGGGTGCCGTAGCGGAAGAACCCGCCGTCGGCGTCGCGCAGCGGGCTCGCGGCCATCGCGTCGACCGTGCGCCCGGCGAGCACGAGCGCGCGCCGCGCGACCTCGGGGTCCACGACCGAGGACGCCGCGACGTCGAGCAGGAGCTCGAGCGTGGGCGCGACGGGGAACTTCGGGGCGCCGCCGAACCCGCCGTGCACGCGGTCCTCCGCGGCCTCGAGCCGGTCGACCACCGTGCGGGCGTGGTCCGCGAGCCGGGCGACCGGCCCGTCCTGCGCGCGCGTGCCGGGCACCTCGGCACCGGGCGTCGCCGCCGCGCGCGGCACCCCCGTGCGGCGCCCCGCGGCCGCGTCCCGCAGCGCGGCGCGGATCGTCTCCCCGGTCTCGACCGCCTGGTCGCGCCGCTGCTCCCACGCCTGCGCGACGGCGTCGAGCACGTCCCGGAACGCCGGGCGACCCGCCACGGGCACGGGCGGCCAGTACGTGCCCGCGTAGAACGGGGCGCCGTCGGGCGTGGTGAACACCGTGAGCGGCCACCCGAGGTCCGGGGTGAACGCGCTCGCCGCGGCGAGCAGGCTCGCGTCGACGTCCGGGTGCTCCTCGCGGTCGACCTTCACCGCCACGTACCCGCGCGCGAGCTGCGCGGCGATCTCGGGGTCGGAGAAGCTCTCGCGCGCCATGACGTGGCACCAGTGGCACGTCGCGTACCCGACCGAGACCATGACCGGCACGTCCCGGCGCCGCGCCTCGGCGAACGCGTCGGCGCCCCACGGGTACCAGTCGACCGGGTTGTCGGCATGCTGGCGCAGGTACGGGCTCACGGCGTCGGCGAGGCGGTTGACCATGCGCCCCACTCTCCCAGGACCGCGACGGCCCCGCTCAGAACGAGCCCGGGACGCCCACGATCGGCGCACAGCGGAGCACAGCGGCGAGCACGAGGTTGCGCGCGGCCGAGCACGGGGTTGGTGTCGTTCTGGGCGACAGAACGACACCAACCCCGTGTTCGGCGGGGTGCGGGGTCAGGCGTGGAGGCGGCGGAGGAACGCGCGCGTGCGCTCGCGCTGCGGGTCGCCGAGCACTTGCTCGGGCGTGCCGCGCTCGTGGACGCGGCCCTCGTGGAGGAAGCAGACCTCGTCGGCGACACGGCGCGCAAAGCCCATCTCGTGCGTCGCGACGAGCATCGTGCGGCCCTCGGCGCGCAGCTCGGCGAGCAGGTCGAGCACCTCGCCGACGAGCTCGGGGTCGAGCGCGGA
>NZ_WMKA01000091.1 GCF_009711085.1 Cellulosimicrobium composti
CGCTGGTCACCTCATCCGTCCTGGTGAGAACACCTCACAGACTGTCGACGTGCAGCGCACAGTTCGCGGACACGCCCGCTGCACTCTTCTCGATCTCGGGCGTGTCGTCGTGGTTGAGAAGAGTAGGTGCACCTTGGCTCGCCGCCTCACCGGGTCCCTTAGCCTACTGTCGTGATTGCTACGGGCTCCCGATGGGTCTGTGGTGCGGTGCTGGTCCTGGCGGTTCCAGCGCTGTCGGGGTGCGGCGTTATCGGCGCGCAGACCGCGTACTGCATGCCGGGCGACCCGGTGATCACACCGCCGGCCGCGCCGCCCGGCGCAGAACTGCAGATTGCGATCCCCGAGAACCCCGAATGCGAGACGCGGATGCCGGAGCGGGCGCGCTACGAGGTCCTGGTGACGCCGGACATCCTCGACAAGTCCCAGGAGCAGTGGCACTTCCAGGCGTCCCTCGGGCTCCTCGACCCCGCTGACGACGGCGCTGCCGAGGGCACCGTCCGGCTGCCCGACGACATTCCCGTGGGCGGTGCGGAGGTCTCCGTGCGGCTGCAGGGCGCGCCGACGATCTGCGAACTCGACCCTCACGTGAGCTGCGCGAAGAACCCATTCGCGGCGATCGAGGTCACCGGCTGAGCGAATCCGCGGTGCATTTCTCGCCGACGCTCGGCGCAACCCGCCGGGCCAGCCGTCACCGCCGCGTCAGTATGAGATCAGCGTCACCGTTAGCGGCCGGGCGAGACGCCGCCCAGCAGGAATGCATGCCTCCCAGCACCCGTACGACGGTGGGGCCCGGAGGAGCGTCCGGCACCACGTCATGCAGCCTGCTTCAGGCACTCAAGCCCGGCGACAAGACGCTGACTTCCGCAAGTCTTACATACCAATGAAGCCGCGCTCATGAAAGATGCGCGTCCGGCTGTGAAAAGTAGGCCGCAGGTCGACACACAGACAGACGCATACATGTCGACGTGCGGCCTAGATTTCGCAGACACGCCGCTGTTCTTTGCGCGATCCCGGGCGTGTCGCGCGCACCGTGAAATATGGCTTGCAAGGCGGCAGATCCCCCCGCTCGACTTGCCAGGGCAAATCGAGGGGGGAGGGCAGGCAAGCGAGCAGAGCGCGACCAGCAACCTCAGCCTTCGTAGCGCCCGATCAGCCGGACCAGCAGGCGCATGTGAAGTCCCGCCTCTGGAGGGTTGACCCTCTCGACGACCAACTGATGGTCACCCTTGATGATCTCGTGCACGTAGTCGAGCAGAGGCGTTGGGACATATCCGAGACGGCCTCCGTCTTGGGTCACGAGCAGCGCACGGTCGTTGACCGGGTTCTCTGGCTCGAAACGGAGCGCGAGTCGGTCTCCATGGGCGAGGCGATCGATCGAAGCTCGCTCGCTGCTTGTCAGGTGGCGCACTCCATGCACAAGGAAGGGCAGGTCGACTTCGCCGCGTTGCGGCAGTGGAGTGAGTTCATAGGTGTCACCCGTTCTGCCGCCACCAGAGACGGCAAGGACCTCAAAAGGGCCAGCTTCTCGAGGCAGGCCAAGGTGCTCCAATGTTTCGAAACGTTCGGGCCTATGAGGATCGATGACGCGCTCTGCAAAGATCGGAAAGAGCGTCGCGCTGCGGTGCTCTGCGCCGATTCGAAGCCCCGGTAGCGGTCGCCTCGCGCCCGAGTCGTACCTGAACGTGTACGTCGTACCGTCAAACGACAGCGTGCCGACCCGAGCAAACTGGCGCGTGACTGGGTCCTGGCGCGTGACGAGCAGTTGGTCAGTCTTAAGCAGGGTTGCCATCGCACAGCCTCCTCCGGTTCTCAAGTACGACCTGCTTCATGAACATAGCCGCACCCACTGACAGGCGTCCGCCGGGCGCTTCCATTGTCGCTCCGACGAGGTCCTCGTCCAGCGCACCGACACGCTCGAGCCAGACGCGTGCATCAGCCCTGCGGATCGCATCGAGTGCCAGGTCTACCAGCGACTGCCGCGCGGGCGTGAACGGATTTGCTCGACCCCTGCGAGCGAACGCTACGGGATCGCGGGTCTGGCGGTTCCGATCGGTAAGGCCAGCGCCAAGGGCTGTGCCGTGATCGTACGTCGGTGCCAGATGTCGCGTTCCGTCGCTCGACTCCAGAAGCGCCCAGTTGCCGGGGTGTCGGTCGCTGTTCCCCACGAGTGCATCCAGCACCAAATAGCCGGCGAAGACGCCGAAGGCAGTGAAGCCGACCACCCCGGGCGGGGGCTCTACAGCCTCAAGGACAGCCTCGACAGCCTCGATCGTGTAGCCCTGATCGAGTCGCATCCGACCGGCCCCAGCTGCTCCGCGCTCTTCAGGTAGCCGAACGTAGCCATCGATCTCGGGCAGGTAGGTCCGCCCTGTGTTCAGGCTGTAGCCCTCCGGGGCGACGTTCCGGGAGATCAAGCCAAGTTCGTTGTCGCAGACGGCGTACCGACACTCGGCAGCCGGTACGCCAAGGGCCGCCGCGAGCAGCGAGACGGCGACCTCGGCACAGTCCGTAAGCGCGGACTCCTCGCCTCCGCCAGTTGGCTGCCGGGACTTCCACAACCAGTGCTCGTGTCGCGGTGAGTCCGCGTCGGGAGCGACCCATCGCTTGTTCGGGTCACGTCCGCCGGGCTCGTCGCGAATGACGGCCCACGCCGACACGTCAGTCTCTGTCACCCACCCTCCGCGCTGGCTCATCTCGTCGGCTGCAGACACGAGCCGAGACTACGTTGTATCCGGACAGTGCCGTCCAAGTACGTACGATCGAGCCGTTACGCGCCGGTAGCGTGCGGGCTCGCCAGGCGCAGGCATCGCCTCGGCTCAAGTCCCCAATAGGCGTACGCGTCGAGGCCCTCGGTCGTTGCCGAGTCACCGCAGCGCGGGGATTCTGCCCTGCTCGAGTTCACGCGAGATCTGATGGATGTGCTGGGTGATCGGATCACGCTCGAGCGCCGTCTTGAGTCGCGCCTTGGGCACACCGAGCCTGAGCGCTACCCAGGAGCGGAAGATCTGGATCGACTGCCGGTACGCGAGGTACATCTCCAGCGGGTCGGACCGCGCCTTGTCCGCGTGCTTCACGCTCACATAGGTGCGACGGAGTCGATCGGAGAACTCGCTGGCCGAGAACGGGAGCACACCCTCAACTGCTTCTGCTACCGCGCCAACCTGGCCGACAAATGCCGCGTCCTTGGCCTTCGTCTTGCTCGCCCCTGCCTCGATGAGCAGGTCGTAGCCAAGCATCTCGAAGCCGATGCTGACCTGCGCGATGCGCGCGTCCAGGGACGCGCCTGCCAGCCCTAGAAGACCCACGAGCGGCGTCAGCGCCCGCTCAAACTTCGAGCTGAGATCGAGCCATCGACTGACACCTCGGGAACCCACGTCGCCGTAATGGAACAGGAAGTCTGAGTTGAGTCCCCGATAGTGGTGTAGCGCGGTTGCCG
>NZ_WMKA01000092.1 GCF_009711085.1 Cellulosimicrobium composti
ACTTGTCCAGGTTCATCACCATCGACATCTGCGCCATCACGCGCACGACGCCACCCCCTCCCGGCCGGTCGGCCCGCGGCCGCCTGCTGCCCCTGACCCGGTCACGAGTACCGCACCTCCTGGCTCCGGCGCCGGATGACGGTCATCTCGTCGCGCTGGTTCCCCGTGGGACCGAGGTAGTTGAACGCGTACGACAGCTGCGCGTACCCGCCCGCGAGATGCGTCGGCTTGAGCAGGATGCGCGTGAGCGAGTTGTGGATGCCGCCGCGCAGGCCCGACGTCTCGGCGAGCGGGACGTCGATCGTGCGGTCCGTCGCGTGGAACATGTAGACCGTGCCCTCGGGCATGCGGTGGCTGACGATCGCGCGCGCCACCACGACGCCGTTGCGGTTGTACGCCTCGATCCACTCGTTGTCCGCGACGCCGATCTTCGCCGCGTCGGCCGGGCTCATCCAGATGCCCGGCCCGCCGCGCGAGAGCGACAGCATGAACAGGTTGTCCTGGTACTCGGAGTGGATCGACCACTTGTTGTGCGGTGTCAGGTACCGCACGGCGACCTCGGCGTGGCCGCTCGCCCCCGGGTAGCCCGACGGCGACGTGTCGCCCACGACCGGCGAGTCGCCGAAGAGCCGGTGCATGTCGAGCGGCGGGCGGAAGACCGGCAGGTGCTCGCCGAGCTCGATCATCCAGTCGTGGTCGAGGTAGAAGTGCTGCCGACCCGTGAGCGTGTGCCACGGCTTGAGCCGTTCCACGTTGACGACGAACGCCGAGTACCGACGGCCCCCGTGCTCGGAGCCGGACCACTCGGGCGAGGTGATGACCGGCGTCGGGCGCGACTGCACGTCCGGGAACGTGACCCGCTTGCCCTGCTCGTCGAGCGCGAGGTCCGCGAGCCGCGTGCCCGTGCGCTGCTCCACGTGCTCGAACCCCTGCACGGCGAGGCGGCCGTTCGTCGTCCCCGAGAGGGCGAGGATCATCTCGCACGCGTGCGTGTCGCGGTCGAGGCGCGGGCGGCCCGCGGCGGGTCCGTCCGGCACGAGCCCGTTGCGCCGGCCGAGGTCCGCAACCTCCGGCGCGGGCGAGAACTGCACGCCCTTCGTCACCATGCCGGCCTTCTCCGTGAGCGGGCCGAGCGCGGCCATGCGCGCCGCGAACGCCGGGTAGTCGCGCTCGACGACCACGAGCTTCGGCATCGTCACGCCCGGCACGAGGTCCCGCTCGGTGACCGGCTGCCCCGCGTCGGTGAGCGCGCCGTGCGGCACCGCCATCTCGTCCGGGGTGTCGTGCGCGAGCGGCGCGGCGACGAGGTCCTCCCGCACCCCGAGGTGCGTCACCGCGAGCTCGGACACCTTCCCCGCGAGCGTGTGGAAGATGTCGAAGTCGGTGCGCGTCTGCCAGGGCGGGTTGATCGCCGGGTTGAACGAGTGCACGAACGGGTGCATGTCCGTCGAGGACAGGTCGTGCTTCTCGTACCAGGTCGCGGCCGGCAGCACGACGTCCGAGAACAGCGTCGTCGACGTCATGCGGAAGTCGAGGGTCACGAGCAGGTCGAGCTTCCCCCGGGGCGCCTCGTCCCGCCACGTCATCGAGCGCGGGCGCCGCTCGGGGGCGGACTCCGCGGCGTTGACCGCCGCGTCCGTCCCCAGCAGGTGCCTCAGGAAGTACTCGTTCCCCTTGCCCGACGAGCCCAGGATGTTCGCGCGCCACACCGTGACGACGCGCGGGAAGTTCACCGGGTCGTCCGGGTCCTCGCACGCGAACCGGAGGGTCCCGGCCTTCAGCTCGTCGACGACGTGCTGCGCCGGCTCCTTGCCCGCCGCGCGGGCCTCGTCCACGAGGTCGAGCGGGTTGCGGTCGAACGTCGGGTAGCTCGGCATCCAGCCGCGCTGTGCCGACTCCACGAGCGTGTCCGCCGTCGTGCGGCCTGAGAACTGGCCCTGCGCGAGCGGCGACGCGAGCGCGTCCGCGGGCAGGCCGTCGTAGCGCCACTGGTCCGTCGCGAGGTACCAGAACGCGGTGCCGATCATCTGGCGCGGCGGTCGCGACCAGTCGAGACCGCCCGCGTACTGGGCCCACCCCGTCACGGGGCGGCACTTCTCCTGGCCCACGTAGTGCGCCCAGCCGCCGCCGTTCACGCCCTGGCAGCCGGTGAGCGTCGTCAGCGCGAGCATCGCCCGGTAGATCGTGTCCGAGTGGAACCAGTGGTTGGTCCCGGCGCCCATGATGATCATCGAGCGCCCGCCCGAGTCGAGCGCGTTCTGCGCGAACTCGCGCCCGATCCGCTCCGCCGCCGCGGCCGGGACACCCGTGAACCGCTCCTGCCAGGCCGGCGTCGCGGGCGTCGCGGGGTCGTCGTAGCCCGCGGGCCACTCGCCGGGCAGGGCGAGCTCCGGGCGGTTCACGCCGTACTGCGCGAGCAGCAGGTCGAGCACCGTCGTCACGAGCCGCCCGCCGACGCGCCGCGCCGGCACGCCGCGCACGACGACGCCCGCACCGCCCAGGTGCGCGCCCGCGTCGTCGCCCGGCGCCGGGTCGAGGTCGAACCGCGGCAGCCCGACGGCGACGGTCTCGTACGCCCCGGTGCCTGTCCCGCCGTCGGTCTGCGCGGCCGTCGGGTTCCGGAAGAAGACGCCGTGCGGGTCGGCGACGGACAGGAGAGGGTCGATGTCGCCGAGGTCGAGGTTCCACCGCCCGGCGTCGGCCTCGCCGTAGCGGTGACCGAGGCTGCCGTGCGGGACGCGCGGGGTGCCGTCCGCGTCGAGCACGACGGTCTTGAAGCGCGCGTTCGCCGAGCCCGCGTCGTCGTCGCCGGGGCGGCCGACGCCGTCGGGCAGGTCGGCCGCGGTGAGGAACTTCCCGGGCACGTACGCCGCGCCCGACCCCGAACCGTCGTCGTGCTCGTCGAGGACGACGAGGTGCGGGAGGTCGGTGAAACGCGCCGCGTACTCCGCGAACTGCGGGGTGCGGCGCTGCGCGTAGTGCTCGGTGAGGATGACGTGGCCCATGGCCTGGGCGAGGGCGCCGTCGGTGCCGGGGTG
>NZ_WMKA01000093.1 GCF_009711085.1 Cellulosimicrobium composti
GAGACCCAAAACCTGCCAGCAGCTTGACGCGGGACACATTGACCTCACACCCGCCGAAGCGGCGAGAGATGACCTACGTTCCAGCGGACGATTGCACCGACCCGGCGACCCGGGCTTCTCGTTGCTGCTGTCGTTGGGGAACGGCCCTCACGGCAGAAGAGCGTTCAGACACGCATGTGCCCCTGGCCGGATCGACTGGCCAGGGGCACACCGTACCGACGGGACGACACGTCCCCGTTGCCTACTCGATCACGAGAGCGGCCCGGTCCGGGTCTGTCTGATTAACGGTGGGTGGGTCTCGGCCTGACACGCCGAGCACAGGCTTGGCGGGAAGTAGGCAGGATGACCGAGATCATCGAGCCCGTGACGCTCGACGGGGACGAGAAGCAGGCGCTGGCGCAGCAGCTGGTGGCGCAGGCGAAGGCGGCGGGGATCGATCTGGTCGGCCCGGACGGGCTGTTGACCGGCCTGACGAAGCAGGTCTTGGAGACCGCGCTGGACGAGGAGCTGACCGAGCATCTGGGCTACCCGCCCGGTGAGCGTGCCGCCAAGACCGGGTCGAACGAGCGCAACGGCACCCGGTCCAAGACGGTCCTGACGGAGATCGGTCCGGTGGAGCTCGACGTGCCTCGCGACCGTGACGGGTCGTTCGAGCCGACGATCGTTCGCAAGCGGCAGCGGCGCCTGAACGGTGTCGACGAGCTGGTGCTGTCCCTCACCGCACGGGGGCTCACGACCGGGGAGATCAGCGCGCACTTCGCCGAGGTCTACGGTGCCAGCGTTTCCAAGGACACCGTCTCGCGGATCACTGACAAGGTCGTCGCCGAGATGGCCGAATGGCAGACCCGGCCGCTGGACGAGGTCTACCCCGTGATCTTCATCGACGCCCTCGTGGTCAAGGTTCGCGACGGGCAGGTCACGAACAAGCCGTTCTACGTCGTCATCGGTGTCACGACCCGCGGGGAACGCGACATCCTCGGGATCTGGGCCGGCGACGGCGGGGAGGGCGCGAAGTTCTGGCTGAACGTGCTCACCGAGATCAAGAACCGCGGCGTGGGCGACGTGTGCATCGCGGTCTGCGACGGTCTCAAGGGCTTGCCGGACGCGATCACGACCGTGTGGGAGCTGGCGCAGGTGCAGACCTGCGTGATCCACCTGATCCGCAACACGTTCCGCTACGCCGCCCGACAGGACTGGGACAAGATGGCCCGCGACCTCAAGCCGATCTACACAGCCGTGAACGCCGAGCAGGCCGAGGTCCGGATGGACGAGTTCGCAGACGAGTGGGTCGGCAAGTATCCGGCCGCGGTCAAGCTGTGGCGGTCCGCATGGGGCGAGTTCATCCCGTTCTTGGATTACGACGTGGAGATCCGCAAGATCATCTGCACGACGAACGCGATCGAGTCGTTGAACGCCCGCTACCGGCGCGCGGTCCGCGCCCGTGGGCACTTCCCGAACGATGCCGCAGCGCTGAAGTGTCTCTACCTCGTGACCCGGTCCCTGGACCCGACCGGCCGCGGTCGGGCACGATGGGTCATCCGGTGGAAGGCCGCGCTGAACGCGTTCGCGATCACCTTCGAGGGGCGCATCAACCCCTCGAGCAACTAAGGAACGCCGTGGCCCGCCCACCGTTCATCGGACACTCCCCCCGGTCCAGGTCTTCACCTGGATGGGCATGGCCGAGTACGCGGTGTAGAACGACTGTGCCATCGCGACGTCGCTGCAGAGCCTTCCGGGGGGAAGGAGCCCGACGCACGCGAGGTTGGTGGCATCGTCTCCTTGGTCGATGCCGGAGATGATGCCGGCCGCCACGCCGACGATGTGGCCGTCGTAGTTGACGGCGACGAAGGCGGGTCCGCCGCTGTCGCCCTGGCCGATCGTCGCGTTCCCGGTGATGTGCCTGGTCCGGAACTGAGGCCCGTAGAGGAAGTTTGCGCCACTGTAGGGCCGCCAGAAGTAGTTGGTGTGCACGACGTTGTGACCGCAGGTCACGCCCGCCGAGAACGCCCCCGAATAGCAGATCGACTGCCCCTGAGGCGGGCTGGCGTAGGTTCCCATGATCGCCAGGCCGTCAGGATCGCTCACACCACCGATGTAGACAGCACCGACCGAGCCGTCGGGCGTTTCGATGAAGGACGCGTCAGCGATGGTGTTGAACCCCTGGTGCTGAGGTGGCCCGGGGGTGTGGTGATAGATCCGCTTGCCCAGGTCACGCGTGAAGTGCTTGTAGGTGTAGCTCGCCGGTTGGTCGACCGTGCAGTGGTGGGCAGTGATGATCCCCTGAAGGGAGGAGTTGACCGTCGAGGTGCCCGCGAACCCGGTGGAGCAGGCTCCGCCAGAGTCATTCGTCTGGTACAGCGCTCCTCCGACCCAGGGGCCGCCGTGACCGAAGCGGGATGCGGGCACCTTCTGCGGGCTCGGGACGATCTCGACCGGGACGCTCGCGCCGACCGCCGCGATTTCCGACTCCAGCCGAGACTCGAACGTCCGCGCGCTCTTGCTGGCCGCCGATCCGGGATCAACCTCGACGACGACAGCTTCGTCGGTTGTGTAGACCCCCGTCAGGCTCTCCTGTGCGCTCGGGGCCGCGATCACGGCCTCGAGCGCGTCCTGGAGCTCCCGAGCGGAGTAGCGTGCGGCCTCGACGTCGACCCGGAGATCGGTGGGAGCGGCGTCGACGAGCCCGGTGAGCTCGGCGGGCGCCTCGCCCTTGAAGGTGACCGTCACGGATCGGTCCGCCTCGTCGACGCGGATCGTCCCGAAGCCATCGACGTCGCGCAGCTTCGTCTGCACGCTGTTGATGTACTCGATCTCTTCCAGGTCCCACACGGGTGCGACCTCGCCGAGCCGTGTCGTCAAGGTCAGCTCACCGCCGGCGTCGTCGCGTTCGTTACTGGTCGCGGCGCTGGGGAGCGTCGACGCGACGACGAGGAACGAAGCAGTGAGGACGCCAACGGCAGCAGGTCTGATTCGGTTCTTCAAGAAGTCCCCCTGGAGGCTGTCCCGTAATCCGTCGTGGACAGTGCTCGGC
>NZ_WMKA01000094.1 GCF_009711085.1 Cellulosimicrobium composti
ACTTGTCCAGGTTCATCACCATCGACATCTGCGCCATGACCTTCATCAGTAGGTCACCTCCTGAGACCTCCGGCGGATCACCGTGACCTCGTCACGCTGGTTGCCCGTCGGGCCGATGTAGTTGAAGCCGTACGACAGCTGCGCGTAGCCGCCGATGAGGTGGGTGGGCTTGAGCAGCACGCGGGTCAGGGAGTTGTGGATGCCGCCCCGCAGCCCGGACGTCTCCGACCGCGGCACGTCCACGGTCCGGTCCTTGGCGTGGTACATGAAGACCGTGCCCTCGGGCATGCGGTGCGAGACGACGGCCCGCGCCACGACCACGCCGTTGCGGTTGTAGGACTCGATCCAGTCGTTGTCCGCGACCCCGATCTTCTCCGCGTCCTGCGGGCTCATCCAGATCGTGGGGCCGCCGCGCGAGAGGGACAGCATGAAGAGGTTGTCCTGGTACTCGGAGTGGATCGACCACTTCGAGTGCGGCGTCAGGTACCGCACGGCCACCTCTGCATGCCCCTCGGAGCCGTGCGCGCCGGTGGGGGACGTGTCGCCGACGCGCGCGTCGCCGAACAGGCGGTGCATGTCGAGCGGCGGCCGGTACACGGGGAGCTGCTCGCCGAGCTCCGCCATCCAGTCGTGGTCGAGGAAGAAGTGCTGGCGGCCCGTGAGGGTGTGCCACGGCTTGAGCCGCTCGACGTTGATGACGAACGCGCTGTAGCGCCGTCCGCCGTGCTCGGAGCCGGACCACTCGGGCGAGGTGATGACCGGCGTCGGGCGCGACTGCACGTCCGGGAACGTGATGCGCTTGCCCTGCTCGTCCCGGGCCAGGTCCGCAAGGCGCTGCCCCGTGCGTCGTTCGAGGTCCTCGAACCCCTGCACGGCGAGGCGCCCGTTCGTCGTCCCCGAGAGGGCGAGGATCATCTCGCACACGTGGGTGTCGCGGTCCAGCCGGGGCCGGCCCGCCGCCGGGCCCTCGGCGACCACGCCGTTCGTGACGGCGAGGCGCTCGACCTCTGGTGTGGGGTCGAACGCGACGCCCTTGGTCACCATGCCCGCCTCCTGGGTGAGCGGGCCGAGCGCCGCGAGCCGCGCCGCGAGCGCGGGGTAGTCGCGCTCGACGACGACGAGCCTCGCCATCGTCACGCCGGGCACGAGCTCGTCCTGCGGCAGGACCTCGCCGTGGGGCGTGGCCATGGCGTCGGGCGTGTCGTGCGCGAGCGGCACGGCCACGACGTCCTTGCGCACGCCCAGGTGCGTCACCGACATCTCCGAGATGCGCCGGGCGATCGTGTGGAAGATGTCGAAGTCGGTGCGCGTCTGCCACGGCGGGTTGATCGCCGGGTTGAACGAGTGCACGAACGGGTGCATGTCCGTCGAGGACAGGTCGTGCTTCTCGTACCAGGTCGCGGCCGGCAGCACGACGTCCGAGAACAGCGTCGTCGACGTCATCCGGAAGTCGGCCGTGACGAGCAGGTCGAGCTTGCCCCGCGGTGCCTCGTCGTGCCACGCGATGTCCCGCGGGCGCCGGTCCGGGCCGGACTCGGGGGCGCGCACCGCGGCGTCGGTGCCCAGGAGGTGCCTCAGGAAGTACTCGTTGCCCTTGCCCGACGACCCGAGCAGGTTCGCGCGCCAGACGGTGAGGACGCGCGGGAAGTTGGCCGGGTCGTCGGGGTCGGTGCACGCGTAGTCCAGCTCGCCCGAGGAGAGCTGGTCGACGACGTGGCGCACCGGGTCCTTGCCGGCCGCCTCCGCCTCGTCGACGAGGTCGAGGGGGTTGCGGTCGAACGTCGGGTAGCTCGGCGTCCAGCCGCGACGGACGGACTCCACCAGCGTGTCCGCCGTCGTGCGACCGGAGAGCTTCCCCGCGGCGAGCGGCGACGCGAGCGCGTCCGCGGGCAGGCCGTCGTAGCGCCACTGGTCCGTCGCGAGGTACCAGAACGCCGTGCTGATCATGAGGCGCGGAGGCCGCACCCAGTCGGCCGCGTTGGCGTACTGCTGGAAGCCGGTGATCGGGCGGACCTTCTCCTGGCCCACGTAGTGCGCCCACCCGCCGCCGTTCACGCCCTGGCAGCCCGTCATGGTGACGAGCGCGAGGAACGTGCGGTAGATCGTGTCCGAGTGGAACCAGTGGTTGGTCCCCGCGCCCATGATGATCATCGACCGGCCGCCCGAGTCGAGCGCGTTCTGCGCGAACTCCCGCCCGATGCGCGCCGCGGCGACGGCGGGGACGCCCGTGATCTCCTCCTGCCACGCCGGCGTCCCCGGGGTCGCGGGGTCGTCGTAGCCCGCGGGCCACGTGCCCGGCAGGCCGAGGTCGGGGCGGTTCACGCCGTACTGCGCGAGGAGCAGGTCGTACACCGTGGTCACGAGGTGCTCGCCCACGCGGTGCGTCGGGACGCCGCGCCGCACGGACCCCGCACCGCCCTGGTGCTCGGCGCCCTCCTGCGGTGCGAGGTCGAAGCGCGGGAGGTCGACGGCGACCGGGTCGCCCGCCGGGCCGTCCGCGAGGTCGGCGACCGACAGCGCGGGCTCGACGCCCTCGAGGTCGAGGTTCCAGCGGCCGGGGTCGCCGTAGCGGTGCCCGAGCGACCCGTTGGGCACGACGACGTCGCCCTCGCGCGACAGGATCACGGTCTTCGACGCGGCGTTGACGGTCCCGGCCTGGTCCGCCGCGGGCGTGCCCGCGAGCCGGTCCGCCGTGAGGAAGCGCCCCGGCACGTACGCGTCGCCGCGGCGCTCGAGCGTCACGAGGTAGGGCGCGTCGGTGAACCGCGCCATGTAGTCGAGGAACCGGGGCGCACGGTCGCGCACGTGGAACTCGGTGAGGATGACGTGGTCCATGGCCTGGGCGAGGGCGCCGTCGGTGCCGGGGTG
>NZ_WMKA01000095.1 GCF_009711085.1 Cellulosimicrobium composti
GCGGCGCCGCGGCCGGTCCCCCGGCGGACCGTGCCGGTCCGCCCGGTCCGACGGTTCCCGCCGGTCCGGGCGCGTACGGCGCGGCGTACGCCTGCCCGGCGGGGGCCGGCGGATACGGAACGGGAGGGGACGGGGCGGGAGCGGGCTGCGGGGACGTCGGCGCGGCCGCGCCGGGTGCGGGCGGCGGGACCGGCGGCGTCGCCGGGAGCGGCCGCGTTCCCGTCCCGCCGCTGGTCGTCAGCGGTCGGGTCGGGGCGTGGTCGGAGGGCATCCCTCCACCGTAGAGGACGTGTGTGTGCGTTCGGGAGAGACGTCGGGAAGACCTCGACCGACGCCGCCCACGTGGCGACGTACGGGTCGTCGTGAGCTGCGTCGGCCGGCACGGCGACGGAGATCGTCCACCCGCGCCGCCACCCCGGTGACGTCGGCGGGCGGGGAGAACGGCCCGACCGCGTCGCCCTCGACGAGCGGCCTCGTCAGCGTCCCGCCGGCTCGGGCACCGGGTCGGCGGCCGACGGCGCGGCGTCCCCCGCGGGCCGTCCCTCGCGGTACGCCGCGATCGACAGCGTGCGCAGGCGCGAGGACCGGCCCGTCGGGTTGTCCACGAACCCGACGGCGGAGATGTACGGCTCGATGACGTGGATCTTCTGCAGCGGCGTGACGATGAGGAGCTGCAGCCCGAGGCGGCGGAACAGCTCGAGCGCGAACCGCGTCGACTCGTCGGACCCGCGCCCGAACGCCTCGTCGATGACGACGAACCGGAACGCCGTCGAGCGCACCGCGCCCCAGTCGAGCTTGAACTGGTAGGCGAGCGACGCCGCGAGGACGGTGTACGCGAGCTTCTCCTTCTGCCCGCCGGACTTCCCGCCCGAGTCGGAGTAGTGCTCGTGCTCGGAGTCGTCGGCGCGCGAGCGCTCCGACGCGGAGAGCACGAACCAGTTGCGCACGTCGGTCACGCGGCGGCGCCACGCCTCGTCGAGGTCCGTCATGCCCTCGCGCCCGCGGAACCGCTCGACGAGCGCCTTGACGCGCAGGAACCGGTCCTCGGAGTACGCGAGCGCGCCGTCGCCGACGGACCCGTCGCCCTCCGCGAGCGCGCGGTCGTCCTCGGCGAGGATCCCGTCGCCGTCGGTGCACGCGCGCAGGTCCTGCTGGAACTCGCGCACCTCGAGGTTCGGTGTGCGCGACATCTCCAGCCGGATGTACCGACCCGGGTTGTAGTCGATCGCGCGCAGCGAGTCGTTGATCGTGTCGATCCGATCCCGGATGACGTCGGCCTGCTTGGCGAGCTCGGCCGCGAAGCCCGCGATGTCGCGGATCGCGTTCGTGTTGAGGTACGCCTTGAAGTCGGCCTCGAACCGCGGCAGGTCGTCGCGCACGAGGCGGTCGTGGATCTCCCGGTAGCCGTCGGCCGACCGCACGTCCGCGTCGAGCTCCGCCGTCTCGACGGGGTACGCGGAGCGGAACGAGGCCATCTGGCCCGCGATCCGCGTCCCGAGGTCGGCGCGCTCGCGCTGCGCCTGCTCGGCCTCCGCGGTGAGCCGCGAGCGCACGGCGTTCTCGACGGCGTCGAGGTCCGCCGCGCGCGTGGGCCCGTCGGCACCGCCGACCGCGCCGAGCTCCCGGTCGAACTCCGCCGCGAGCGCCGCCGACGTCTCCTCGTCGAGGGTCTCGCCCGCGCCGTCGAGCACGGCGCGCGCCCGCTCCCGCGCGGTCCGCGCCTCGTCGAGCGCGTGCCGGTCGGCGCCGAGCGTCGCGACGACCCGGTCGCGCTCGGCCTCGAGCTCGGCCTGGCGGCGGGCGTTGTCCGCGAGGAGGTCCGCGATCCGGCCGAGCTCGTCGCTCGCCTGCTCGAGGCGGCGCTTCTCCTCGGCGAGCTCGGCGATGCGCGCCGACTCGGCGCCGCGGTCGAGCTCGTCCCAGTCGCGGTAGACGTCGAGGCGGCCGAGCGCGGCCGAGCGGGACTGGAGGGCGCTGCGCGCCGCGGCCGCCTCGTCCCGGCGCCGGGCGAGCGCGTCGCGCCGCGCCGTCACCTCGGCGGCCTGCTCCAGCAGCGCGTCGATCTTGGCCTGGGTGGACCAGCCGAGCACGAAGCCGCGGCGGTCGTCGACGGCGCGCGTGTCGTTCTTCTCGTGGTGGTCCGGGGAGTGCTTGACCTGGCCCGCGCGCGTCACGGCGCGCGGGAGGCGGCGGAAGGCGTCGAGGTCGGGCGCGCACGCGTGGTCGGCGCGGCGCTCGAGCTCGGCCTCGACCCAGGCGGTGAGCGCGGGCGCGTCGTCGAGGCGGCGCACGTCGAGCAGGTCGGCGAGGAGCGGGACGCCGTCCTCGCGCGGCGCGGTCCGCACCGCGGCGACGCGCTCGGGGACGCGGTGGTAGACGAGCCGCAGCCCGAGGTGCTCGCGGTCGACCCACGCCGCGACGGCCTCGTAGTGCGCCGCGGGCACGAGCAGCGAGAGCGCGAAGCCGCGCAGCACGCGCTCGGCCACGCCCTCCCAGTCGGCGTGCTCGGGCCGCACGGCGAGCAGCTCGCCCACGAACGGCACGTCGGCCGGCGCGAGCCCGACGCCGGCGCACAGGCGGTCCCGGACCTCCAGGTGGGTGCGCGGCAGGTTGGAGCGGCGGTCGGCGAGGCTCGCGAGCTCGGCCTTGACGTCGGCGGTCTCCTGCTCGACGGCGCGCAGCTCGGCCGCGACCTCGCTCGCGCGCTCCTCCGCCCGGGCGAGCTCGTCGCGCACCCGGACCGCGGCGTCGTCGGCCGCGCGCCGCAGCGTCGCGAACGCCTCGGCGTCGACGAGCGCGTCCGCCACGGCGCGCGCGTCCTCGGGCTCGTCGCCCGCGGGTGACGGGCCCGCTCCCGC
>NZ_WMKA01000096.1 GCF_009711085.1 Cellulosimicrobium composti
CCCACCCGAACCACCCCATACGGGACAGCCTCTAGGCATCGAGCACGACGCCGATGCGGTCGCTACCGCGCATGAGCTCGTCGGCACCGTGGGCAACGTCAAGGTCAGCGCAGGAGATGCTCACGTACTCGCCCTCGAGCCGGAGAGCGTCGACCGCGCTCACACGGACCGCGTACTGCAGCATGTCGCCGATCCGAGCCGCGTGGTTCCCAAAGGACTGCCGTGGTCGCCCACGGTTCGTCCCTTGACAGGGCTCATCCTCGCGTTCGCTGTCTGCCTCGCGGCGCTTCTCGCGTGCTTCGAGCTCATAGAACGAGAGCCACTGTCCGGATGGCCCCTGGGGGTTGCCCTCGGCTCCTTGCTCATCGGGGTCGCCGCGCTCGACATCCGCACCAGGCCGCGCGAGAGCCCTACACGCAGCGCGTCCGCGAACGGCAGCACAGGCGTCATCCAGCGCTGGTGTTCGTGACGAGCCCACCCGCCATTGGTGTCTCGCATGTGGGTGCTGACAAGGAGCGAGAGACGTCTCCGCAGTGTCAGAGCGGCGGGAGAGAACCCCCGGGGAGTGGTCCACGAGACCCGCCTCGTCGTCCTAGCGAGGCCAGGGCCGACCACGGTCGACATCCTGCAGCGCGTCTGTCGGAGAGGCACGCAGAGGACCTGACGGCCAGCGAGGCGACCCCGAGCTCGGGACCTGGTGTGCACACATTGACAAACGATAGATATACATCGACAATCGATGCATGAGTCGAACTCTAGTGAACACCCTGCGGGTCTTGCTCGTGCTGGTCGCGGCCGGCGTGCTCCTGGCGCTCGTGCTGGCCCCGTTGATCGCGACCGAGGTAGGGGTGCAGTACCCCGAAGTGGCGGGGTTGGTCGCGCCATACTCTGCGATAGCGATCGTCGCGCTTCTCATCGTTGAGGTCGCGCTCGTGGCGGTATGGCACCTTCTGACTCTCGCTTCCAAAGACCAGGCGTTCAATCCGCTCGCGCTGAGATCGGTCAACCTAGTGATCGCATGCGTGTCCGCGGTCACCGCGCTCGCCGCCACAGTGTTCGGTCATCTCACTTTCGGGGCACAGATCGGGGGCCCGCTAGTGTTTCTCGGGTTGGTCGGCTCTCTGGTGGGCGGAGCAGCGCTCGCGCTCCTGCTGGTAGTGATGAGGGAGTTGCTTCGCAACGCTGCGACTAACCGTCAAGAGCTTGCGGAGGTGATCTAGGTGGCGATCGTTATCGATATCGACGTCCTTCTTGCCAAGAAGAAGATGCCGGTCGGCGACTTCGCTGACGCGATCGGAATCACTCCGGCTAATGTTGCGGTCCTTAAGAATGGGCGTGCCAAGGCGGTTCGTTTCTCAACGCTTGACGCCATTTGCCGCGTCCTCGAGTGTCAACCAGGGGACGTCCTCAGGTGGGTCTCGGATGAAGATCTGGAGACGGCGGGCACGGCCTCGTGACAGCGGCGCCATAGGGAGGGACGGTGAACTGCGCGTACGTGCCGCCCCTCCCTACAGGGCCGACTAGTGGATGTTGGGGTCGATCCTCGCGGTGCTGATGTTGAAGATCGTCTTGGGGGCGTTCGGAACCAGCGAGTCCCACACGCTCTTCGACTTCTCGACTCCGGCACGCCATCCGCTGTCGCTTGAGGCGTTCGAGCAGATCTTGCTGGCGACAACCTGGGTACCACGCGTGTACCAGAAGCAGACCTGAATGATCCGCTTACCGTTGTACACGTTTGCGGCGGCCTTAGCGCGACCCGTGTACTTGAGCTGCAACGTCTCGGTGCTGGTCGCGTAACTGCTTCCCCAGGTCGCGAACGGCGTGATGGTGCCGGGCTCCAGTGGGGTGTCGAAGACTTCGCCGACCGTGCCGGCGCCGGTCTCGACCTCGAACTGCTCGACCACGACCTCAAGGCCGTCCTCGGGTCCGAACTCTCGTCCGTCAATGATGACGGTGTCGGGAGTGGTATCGGATTCGACAGCCGTGGTGTTGGCGCCGGCACTAACGGCACCGGTGAACGCCAGGCCCACCGTAGCCACGGTCGCTGCGGCCATTCTGCGCAACGGCATGAAACCCCCTAGTAGTTCTGTTGTAACTTGCCGTGATCGCAGCGTCCTGCGTGCTAAATCGGGCGCAGGATCGCAGCGCGAGAACCATAGCGTCTTGCTGCTGGTGTAGCAAGGCATGTCTGACAGACATGGCTCGATCGCGCCGTACGTCGCTGCGCTCGGCTGCAGACGCCTCCGAGCATCTCGTGGTGGCTGTCGGACTCGGTCGAGAGTGCGCGAGACTCATGTGTGAGCCCAGCGGCTGATCGTAGACACAACCTTCTAGAGGCTGTCCCGTAATCCGTCGTGGACAGTGCTC
>NZ_WMKA01000097.1 GCF_009711085.1 Cellulosimicrobium composti
CCCACCCGAACCACCCCATACGGGACAGCCTCTAGGCGGAGTCACCCACAACCCGGCACGACGCCCCCGAGGTACTCCGCGACGAGCGGGTTTTTCATCGGCAAGTTCGTCGCTTGCCCGCAGTGACAGGTCGCTCGTGTCACTCTGCCCCGGTCACCGTCGGCGGCACCGACACTCAGCAGACCGAGCGGATGCCCGAGAGGGCATCCGCCGGTACGGCGCTCGGTCGCCTGGGCTGTTTTCGACCGTCGGCACAGCCAGACTCGCTAGGACGCGCCGGTGCCGGCGGGACGACCCCATGCACGGCAAAGTGAAGCAGGCCAGAGGATGCCCCTCTGGCCTGCTTCCATGTGTCGGGCTGACAGGATTTGAACCTGCGACCCCTTGGGGGGATCGGGGCCATTCTGGGTCAGCCTGACGAAAGCCGATCTGGGCCGAGCAGGCCGGCTGACCTGCGCGGATACTGAGGTAGAGCGGACGAGCGGGGCCGAGCAAGAACGACTGGAGCCGGGAGTATTCCCTACCTGGTCCCGCGGAGTGACCCTCTGTCGGCGCTCTCCCCGTGGCTTGGCCCGGCCTTCGAGCGCATCATGATCGTACGCCTCTACGAACTCGACGACTTCCGCGCAAGGTCGGCACTCTTCGTCAGCGTCTCGATCAACTCGTTCAGCTGCTGGTTGTCCATGCCGTTGTGCTTCGACGCATCGCGTGCCGCGAACCGTGATTGGATGTTCCGGACGAAGAGCATTTCGCCTACGCTGCTTCGCGCCCCGGTGCGAACCTCGCCGTCAGCACTTGCGTAGTACGGCTCAAGCGCCTGAAGAACCGCGGCGACTTCCTCGGCAGAGTCGGCCTCGTCCAGATGCCGACGGGACTCTCGTGACAGGTAGAACCCGAGCGCCGTGATCGCGCCCACGACGAAAACCCGCAGGAGGCTCCCGCCGAGGTCCAACCCGTGGTCGCGCTGAATCGCTTCGAGAACCAGTGCCCCTCCGACAACTCCTGCACTGATGAATGCGCCAATGGCGCCGCCCCGCATTCGGTAGCCGAGCCGACGTTCCCGCGTCGCGCGGTCGGCCCAGTCCCGGGCTGTGAATCGGCCCGCCGCGTACTCGACCAGGCGCTCCGCAGCCTGTGCCGAGTACGCGAGGAGGCCCAGCTTCTCGTCGATGTGTCGGTCAATCTCGTCGTCCTTGCGGTCCCGCTCGACCTCCCACTCCGCGAGCTTCGACGCCCATTCGGCCTGCAGGTTGGTCTGCGCGTCCTGAGCAGTCTGCGAGATCCGCGACCGAGAGTCCTTGTTCGCTTGTTCGCTTGCCTCGATCGACTTGCGCAATGACTCCAACTGCTTGCGCTCGGCGGCGATCTCTGACTTGAGCTGCTGTGCCTCCTGGGTGAGATCTGCCAGCTCGGCCCGACGTGCGGCAGCGGCGGCGTCCAGCGCCTCGATGTAGGAGTCCTTCATCCCCTTGGGCAGCGGACCGGGCAGCGCGCGGATTGCCGTGGTCAACTCGGCGTACGGATTGCTGCGGTAGTAGCCGTGCTCGAAGTTGTGATCGTCCGACGGGATCTGTCGGTTCAGCGAATCTTGCAGCTTGTCCAGGGCTCCGAGATTCAGGAGTGCACGCGAGACGTTCGCCTTCGACCGCTGTGCGTAGCGCAGCACTTCAAGAACTCTGCCCCTCGCCGCCTCAGCACTCGGGGACTGAAACTTCATCGACGCGACTTCCGCCGTCCTCGACTCGAGCATCGCCCACACCCGATGCTCGCGGTACTCCTCCGCCGCCGTCACGGTCACGCTCGCTCCCTTCGCTGCGCCGCACAACCGCGGCGAGGCCAGTTGTATCGCGACACACTGACATGGACGGGGGTGTCCCGCGTCAAGCTGCTGGCAGGTTTTGGGTCTC
>NZ_WMKA01000098.1 GCF_009711085.1 Cellulosimicrobium composti
ACGCCTCGCTGACGAGCCCGCACGTGCTCGTCGAGCTGCGCGACGAGACGAACAAGCGGCCGTGATCGTCCACGGCACGTACCAGGCCTGCCTGAGCTGGGGCAGCCGGCCGACGGTCCGGTACGTGAGGTCGCGATCGAGGCAGTGACGTACGAGGGCTCGCGCGCCATGCTCTACGAGCAGGTGCGCGACGGAGAACGTCTGACAGGAATCCGAGTAGAGGGCCGTGCCGCTCAGCGACGCTCGACGGCGTCGGCCCAGAGCCACACCCACCCCTCGCGCCCTTCACGGGAGATGTAGCGCACGTGGACCTGGCGACCGGCCCACGCGACGGCCTCGCCGTCGACGCGGGCCTCACCGCTCTGACGCTGCGTGATCCACGCGCGCACCGGGATGCCCTCGGACGGGCGCACGATCGGCACACCACGCCGCGCGAGCTCGGGCGCCTCCTCGGCGTGGTCACGCATCGGCACCGTCTCGATGCCGGACGGCCAGCCGCCCGGTGGCGGGCGTCGACGAGTACCCACGACACAATCATATTCGAACTGGTGTTCCCCTTAGCAAGTCTCGTTAGCCCTTGGGGCCACAGGGCTTCTGCGTCGTTGACAGTGTCATTGACCAGCGCAACGGTCAGGGCGCAGCTGACCGGTGACGCGCAGCGGAGATCTGCGGCGGGCCCTCGTGAGGCTGCTCCGGCAACACCGGTCTGGGCGACCGCCGTGTGGCGCACCATGTCAGGTTCGCCTACACAGGGTTCGCCGGGGTCATTCCGCGGCCCCGACTACCGAGAGGAGATTGTCATGCAATGGTCTGGAGCGCGGGCGCTGGTGGGGGCAGCGTCGCTCGCGGCAGGGGTGCTCGTCATGGGTGTTGCGGTTCCAGCGTCCGCGGACGCTGTGTCGGACCCGGCGACCCAAGACGAACTGACCGCGGAGATGGACACACTTCGGTACCAGGTCAAGCTCGACGAGGCGGCCGGGGACGTGCAGATTCAGAACGACGGAACGATCGTTCAGACGATCGACGAGCAGCAGATGGTGCTCGAGCAGGACGGTAGCTGGACGATCAATGACGTACCGACTGAGGGGCAGATTACGCCGCAGTTCGTGAGCGGCTGTGCGGGCTCGTTCGGTGACGTTCTCCGGGTTCGCAACTACCTCCAAGGAAGCGCTACCCAGACGTGCACTGAGGGCGCTTACCCACAGTGGATCCACTACCAACTGCGCAGTACCTGCGCCGGACCGCTGTGTATCATCTTCAGCAACGAGACCGGGCGAATCCGCAGCAACAACGGGCTCGGCTACAGCCGGGTGGCGAACGTGACGTATACCGAGGACTGCGAGTCGTCCGGCAACCGCAAGTACTCGCAGATCGTGTGGCCGGCCGGCAAGGGGGTCGAGTTCGGCCCGGTCGTCGACCGCGATGAACCGATCGTGGGCTGCGACCTCAACGCCTGAGGACAGTTCTTGCTCAGGGCTCCCGCTCGCCGGAGCGGGAGCCCTGATCGCCTGTCCAGAACATCCAAATAGGCTTGCCTGCGCGATCGCGCAGCGCGTCGTCCGCAAGCCCGAGTGCCGATCGCACCCAGTTCACAGATAGGCCCGCCGCAGCAGCGATATCGTCTGCGCTCGCCCCTGCGGCAGCGGCTAGCCGCACGTACTCGGCGAGCTGTACATCTCGGGCCGCTGTCTCTAGTTGCCGCGATCTTTCAACCATGCTTCTGAGCCCGGCGAGATGTCTGTCTACCTCCGACGCCATGAGTCGACTCTAGCGACCTGGGACTTCCCGCACAGATCCTCGTCAGGCGCACTGGGACGCCGGGTCAGTGAGCCATTCCCAGTAGGGGTCGGGCGTGTGGG
>NZ_WMKA01000099.1 GCF_009711085.1 Cellulosimicrobium composti
AGCGATCTGAGATGTCACAGATCCGTGCAGCAGCCCCGAACGTCGAGCGCCCTACCGGCCCGGAGGGTCGCTTCGGCGTCGCCACGGTGGTCAGGCCCCGTGCGGTGACTTCTGCGAGGAGGTCGGTGACGGAGTAGTCGCCGGTGGCTGGCCGACATCCGAGCCGCCGGTGTCAATGCGCTGCGAACCGATGAGCACGACCAAAAGAAGCCGCGGTTGGCGGGTGAGCTTACGTCGATCTTTCGAGCCCGCAGTGCCACGGTGCTCGGTCACGCGCTGCTCGGATTGTCCTCCTGGATCCCGCTGACCCCTGACCAGACTCCCTGAGTCCGCGGTGGGCATGTGACGTACCGGCCCGCCGTGGCGGCGAGCGCGGCGTTACGCCGGCACCGCGTTGCTTGACGTGGACCCCACAGCCGGCAGGTGGGTTGTCCTGAGTCATGCCCCCATCGTATTCTTTGACTGACTGGTCAGGTAATGATTGGAGAATGGTGCCGAGACGAGCTGATCCGGAGCGGATCGCGCAGAAGCGGGAGCAGATCGCCGTGGAGGCTGGCCGTCTGTTCGCCGCTCAGGGCTATGACCGCACGAGCGTCGCGGAGGTCGCCAAAGCGGTCGGCACGAGTCCGGCCAGTGTCTTCTACTACTTCGAGGACAAGGCTTCCTTGTTCCGGGCGGTGTTCGAGCGTGACCTGCCTGCCGCCGAGGCGTTGATCGCCCGTCATGTCGAAGCGCCCGACCCGGTGACGGCGATCTTGGACGTACTCGACGCCCTGGCCCGAGACGCCGCCGACCCGTCGGCCTCGGGCATGCTGATCGAGCTGCTACGCCGCGCTGGCGATGACCCCGAGCTGCTCGCCGTGGTGGGGCGCACCGCAAACGTCCTACGTGAGGGCCTGGCCGCGCTGATCTCTCGCGGGATCACCGAGGGAGCCATCGACCCGGACCTGGACGCCACCGAGACGGCGGCCTGGTTGCAGGCCATCGTCGATGCGACCTATCTCAACGCCCGTCCAGGGCACTCCCCACATATCGAGTTGCACCGCACCGTGCTGGGTTACCTCAACCCTCCGCAAGGCCGCCAGGAGGAACCTAATGGCTGAGAACACCGTCAACGTATCGATCCCACGGCGATGGATCGTCGGCATGCACGCGGCAGGCGCACTGCTCGGCTTCGGCGCCGCCTTCGTCATCGGACCGCTCGTGACCTGGCTGCTCGGGCTCGCCGGTGACGCACCCGGTCCGCTGCGCTTGGCTGCGGGCCTGCCCCTGGTCTGGGCGATCCCGGTACTCACTCTGGCTGGGCTTGGTGTCGGGTTCTGGTTCGCCAAAGAGTGGCAGAAGGAGAACGGCACCATCACAACCACTCCCGAGGGAGTGACGGTGCACCGTGCCGGGAGCAACCGCTACGTCGCTCGTGAACGCATCGGCGGTGTGTTCACCGACGGTCGCGACCTTATCGTCACCGACAGCGCCACGAACGAGCTGCTGCGCGTCAATACCGACAAGGTGCTCGTCGACAGGCTGCGCGACGCCTTCGAACGCTTCGACTACCCCTGGCAAGGAACACGAGACCCCCACGACCACGCTTTCGCCACCTGGGTCGACGGCAGCGGGCTGCTGGATGCCCGCACGCACGACCTCCTGCGAGCCCGGCAACGTGCGCTGGCCGACAAGCGTCCCGGCGCCGCCGAGGACGCCCGAGACGAACTCCGCAACCTCGGCATCGCCGTACGCGACCGCCACGGCGCCCAGCAGTACCGGGTCATCGGGCGCGGCGAGTAGTAGCCAGTTGTTGCGCCCCGGGTTCAGTGGAGGCTCGGAACTGAC